>JANMBU010000091.1:0-22086 GCA_031360575.1 Gemmatimonadaceae bacterium
GGGGGCCCCCACACCATCGGTGGGCGCCCGCCCCGGGGGCCCCCGCGAGCGGCGCGGGGCGGGGGCGGGGCGCGGGTCGGGTATGTTCGCGCCTACGGGTGGCCGGGGGCGCCCTCGGCGCGCGCCGACGAAGCTCGTCACAAGGTTCTCGAAATCGCGGCCAACGCGCGTCGTGGTCTCGAGCACCTCGTCGTGCGACAGCGCAGTGAGCGAGAGTCCGCTCGCCAGGTTGGTGATGCAGCTGACGCCGGCCACGCGCATCCCGATGGCGCGGGCAACGATCGTCTCGGGGACGGTGGACATCCCGACCGCGTCGGCGCCCATGCGTTCGAGCATGCGGACCTCGGCCGGCGTCTCGTACGATGGCCCGAGCAGTCCCGCGTACACGCCGTCGCGGAGTGCGACACCGACTTGCGCGGCGGCGGCATGCAGCCGCGCCCGGAGCTCGCGGTCGTACGGGTCGGACATGTCGGGGAAGCGGACGTCGCCCGGCTCGAGCGAACCCTCGAGCGGATTGCGGAACATCAGGTTGATCTGATCGGCGATAACCATCAGGTCGCCCACCGCAAAGTTCCGGTTGATGCCGCCGGCGGCGTTCGACACGAACAGCGTTCGCGCGCCTAACGCGTGGAGGACGCGCACCCCGTAGCCGGCGAGCCGCGGCGAATGGCCCTCGTAGAGGTGAAAGCGCCCGGCCATGGCGAGGACAGCCCGACCAGCAAGGCGCCCCGCGATCAGGACGCCGGCATGGCCGTGGACGGTGGCCGCGGGGAACCCCGGCACATCGCGGAAGGCAACGCGGCGCGCGCCCTCGATCCGTTCGGCCAGCCCGCCCAATCCGGAGCCGAGCACAATCGCCGCAACCGGCGCGCTGCCTAACGCGAGCTGGTCACCAAGGCGGGCGGCGGCTTGACGAGCGGCCGCGGCCGATGCCGTGGCCGGCGTTCCGCCATCAGCGCCGCCGAGAGCGTCGATCATGGGGCCGCCCGGAGCGCCGCGATCTCGGCCTTTGCGCGGTCGACCAGCACGCGCCGCTCCGCAAACGGAAGGAAGCCACTCTCGAATCCGTTGAGCGCCATCCGCGCCAGCTCGTTGAAGTCGAAGCCGATTCGGGAAGCATGTTCGTACTCGTCGACGAGGGTGGTCCCGCTCATCAGGCGATTGTCAGTGTTGAGGATCACGTTGAGCCCGCGGTCGTAATACTGCCTGAGCGGGTGTGTCTCGTACGACTGCGTTGCGCGCGTCTGCACGTTGCTGGTCAGGCAGATTTCGAGCGCGATCCGGCGATCGTTCACGTACTCGGTGAGCGCCTCATCCTCGATCAGGCGGGTAGCGTGCCCGATCCGGCTCGCGCCGCAGATGTGCACTGCGTCCCGCACTGATGCCGCGCCATCGCCTTCCCCGGCGTGACAGGTACAGGCCATGTCGTGTCCGCGTGCGTGCTCGAACGCTTTGATGTGGCGCGATGCGGGATTACCCGCTTCGCCGCCCGCGAGGTCGAACCCGACGACTCCTGCCGCGCGGTACGCAACGGCCAGCCGCGCGAGCTCGAGCGATACGTCAGGCGACATGTTGCGGATGCCGCAGATGATCAGGCGCCCAACGATCCCGTGTTCGCGCTCGGCGCGAGCGAGTCCGCGCAATGGCGCCTCGACCGCGGCGCCGAGCGCGATGCCGCCGCGAAGGTTCAGCACCGGTGCGTAGCGGACTTCGATGTAGCGGACACCCTCCGCCGCCGCGTCGGCGCCGAGTTCGTAGGCAATCCGCTCGAGTGCGGATTCGGTTTGCATCACCGAGAGGGTGATGTCGAAACGGGCGAGGTAGTCTTCGAGCGTGCGCGCGTCGCGTACGATCATGAATTCGCGCAGCGCGGCCTCGGTCGGCGCCGGCATAGCGATGCCGTACTCTCGACCGAGGTCGAGCAGCGTCGCCGGCCGCACCGATCCGTCGAGGTGACAGTGCAGCTCCGCTTTCGGCAGGCGGCGGAGCAACTCGCGATCGACGAGCGGCATGTCAGCGTGCTCCGACGCGCGCGACCGCGCTCACGGCCGCGGTCCTGACACGTCGATGATTCGCGGCGCGGTTGGCGCGGCGACCGGTTGCGGCTGCGCGCGCAAGTATTCCGTCAGTGCATCGAGGGCCACGATCTTCAGGTCGTCGAGGCGAACTGCATCTCGAGTAAGCGCGAGCCCGTCGCCCCCCGTCACCATGAAGTCGTTCACCGTCAGTGTGTACTCGCGCGTGTCGACAACATTCGCACTGTCGCCGAGTGTCAGGGTGACGATGCGCGCGCCCGCCGGCCGCGACGCGTCATATCGAACCGTCAGGCCACTGACATGAACATTGATCGGCTTGGCGACGAGCGCTTCGACGTATGCGCGGAGTGCGGCACCGCTCAGCGTGTAGCGGAACAAGGTATTTCCGAATGGCTCGACTTCGTACAGGTCGCCGAAGTGTGCGATGCCGCTTCGCAGGTTGGCGCGAATTCCACCGTTGTTCATCACGGCCACATCCGACTTCGTCATCCAACGCTGGGCGTCGGCGATGAGATTACCAAGCGCGTACTGCCGGCCGGAGTGGGTCATCGTCGTTGCGATCGTCGCGACGGGGGCCAGCATCTCCGACTGCACGGCGCTCACGGCTCGGGTGACCATCGCCGCGACCACGCTGTCGGCTGGCAGAGAGTCGCTATAGATTTCGACGATGTGCGCCGTCGCCGTGTCCGCTGCGCCGCGTTGTGACTGATAGATGTCGGCGACGCTGATTGCCTCGCCACGCGAGCGCGCCTGGACGATCGGCATTCCCCGGACGACCGCATCGACACGGGTGTGTGTGTGACCGCTGATGATCTCGTCAACAGGCTCAGTCAGCGCGTTGGCGAAGTCGATGATTTCGCCCGTACAATTGGTTGCGCCGCGGCCGTCGCAACGCGCGCCGGCGTGAGCGACCACGACGACCAGGTTGGCGCCCCGTCGCCGCAGCACGCGGCCGATCGAGTCGACGATCGGCGCCTGGGTGACGAAGCGGAGCCCGACGACGTTCCCGGCGCGGGTCGTCTGCGGGGTCCCGGTTGTCGCCAGGCCGATGATCCCGACGCGGAGCGCGCCGCGCCTGACGATGGTGTCGTTGCGGATCCAGCCCACGTCGCGCGACCGCGTATCGCGGACATTGGCCCCGAAGATTCCGTACGTTGCCTGGCGCATCCGGGCGCGGAGCGTGTCCGTCGTCCAGTCGAACTCGTGGTTGCCTAACGCGGAGGCGGCGACGCCCCAGTGCTCGAACATCGGCACGACGGAGCGACCAAAGACGAGGTTGGACGCGGGAGTTCCCTGCCACTCGTCGCCGCCGTCGAGGACAAGCGTCGCGCAGCGTGGCGCAACGCAGCCAGTCTTGGCGCGAGCGATCGCCGTTGCGACGTAGGCCGCCCCCCCGCGGCGAACTCCCTGCGCATCGGGACGGGCCTCGACGGCGCCGTGGAAATCGTTCGTCGAGATGACGCGCAGGTACGGCTCGGTCGCCGATGGACGGGAACGTTCGCTCTCGTACGCCTTCGCGCGGCCGGCGCGATAGGCCCGAGCAACGGCCGCCGCCGGGACGATCTTCCAGTTGCGATGGTAGTAGTCGGCGGGGTTGATCGTCCCCCGCGTCCTGACTTCGCGCTCGAGCAGAATCCGAATCTCGTCGTCGCCATGAAAGACAACCGGCGCGCCGGCGAGCATCGAATACCCACCACCCCCGGTCTGCCGATAGTTGTTCAGTGCCATCGTGAAGCTGTCCGACGGCGCCACATCGCGCCCGCGGAACCGCAGTCGCGTCACCCGGGATCCGAATGGCCGCGACAGGTCGAGCGTGTAATCAGCGCCGGCGACGATGTCGAAATTGTAACCGGGAATGTGCGGGTCGATGACCGGCTGCGCGGTGTCGCCTAACGTTCCATAATACCGCGCTGCCTGCTCGAGGTACGCGCGCAGCTGCGCACCACTGATCCGGACGGCGCGGAGCGTGTTGTCGTACGGGTAGAGCCGCGCGAGGTCGGCGATGCTGATCGTGCCGCTGTCGAGCCCTGCGAACGTGAACGCTGATCCGGCGGCCAGATCGGCGTGCGCGGTTTTCCGCATCACCTCGAGCACGAGGTCCGTCACCGGAACATCGCGCACCCGGGCCGAGTCGCCGCTCCAGCGAGCGGGCGTCCGACCGAGTGGCGCCGTGACGTACGCCCGCGTCCGTCGATCGAGATCGTCGGTCACGGCGAGCACCGCCGCCGATTCGCGGTGACCCGCCACCGCGGCCACCCCGCTCGAGACCTGGCCGATCGCGACATCATTATGCGGCCCGCACCGAGTCGCTGGGAGCACAGCCCAGCCGACGCTCTGCGCCCAGTTCTTCGCCTGCAGCATTCGCGTCGTACCGATCGCCGATCCGGCGTTCTCCTTGTGCGAATGGCCGTAGACGATGAGGGCGATGCCAGGCACCTCCCGTGCGACGCGCGCTGCAACGTTCTCAGCCGACAGTCCAGTGGTCGCGGTGTCGTAGCTCGATGGCTCATCGAGCCCGGAGTGAACCGTCACGACGATCATTTCGGCGCCGGCCAACCGCGCCGAGTCGGCAGCGGCTCGCACCGCGGGGACGATATCGCCGAAGGTCAGGCGACCCTGCACGTTGTCGCGATCCCAGACCGCGACACCCGGCGTGGTCGCCCCGACGATCCCGACGCGGATCCCGCCGCGCTCGACGATCGTGAAGGCACGATACGCATGCCGACCGTCAGGCAGGAACGTGTTGGCGGACAGGAATGGGAACGCTGCCTGCCGCACTGCACGGTCGAGGTAGGAAAGGCCGAAGTTGTACTCGTGGTTGCCGATCGCCGATGCGTCGTAGTGCATGGCGTTCATCGCCGCGACGGGGCCAATCATCGTATCGGGAGCCACGCGGGCCGAGACGTAGGCGAGCATGTTTCCCTGCAGCAGGTCGCCGGCGTCGAGCAGGATTACCCGATTCGGATTCGCGCCGCGAATCGAATCGATGACCGTCGCCGCGCGCGCGAGCCCGCGCGCGGAATCGGCGCGATTCTGCTCGTAGTCCCATCCGCGCAACCGCCCGTGCACATCGGTCGTGGCGACGAGCACAACGCGAGCCGTATCGGTGCACGTCGGCGCCGCGGCCGGTTGCATCACGACAGGCTTCGACGCGACCGCGGGCGGAACGCGAACAGCAGGGCGGGAACAGGCCACCGCTCCGAGCAGCGTGAGCGCGACCGCCTGCGAAAGTACGCTTTGCATCCACCCAAGCTAGTGACCGCTGCGGAGAGGGGGCAGGGCGCGTTGACGCCCTTCCTCCGCATCGCGACCTTCCAACGCGAGCCACTGCACTCTTCCCGCTGATACCCAACTGTGACAGACCACGCGCTCCCCTTCCGCTGCCGCCGTCGGCAGCTTGTTCACGATCAGCGTGTCGGCGCTGTCTCGTGGCGCTGATCGTCGGGATCGCCGGTGGGTCTGGCTCGGGCAAGTCGACCGTCGCCCGTCGCATCGCCGGCTCGCTGCAGGCGGCCCATGTCGCCTTCATCGACATGGACGCCTACTACAGGAATTTCTCGCATCTCCCGATGGAGGAGCGTCGGCGGGTGAACTGGGATCATCCCGATGCGCTCGACGTCGACCTGCTCGTCGACCAGCTGGCGACACTCCGCAGCGGACGCGCAGTCGACAAGCCGGTCTACGATTTTGTTGCACACGCTCGGACCGCCATGACCGAACGAGTCGAACCTGGGCTGGTGGTAGTGATCGATGGCATCCTGCTCTTCGCCGACGAGCGTGTTCGTTCGCTCTGCGACGTGAAGGTGTTCGTCGACGCCGACGCCGACATCCGGCTCATTCGCCGGATCCGGCGGGACATGGCCGAACGCGGGCGACCGCTCGATGAAATTCTCACGCAATACCTCTCTACCGTACAGCCGATGCATCTTCAGTTTGTCGAGCCGAGCAAGCGTTATGCGGACGTGATCGTTCCCCGTGGTGGGCACAATGAGGTCGCGATCGAGATGCTCGTCGCGAAGATTCGCGGACGCGTTTCCGCGCAGCGCGCGTGACGGCACCAGCTGCAGTAATCGGCGGGGGCGAGCGCGTGCTCGTCGTCGATGACGAACCCGACATCTGCGCATTGGTTGCCTATCATCTGGCCAAGGCCGGATTTCGTGTGTCCACGGCCGGCAACGGCGGCGACGCACTCGCCAGCGTGCGCGACGAGGAGCCTGCGCTGGTCGTACTCGATCTCATGCTGCCCGGCTTGTCCGGCTACGACGTACTCGAGCGGTTGCGCGCCGAACCGAACACCCGCGACGTCCCCGTACTGATGCTCACCGCGCGGCGCGAGGAGGAGGACCGCATCCGCGGTCTCTCGCTCGGCGCCGATGATTATCAGACCAAGCCGTTCAGTCCGCAGGAACTCGTGCTGCGGGTCGCGGCGATCCTTCGCCGCACCAAGCTGTCGGTTACGGCTGGAACGGCGGACGCGCTGGTGATCGGCCCGCTGCGGATCGATCGCGCCGGTCACCGTGTGACGACCGACGGGCAAGAGGTCGAGTTGACGCCGACGGAGTACAAGCTGCTGCTGACGCTCGCCGAGCGGCGCGGACGTGTGCAGGGACGGTCGCACCTTCTGGAAACGGTGTGGGAAGCAGCGCCGGACATTCAGACGCGCACCGTGGACATGCACGTGCAGCGACTGCGCACGAAGCTCGGTGCTGCGGGCGCACTGATCGAGACGGTGCGCGGCTTCGGCTATCGCCTGAACGCGCCGCCTCGCTCGTCGGAGCGCTGATGCGGCTGGCGCAGCGGCTCCTTGCCGGGTCGCTGACTCTGGTCGGCGTGCTGGTGATTTTCGTCATCGCGATCGCCAGTGAGCAGTTGCGCGACCGTCTCTACCGTCAGACGGGCGACGAACTCGAACGTGAGGCACGTATCGTCTCCGCGCGCTGGACCAGCGCCGCGCGTTCCGACGCACTTGCCGACTCGCTCGGTTCCATCCTCGGCCACCGCGTGACGCTGGTCGATTCAGCCGGGCACGTCCTCGGCGATTCAGACTTCGACCCGGCACAGCTCGACGCGCTCGACAATCACGCCACCCGTCCGGAGATTGTTGCGGCGCGGCGCGCCGGTGTCGGTCGGTCCCAGCGTCCGAGTCCATCGCGCGGTGATGACGAGCTGTATGTCGCCGTTCGCGCGCCGTTAGGCACGGCCCGGGTCGCGGTCGGCACCACGATCGTCGATCGGATCGTCGCCGGCGCGAGACGCGATGTCCTCACCGCCGGGCTGGTCGCTGCGGCGGCAGCATTGCTGCTCGCCTGGCTGTTCTCGCGCAGCGTCTCGCGTCCGATCTCGGAATTGAGCGACGTTGCGCGGGCCATTGCCGCTGGCGACCTGCGCCGGCGACCCACCCTCGCCGCACCCGGAGAAGTTGGTGATCTTGCCGGCGCGCTCCACCGGATGGCCGAGCAGCTGGCCGCGAGGCTCGAGGCGCTGGAGCGCGATGACTCGTTAATGACGGCGCTCCTCGATTCGCTCGGCGAAGGCGTCATCGCGGTGGACGCGAACGGAACAGTGATCCGTGTGAATGCCGGCGCGCACGCGTTGCTCGGCATCGCCGATCCGGCTCCCTTCTCCTCCGATCGCCTTCCGCGCGACCGGTCGCTCCGCGCCGCACTGGCCGATGCGATCGCCGGCGAGGCGACCAACGACGTCGAATTGCGGCTCGGCGGCCGCACGCTCCTGCTCGCGGCGCGCCCGCTGAGCGGGGGCGCCGGCGCGGTCCTCGCGCTCCTCGATCTCACACCAATTCGGCGACTCGAGACGATCCGGCGTGATTTTGTTGCGAACGTATCGCACGAGTTGAAGACCCCGCTCACGGTGATCGGCGGATTCGCCGAAACGCTCGCTGACCACGATCCACCGGAGCCGCAACGCCGCCAGTTCATCGAGGCCATCCGCTCCGCCGCGTTGCGCATGCAGCGGCTGGTGGACGATCTGCTCGACCTGTCGCGAATCGAATCGGGCGGATGGCAGCCGCACATCGCACAGATCGCCGTCCGGGCGCTGGTGACCGAGGCAGCGGCCGCCATTACCGATGCCGCACAGAGCAAGGGGATCGTCGTGAACACCGAGATCGCGCCCGACGCTGCGATCGTGCCGGCCGATCCACTCGCCGTCAGGCAGGTGCTCAGCAACCTGACCGAGAACGCACTTCGCTATACAGCGGCGGGATCAATCACGGTATTCGCCCGTCGCGACGGAAACCGTATCGCGATCGGCGTGACCGACAGCGGGATCGGGATATCTGCCGCGCATCTGCCCCGCGTGTTCGAGCGTTTCTACCGCGCGGATTCTGCTCGCGCGCGTGAGGCGGGCGGGACGGGCCTCGGGCTGGCGATTGTCAAGCACCTGGTCGAGTCGCACGGCGGACGAGTCGAGGCCACCAGCACGCCGGGCGTCGGCACGACGGTGACTGCATGGTTTCCCAACGACGTTACGAGAGCGTGACACTACCAACGGTCACCGGTTACACGTTTGACGCATTATCTGGTGACATCAACGAACCTCAGACGCGCTTCCTGGCGTCTTTTTCCGATCGCATTCCCCGAACCCCCCCGACCAAATGATTCGACGTAACGTGAGCCGAGCGCTTTTGACGCTGGTCGTCGCCGCTGCACCGGCTGCGCTGGTCGCGCAGCAGACCCCGGCCACTCCGGCGCCGGCACCCGCACCCGCGCCGGCAGCGACGACAGTCAACCTCCCCGTCGAGTTCTCCGGCATCCTCTATCCGCAGTTCATCTACGGCGGTTCGAAGGGCAACGGCGCCCGGTCGGCTAACCAGTTCCAGCTCGAGCGGGCATACCTCACGGCCAAGGCGAAGGTCGCCGATCGCACGAGTATCCGCCTGACGGCCGACGTCTATCGTCCCGGCGGCAACAGCGGTTACACCCTTCGCGCAAAGTACGCATTCGTGCAGTACGACTATTGGCTCAACAACGAGGGTTTCCTCGGCGCGAACGGGCAGGTGCGTCTCGGGATGCAGCAGACGATCATCAACGAAACAGAGGAACAGTTCTGGCCGCGTTACGTCGCGCGAATCGCCGTCGAGCGCGGTGGCTACTTCTCCGCCGCCGATCTCGGTGCATCGACCACCCTCTCCCTCGGCAAGGGCGTCGGCGAACTGTTCGCCATGGTGGCCAACGGGTCGGGTTACACGACGCCCGAGAACGACCGCTTCAAGGACTATTCGGCGCGCCTGACGCTGACGCCGTTCGGCAGCACGCTGGCGCACGGCCTCGTCGTGGCGCCCTGGATCTACAAGGGCACGGTGGCCAGCCCGCTCCGTCCGAGCGATGGCCGCAAGCACAACCGCGCCGGAATCTTCTCCGGGTACAAGGCGCCATCGTTCATGGTCGGTGGCACCTTTGCCCGCTCGACCAACGAGAACGAGCGCGCCGTGCCTAACGGCATCGCGACCGACGACCGATCCGGCTCGCTGTTCAGTGTCTATGCGCACCTGAAACCGCTGGTGATGCTGAATCCGGCGGGCAACAAGACGTGGGGGATCCTGCTCCGCGCGGACAACATCACCGGCGACAACGGGTATGTACCGAGCACCGGCGACTTCCCGGTCGTCAAGGGCCGGTTCCTCGTCGCCGGCGTGACGCACGACGTCAACAACCGGCTCTCATGGTCGCTCGACTTCCAGGAACAGTCGCCTAACGGCGTAACGGCGCCAGCCCTCGATCTGCGCACCTACAACGTGCACGTGTCGGCGGCGTTCTAGGTGCAATCGGCTGGGCGACAAAAGGGGACGGCCGGCAGCCCGGCCGTCCCTTTCGCTTTCCTGCCGAAGTTGATGTAACGCCTTGGTAACGTACCGCCGACAACGGCGGTGGAGTCACCCGGGATCGATAGACTTAGGGGTCGCATCAAACCCATTCGCCTCCCGGAGACTCCAGTGAGACTCATCGCTCTCGCGTCCGCCGCCGCGCTTCTCGTCGCCTGCTCGTCCGACTCGCAAAAGGCTGGTGATGGCGCAAAGGGCACCGTCGCCAGCAGCGGCTCAGTCGACCTGACCGGCGCCGGCGCGACCTTCCCGTATCCACTCTACTCCAAGTGGTTCGCCGATTACGCGACGCGGACCGGCGTGAAGATCAATTATCAATCGATCGGGTCGGGCGGCGGGATCAGGCAGCTGAGCGAGCAAACTGTCGATTTCGGCGCGTCAGACAGCCCGATGAAGGACGATGAACTGGCGAAGGCGAAGGGCGGGCCAATCCTCCACTTTCCAATGGTTCTCGGCGCGGTTGCCTTGATCTACAATCTTCCCGAACTCAAGCAGCCGCTCAAGCTCGATGGGGCGACGCTCGCCGACATCTACCTCGGCACGATCAAGAGGTGGAACGACGGCCGGATCGCCAACCTCAACGCCGGCGTCGCCCTGCCTAACGCGGACATCCTCGTCGTGCACCGCTCCGACGGGAGCGGCACGAGCTTTATCTTCACCGACTACCTGTCGGCGGTGAGTCCGGCGTGGAGCCGCGGACCCAGCAAGGGGAAGGAAGTACAGTGGCCGACCGGACTCGGCGCCAAAGGCAACGAGGGCGTCGCAGGCCAGGTTCGCCAGACGGTTGGCGCGATCGGCTACGCCGAACTCGCCTACGCGAAGCAGAACAACATCGCGACGGCGACCTTGAAGAATGCGGCTGGCGAGTTCGTTGCGCCGTCCGTCGCGTCGGCGACTGCGGCCGCAGGCGCCGCGGCGGCCGCGCTTCCGGCGAATACGGACTACCGCGTCTCGATCGTCAACGCGAAGGGCGCCGGTGCCTATCCGATCGCCTCCTTCACCTGGATTCTGGCCTATCAGAATCAGCCCGATGCGGCCAAGGGGAAGAAGCTCGTCGATTTCCTCACCTGGGCGCTGACCGACGCGCAGTCGCAGGCGAGCACACTCGATTATGCGCCGATTCCCGCCGCTATGTCGAAGCAGCTCGTCGAGCGGCTCAAGTCGATCAAGGTGGGCGCGACGTCGTGACCTCGCCGGAGCGCGTGGTCGGGCCGCAGGCGCTCGGAGAGTCTCCAGCGGGGCTCGCGTCCCGGTTGGAGAGTGCGGGGATCGGTGACCGCGTCTACCGGACGGCGATCACCGGATTCGCGGCGTGTGTTCCCCTGCTGCTCATCGTGATTGCCGTCGAGATCGGCATGGCAGCGTGGCCAGCGTTGCACACATTTGGATTTTCCTTCCTCGTCTCGAGTGACTGGGATCCGGTCAACGGATCCTTCGGAGCAGCACCTGCCCTGTACGGTACGATCGTCTCGGCGATCCTTGCGCTGCTGCTCGCAACGCCGTTGGCGATCGGCGTGGCGATTTACCTCTCCGAGTTCGCGCCCGCGTGGCTCCGCCAACCTGTTTCGTTCCTCGTCGACCTGCTGGCCGCGGTGCCGAGCGTGGTCTACGGACTGTGGGGAATCTTCGTGCTGATTCCCCTGCTGCGGATGCATATCGTCCCATTCCTCAAGGAGACGATGCACCTCGGTGCGACGCCCCTGTTCTCGGGACCGAGTTACGGGCCAAGCATGCTGGCGGCGGGGATCATCCTGGCGATCATGATATTGCCGTACATCTCGGCCGTCGCCCGCGAAGTGCTGCTCGCCGTGCCTCGGTCGCAGCGCGAAGCGGCGCTCGCCCTCGGCGCCACGCGGTGGGAGATGATCTGGGGCGCTGTGCTGCCCTACGCGCGCTCGGGGATCATTGGCGGCGTGATCCTCGGACTCGGTCGCGCGTTAGGCGAGACGATGGCGGTGACGATGGTCATCGGGAACACGCACGAGATCTCGTCGTCGCTGCTCGCGCCAGGCTACACCATGGCATCGCTGATCGCCAACCAGTTCAGCGAAGCGACGGGGGACCTCCACCTGTCGGCACTGATGGCGGTCGGATTCACGCTCTTCGTCGTCACGCTGGTCGTCAACGGCATTGCCCGCTGGCTCGTCTGGCGCGTCGGGCGGCAGGACTGACGTGTCCGTTCCCCGCCCGACATTCGTCGTTCCGCCGCGGCGCGAGCATCCCAGCGTGTCGCAGCGCGCCCACGCGGCGCACACGGTACGCACGATGGGCCGCCGGAAGGTCGTCAACGCGATCATGGTTGCACTGACGTGGGGCTCGGCGCTGCTGGCGACGCTGCCGCTGCTCTTCATCCTCTTCTACCTGCTGAAGAAAGGGGCGTCGTCGCTGACCTTTGCCTTCTTCACGCAGATGCCGAAGCCTGTCGGCGAGGCGGGGGGCGGGATGGCGAACGCGATCGTCGGGACACTGATACTCGTCGCGATCGCGATGGGCATCGGCCTACCCGTCGGAATCGGCGCCGGCCTCTATCTCGCCGAACACCGCGCGACCAGGCTGGCCACCGTCGTACGTTTTCTCTCTGACGTGCTCAACGGACTTCCGTCGATCGTCGTTGGAATTTTCGCCTGGCAGTTTCTCGTGCGGCCGGTCGGTCATTTTTCCGCGCTGGCTGGCGGGATCGCGCTGGCGACGATGATGATCCCGATGGTCACCCGGACCACCGAGGAGATGGTTCGGCTCGTCCCGACATCGCTGCGCGAGGCTGCGCTCGCGTTAGGCTACACGCGCTGGCGGACGTCGCTGACCATTGTGCTTCGCACGGCCGCAGCGGGCATCGTGACCGGCGCGCTGGTCGCCGTCGCCAGGATCGCCGGCGAGACTGCCCCGCTGTTCTTCACCGCACTCGGCAACCAGTTCATGTCGACGTCGCTGAACGAAGCGATTGCTGCCCTCCCACTCCAGATCTTCAATTATGCGATCAGCCCCTACGAGTCAGCCCACGCGCTCGCCTGGGCTGGCGCCGTCGTCCTCATCGGTCTCGTTCTCATCTTCAGCATCGCGGCCCGCCTTGCGACGCGAGCCCGCTTCGGCAATGCCGCCGACTGACCTTGTGGTCAATGGACTTTCCGCATGGTTCGGCCAGCAGCCCGCGGTGCGCGGCGTATCGGTCGACTTCCGGGAGCGGGAGGTCACGGCCATCATCGGACCGTCAGGCTGCGGAAAGTCGACACTCCTCCGTTGCCTCAACCGCATGCACGAGACGGTGCCGACCGCGCGGGTCGAGGGAACGGTGCTGCTCCGGGGGACGAACATCTATGCGAAAGGCGTCAGCGCGATCGCGCTCCGCCGTCACATCGGGATGGTATTCCAGCGGCCGTCGCCCTTTCCGACGATGTCGATCCGCGAGAATGTCGCGGCCGGGCTTCGCGTACGAGGGTGTGGCGGCGCGCCGTCACGCGCGGAGACTGCGGAGATCGTCGAGCGTGCACTGCGCCGCGCGGCGCTCTGGGACGAGGTCAAGGACCGGCTTCGCACCAGCGCGATCGGATTGTCCGGCGGGCAGCAGCAACGGCTCTGCATCGCCCGCGCGCTGGCCAACGATCCCGCGGTGCTTCTCCTCGACGAGCCGACCGCGTCGCTCGATCCGCTGAGCACGCAGAAGGTCGAAGAGCTCGTCTACGAACTGCGCCGCGAGGTGACAGTAGTGATCGTGACACATAACATGCAACAGGCGGCGCGGGTCTCCGACCGCACGGCATTCATGCTGGCCGGAGAATTGATCGAGCTCGCACCGACCGCGACACTGTTCACGACCCCCGCCGACGAGCGCACCGAGGCCTACATTACCGGGAGATTCGGATGACCGCCGTCACCAGCCCTCCGCCGCCCGCCGCACGGGCCGCCGACCATTCGCCGCCTAACACTCCGGTGCATCCGGGCACGATCGCCGCCGCGAGCTTCTCCTTCTGGTATGGCGCCAAGCAGGCGCTGCACGAGATCAGCCTGATCATCCCCGCACGCGCGGTGACCGCGCTGATCGGCCCGTCGGGATGCGGCAAGTCGACGTTTCTCCGCTCGATCAACCGGATGAACGACATCGTGCCCGGCATCCGGCACAGCGGCCGGATCACCCTCGATGGTGACAACATCTACGATCGCGGCATCGATGCGACCGCCCTCAGGCAGCGCGTGGGGATGGTCTTCCAGCGGTGGAATCCGTTTCCGAAGTCGATCTACGAGAACGTGGCCTACGGGCCGCGCATCAACGGCCGGCTGAGCCGGGCCGAGCTCGACGCCCTGGTCGAGAGCTCCCTCCGCCGGGCCGCCCTCTGGGACGAGGTGAAGGACCGGCTCCGCCAGAGCGCGTTAGGCCTCTCGGGCGGGCAGCAACAGCGACTCTGCATCGCCCGGGCGCTGGCCAACGAGCCGGAAGTGCTGCTGCTCGACGAGCCGGCCAGCGCCCTCGACCCGATTGCGACGCAGAAGGTCGAGGAGTTGCTGTACGAGTTGAAACGGGAACTCACCGTCGTCATCGTCACGCACAACCTGCAGCAGGCGGCTCGCGTCTCCGACCACACCGCGTTCTTCTTCATGGGGACGCTCGTCGAGGTCGGACTCACCGAGCGCATGTTCACCAGCCCGCGCGAAGATCGCACGGATGCCTACATCACCGGGAGATTCGGATGACCGCGCCCGACCAGACCCGCTTTCGCCACTTCCACGACCAGCTGGCGACACTGAAGCAGCGCATGCTCGACATGTCGGCGAAGGCCGAGGCGCTGATCGACCTGTCGGTGGAATCACTCGTCCATCGCGACACCGCCAAGGCCGACGCGGTGATCGACGGCGACCACGAAGTGGATACCCTCGAGCTCGAGGTCGAGCAGCTGGCCGTCGCGCTGCTCGCGCTCCAGCAACCGATGGCTCGCGACCTCCGCTTCATCATCGCCGCGATCAAGATCTCGAGCGACCTCGAACGCGTCGGCGATCACGCAGTCAACATCGCCCAATCGGCGCAGCGACTGGCCGCCTGGGGCGGCACCTTCGAGCTGCAGCCGCAAATCGAGGACATGGCCCGCCGCGCGCGCCAGATGCTCAGCGATGCGCTCGACGCGTTCATCCGCGCCGACGGCACGTTAGGCAGGGCCGTCTGCCGGATGGACGACCAGGTCGACGCCCTGCACAACTCCGTCTTCAGGGTGCTGCTCACCCACATGATGGCTGATCCGCGGACCATCAACCCCTCGCTCGAGGTCCTCCTCGTCAGCCGCAACCTCGAGCGCGTCGCCGACCTCGCGACCAACATCGGCGAGGACGCGGTCTACCTCGCCGAAGGCAAGCAGATCAAGCATCATGCGGAGAGCCGCTGATCTACTTCCCGATCCGCTTCTCCAGCTGCTTCACCATGTTGCCGGGGAGCGGCGCGTAATCGAGTGGCGGCGCCATCTTCTGCCCGTCCTTCAGCGCCCAGTGCAGGAAGGCGTTCAGCTTCTTCGCCTTGACCGCGTCGGTCATGTTCCGGTAGACGAGGAGCCAGGTGAACGACGAGATAGGATAGGCATCCTTGCCTGGTGCGTTGACGATCGACAGCCGGTAGTCTGTGTCGGTCGGCAGCTTCGCGGCGACGCCTGCCGCCGCCGCGGTCACCGACGCAATGCTCGGTGCGACAAACCGGCCGGCCGCGTTCTGCAGCTCAGCGACCGAGAGCTTATTCTGCTTTGCGTATGCCAGCTCGACATACCCGATTGATCCGGCCATCTGGCTTACCTGGCCAGCCACGCCTTCATTGCCCTTCGCGCCGATCCCGGTCGGCCACTGCACTTCCTTGCCCTTCCCCGGACCGGCCGACCACGCCGCGCTCACGGCGGAGAGGTAGTCGGTGAAGATGAAGCTCGTACCACTGCCGTCGGAACGGTGGACGACGAGGATGTCGCCGTTAGGCAGTGCCGCGCCACGGTTGAGGAGGGCGATCCGTGGATCGTTCCACCTGGTGATCGTGCCGAGGTAGATGTCGGCAATCACGTCGCCCGTCAGATGCAGCGGCTTCGTTGCTCCGGCGACGTTGTACGTGATGACCACGGCGCCCATGACCATCGGCACGTGCAACACCGCGCCGCCCTTGGCCTTCGTTAGGTCGGCATCATTCATCGGGCTGTCGGACGCACCAAAGTCGACCGTCTGCTCGCTCAGCTGGCGAATCCCGCCGCCCGAACCGATCGACTGGTAGTTGATCCTTACGCCGGTCGTCGTCGCGTACGCGTCGAACCACTTCGAGTAGAGCGGATATGGAAATGTTGCGCCGGCTCCAGTCAGATCGACATTCTGAGCGGGGGCGCTCGATGGCAGGGTGACCACGAGCGCGGCGGCGAACACCGCAAGTGACCAATTTTTCACAGAGTCTCCGTTATCGGGGGCAGGTGTCTCGGAACGACGAGGCAAAGCTGCTGGCCGACGGTCGCACCGGCGTCGCGGTACGGTAACGAGCGCGTCACGGCGCGCGGTCCGAGCCGGGCGAGCGGCTCGCGACATGCTCTATTATTCCCTGACTTCATCCGCGCGCGCAGCCACCGAGGGAGCATAGATGACCAACCCGACGACTCCACTGCGCCGCCGATCGCGCGGCCGCCAGCGCGGCGCGACCCGCATTGCCGCTATCGACATCGGCTCGAACTCGATTCGGCAGATCGTCGCCGACGTCTCGCCCGACGGGACGATTCGTGTCATCGACGAGATGAAGGCGGCGCCGCGGCTCGGCGCCGGAATGGCGGCCACCAACGAGCTCAGCGCCGAGGCGATGGATCGCGCCGTCGACGCGTTAGGCAGGATGTCCGCGCTGGCCCGCAGCGCTGGCGCCGAGCGTGTCGAGGCGGTTGCGACGAGCGCGGTCCGCGACGCGTCGAACGGGTCCGAGTTCCTCCGGCGCGTGAAGATCGTCACCGGGCTCACCGTCAAGCTGCTCTCCGGTGAGGAGGAAGCGCGGCTTGGCTTCCTCAGCGCAATCGCCCACTTCGACCTCGCCGTCGGTCGCACCGTCGTGATGGACATCGGCGGCGGTTCGCTCGAGCTGGCACTGAGCGCGGGCGGGGTGGTCGACCGACTCCTCTCGTTTCCGTTCGGTGCCGTCCGGCTCACCGAGCAGTTCCTCGGGATGTCGCCCCGACGCCGCGACGTGGCCGAACTGCGCCGCGAGGTCCGCGCCGAGCTCCGTCGCCGGATGCCGGCGCGCGAATGGCGCGGCGCTCAGGTCATCGGATCGGGTGGCACATTCACGAACCTCGCCGGGATGCATCTTGCCCGGAACGACGTCGTCGCGGCGCGCACCGTGCACGCAACCAAGGTGAGTCGCGCAGAACTCGAGCAGATCATTGACGCGCTGGTGGCCATGTCGCCGGGCGAGCGCCTGAAGATGGCGGGACTCAATCGTGAGCGCGCCGACATCATCCTCGCCGGTCTCTGCGTGGCTGCTGAAGTCGTTGCCCGACTCGACGCGCGCGAACTGGTCGTCTCCCGCTACGGAATTCGCGAAGGGCTGCTGCTCGACGCCGCCCGTGTGCGGCCGGCCGCTGCCGATCCCGGTGACGCGCGTGAGCGCTCGGTCCATGAGCTTGGCGAGCGTTGCCACTTCGACGAGCCCCACGCCAGCCACGTCCGGATGCTGTCGCTCCAGCTCTTTGACGCGTTAGGCACGCGCCTCGGCTGCGAGAAAGCTGACCGGCAGACGCTGGCCGATGCGGCGCTGCTCCACGACATCGGGTACCACATCAGCTACGAGGGCCATCACAAGCACTCGTATCATCTCATCCTCCACGCCGGGCTGCTCGGCGTCGATCCCGAGGAGCAGGTCGTCATCGCCAACGTGGCGCGGTACCATCGCGGCGCGCGGCCGAAGCGCGACCATCGCAACATCGCCTCACTCGACAAGCCGGCGAGGAAACGGATCGAACGGCTGGCGGCGATCCTCCGCGTCGCCGACGGACTCGATCGCGGACACTCGGGGGTCGTCGCCGGCGTGAAGACGCGCTGGTCGCAGTCCGACATCCGCCTCACGGTGAGTGCTGATGACCCAGCGTCGTCGCTTCGGCTCGAAACGTGGGGAGCCAGCCGCAAGACCGGGTTGCTCGAGCGCGTGACCCGCGTCCCCGTCTACCTCTGCGATGCGTCCGGCGAGGTCATTGGCTCCGCGGACGAGGACGACTTCACTCACCGCGCCATCGCTCTCGCCTGACGGTCAGACCGCGGTTTCGATCGGGGGGTTCCCGCGCGGCGTCGGGCTTCGCACCATTCCCCATGGATCGCCGAGCAGCGTGCGATGCGTTGCGCGCTCGATGGCGTCGCCAGGATGGCGCTGGTGCCAGCTTCCGTCGGACCAGAGCTCCCATGCCTGACGGTTGTCCTGCAGGCATGTCTCGAACAATGAGCCGAGACGCGGATGCAACGTCCGGTCGTCCACCGGCGTGACCGCTTCCACTCGCCGGTCGAAGTTGCGCGGCATCCAGTCCGCCGAGCCGAGATAGTACTCGCCGACGCCGTCGTTCCCGAAGTACCAGAGGCGCGAATGCTCGAGGAAGCGCCCGATAATGCTGATCACGCGGATGTTCTCGCTCACACCGGGAATACCCGGTCGCAGGCAGCAGATCCCGCGGGCGATCAGGTCGATCTGCACTCCGGCCACCGACGCCGCGCAGAGTGCGCGAATGATCTCGTCATCCACTACTGCGTTCATCTTGGCGATGATCCGCCCCGCTTTCCCAGCGCGTGCGTGCTCCGCCTCGCGTTCGATCAATGCGAGAAATCCCTTTCGCAGTCCTCTCGGAGCGACGAGCAACTCGCGGTATGGTCGGTCGCCGTCGAATCCGGTGAGTGAATTGAACAGGTCGCGCAGGTCGGCGCCGATTGCCGGGCTCGCGGTGAACAGCCCGACGTCAGTGTACACCCGCGCACTTCGCGTGTTGTAATTCCCGGACCCGATGTGCGCGTAGAGGCGGAATCCCTCCCCTTCCCGACGGACGACGAGCGCAGTCTTCGCGTGCGTCTTCAGGTTCGCCGACCCGTAGACGACGTGAATCCCATGCGACTCGAGCGTTCTCGCCCACTCGATGTTGTTCGCTTCGTCGAAACGGGCCTTCAGCTCGACCAGTACGACGACTTCCTTGCCGCGCTGCGCCGCGTCGAGCAACGCGCGCACGATCGCCGTGTCGCCCGATGTTCGATACAGCGTCATCTTGATCGCCATCACGTCGGGATCGCGCGCCGCCGCCGCGACGAATTCCTCGACGGTCGCACTGAACGACTCGAACGGGTGGTGCACGAGCACGTCATGCTCGCGGATCGCGTCGAGAATGTTGACGTCCCCGCGCAACTCGCGAGGCACCACCGGCACGAAGGGCGGATCGCGTAACTCCGGAATCTCCAGCGACGCGATCGTCAGCAGGTCGCCGAGATCGAGCAACGGTCCCGTTTCATGCACGTCGCGATCGCCGAGCCGCGGCGCGCCCAGCTCGTTGTGATCCTCGAGCTCCTCGAGGATCAGCTGCCTGACGTGCGCCGGCATCCCCTCCTGCGTTTCGAGTCTGACAACTTCCCCGAATCGGCGCTGGAAGAGATGTTCCTCGATCGTCGCCAGCAGGTCGTCGGACTCTTCGCCGGTGGCCAGCTCCAGGTCGGAGAAGCGCGTCACCCTGAACAGGTGCGCACCGATGACCTCCATCCCGGGAAAGAGCACGTGCAGGTTCCGCTCGATCACGCGCTCGATCGGGATGAAGTGATGCGGGCGCCCGACCGGCACCCATCGCGGCAAGCTCTTCGGCACCTTCACGCGCGCGAAATGCTCCGTGCCGCCTAACGGCTCCCGCAGTGCGACCGCGAGCGACAGCGACAGATTCGACAGGTACGGGAAGGGATGGCCCGGATCGACGGCGAGCGGCGTCAGGACTGGATAGACCCGTGCTTCGAAGTATTCGTCGAGCGTTGTCGTTTCGGCCGGCGATAATTCGTCGGCGTCGAGCAGGCGGATGCCGGCGTGCGCGAGGGCGGGAATCAACTCGTCATGAAGGCACCGACGCGCGGCGGCGCACAGCTCCCGCACGCGGTCGTCGAGCCGGTCGAGGACTTCCTGCGGACGCAACCCGTCGGCGAACGGCTCGATGATTCCTGCGGCGATGCGGCGGCGCAGTCCGCCAACTCGCACCATGTAGAACTCGTCGAGGTTGGTCGCGAAGATCGCGAGAAACTTCAACCGCTCGAGCAGCACGTTGCGCGAGTCGGTCGCCTCGTGCAGCACTCGAGCGTTGAAATCGAGCCAGCTCAGCTCGCGATTGAGGTACAGCGACGCAGTATCCAGAAAAACCGGCGGTGCGGGACGACGAAGCCCCCGTTCAGGGACGAACGGGCGCGCTGCGGAAAGCTGCGTGGCGAGATCAGTGCCGGAGTAACAGATCGGTCACGGTGCGATCGTGTAACGCAGTACGTAATAGCTCAACGCCGCCATCAGCGCCGCCGCGGGAATCGTCAGCACCCACGCCCAGACGATCCGACCGGCGATACCCCAGCGCACCGCGGACAAGCGGTGCGTCGCACCGACGCCGACGATCGCCCCGGTGATTGTGTGGGTGGTGCTTACCGGGATGCCAAGCCGGGTCGCCAGCAGGATGCTGAGCGCGCCAGCCGTCTCAGCGCAGAATCCGCCGACTGGCCGCAGCTTGGTGATTCGCGAGCCCATTGTCGCAACGATCCGCCAGCCGCCGAACAGCGTGCCTGACGAGATCGCGATGTAGGCGCCGAACTCGACCCAATACGGAATGACTTCTGCGTTAGGCAGGTAGAGGTGGTGCTGCCACCCGGTGGCGGCGGCGAAGCTCCCGTGCACGGCGACCAGCAGCCCGACGATGATGCCCATCGTCTTCTGCGCGTCGTTCGCGCCGTGCGACAGCGAGAACAACGCCGAGCTGACGAGCTGCAGTGCGCGAAATGTGCGGTCGGCCTTCGACGGGGACAGCCGCTGGAACAGCCAGTAGACCGCAATCATCAGCGCCGCGCCGAGTATGAATCCGATCAGCGGCGAGAGGACGATGAAGAGCAGCGTCATCACCCACTTCGGTCCCCAGGTCACCGCGGCGATTCCTGCCTTGGCGACCGCTGCTCCGGCATAGCCGCCGATCAACGCGTGCGATGAGCTGGACGGCAGCCCGTAAACCCAGGTGATCAGGTTCCAGATGATCGCGCCGAGCAGACCGCCGAGCACCACGCTCGGCGTCACGATCGACGTGTTGATCATCCCCGAGCCGACGGTCTTTGCGACTGCCGTGCCGACCGTGAACGCAGCGGCCATGTTGAAGAAGGCAGCCCAGAGCACCGCGGCAAACGGACTGAGTACGCGCGTACCGACGACGGTGGCGATCGAGTTCGCCGAGTCGTGGAAGCCGTTGATGAAGTCGAATACGAAGGCGATGGCGATGATCGCCAAGACGTAGTGAACCACGAGTCGGTCCGTGCCTAGGCGTTCTTCAGCGCGATCGACTCGAGCACGTTCGCGACGTCCTCGCACTGGTTGAGCGTCCGCTCCATCGTGTCGTAGAGCTCCTTCCAGCGCATCACCTCGATCGGATCCTCCCCCCCGTCGAACAGGCGGCCGACCGCTTCGTGATAGATCGCGTCCCCTTCTTCCTCGAGCGCCTTGACCTCCTGCCCGCGCTCAATCACGATCTTCGGCCTCTTGATGGCCACCACCGCTTGCTCGAGCCGGTCTGCCGCGCGGACGATGACTGACGCGAGCTGTCGCGCCGGTTCGCGCACGGTCGTGATCCGGAACATCACCGCACGGCGCGCCGTGCCGTCGATCAGGTCGACCACGTCATCAAGTCGCGACGCCAGCTGGTGAATGTCCTCGCGGTCGAACGGCGTCACGAAGCTCTTGTTCAGTCGCGTGATGACGTCATGGGTCAGCACGTCGGCCTCATGCTCGACGGCCTTGATCGATGCAACGTACTCGGCCATCCGTGCCGGATCGTCGAACAGCTTCGTCTGAAGCTTCGCCGCCAGCGTCAGGCGGCGGGCGATCTCGTCAAACAGGTCGAAGAACTTCTCGTCGCGCGGAATGAGCTTGCTGAACATGAGATGCGTTGGCGCGTGGATGGGGGAAACCGTGAGCTAGTAGACCTGACCGCCCGGAGCCGCTGACGGCACCGAGCAGGTAACGCATTTCTCGCCGTGAAC
>JANMBU010000098.1:0-17708 GCA_031360575.1 Gemmatimonadaceae bacterium
AGCACGAAGCGCGTCTGCGGCATCGGACCGTCGAATGCATCGACGAGGAGCAGCACGCCATCGACCATCCGGAGGATGCGCTCGACTTCGCCGCCGAAGTCCGCGTGGCCCGGGGTGTCGACGACGTTGATCTTCGTCCCCTTCCAGCGGATGGAGGTGTTCTTCGCGAGGATCGTGATGCCGCGTTCCCGCTCGAGCGGGTTCGAGTCCATCACCCGTTCGTCGACGACCTGATTTTCGCGGAACGCTCCCGCCTGGCGGAGCATCTTGTCGACGAGGGTCGTCTTCCCATGATCGACGTGCGCAATGATGGCGATGTTACGGATTTCCATAGCCTTTAAATATAGCCGAATCTGTCCCGAAAGGTACCTCCCGAATGGTTCACCTTGCCTGTTGCGGGTTCAGGCCACATCGTCACCGCTACACGGCTCGATCCCGTCCACCACTGGAGGTGTCCCGATGGAGGAGCGCGACGAAGCATCTCAGGACCGTTATCCCCTTGGCCGCGGCTATGGTTCCGATTACATGCGCGGCGGCGAGGTACTCGGCGGCTACGGCTACAGTGCCCGCGACGAGTACGCGCGACCACGGGGTGAGCTCCGGGAGCGACGAAGCGACGTCGGGTCGACCGAAGCCGAGGAACGGCCAGAGACGGACTGACATGCAGCGTTAGGCGCGCCGATCGCGCGACGCCTGTCGCGTGACTAGCGCTTGCCCGGCTTGACCGTTGCCGACGATCCCGTGGCCGCACGCGCCGCGGGCGCCGGCTTCGCGCCCGGTTCCTCGGCGCTTCTGCCGAGGTCGAGGAAATCGACTTCGTGATTCCGGTTCCGCAGCATCGTTGCGAAGTTCGGCTTGTCGATCGCTTTCATGTACGCTTCCTTCGGCTCGACCAGGTTGCCGTCGACGAGGTCGATCAGCGCATCGTTGAGCGTAACCATGCCGAGCTTGCGCGATGTCTGCAGGACAGAGTTGATCTGAAAGACCTTCGACTCGCGAATCAGGTTCGAGATCGCTGGATTCGTCAGCAGGATTTCGCGCGCCGCGACGCGGCCGCCCCCGATCTTCTTGCACAGCGTCTGCGAGATCACGCCCTTGAGGGATTCGGCGAGCATGACGCGGATCTGCTCCTGGCGGTCGGCCGGGAACTGGTCGATGATCCGGTCGACGGTGCCGGCCGCAGTGGTCGTGTGCAGCGTTCCGAAGACAAGATGCCCCGTCTCGGCGGTTTCGATCGCGATGGCGACCGTCTCGAGGTCGCGGAGCTCGCCGACGAGGATGATGTCGGGATCTTCGCGAAGGGCGGCCCGGAGAGCGCTCTTGAAGCTCTTCGTGTGCACCCCGACCTGCCGCTGGGTGATGATGCAGTTCTTGTTCGGGTGCACGAACTCGATCGGATCTTCGATCGTTATGACGTGATCCGTCCGCGACCGATTCACCAGATCGATCAGCGAGCAAAGTGTCGTCGACTTGCCTGAACCCGTCGGGCCCGTCACCAGGACGAGCCCCTTGGTCAGGTAGCAGAGCTGTTGCACCTCGGGCGTGACGCCCATCTGCTCGACGGTGACCATCTGCGCCGGGATGACGCGGAACACCGCGGCCGGTCCCTTCCGTTCCATCGAGGCATTGGCGCGAAAACGCGCCGTCCCCTCGATCTCGTAGGCGTAGTCGGTGTCGTGCAGCTCTTCGAACTCGTTGCGATTGCGCTCCGGCATGATCGAAAGCAGCATCGCCCGCATCAGGTCGTCGGTAACCGGTTCGCGACCCTCGATGCGCATCATCTCGCCATGGAGGCGCAACACCGGGGGCTCGCCGACGCGCAGGTGAAGATCGGAACCGCCCTTGCTCACCAGCTGGCGAAGCAGCGTGTCGATCTCGATCTTCGCGCGCGGGTCCGCGACGAAGACGTTAGGCAGTTCACTGGCGACGACGCGGCCCGCCGGCGGGGCGCCGGTGACTACGGGCTGCGCGCCGGTGACTACAGGCTGAGCGCCGGTGACTGGCGCCGAACGCGGCGCCGCGGGCGTTGCAGGCGCAGGGCGCGCCGCAGCTGGAGCGGCTGCCGGTGCGCGCAGCGCCGCGGCGGCCACTGGCGTCGCCACCGAGGTCGCGCCGCCGACCTGTGCGCCCGTTTCCCGCAGGAAGCTGCCGTCATCATCAATGCGGACTGTTGCTTCCCACCGTCCATCGGTCTGCAACGCGCGCGCGACGAATATGCCGTCGTCGGACGTGTACTGAAATACGGTTTGCTCGCCGGAGTCGAGCCGCGACGCGGCGTCGCTCGGAGCGATCTCGCGCAGGAGGGAGACGACCTGCTGCGATGTCAGCGGCTGCTTGGTCACGGGGCGGACGCCGCCGGGCACTTCGAGCTGCGCGACGTCACCCTCGTTGAGGAGGAGCGCGTTCGCACGGTTGCTCACCATGACGGACAGCAGTCTATCGAGTTGTGCCATGTTTTTAGTCGAGCGGGCGGACGCGTTCAATCACCTGACGGTTGATCAGGAGACGTCGTTCCGTGCCGTGCAGCGTGAGGAACCGCTGTGTGTCGCGGTTCAGGAAGTCGAGAAGCCGTGGGCGCTCGAGGGGCAACTGAAGGAAGATTGCGCCGGCGTGCGTCGCACCATTGATGAGGCGTACCTCGATCACGGTTGGACGTGACAGCGACTCATTTTCGAACGATTCGGCGGGATCGAAATCTACTGAGACTTCGACCACCTGCTCCTTGGCGATGAGCACCGTCTCGTCATCCGAGATTGCGAGAGGAAAGAACGGGTCGGCGCCATTGAGAATGTCCTGTGGCCGCTCTGTTCCGCCGTCGGGACGGCCGAAGGGCTGCAGGAACATCTCGCCGGAAATGCTCTCCCCGCTGTGCGTCGTGACGACTACGGGACATCGCTGCTTCTCGATGCGATAGTCGCTCATGGGCAGGAACTCGTCATCGGTCAAAGACGCGCCGCGAGCATCGTTCGTCACGCATTTTCTGCTCTTGACATCACGCCGAGCGAGCGATAAAAGGCGGCGCGAACTCCGCCGATTGCCGCGACAAGCCCGCCACCGGCTGGCCGTAAGGCGTCCGCGGCGAGTAGCTTTGGCGGGTGATCTTCAAGCTGATCGTCATCGTCGTGCTGGTGCTGCTCAACGGCTTCTTCGTCGGGGCCGAGTTCGCGCTCGTTCGCTCGCGCCGCGCCCGACTCGAAGCGATGACGCGCATCGGCGATCGTAAGGCGCGGCTCGCCCTCCGCGCGCTGGGAAACCTTCCCCGCCTTCTCTCGGCGACGCAGGTCGGGGTGACGCTTGCCAGCCTCGGACTCGGGTGGGTGGCCGAGGCTGCGCTTGGCGAGATCTTCGAGCGGCTGCTCGAGCACCTGCCGCTGGCGATCGAGGTGTCGCTTCGCCTAACGATCGGGGCGACGATCGCCCTGATCGTCGTCACGTACCTGCACGTCGTCTTTGGCGAGCTGGTCCCGAAGGGCGCGGCGCTCAATCATCCGGAATCGCTCGCCCGCTGGCTGGCCCCGCCGCTGATGGTGTTCGCCTGGATCGTCATTCCGTTCACGATCGTGCTCAGCCGCTCGTCGACGGTGGTGCTCCGCGTGTTCGGGCAGAAGCCAATCAACGCCGACGAGCAGGTGCATTCAGCTGACGAGTTGCGGCTACTCGTCGAGCAGAGCCAGGAGGGTGGCGTCCTCCAGCAGCGCGATGCCGACCTGATCGAGGGCGTCTTCGAGTTCTCGGAGAAGAACGCTCGCGAGGTGATGACACCACGGACAGGGATGGCTGCACTCGACATCGAAGCGACGCTCGACGAAGCGGTCGCCATCGCCGACGAGAGCGGATTCTCGCGCTTCCCCGTGTACGAGGAGACGATCGATCACGTGATCGGGCTGGTGCTCGCGAAAGACCTGCTGCGCGTCCTCGTCAGGCGCCCGGCAGAATTCTCGCTCCGCGACATCATGCGTCCGGTGCATGTCGTGCCCGGCACGCGCGAGGTCGAGGAAGTGCTCTCCGACTTCAAGCGGCTGAAGGAGCACATGGCGATCGTGCTCGACGAGTACGGCGGAACCGCCGGCGTCGTCACGATGGAAGACCTGCTCGAGGAGATCGTCGGCGAGATTCTCGACGAGTACGACGAGCCGGCCGAGCCGTTCGCCCGGCCCGCAGCGGGCGAGGTCCTGGTCTCGGGGAGCACGAACATCGGAGAACTCGATGAGCGCTACTCGCTCGACGTCGCGTCGGAGGACTACACCACGATCGGCGGCTGGGTGTTCGGAATGTTAGGCAGGCTGCCGGTCGTCGGCGATCGCGTCACCGGCGGCGGCGCGGTGTTCATCGTCCGCGCCATGGACGGCCGGCGCATCGACTCGCTCGCCGTCGACCTTCACTCGGCAGGCGATCGGCGCGAGAAGGTTCGACCCGACAAGCAGGGCTGATCACGACAAGGCACCGCGTCACGCTGGTGACGTCGTGCCTGACGACGGCCGATGTTCGCGCTGTCCTGCTGCCGATCAGCGCGGAGTACTGATCGCCCCCCGCGCCAGGAACTCGTCGAGGTTCGCGAGCTGGTACGCGTTGATCGCCATGACGGTCGCGGCCTGCATGAGATCCGGGATCACCGCATGGTCGAAGGTGTCGATCTGCGAATGATGCGTGTGGTCATAACCGCGGGATTCCTGATCGTAGTTGAACGCAGGCACGCCGTAAGGCAGGAACGACAGGTGGTCGGTCCCGCCCTTGTTTCCGGCGCGTACCTTGAAGGGGCCGAGTGGGCCGGCGGGTGCGAACAGCGCGGTCCACATGTCGCGCAGCTCGTTGCGCCCCTGCAAGGCCATTCCGAGAATGCGGCCGGTACCGTTGTCGAGGACGAGCACCGACTGAACTTTCCCGAGCTCGCCCGCGTGGTCACGTGCGTACATCCGCGATCCGTAAAGTCCCTGCTCTTCACCGCTGAAGAGGACGAAGCGAATCGTCCGCTTTGGTTTCATGCCTGACGCCCGAAGGATTCGCGCCGCCTCGAGCACCGCGATCGAACCTGTGCCATTGTCGGTCGTACCCGTTCCGAGGTCCCAGGAATCGAGGTGTGCGCCGAGCAGCACGACCTCGTCAGGCTTCTCGCTCCCGCGGATCTCGGCGACGGTGTTGTAGACGGTGACCGAGTCGCCGCCGGTCCGGTTCTGGATGTTTGCCTCGAGCGCGACGCGTTCGCCGCGCGCAATCAGGCGGTGTAGTTGGTTATACGTCTCGTTGTCGACGACGATGTACGGGAACGGATAGATCCGAGCCGGCGAACCGCTCATCGTCTCGAGCCCGAACGGCTTCGAGCCCGACGTGACGTAGCCAGCGATCCCCTCGTTCGCGAGGACGCTGACGAGCGAGTCCCGGAATGCGCTGGGCGGCGTGGCGAACTGCGCGCGGCGGAGGGAGTCGGCGCGTGTGCTGTCGGCGTGCGTCATCGCCGGACCATCGGGATTCCAGATGTTGACCCGACCGCGCGGCAGGATCCATTTGCCGCGCACCTTCCCGGCGAAGCGCGCATCGAACTCGCTGCGCGTCGTCGCGTCCATGTACACGACGTCGCCGTTCAGCGGACCGTTGGTGCCCGGTGCCCATGCCCAGGACACCGCGTTGAGCCAGCGTTCGTGCGGCGCGGTCATCCGCACCGCAGCCGGACCGCGCGTCCACGACTGGCCGAATTTCCACGGCTCGAGGTGGACGTTTGCCAGGCCGTACTCGCGGAATCGATCGGCCGTCCAGTCGTTGGCGCGCTTGAGCGACGCGCTCGCCGTTAGGCGAGGACCAATGACATCGGCCAGGTAGCCGAGGTCAGCGCCGGCGTGCGAGCGCTGCATTCCCTCGGCTGTGATCGCGTCAATGGCACCCGGGTCGCTGGCAATGCTGACGGCGTGCTGCGGTCCGCTGAACGCGGTATCCGGAGCGCCGCTGCTGCGACCCGTGGGGGCCGGCGGCGCCGGTGGGGGCGAAGCCACCGGTGCGGAAGCGCACGCGGCAACCGCGGCAAGGATCAACGGAGCGATCGCATGGTGCAGCGCGCCGGGCAACGAACGTTTCATCGAACGGGGGATGGAGGATTCATTGAACGCGCGGCGATGCGCGCGCAGAGCAGCATTGCTTCGATGAAGCTCGATGGATCGGCGCGACCAGTGCCGGCGATGTCGAGCGCCGTGCCATGATCGGGCGAGGTCCGTGGAAACGGAAGGCCAAGGGTCAGATTCACCGCACTCCCAAACGAGGCGACCTTGATCGCGGTCATCCCGACGTCGTGATACGGCGCGATCACCGCGTCGAACGCACCGCGCATCGCGCGAACGAAGACAGTATCGGCGGGAAACGGTCCGTCGATTCCCGACGCCCGCGCCGCCGGCGCGAGCAGCTCGTCGTCCTCGCGGCCGAAGCGACCCCCGTCACCAGCATGCGGGTTCAGCGCGCAGAGCGCGATCCGCGGCTTGGCAATTCCGAACCAGTCGCGAAGGCCGAGGCGCGTGATCGCGGCCGCATTGACGATTGCGTCATGCGTGAGCGCGCGCGGGACGTCGCGCAGCGCGAGGTGGGTGGTCGCCAGCACGACGCGGAGCTTCTCCGAAGCGAGCATCATCGCCACGGGAACCCCGGCGATGTCGGCCAGCATCTCGGTGTGTCCCGGAAAGTCGAACCCGCCGGCGAGGAGGGCGTTCTTGTCGAGGGGTGCGGTGACGATGCCATCCACCTCGCCGGCGAGGGCCATCCGCGCCGCGCGCTCGACGGCGCGGCCGGCGAACTCTCCGGCGGCCGCGGCGCGGCCGCCTGCCGACCACCTGCCTAACGGCTCATCGACCAGCGCCGCGGTGCCGGCGGGCCCGATCACGTGCCAGCTGCAGGCGGCGTGCACGCGTTCGTCGGCGAGCGCACGGGCAACGATTTCCGGACCGATGCCGCGCGGGTCGCCCAACGTTATGGCGAGCCGCGGACGACGCGGTGTGCCGCCATCGCCGGCGGAGCGTTCGCGGCCGCCGACGGCCGTGCTCACGCTAGATGCGGATCGACACGTAGGTGGTCTGCCGCAACGCGTCGAGCATGCGCCGCATTGCCTTCTCCTGCGACAGCTGTTCGCGGATGCGCACGCGCAGGTCGTCGATGGTGAAGTCACCGCCCTCGACCGCCGAGAGCATCGATACGACAACGAACTTCGCGCCGCGGCGCGGATCCTCGATCCGGAACGGTCCGGCGATGTCGCCGGCCTTCTTCGCTTCGAGTGCGGCCGCGTACTCGGGCGGAAGTTGCGAGCGCTCCCACGGATCGAATGCGCCGCGGAGCTCCATCGGGTCATGGTGCTGCTTCGACAGCGAATCGAACGCCACTCCGCGGCGAAGTTGCGCCACGACGGTGTCCGCCTCCGCCCGCGCGGCGGCGACTGCCGCCGAGTCGATCACCGCCTTGATGAGGATGTGGCGAACCTTCACCTCCGCCGGCTGCACGCGATCGACGCGAATGATGTGAAATCCGAACGGCGTCTCGACGACATTGCTCACGACGCCCGGCGGGATCGAGAACATCACGCGCTCGAACTCGGGAACCATCGCACCGCGACGGTTCCAGCCGAGGTCCCCGCCCTGATCCTTGCTCGGGTCCATCGACTCGCGCCTCGCGATCTTCTCGAAATCGCCGCCGCGATGAATCTCGGCGAGCAGCGACTCGGCCTTCACTCGCGCGACTTCGCGGGCCGCCGGCGACGGCTTGGTCGCGATCACGATCTGGCGGAAGGTCACCGTGGCCGGGCGCTTCGGCAGGTCTGCCTTACGTTCGGCGTACGTCTTCGAGACGTCGGCCTCCGACACACCCACCTGCACCAGCTTGCCGTCCTGCTTGAGCTTCGCAATCAGTTGCGACTGCAACGCCTGACGGCGGGCGTCGTCGGTCAGGCTGCGACGGTATTCCTCGGGCGTACCGAATCCTGCTTTGGACAGTTCGGCGCGAAACTCTGCTTCGGTCTGGAACTGCCCGCGGACGCGCTTGATCTGCGCCTCGACTGTGGTCGCGAGATCGTTGTCGGCAACGACGACCTTCTCCTCTTTCGCCTTCTGAACGAGCACTTCCTCGTCGACGAGATCGTTGAGGATCGTACGCATCACCTTCGCCTGGCCGGCGGAGTCGGTTGGCAGCGTCAGTCCCTGGGAACGACGGACGTTGACCGCTTCGATGACGTTGGAGTAGAGGATCGGATGATTGCCGACCACGGCGACCACCCGGTCCACCGGGACCGGTCCGGCTGCGGCGGCCGCGGCGGCGAGTGCAGCGGTGCTGTCCTGGGCGGACAGTGAGCGCGCGAGAAGCGCGGCGGTCGCGAGCGCGACGATGACGGAAAGCTTGCGTGGCATGATTGAAAGATACCCGCCGCGACGCGCCGGGGTCCGGCGCATCGGAAAGCCCTGCTGTGACACCATCAAACGAAGCATGGCGGGCCGAAATACCGGCCCGCCATGCGACCTGCTGGTTACGGCTTCGGCGCGGGCGCTGGAGCGCTGGCCGGAGGACGCTGCGGAAGCGGCACGCTCGATTGCGGCTGCGCAGCACGTGTGCTCGAGTCGGAAGCAGCGCGCGCTTTCTGCGCCCGCTCGAATGCGCGGTCGATTCCCTGTGGAACGATCTTCGACTCGAACTTGAGGCGCAGAATGGTTGCGATCTCGTCGGGCACCGGCACGAACTGCTTGCTGCCGACGATCAGTTCGTCGAGATACGCGTTCACCCGCTCGCCGGCCACCTTCTCGCGATCGGCCGGAGATTTCCCGGCCGCCGCGAGCGAAGTCGGATCGACGTTGAGCGCCTGCCAGAGACGGACGACGACACCCTTCACGCCCGTGTACATCTGCGCCTTCTCGGTCGAGTCGATGTCGATGTGCAGGCTGTCGGCGCGATGGAGCATCAGCTCGTTGCGCGCCATCGCCTTCACGAGGTCGGGGAGCAGCGAGTCCGGAGCCTGCAGGATCTGTGGGCGGACCTGCGGCGGAAGCGTCCCGACCCAGCGTACGAACTTCGCGCCGGTGAACTCCCCGAGCGTCGTCGTCGCGAGCACCGTCTTGTCTTCCCGGAACGCGTCCGGGTCGCGCATGATCGACTTCACCTTCGCCGGTGCATCCTTCCGCACTTCGATCTTGCCATCCTTCTCGATCTGGGCGACGTAGGTGCTCTCCGCGCCGCGCGTCGACTGCGAGGCAAACTTCTTCGCAAATTCGTCGCGCGCCTCAGCGTAAGGCAGGCGCTCGATGATGTGATAGCCGAACTGCGAGCGAATCACCGGAGAGATCTGGCCCGGCTTGAGCTCGCGGGTGGCGACCTCGAACTCGGGCACCATCTCGCCTGGCGCGAAGGGCGGAAGGAGGCCGCCCTTCGGCGCTGAGCCGGGATCCTGGCTCACCCGCTTCGCGGTGGCGACGAAGTTGACCGGCGTGATACCGGCGCGAATCGCGTCGGCCGCGCGGTGGATCGAATCGATCTGCTGCTGCGTATAAGGCGCTCCGCCCTGCCGCTGGGTCAGGAGCAGGATGTGGCGGGCGACGAGCAAGCCGCCATCGTTGTATTTCTGCTCGCTGGCAGAGTCGTGCGGAAGCGTCGCAGCGACCTTCTGATAGAAGCGCTGCAGCTTGGCCTGGGCGACGGCGGGCCACATCGCGTCGTCGATGAACTTGCGCTCGGCGAGCGAATCGGTGTGCGCGGCCGCGTGGCCGAGCAGCTGGTACGATACCCACACGCGGGTGAAGTCCTCGAAGATCGGCTTCTGCAGCGGCATCTTCGTGCTGCCGATGATCTGGGCGAGCCGCTCCGAGGAGAGCTCCTGGCTTCCGGCGCGAGCGGCGACGTCGACGTGAGCCGACATCGCTTCCTTGAATCCTTCACAGGCGGCGACGGTCGCGGCCGCGGCGAGCACGAGCAATCCTTTCCGGCGAATCATGCGGGGGGGAGACGGGCGTGGAATGTCGGGTGAGGCCGGTGCGGCAACGCCCGCCGTTAGGCGAGGAGCGACCGCAACGCGCGCGCCAGACCGTCGAGCATCGGCGCGCCACCGAGCCGGGTGAGCTTGAGCGACAGTGGATGCGCGCGTCTCACGTCAGCCTGGAACTGGACCTCGTGGAACGCGGCCGACAGCCCCTTCATCCGGGGCACCGCGTCCGCCCGAAAGGTAATACGGGCTTCCGTGCCGCGCACCAGGATTCCTTCGACCCGGAGGAGCCCGCCGACGATGCGCAGCATCGCCTGCGCGAGGAGCGCATCGGCCTGCGCCGGGAGCGGCCCGAACCGGTCGCGAAGCTCGAGCCGCAGCGCGTCGACTTCGGCGGGCTGCGTGAACCGCGTGAGCCTCCGATACACATCGAGCTTGGCGTCCTGCGCGTCGATGTAGTCGTCGGGGAGGTACGTGGGGACATCCATCGAGACATCGGCCGGCACGAGCGCTGGCGCCCCCTCGGCGCGGGTGACGCGATGTACCTGTTCCTCGAGCAGACGCAGGTACAGGTCGAAGCCGACCGCATGGACGAATCCCGACTGCTCGGGGCCGAGCAGGTTCCCCGCCCCGCGGAGTTCCATGTCCTTGAGCGCGACGCGGTAGCCCGATCCGAGCTCGGTGTGGTGCTCGAGTACCTGCAGCCGGCGCTCGGCGTCGGGATCGACCTGATCGGGGACGAGGAGGTAACAGTAGGCGCGGCGGTGCGAGCGTCCAACGCGGCCGCGCAGCTGGTAAAGCTGGGCGAGGCCGAGGTGGTCGGCGCGATTGACGAACATCGTGTTCGCGTTAGGCACGTCGAGGCCACTCTCGACGATCAGCGTCGAGACGAGCACGTCGATCTCGCCGTTGACGAAGCGGCGCATCACGTCCTCGAGCTGACGCTCCTTCATCTGGCCGTGGCCGACGGCGACGCGGGCCCGCGGTACGATGCGCCGGATGTGGTCAGCCACCGCCTCGATCGTCTCGATCCGGTTGTGGACGAAGAACACCTGCCCGCCGCGATCGAGCTCGCGGGAAACTCCCTCGTCGATCAGCCCATCGTCGGACGGCTCGACGAAGGTGAGCACTGGCGAGCGGTCGCGCGGCGGCGTCTGCATCAGCGTCATGTCGCGGAGGCCGGCCAGCGACTGGTGGAGCGTGCGCGGGATCGGCGTCGCAGTCAGCGTCAGGACGTCGGTCTCGAGGCGCAACTGCTTGAGGCGCTCCTTGTGCTTCACCCCGAAGCGGTGCTCCTCGTCGATGACGATCAGGCCTAACGCTGCGAAGGTGACGTCGGGGCTGAGCAGGCGGTGGGTGCCGATGATGACGTCGACCTTGTGCTCGGCCAGCTCGACGAGCGTCTTCGCCTGTTCCTTCTGCGTCTGGAAGCGGCTGAGGACCGCGACGCGGATCGGGAAGTCGGCCAGTCGGTCGCCGAAGGTGCGGGCGTGCTGGTCGGCGAGGATCGTCGTCGGGACGAGGATGGCGACCTGCCGCCCCGACTGCACCGCCTTGAACGCGGCGCGCACCGCGATCTCGGTCTTGCCGTAGCCGACGTCGCCGACCAGGAGGCGGTCCATCGGTCGGACGCTCTCCATGTCGTGCTTGACGTCGGTGGTCGCCTTGCGCTGGTCGGGGGTGTCCTCGAAGAGGAATGACGACTCGAGCTGCCGCTGCCAGGCGGTGTCAGGGACGTGCTGCGGCCGCGTCGCCACGTGCCGCCGGGCGTAGAGATCGAGCAGCTCGACCGTCATCTCCTTGATCGCGGCGCGCGTGCGGTCGCGCTGCTGGCCCCAGCGCTTGCCGCCTAACGTGTGGAGCCGCGGCGGCGGCGCATCGCCATCGACGTCCCCGGCGGCCCGGTAGCGCTCGATCTGGTCGAGCCGGTAGAGCGGGACATTGAGCCGGTCGCCCCCCTCGTACTCGATTACCGCGACCTCGATCGAACTCTCCTGGACGAAGGTGGTGACGATCCCGCGATAGATGCCGATGCCGTGCTCGAGGTGGACGACGTAGTCGCCGGGCGTGAGCGCACTGCCGATGTCGAGCGCGGCGCCGGCGTGGTAGCGGCGGGCACGGCGCAAGCGGCGTTCGCGCCGGAAGATCTCGTGGTCGGTGAGGATCCGGAGCCCGGGATCGTTGCCGTTAGGCGGGATGACGAAGCCGCCGTGCAGCACGCCGACGGTCAGTGCAGCTGGCGACGGTGTGTATTCCCCCTCGCTCAGCAGCTCGTCGAGCCGCTCGCACTGGCCGACGTTGTCGCAGAGGATGACCGTCGGTGTCGGTCCGCGGACGAGCTGGCGGAGTCGCTTGATGTCACGATCGATCTGATCCGGGGCGTTCAACGGGAAGACGATCGCCCGCTCATCCGCTGTCGCCCGATCGACGATCCGCAACGTGCCGAGTGCGCGGAGCGTCTCCAGCACGTGCGCCGGCGCGTCGAACAGTTCGACGCGGTTCGCCGTGTCCTCGCCGCGTCGCCGCGCCAGCTCGATGTGATGCGCAGCCTCCTGCCAGGTACGTTCGAGCTCGGGTGCGAGGTCGGTGCCCTGCGGCAGCACGAGAAGCGTGTCGGGCGGAAAGAGCGAGCCGATGGTAACACGCTCGACGCTCTCCTCGTCGTCACCGGCCGACGTCTCGACAGGAAGGACGAGCGCGACCTCCGCAGCACGTGTCGAGCGTTGCGAATTGAGGTCGAAGTGCCGCAGCTCGACCACTTCATCGTCCCACAATTCGGCGCGCACCGGGTCAGTCATTCCGAAGCCGTAGACGTCGAGAATGCCACCGCGTACGCTGAACTGCGCGACGTCCTCGACCATCGCGACGCGTTCGTAGCCGACCGACTCGAGGTGCGCGACGAGGTCTCCGAGTCGCCAGCGGTCACCGCGGCGCAGCTCGAGCCGCGAGACAGCCACAGCGCGCGGCAACCGCGTGCGTTCGAGCAGGGCACGCGCCGTGGTGAGCAGCACGCGCACCGCACCGCGCGACATGCGCTCGAGCGTTTCCACCCGCTCGCCCGCGACCTCGGCGTGCGGCTCCGCTTCGCCGAGTCCTTCGCGCGGCGGATACAGTGCGATCGACGATGCGTCGTCGACCAGCGCGCCAAGGTCGGCGAGCCATCGTTCGGACTCGGGGACGCTGTCGGTGGTGACGACGATGAATCGCCCTGGATGTTCGCGTGCGATCGCCGCGACGATGACCGTGTCGCTCGAGCCATGCAATCCAGCGACCGTCGTGGCGGCGCGCGGCGCCGGAAGTGACTTGCTCAGCCGGGTGAACGCACCGAGTCGCCCGACTGCATCGAGAATCGAGGGGAGCGCCATCAGCGCCCCTGAACCGGCGCCGGCGCAGCGCGGCGACGCCACGCGCCGGGCGCCGCTGCGACCAGCGTCTCCACGAGCAGCACGGCGAGGACGGCGCTGAGGAGGACGCTGCCTAACGGCCGGCGGGAGGCGCCGCGGTAGGCAGCTGATGCCGCCACGCTGGCGTCGTGCGTGAGGGTGCCCGGGCGCAGGCGCTGCCGCATCTCGTCGTCCGTCAATCGCTGCAGAACCGACTCCTTCGCTTCCCCGTTCACCGTCACCGCGCCGATGCGCGCACCCGCCCGCGTCCAAAAATACACTCCTGCGCGCGTCGGCCGGGCCGGCGCGTCGCTGATCGCCCACCGCTCGCCCTCGGGAGACTCGAGCCCGTCGGCCCCAGGCGGCGCCGTCGAAGATTCGCCGGGCGCGATTGCCGTCGCGGGTCGTCCGCTGCCGCCCAGTCGTTCGCCGAGCAACCGCGCCAGCCACGGCACGAACTCCGGCGTCGCGGGCAGCGTCGTTGCCGCAGTGTCGAGCGCCGAAGCAACGAGCACGTACCCATCGCCCGCCACCACCCATGGCTCACCGCCGACCGTGGCCAGCGTCTCGGCGGCAATCGACGCGGTGGGAATGAGCGCATAACGGCGGCGTACGTCGACCGCTGCCACTCCATCGCCGCGAGCCGGTGAGACGTCGCGGCGCTCGGCTCCGAAGCGCCAGGGAATCCCGGCGCGCTCGAGTGCACGGTTCGCCGCGCCGACGCGCGAGGGGTCGAGGGGCGCGACGGCCAGCACCGGCGTCGCAACCCCGGCATCGGCAGGAGCGATCGTGACTTCGTTGCCGGCGGCGATCACGCCCGCCGAGACGAGCGCCTCTACGGCGTGGTCGGCGAAGGAGCCCGCACGCGAAACAACGCGCGGCGGCGGCGCGTTCCAGCTGGCGAACCAGCGCTCGTCATCGGCCGCGAGCTCGTCGGGCGCGAGCACGGCGCGCGCGGCGGCCCAGCCGAGCGGCGGATCGGCGACGGTCACGTCAACCTCTCCGACGCCGTTTGCGTCAGGCATGACGATCCCACGGCCGAGAGTTCGGCCGTCGACCTCGATCCGGACAGCGAGGGTGTCGCCGGCAGCGCCACCGCGCGTCGTGAGATGCACGACGCCGCTCCCGGTCCAGCGGGCCGGGCGCGGCTCGGCCGCCAGCACCGCCCGATTGTCCGGCGGCGGCTCCGCCGGCGTCCAGATAACGTTAGGCGCGAGCGCGCCGACCTCGCGCCATGTCGTCGCCTGGCCATCAGTGGCGACCAGGGTGACTGGCGACGCGCCGGCGATACCACTCGCGTGTGACGCCGCCGTCCGCAGCGCGCCGGCGAGGTCCCCGGCGCCGGAGAGCGGGCGGATCGAGTCCAGCCGCGCCCGCAGCGTTGCCGCGTCGCCGCCAGTGACGCGGCGGTCGGCCGTGATCAGCGAGAGCCTGTCCTCGGGCGTCGCGGCGGCAAGCACTGCGCGCGCGACACGCTTTTCCTCTTCGAGCACACTGCCGCCATTCCTGACCGCTCCACTGCTCAGCGAATTGTCGATCACCACCGCGACCGCCGCGCGGCCGTGACCGGTGCCGATACGCGCCAGTGGCCGGCTCGCGGCGAGAGCGAGCAGCAGAACGAGGAGGATTCGAAGCAGCGCCAGCAGGGAGTTCCTCGCGCGCAGCGAGCGCTCGTGGTCGTGCGTCGCACGCGCGAGATAGCGCGCCGCTGGGAACTCGACCATCCGACCCCGCGGGCGGCGGCGCAGGTGGAGGAGGAGCGGGATGAGTGCCGCAGTGGAAAGGGTCAGCCAGAGCGGCGATAAAAAGAGCATCGTGCCGCCCGCGTCGCGTTAGGCGGCCGACTGCCGCGCAGCGAACGCTGCGCGGAGTGGAATCCCGAATGGCGCGTCAGTCATGATCGTTGCGTAGCCGGCGCCCGCGCCGGCCAGCGCGGCGCGCCATTCCGCGATCGCCGCCTCGACCGTTACCGCATACGCGGCGCCGACTTCGGCGGGTGACGCTTCGATCTCGATCCCCGTCTCGGAATCCCTGAACCGTGCTTCCGAGCCGGGTTCCAGCGCGCGCTCGGCGGGATCCATCACGTGAAGCACGACCAGCTGGTGGCCACCGGCACGCAGTGCTCGTGCGGCGCGGACGGTCTCGTCGACATCCAGGAGGAGGTCGGAAATGAGGACGATCATCCCGCGGCGACCGACCGCGTGCGCGGCGCGAGCCAGTGCAGCAGCACCTCCCGACGCGCCCCCTCCATCGGGGCACGCGAGGCCGGCGACGATGCGACGCCAGTGCCCTTCGCGCGCCCGCGGCGGAATGGCTGTCCGGATTTGGTCATCGAACCGGAGCAGACCGACCGCATCGCGCTGACGGATGAAGAGCAGCGCGACGGCCGCCGTTAGGCGCGCGGCGTACGCCCCCTTTTCCAGCCTGGCGTCGCTGCCCCGCCAGCGCATCGACCGGCTGACATCGAGCGCAATCGTCGCACGGAGGTTCGTTTCTTCCTCGAATCGCTTGACGACGAGACGATCGGAGCGCGCCGCGACTTTCCAGTCGAGATATCGCAGCTCGTCGCCGGGGTGATATGCCCGGTGCTCGGCGAATTCGGCGGCGCCGCCCTTTCGCGGCGATCGATGCAGCCCGCTCATGAACCCATCGACGATCCACCGCGCGGTCAGCTCGATGTGGCCGAGTGACGCGATGAGCGCTGGGTCGAGAAGGTCGGGGCGAGCCATCGTGCAAAACTATCGCGTGTCCGCAGGACGGGGGATTTGTCCTGTGTCAGCGTCTCAGGGGCGGGACAGAAGAGCGTGAGATGGGTACCGCCCTGCGCGCTAAAGCGAGCTTCGACAAAGACTTAGCGCGTCAGACGCGACCGGCATGTGCCGTGCCTCACTGGGGGAGTGAGCATCCTCCCAACGGGGACAAAACAATGCGTACCGTGACCAGCACCCCAGTCGTCGCGCTGCTCCTCACCGTCGCCGGCTGTGCGACGACGGTCTATCGCGGGGAATCGTCCTCGATTCCTCCAGTGTCACACGCGCGGAGTCTTGCGCCGCGAATCGAGCTATGGACGACGAGCGGCGACGTCGTGCAGCGCGGCGAAGACATTGGCGTCCGATTCCGGACGGCAGAGAATGGATTCGTCGTGGTCGGACGGATCGACACCGACGGACGGATCGACGTGCTCTATCCCCGGCGCCCGGACGACGATGCGCGCGCGTGGGCGGGCGAAACGCGTGAGGTGAATCGCTACAGCGGGCGTGCCTTTACCGCCGACGATCGCCCGGGGATCGGCTACGTCTTCGCGATCGTCAGCGCGCACCAGCTGCGACTGTCGCAGTACGGCCGCGGCGGCGACTGGGACTATCACGGGCTGCCCGATGTCGAGGGCGACCCGTTCGTGGCGATGCACCGGTTCGCCGAGCGCGTCGTCTTCGACGGGGACGACGACTATTCGATGGATTACGCGGAGTATCACGTCGGCGGCCGCTACGAGTACCCACGCTTCGTCTGTTATGACTGTCACCACGGTCGTCCTGATTGGGACGTGTACTCGCATCCGTGCGTTCGCTATCACGTCGTCATCTACGATGAACCTGAGTACTACCCGTATCGTCGTGGCGACGGCCGGCGCGTGGTCTACTCCCGCCCACGGTACGAGTTCAAGGCGGCGAGCAACGAGCACCCGGCAGGGAAGGTCGAATACGGACGCCGTGTCAGCGATGGCATCGTCGATCGGCGCCGTCCTGGCGCGCCGTCCGACGACCCTAACGTTCCACGCGATGGGCGCCACAACGGCGACGACGGCGCGACGCGCCCCGGCGACGACGATCGCGGCGGACAGAAGGATCCGCACGACAACAGGCGTGGTGGCGGGAACGACAGCGGGAACGGGAACGGCAACGGCGGGAACAGCGGTGGTGGTCACCGCGACCGACCAGTGCACGACACGACGCATGTAGCCGGCGGCGACGGTCACGGGAACGGAGGCGATGACCACGGAAACGGCGGTGGAAATGGCGGCGGCAACGGTAACGGCGGCGGCAATGGCGGAGACCACGGCAACAACGTGATCGGCCCGCGCCCGCGCCCGGAGCCGCGCTCCGAGCCGCGGAGTGAGCCGCGCTCCGAGCCGCGGAGTGAACCACGGGTTGAGCCACGATCGGAGCCGCGCTCAGAACCGCGAAGCCAACCGCGCTCCGAGCCGCGTCAGGCACCGGAACGGCGCAGCGAGCCGAAAGCGTCGTCGCCTCGCACGCAACCTGTCGAGCGCAAACCGCGGCAATAACCCATCGCAAGGATCCGACGGCCCGGCGCCCGCGCCAACACGGAGCGGGGGGCGCGGGGGTAGCGTTATGGGCGAAAGGCGGGACGGGACCACCAGCCCAAGCGCCCCGGGG
>JANMBU010000038.1:0-19528 GCA_031360575.1 Gemmatimonadaceae bacterium
CGCCAGCAGCTCGGCCGCTACCTCATTGGTAGTCTCGAGCGCCCAGATGGGCTGCGTGCTTTCCTTGATTTTTTCGGCGGCGCGCAGTGCGCGCAACGCTTCGGCGTGAATTCCGCGCGCCGTCCGCCAGATCATGATCAGAAGAACCGCGGCGACCAGGATGATCACCGTCGCCAGCGCCATCCACAGCCGCCAGGCGTGCCAGAGGTCAGCGTCGCTCATTTGCCCTCCGACACGCTCGTGTCGTGATAGTCGCTTGGATTGCCCGGGCGCGTCGCCCCCCACAGCCACTCTTCCTCGCCCGGCCGGCGTCCCGGTTTGCGCGATCCCCAGTGCTGCCACTTCTGATAGAAAAGCTCCATTACGGTGAGCCCGATCGACTTGCCGGACAGATTCGCCCAACCGCTCGGCACATGGTTGTTCACGTCCCATCGCCGCTCGCGGCTGACATGGCGGTTGCTCAACCGGCGCAATCGGCGGATCACCCCGCCGACCCCGTGCGACATGGTCGTTGAGACGATGCCCCCCGGCGGTGCCTTGTAGAAGGGCGAGAACTTGTCGGGAAAGCCAGGCATCGTGCAGGCGATGCAGACGCCCCCCGCTTCCATGCAGCCGCCCATGTGGTTGATCGCACCGCGCTTGACGATGTTGCAGTTGACCACCGGACCCCAGCAGCCGATCTCGACGAGGCATTCGGGCTCGCCATAGTTCTTGGCGAAGACCCCTTCCTCGTAGTAACCAGCGCGCGTACACCCGCGGTGCACCGTCTCGCCGTACAACCAGGACGGCCGCCCGAGCTCGTCGAATGCGGGCAGCGGCCCGAGTCCCTGCAAAAAGAGTAGGATCGCGAACACTGTCTCGGTGAAATTGTCCCCCTGCGGCGCGCAGCCGGGAATGTTGATCACCGGCAGGCCGAACGCGCTGCGATAGTCCTTCCCGAGAAAATCCATGACGCTCATCGCGCCGGTCGGATTTCCCTCGGCCGATGGAATCCCGCCCCATGTCGCGCACGTCCCGATGGCGATCGTTGCCGCGGCGCCCGGCGCGAGGCGGCTCAACCAGTCGGTGGTCGGCACCATTCGCGATTCACCGCCCTCGGCCTCGCCCGCCATCAGCTCGGAGCCCATCGCCGACCAGTAGCCGCCGGTCCGCGCCGCGATCCGCTCGTCAGGCACCGAGCCTTCGAAGACGACGACGTACGGATCGCCTAACGTTCCATCACGCGCGTCCTTGAAGTGCTGCATGAATTCGGCGCCCGCTTCGACCGAGAGCACCGGATGATGCAGCAGCATCTTCGGCATCGCCGGCACCGTCCCGGTGAGCAGCCCCTCGATCCCGGGGTTCGTCGCGCCGGCGACGGTGATCGTGCACCCGTCGCAGCTCATCCCCGCCATCCAGAAGACGTGGATGTTCTTCAGCGGACCGAGCGGCAGCCGCTGTGGCTTCTCCTCGGGCATCGTCTCGGGAATCGACGGCTGCCCACCTCTGATCTTCGGCTCGGTCGCTGTGCCCATCGTCTGCTCCTCGGGACGAGAACCTCGATAGTATCCGGCCGCATTCTGCGGTGCAAACTCGCTTCGGTCAACCGAAGCGTGCGAGTCGGATGGCCGCGAACCGGGCCTCACAATTGCTCCCCGGTGAGAGCGGCACAAGGGTCCACAGCTGCCGGTGCAATATCCGGTCTCGACGCTCACCGACACCCGGGAGATTCAATCATGCCCGCACTGCCCGCGTCGCTGGAATCCGCTGATCGTCAGATCACGCACTGGATGTCAAACCACGGGGTGACGATCCTCCGCGTCGCACTTGGCCTGATCTTCCTCTGGTTCGGCTTTCTCAAGTTTTTTCCAGGGGTGAGCTCCGAGGAGGGGATCGCCACTCGCACGATCGCCGTCATCTCCTTCGGCGTCGTTCCACCGCACATCGGCCGGGTAGTGCTCGCCACCTGGGAATGTGCGATCGGCATCGGCCTGCTGACCGACAAGGCGATGCGCCTAACGCTTCTCCTGTTGTTCGCGCAGATGATGGGCGCTCTCCTGCCGCTGGCGATCTTCCCGGCGGAAACGTTCGCCCGCGCCCCGATAGTCCCGACCCTGCAGGGACAGTTCATCATCAAGAACTTCGTCCTGATCGCGGCGGCAATCGTCGTCGGCGCAACCGTTCGCGGGGGCAAGGTCATCGCCGATCCCGGCATCGCTCACGTCGCCAAGCGCGACGAGAAGCGTACGATGACCTGAGCTCAGCGGCTCCCTGCGAGGTGCCGGAGCGCAGCGTGCGCGGCATGCATTCCGCAAAGCCCGTGGACGCCGCCGCCCGGTGGCGTGGACGACGAGCAGAGGTACACCCCCGGCGCCGACGTCGCGTATGGAACAGCGCGGACGACGGGGCGGAAGAACAACTGGTCGAGCGTATTCGCCCCGCCGGCGATGTCGCCGCCGACGAGGTTCGCGTTATGGTGGTGCAGCTCCGTCGCCGGCAGGACGTGCCGCGCCACGATGCAGTCGCGGAACCCCGGCGCGAACCGCTCGACCTGCGCCTCGATCCGGCTCGTCATGTCCACGCCGGAACCGTTAGGCACGTGGCAGTAACCCCAGAGCGTGTGCCGGCCGGCGGGGGCGCGCGCCTTATCGAACAGGCTCGGTTGCGCGATCAGCACAAATGGCCGGTCGGCGTGCTCGCCGCGCCAGGGCGCCGCTTCGGCCGCGACAATCTCGTCGAGCGAGCCGCCGAGGTGCACGGTGCCGGCAAGCGCGCAGTCGGTGTCCCGCCACGGCACCGGCGCGTTCAACGCCCAGTCGATCTTGCAGACCCCCGGCCCGTAGTGGAACCGACCGAGCGCTTCGCGATAGCGTGCGGAGAAACGATCCCCGGCAATCTCCAGCGCCTGCCGCGGCGTGACATCGAGCAGGATCGTCCGCGCCGGAGGAAGGTCGCGCAGCGAGGCAACCGGCGAGCCGGTGACGATCTCCCCGCCTAACGCTCGGAGGTGCGCGGCCAGTGCGTCGGCGATGCTCTGCGACCCGCCGGCCGGAATCGGCCACCCGCCGCGGTGGCCGGCCAGCGCGAGCACCAGCCCGAACGACGCGGTCGCCCAGTTGGTCAGCCGCACCGTTGCGTGCGCCGAGATCCCGGCGAGCAGCGCCCGCGCCGGTTCACCGGCGAACCGGCGCCGCGCCAGCGAGTCCGCCGACCGCAGCGCCGCGAGACCAAAGCGTCCAAGGACGAACGGATGTCGCGGGATGTGCGGCGGGCCTAACGCGTCGGCGGCCAGCTCGTCCCAGCGCTCGACGAATGGGCGGACGAGCGCGTCATAGGCCGCGGCGTCAGGACCGAGGCTCGCGCCGGTCGCCTCGATCGAGCGGCGCAGCAGCGCCGGCGGGCGATCGTCCAGCGGATGCGCCATCTCGACCGGCGGTTCGATCCAGCGCAGGCCGTATTGCTCAAGCGGCAGCGATCGAAAGAACGGCGTCGTCACCGCGAGTGGATGAATCGCCGAGCAGAGGTCGTGGACGTATCCCGGCAGCGTCAACTCAGCCGAACGAGCGCCCCCGCCGATCGTCGATTGCGCCTCGAGGACGAGCACCGAGTGGCCGGACTGCGCCAGCACGATGGCGGCCGACAGGCCGTTAGGCCCGGCACCGACGACGACCGCATCGTATTCAATGCGACCGGCCACTACAGCTCTTCGAGAAGCTGCCGCAGGCGGCTCAACAGCTTGAGCCCGGAGCCAGTGAGCGCATAGGTTGCGAACGGACTGTCGTCGCGCCCCGGATCGCGACGCACCAGCTGCGCCGCCTCGAGCGCGCGCAACGTCTCGGCGAGCGTGGAGCTGCTGATCCCGGGAACTGATTCGGCGACACTGTGGTAGCGCGGCGCGTGCTGGCTGTGGATCGCGTTCATCACCGCCAGCGAATAGCGCCGCCGGATGATGCGAAGGAGATCCTCGACGCCGCAGTAGCAGTTGGACGCCCCGGCTTCTCCGGGCACACCGCATCCACAGGGCGGGAGATCACGTTCGGACAGATGCTTGGCCGCGTCTGACATCGCACCCGTGCGTTCGCTGAACGGTGAAAGCATGGCGCCTCCCTGCAGTGAGGGCGGCCATGCGGCAACGTCGCAGCGTTACCGATGTCGCGCAAGCGGCAATCTGGCGGGTTGACATAGGGAGAGAGGGTATGTATGTTGATACGGGGTGGGGGTATTGTACGACGGTCGAACGTGGTTGCAACTGAGACCGCAACGGCGAAGGCACTCAGGGGGGAAAAACAATATGGATCGCATCACGATGAAGATCGATGGCATGACCTGCGGGCACTGCGTCAAGGCGGTGGACAAGGCGCTGCGTGCGGTGGATGGGGTTACAGTCGAGAACGTTGCGATCGGGAACGCGACGGTGTCGTTCGACTCGAGCGCGGTGAGCGAGGCGCGGATCGCTGAGGCGGTGAGCGACCAGGGGTACGCCGTGCTCAGCACGAGTCACTGAGATGAGACGATGAGCGCAACGGACTGGCTGGTGCTGCTCGGCGGCGCTACTGCGATTGCCTGGGTGAACTGGTACTTCTTCCTCGCCCAGCGTGGCGCGGTGACGGTGAGCGCAACGGCGTCGCCGATGGCGTCGCCGGGCGCGTCCGGTTCGTCTGCCGGCGCCGGCGCCATGCCCGAAGTCACCATTGTCGTCCGAGGTGGCTATTCGCCGGCGACGGTCCGCGTCCCGGCCGGCAAGCCCGTGCGACTCATCTTCGATCGCCAGGAAACATCGAGCTGCTCGGAGGAAGTCGTCTTCCCGGACTTTGGCGTTAGGCGCTTTTTACCGACGGGCAAGCAGACCACGGTCGAAATCACTCCGCCAGCGCCCGGCCGCTACGAGTTCGCCTGCGGAATGGGAATGCTGCATGGTGCGGTGATCGCCGAGGGCGCAGCGTGAGCGCGCCGGTAGCCGACGCAGCAGTGCAAGGCGTAGCGGCCAAGCCGGCCAGCTCGGAGCAGATTCGCATCCCCGTCAGCGGAATGACCTGCGCCGCCTGCCAGTCGCGGGTCCAGCGCGCTCTGCAGAAAACGCCAGGCGTGGTCGACGCGACGGTCAATCTCATGATGCGGACCGCCTCGGTGACCTTCGATCCGTCGGTGTCGTCGCCTGACGCGCTGGTCGGCGCGATTCGCGAGACCGGGTACGGCGCCGAGCTCGCGTCGCCCGATCAGACGGCGTTCGAGGAGCAGAACGCGCGCGACCAGGCGACCGAGGAGGAATTCAGCGACCTCCGTCGGAAGGCGATCGTCAGCGGAATCGTCGGTGTGCTGGCGATGATTCTCTCGATGCCGCTGATGGTCGCCGGTGCGCACGCGGTGCAGGGACCGGTCGGCGATCCGTTCATGCGCTGGACGATGACGTCGCTCACCCCCGGGCTGCGCACTGTTCTTCCCTGGATCTACGCGATCCCGCCACGCGGGCTGTCGTTCGCGCTGCTCGCCGTCACCGCTGCGGTGATGGCGTGGGCGGGGCGGGACTTCTATACGCGGGCGTGGGCGTCGTTCCGCCATCACGCCGCCGACATGAACACCCTGATCGCCGTCGGCACCGGCGCAGCGTTCATCTACTCGCTGGTCGCGACGCTGGTGCCGTCGTTCTTCACGTCGCGGAACGTTGCGCCTGATGTCTACTACGAAGCGGTCGTGATCATCATCGCGCTGATCCTCACCGGCAACGCCTTCGAGGCACGGGCGCGGAAGCGCACGTCGGCCGCGCTGCGTTCGCTGGTCAACCTGCAGCCAAAGACGGCGCGCGTGGTGCGGGACGGCGCTGAGCTCGACCTGCCGGTCGAGCAGGTGCGGAGTGGCGAGACGGTGGTCGTTCGCCCGGGAGAGCGCGTCCCGGTGGACGGCGAAGTGCTCAGCGGCGGGAGTGCGATCGACGAATCGATGCTCACCGGCGAGTCGCTCGCGGTCGCGAAGACCGTTGGCGACCGCGTCATCGGCGGGACGATGAACGGCACCGGTGCCTTCCGCTACCTGGCTACCACGTTAGGCAGCGACAGCGTGCTCGCCCAGATCGTCAAGCTGATGCGCGATGCGCAGGGTTCGCGCGCGCCGATCCAGCGGCTGGCCGATCGGATCAGCGGCATCTTCGTGCCGGTGGTGCTCTCGCTGGCGATCGCCACCTTTGTCGTCTGGTATCTGGCCGCCGACAGCGCGCCACTCGTCCGCGCCTTCGCCGCCGCGGTCGCCGTGCTGATCATCGCCTGTCCCTGCGCGATGGGGCTGGCCGTGCCGACCGCGGTGATGGTCGCCACGGGCAAGGGTGCCGAGCTTGGCGTGCTGATCAAGGGGGGCGAGGCGCTCCAGCGCGCCGGCGATGTCACCACCGTCGTCCTCGACAAGACCGGCACGGTGACCGAGGGTCGTCCCACCGTCACTGACGTCACCGTACTGCCTAACGGGAAAGCGACCGACGAGCGCGCCCTGCTCCGCCTCGTCGCCAGTCTCGAAAAGAGTTCCGAGCATCCGCTCGCCAGTGCGATTGTCAACCATGCGACGCAGCTCGGTGTCATCCTCGCCGACGCGCACGGCTTCGAGGCGATTGCCGGCCGCGGGGCGCTCGGTGTCGTCGACGGTATCGCGGTCGCCGTCGGCAATGAGGCACTGATGACCGCCCGCGGTGTCAACGTCGATCTACTGCGCCTAACGGCCGACGGGTGGGCCGCGGACGGACGCACCCCGATGTACGTTGCGGTCGACGGCGGGCTCGCCGGGGCGATCGCCGTCGCCGACCCGATTCGCGCTACCTCGCGTGACGCGATCGCCCGGCTCCGCTCGATGGGGCTCGAGGTCGTGATGCTCACCGGCGACAACCAGCGCACCGCCGACGCGATCGCCCGTCAGGCGGGCGTCGAGCGCGTCGTCGCCGGCGTGCTGCCTGACGGCAAGGTCGCCGAGATCGCTCGCCTGCAGGGCGAGGGGCGTGTCGTGGCGATGGTCGGCGATGGCATCAACGACGCCCCGGCGCTCGCTCGTGCTGACGTCGGGATCGCAATCGGTACCGGGACCGACATCGCCGTCGAGGCGGCCGATGTCGTCCTGATGCGCGGCGACCTGGCCAGCGCGGCGCACGCGATCCTCCTCTCTCGGCGAACGATGCGGACGATGAAGCAGAATCTCTTCTGGGCGTTCGTCTACAATGTCGTCGGAATCCCGGTCGCGGCCGGCGTGCTCTATCCCGCGTTCGGGCTGCTGCTCAGCCCCATCCTCGCCAGCGCGGCGATGGCCTTCAGTTCGGTGAGCGTCGTGACGAACAGCCTGCGGCTCCGCCGCGCCCACATTGCCTAACGGATTACGCGAACCATGCCGACGAAGCTGAAGTCATCGCGCAGCGCGCTGCCGCTCGCGCCCGGGACGAGCTGCGGCTGCGCCACCGCCGACGACGCCGGCGGGCGCAAGGCGTCAGGCGTCGACCCCGGCATCAAGGACCGCAACCAGAAGCGGCTCCGCCGAATCGAAGGGCAGGTGCGCGGCATCCAGAAGATGGTCGACGAGGACCGCTACTGCGCCGACATCATGACGCAGATCTCGGCGGTCCACGAGGCGCTCCGCTCGGTCGGGCGCGAGCTGATGCGGAATCACCTCAAGCACTGCGCATCGACGGCCATCCGGAAGAGCGATGGTGACGCCGAGGAGATGTACGACGAGCTGGTCGAGATGATGTACAAGCACAGCCGTTAGGCAAGCCGTCAGGCCTGAATTCCGGTCGCCGGATCGGTCACTCGCGGGCAGACACCGTTCGTCGGGGCGTACGCAGGGTACGCATGACATCCTCGATCTGAGGGGAGCAGGCAGGCGCGGGCAGCGACGTCGCCACGAGGCCGGACGCGGGCGATTCGGACCGCGTTGGCACGACCGGCAACCAGTTGTGCAGCGCAAAGCATGCAGCGGCCGGTTGCCAGTGGCAAGGTGGGGTACCGCGCGGCATCATTGGGGCCCGTGCACTAGCTTGGGTTCCGGCCCTGGGTCCGGGCCGCGGCGGTTGACGTTCGTGCCGCATGGCGATTCCGTTATCACCATCCCTGCACCCCGAGCGCTCGTGTCCATCCGTTCGCGATGACTGACGGTCCCGTACTCGATACCGGCGAACTCTATCGCGTCCTTGCCGCATCAGCGCAGGACACGATCATCACGATCGACGAGGGCAGCATCGTCCTCTCGGTCAACCCGGCCGGCGAACGTTTGTTCGGGTACTCGGCCGCCGAGATGATTGGCTCGCCAATGGGGCGGTTCATTCCCGAGCGATACCGCGCCCCACACCGCGCCGGTATCACGAGATATCTCTCGACTGGACAGCGCAACATCTCGTGGAACGGAATCCAGCTGCCGATTCTCACCAAGGATGGCCGCGAGATTCCAACCGAGATTTCGTTTGGTGAGTTCACCTCCGGCGGGCGGAAGGTGTTTTCCGGAATCCTCCGCGACATTTCCGAACGGCTGTCGATCGAGGCGACGCTCGCGGCGAACGCCGAGATTCTCCAGACGCAGGCCGTCGAGCTCGAGCAGCAGATGGAGGAAGCACAGGTCATCGGCGAGGAGCTCGAGCAGGCCAATCAGGAGCTGCACGAGTCGAACACCGCGCTCGAACGCGCGCTCGACGATGCGAGCGCCGCGGCTGCCCGGCTGCGTGAGGTCCTCGACAACCTCACCGAGTCCGTCAGCGTCTTCGATTCCGAGTGGCGCTGGACGTACGTGAATCCGAGCGCGCGCACCACCTTGTTGGCGCTTGGACGCGATCCTGACACCATCCGTGGCAAGGTGCTCTGGGATGAGCTGCCCGAGCTGAAGGGCACCCGCTTCGAGACCGAGACGCGACGCGCAGTGGCGACCAACCGTCAGGTGTCGTACGAGGAGTATCTGCCCTCGCTCGACCGCTGGTACGCGAATCGGATCGTCCCATCCGCGAGCAGCATCACCACCTTCTCGGCCGACGTCACCGAGCAACGCAAGGCAGCCGAAGTGCTCCGCACGCGCGAGGCCGAGTACCGGGCGCTGGCCAATTCGATCCCGACGCTCGCCTGGATGGCCCAGCCTAACGGTTGGATCTTCTGGTACAATGCGCGCTGGTACGAGTACACGGGGACGACGCCTTCCCAGATGGAAGGGTGGGGCTGGCAGTCGGTGCACGACCCAGTCATGCTCCCGCACGTGCTCGAGCGCTGGGCGGCGAGCATCGCGACCGGAGAGCCCTTCGAGATGACCTTTCCCCTCCGCAGCGCAACGGGCGAGTTTCGCGCTTTCCTCACCCGCGTCGTGCCGGTGCGTGACGCTGACGGCAACATCGTCCGCTGGTTCGGCACCAACACCGATATCGAGGTCGAGTCCCGCCTGCGGCGCGACGCCGAGGAAGCCAATCGGGTGAAGGCCCAGTTCCTCGCGACAATGAGCCACGAGCTGCGCACGCCGCTCAACGCCGTCGGCGGCTACGCCGAGCTGCTGCAGCTCGGCATTCACGGCCCGGTCACCGACGCGCAGCAGGAAGCGTTAGGGAGGATCCAGCGCAGCCAGCGCCACCTGCTCGCGCTGATCAACGACCTGCTGAACTTCGCGAAGCTGGAGGCCGGCCAGGTCGAGTTCCACATCGGCGACGTCTCGGTCGAGGCGACCGCTGACTCGCTCGAGACCCTCGTCGCCCCTCAGCTCGCGCTGAAGAAGCTCCGCTTCTCGCGCGAGCTGTGCAACGGTGCCTTCCGGGTCCGCGCCGACGCCGACAAGCTGCAGCAGATCCTCGTCAACCTGCTGTCGAACGCGATCAAGTTCACGCCCGAGGGCGGTGAGGTGGCACTCGAGTGCCGCGCGTCCGGCGACAGCCTGAGAATCGGCGTCCGCGACACCGGGATCGGCATCGCCGCCGACCGCCTCGAGCAAATCTTCGCGCCGTTCGTCCAGATCGGGCGCAATCTCAGCACCGTCAACGAAGGTGTTGGACTCGGCCTCGCGATCAGCCGCGACCTCGCGCGCGGAATGGGCGGCGACCTGACCGTGACGAGCGTCGAGGGTGAGGGGAGCACGTTCACGCTGGTGCTGCCGGGGACGGGCTGACGGGGGGGTCCATCCGCCGTTCGAGCAACGCGTAAGGTCGGCTGTTAGCCTTGAGCTGTTACCGTTGAGCGACTGCGCTACGGCAACACGGCAGTTACCGCCGTCGCTCAACGCTAACAGCTAATGGCTAAGAGCTGCGGTTGCTGTGATTGCAAACGACCGCACCCGCGCCCGATGGTCATACGCCTGACACGTTACCATCAACTCGTCCGCGCCCGTCCGCGCGACGAAGGCGGCGATTCCACGCCTAACGGTCTCCGCGTCGCCGACGACGGCGGCCGAGAGCATCTCGGAGAGCATCTGCCGCTCCATCGGCAGCAGTTGCTCGGCGTAGCCCGGGTCCGGCGGGGGCAGCGGACCGGGGCGCCCGCGGCGCAGGTTGATGAAAGCCTGCTGCAGCGAGGTGAACATCGAGCGCGCATCGTCCTCGCGATCGGCGGCGAAGATGTTGAGGCCGAGCATGACATGCGGCCGCTCGAGCGCGGCCGATGGCTCGAAGCGCTCGCGGTAGATCGCGATCGCCTGCTCCATCATCGCCGGGGCAAAGTGCGACGCGAAGGCGAACGGCAGGCCTAACGCTGCGGCCAGCTGCGCGCCGAACAGGCTCGAGCCGAGGATCCAGACCGGCACCTCGAGCCCGGCGCCGGGCACGGCGCGCACCGCCTGACCGGCCTGCACCGGCCGGAAGTAGGACATCAGCTCGATGACGTCCTGCGGAAAGGTGTCGGCCGCCGCCGGGTTCCGCCGCAGCGCGCGCGACGTGAACTGGTCCGATCCCGGCGCTCGCCCGACACCGAGATCGATACGACCCGGATAGAGCGACGCCAGCGTCCCAAACTGCTCGGCGATCACCAGCGGCGAATGGTTCGGGAGCATAATGCCACCCGCCCCGACACGGATGGTCGACGTCCCGGCCGCCACATGCCCGATCACCACCGCCGTCGCCGCGCTCGCCACCCCCGCCATGCTGTGATGCTCGGCCAGCCAGTACCGCCGGTACCCGAGGCGCTCCGCATGCTGCGCGAGGTCGAGCGTATTGCGGAACGCGTCCGCCGCCGTACTGCCCTCGGTGATCGGGGCGAGGTCGAGGACTGAGAGGGGGACCATTAACTGCAGCCGTTAGCCCTTAGCTGTGAGCGTCAAGCACGGCGGCGCCGCCGCGACCCGTCATCGCCGTTACTCAACGCTAACGGCTAAAGGCTAATGGCTGGCGGTTGCAGAAAGTTTCGCCCCTACGAGCAGCCCGACCGCGCCTAACGTCGTCTGTGCGGCGTTGAGGCCGAGCCGGAAGTCGGCGTCGCTGTACGTCGCGTAGACGTCGCTCGGCTGGTGCCACTGCGGGTCCCATCCGGCGCCGATCTGCGCGCCGCGCTCGTTCTCACGGAGGCTGATCGCCGGGATGATGTCCTGGAAGGGCGCCGAGTCGGTGTTGGTCATGTGCTGGCCGACCGTGGCCGGGTAGTCGGTCGCGTACTTCTCGTTCGCCTTGGCGAACGCCCCGGCAAGCGTCTGCGCAGCCGACGCTTGCTTTGCGGATGATTGGAACTCGATGTTGACATCAGCCTCGGCGCGCTGCTGCTTGCGCATCGTGCCATCAGCGTTAGGCATGCCGTGGTCGAACAGCATCATGTCGTGCTGGATCATCCCGAGCCACCGCGGCTCCGGATACTTCCCCGACCCGGCCGGCGACTCCTCGCCCTGTAGTGCCTGACGCTGCGCGACATAGGCACGGGCGCCGTTCAATCCGGTCTCCTCGTTGTTCCAGAGCACGAAGCGGATCGAGCGCTCGGTCTGCACGTCGGGTGCGCTGAAGACCCGGGCCAGCTCCATCACCAGCGCCGTCCCCGACCCGTCGTCGTTGGCCGCTTCCCCCCAGCCATGGCCGTCCATGTGACCACCGACGATGTACATCTCGTCGGGGTGCGTGGTGCCGACCTTGGTGCAGTAGACTTCCTGCCGCTCACCGGGCGATGTCGCCTGACGATCGAGTGCGCGGACGGCGCGATTGTGCTGCGCGAGCGAGTCGGTGTTGACGCCTGTCGGCGTCACCTTTCCGCGAAAGCGCCCACCACCCGGCGGAGTCGCCGGTATGCTCATCGCCGATGCATTCGCCGCGCGCGGGCGTGGCGGCGGCGGCTGGTAGTCGTAGGTGATCCGCTCGGTCGGCGTGCAACCGTAGCTTCGGAGCTGCGCTTCGATCCAGTCCACCGCGGCGCGATTGCGGTCCGTCCCCTGCCGCCGATCGCCGAACTTCGTCAGTCCCTTGATGGTCGCCTTGTAGCGGCCGAGGTCGAGCCGTGCGACCATCATTGGAATCGGATCGGCGGCTGAGTCGGTGGACGAAACCGGCGTCGCGGTCTGCGCCGCGAGTGGTGAGGCCGCATATGCGATGACTGCGCAGCCGGCGGCGAATCGGGGAAGCGATCGGTGCATGTGAATCGGTCGGCAGGGGTTGGATCGAAGACGCGTTCGCGATGAGCGCGAACACAAGCTACCGCCGGGCGCGGCTTATCGCTGCTCGGTTTCGCCCCGCCTGCAGATCCCTGCAGCGGCGGCAACCAGCGCCGCCGCAGGACCGCCGCCTAACGCGACGACACCGCGCCGCGTTACTGGACTACTACGGTGCCCGCCATTGCCGAACCATGGACCGAGCAGTGATAGGCGTAACTCCCGGCCGTCGGGAAGGCCTTCTGGTAACTCCCCGATGACCTCAGGCCGGACGTGGCCCCGTCGCCGTCCCAGACGACGCTGTGATTCACGCAGGTCTGGCCCGCGCCGTAGCTGTCACCACCCGTGCAGCTGTCCCACGTCCAGGTCACGGTACTCCCCGCTGGCACGGTCGAAGTCGACGGGGTGAAGATGTTGTTGCCGACCGTCACGTACGTCGGGCCGGTCGGCGGTGGCGGCGTGACCGTCCGTGGACGGGTCGCGCTGCTGCCGCCGCCACAGCCGGCGACGAACACGGCCGCGCCTAACGCTCCAGCGGCAAGCCACCGGCGTGCCAGGTGCTCGATCACCAACCGCTCGGACATGGCACGCATCGGTCGCTCCCGCGTTCAGGGCTGACGGTTTGGTTGCTCCTCCTACTTCGACGCGCCGAGTCCGGCTTGCACCTTCTGCGCGGCGGCCAGATGCGCCTGGAAATTTGGCGCCACCGTGGTCTCGAGATTTTTCAACTCGGCGTTGCTGGTTGCCGGAAGCAAGGTGTTGGTGATCGCGTCAATTACCGCCTGATGGTAGGTGACTTCGTGATCGATGTAGGCCTTGTCGAACGCCGCACCCTTCGCCGACCGGAGGGCCTTCAGCGCCTGCACGTGATCCTGGTAGAGCGCGAAGTCCTTCCCCGGCGGAGTCGGCTTGACCTTGAGCTTCTTCGCCAGGTCGCGTCCCATCTTTCGTACTGCGCGGTGGTCGTGCGCCATCATGCGCGCAAAGACGCGGACGTCCTTGTTGCGGCTCTTCTTCAGTGCGATTCCCGCCAGCTCGATGTCCCACGTGTTGGCTGCGTCAAAGATCGCGACGATGGTCGGGTCGTCGAGCGCCGGCATGGCGCGGCCGACATTCGCCGCGATCAGCGGCGCGGCGCCATGGGCCAGCTGGGCATGGAGTGGGACGCTGGCCGTCACGGCGATTGCCGCGACCAACGCGATGGTCGCCCTGCGGCGCAGCGAATGGTCAGGAGTACGGACAGTGGAATCGGTCGTTCGCATCAGCACATCTCCGGTCGAAGTTGCCTTCCTCGGCGCTCGATCCATGCTGGGATCGGGCACCCACACTGAGTATGATGCAGCGCGGACAATTTGTCAAGAAACCCTTGGTGTTATTGTCCACATCGGGCGCGCGCCATAGCTTTTCACCGCGGGCAGCCCACGATTAATGTCACCGGCACCGAGGACGAGGATCGCCATGCGATGGTGGGAACAACATTTCGGGACCAGCACGCGCGGTCGCGTCGTCGCATTCCTTCGTCGTCGCCCGCAATCGGTCGATGAACTCGCCGAGGCGCTCGACCTCACCGATAACGCGGTGCGCGCGCAACTGGCGATCCTCGAGCGCGACGGCGTCGTCGTCTCGACCGGGGTTCGTCGCGACGGCAGCGTGGGCAAACCGGCCGCGCTCTACGCCACCGCCCCAGCGAGTGATACTCTCTTCTCCGCTGCGTACGCGCCAACCCTGGCTGCGCTCCTTGCCGAGCTTGGCGACCGGATGACGCCAACGCAGCTCCGCGCAGTGCTTCACGCTGTCGGGCGGCGCCTCGCCCCGGCGAACTCGGCGAGGACGTTCAAGGCGCGCGTCGAGCACGCCGCGGCGGTTCTCGCCGGCTTCGGCGCCGATGCCGACCTCGTTGCGATCCCTGGCGGTTACGACATCCGCAGCTACGGCTGCCCACTCTCGCAGGCGGTGAACGCCAACCCGCACAGCTGCCGGATCCTCGAGCAGCTGATCAGCGAGATTACCCTTGGGCGGACAGCAGAGCATTGCGACCGGAACTCGGACCGGCCAAAGTGCGCGTTCGTCATCCAGCCGCGGTGACGCCATCGCGTTAGGCAGGGTACGTGCCGTTGCCGGGAGGATGAAGTAGACACGGCAACGACCATCGCCGCCAGGACGCTGCTACGTCATTCAGCGTATTGAGGCGTGCCGCGGCCGGCGTATGTTTTCCTCGCAGGCCGCCACATTGACGACTCGCCATCCCGGAGACCCACGAATGCGCTCGACGACCTGTTGCCTTGCCCTGCTCTCGCTCGCCGCCACGTTGGTTCCCGCCGGCCTGCGCGCGCAATCCGCGGCACCGGCGACGATCGGCGAGCGCGTGCGCATCGCGACACCGTCGCAGCGCGGAAAATTCCGCTACGTCGGACGCGTCCTCGCGGTGAGCCATGACAGTATCAGCGTGCAGTCGGAGGACGGCGTGCGTCCGGTCGCGATCGCCGACATCACTACCCTCGAGGTCAGCGGAGGACGCGAAACGCACGGCCTGCAGGGAATGCTCTACGGCAGCGCGATCGGCGTCGGTGCCGGCGCGATCATCGGCGCCGCGACGTATCACAAGCCGAAGTGCGACTATCCGACACTCTTCGGATGCTCGAACGACGGTCTCGGACGCGGCGCCGACGCGCTTGTTGGCGCGATTACCGGTGGCCTCCTCGGACTGGCCGTCGGTGGAGCTTACGGCATCGCGCACCACACCGAGAACTGGATTGTCCGATCGTCAGGCATGCCCGCCCGCGTCAACTTCGCTCCGCTGCGCGGCGGCGGAGCGCAGGTTCAGCTCAGCATGCACTTCTGAGCGCGCGCGCTGGCGTCAGGCGCGTCCCCAGATCAACCCGTACAGCAGCAGCGCCAGCACCACCGCGGTGAGCGCGATGTAGAGCCGATCGCGCTGCCGCGCGAAGGCGACGAGCGTCAGCGCGACGCGCATCACCGGTGTCGCGATCAGCAGCACGAGTCCGAACTGCACGATCGACGCGCTGTCGAGCGCCGCGACGCCGCCTACGATTCCGCCGAGCGTCCAGAGCGGCGACGGGCTGGTGCTGAACTGGTGGTATCCGACCGGATCTCGCCCGTGCTGGACGAGAAACATCGCGCCCCCGACGGTCACCACCGCGGCGGCGATCATGACGCCGATTTGCAGCAGGCGCCCGATCATCTGCTCCACCTCGTGGTCCGTCCACTGCGCCCTCATCCGCCCGCCTTCAGCGCCTTGTAGAGCATCTGCACCGCCATCACCACGACGACGGCGGTGAACAGGACGCGCAGCACCTTCACGTTCGCGCGACTGAGTATCCGCGCGCCGAGCAGCGCACCACCGAGCACGCCGAGCATCACCGGAAAGGCCAGCGCCGGCTCGATGTAGCCGCGGTGCAGGTACACCCCCGCGCTCGCCGCGGCGGTCACGCCAATCATGAAGTTGCTCGTCGTCGTCGACACCTTGAACGGCAGCTTCATCGTCCGGTCCATCGCCAGCACCTTGATCACCCCCGACCCGATGCCGAGCAGCGCCGAGAGGATCCCGGCACCGAACATCAGCGAGAACCCCGCCGGCACGCCCTGCACACTGTATCGCTGTTCGCCGTTAGGCGTCGGATACGACGAGTCGAGCCGGAGCCGCTTCGCCCACGGATGCGACGGCCCGTCGATCGCATGCTCCTCGCGCGTCTGGACGGAACGGAACGCGGAGTAGAGCAGCACCACCCCGAACAGCGCCGCAAGCGCACGCGTCGGGATGAACCCGGCGAGCGCCGCCCCACCCAGCGCCCCCATCGTCGTCGCAAGCTCGAGAAATATCCCGACCCGCACATTGGTCCACCCCTCGCGCACATATGCCGCCGCTGCGCCCGACGACGTCGCAATCACCGAGATGAGCGACGCACCGATCGCATAGCGGATGTCGACGTGGAAGAGCAGCGTCAGCATCGGGACCACGATCAGTCCACCACCAAGCCCGGTGAGCGCGCCAAGCAGCCCGGCCAGGAATGAACCGAGGATGACGAGAAGGGCAAAGATGTCGAGTGTCACGGGACCAAATGTAAACCACAGGCACTGACAGCGAGATTCTCGCGCTCCCCAACGCGGTTTACTGCCTCACTTGAGGCACCGTCGTGATCAACCACCGAGAACCGCCGCGGCGTTCTGAAGCTCGCGGTCCCGCGCTGGCAGCACGACGTTGGGCGTTAGGCAAGTTGATCCCGCCCCGCATGCCCCAAGGGTTTTGTTCGAGCCCGCTGTCCCGAACCCCGCCTGCTCGGCTTTTCGCGGTCCTTCAACTGCAGTATGCAGTGTCTTCTCCGTGGCCCTCCGTACAAATCCGCGGTTCACATGCAGCGTGCAGTTTTCTCCGCGCCCGGCGCATTTCTCCCGCCCGCCCCTCGCCGCGTATGTTCGACCTTTCCCTCCGCCGGAATGGTTTTACCTGGCGCGGCGGTCTCGTTCATCCTGACGCTCCCGCACTCGGTCGGACGGCAGCGATAAGCGGCAAGCGGCAAGCGGACAACTCATCGCCTGTAGCTTGCCGCTTGTCGTTTACAGCCAGCGCCCGATGCCTAACGTCCACCGTCGCCGCCTGATGCAGTCCGCTATAATCCGACCCGAACGATCTGCCCCATGTTCGGTGGCCCGTAGCTGAAGTTCGCGACATAGAGCGCATGGTCAGGCCCCATCCGCAGCGCGGTCGGGAAGCTGAAGCCGGTCGCGACCACGTCGCGCGTGCCGTCGCGCCTGACGCGAACGATCGTGCCGCTGCCTGGCGACGGGAAGCAGGGTGTCGCGCTCGGGCAGGTGAAGCTTTCGAGCACGTAGATGTTGCCGTGACCATCGTTGGCCACGCCGGTGATCGCGGTGAATCCATGGAGCCGCTCTTCGACGTGCCCGTTTCTCTCGTAACGGATCACGTTCGCCGAGCCCGGCACCGATGGGAAGGGCGTCAGCTCGCCGACCAGCAGGTCGTCATGCGCGACCGACAACCCTGTCGGGACGACGTGCCCGTTCTCGGTCGCCGAGACGTCGGCGACCCGCTTGATGTCGTGGCTCTCCGGCTTGACGACGACGAGGTTACCCTGGTTCGCCTCGACGAGGTAAAGCACGTTGCCCTTGGCGGCCATGTTGTACCAGTCGCCGTCCGGTTCGAAGTCGTCCGCTTCCGGATGCGCGGTCGGGTGCGCCTTGACCCACGTGCTGAGATCCGCGACCATCTCCCAGCTGCCATTCTCACGCACGCGGAGGACGCTCGATGGCTCGTGCGCATGACCGTGCGCACAGCCGGCGACGATCAGCACGTACATCCGGTGTTCGTCGAGGGTGATATCGGCCGCGCCTTCGACATCGCCAAATGCATTCCGCGCTGATGGGAGATGATCGACCACCGTCGTCCGGTCACCGGTCATCGTGATCCGCGAGACGCGGCTGGTGAAGCCGCCATGCGACGGACCGACCGGTGCTGGAACCTGGGGGCACTGACCGACGGTCGACGTCTCGTTGCCCCACGGTGTGCCCGCTTCGGCGACGTAGATCGCACCGTCGCGGCCGAAAACGAATCCGCGCGGGTACTCGAGCCCACTGGCGATCACCGTCTGCGTCGGCCGTGTTGCCGATCGCTCGGCATCCGTTCCCGGCGCATCGCTGAGGGCTGTTGGTCGCGCACTGTCGCACGCGGTGAGAGTGACCGCCACGATCGCGGCGGTTAGGAAGCGCTGCATCGCAACCTCCTTGCATGTACTGGCCGGCGTTCGTACCGGCAACGATCTCGTGCCCGTGGGCGGACCGCCCAGCCTGGAGCGCGAGAGACCACGATCATGCAGACGGCAGTCTCCCGGCGCTAGGGTCGCGCCTCCGGACCCTCCGCGCGGCCTGCGTTGGCCGGTGCTGATTCGCGCTCGACGGCCAGACTCCGTATGTTCGAGGCGCGCGGCCGTTGCCTGGGCGATCGGGCGTGTGGACGCTCTGACAGGCGTGCCGATTCGGGCCGCAGCGCCACATTGTTCGGGAGGGTCGAGATGACTTCGACGAGAGTCGGTTCCACCGTGCCCGGCGTGAGCCACGGCGTTGAGGGCCTCGATGTCGACGGGTTGCGCCGAGCCATTCAGGAGGAGTACACGCTCGTCGCGGCGGAACCGGAACGAGGCTTTCACTTTCATACCGGACGCCGGCTTGCTGCGATCCTCGGGTACGAGGAGGAATGGCTCGACGGCGTGCCGGAAGCGACGATCGCGTCGTTCGCCGGAACCGGCAATCCGTTCAGCATCAGCCGCCTGCGCGCCGGCGAGCACGTGGTCGACGTCGGGTGCGGCGCCGGGATCGACAGCATCATCGCCGCACGGATGGTCGGCGCGAGCGGACGAGTGATCGGCGTCGACATGACCCCCGGCATGCTCGAGAAGGCGCGAGCGAGTGCGGCACAGGCGTTCCTGCCTAACGTCGAGTTTCGGCTCGGCTACGCCGAATCGCTGCCCGTTCCGGATGGCTGGGCCGACGTCGTGATCTCGAATGGCGTGTTCAATCTCTTTCCCGACAAGCTCGCCGGATTGCAGGAAATGGCCCGCGTGCTGAAGTCTGGTGGCCGTCTCCAGATCGGCGACATCCTCGTGCAGAAGGCGGTCCCCGCCAAGGGGAAGCTCGACATCAACCTCTGGAAGGGGTGAATCGCCGGCGCTCTGCTGGATGCAGAGCTTCGGGCGACGGTCATCGCCGCAGGGTTCGTCGATTTCGAGGTCACCTGGCGTGCCGATGTCTTCGCCGGCGCGCCGCAGTCATCGAGTGCCGCGCAGTTCGGCACCGTCGGGATCAACTTCCGCGCGCGACGGGCGCGCGATGATGCAGAGTGGACGCAGGCGCTGGCGACACTGGCCTGCGAGCTGTGATCGGGGTAGGATTGTCGTTCAAACCATGCAGCGGAGAAGCAAATGCCGAAGTACCTGATCGAGCGCGAGATCCCGAAGGCCGGTGACCTCAGCCCCGC
>JANMBU010000066.1:0-10080 GCA_031360575.1 Gemmatimonadaceae bacterium
GCGAAGCGTCAGGCAGCGTGACCAACACGGTCAAGGCGGACCTGATCTCGAAGTCGAACGAGCCTAACGTCGTCACCGCCCTGGCCGCGAAGGCCCCGAACGTCTACGTGTCGTCGTCGTCCGGCGAACCAGGCGCGTCCACCTACATCAGTATCCGCGGCATAAAGACGATCACCGGCAGCGGCCAGCCGCTGTTCGTCGTTGATGGCGTTCCGATCGACAACAGCACGAACTCGACGACCGGGTTTACCGGGGGAACGACCACCTCGAACCGCGCGGCCGACATCAATCCGAACGACGTCGAATCGGTTGAGATCCTGAAGGGTGCCGCAGCCGGTGCGATCTACGGCTCGCGCGCCGGGCAGGGCGTCATCCTGATCACAACCAAGAGTGGTCGCGGCGCCGCGCGCTACTCACTGAACTCGAACTCGACGTTTGACGACGTGACTCACGCGGTCCCGCTGCAGCGGAAGTTTGCGCAGCGGCCGCTCGCCAGCTGCTCGAATCCGACGCAGCTCGGTTGCCGGGCGCGAAGCGACAGTTACGGGCCGGCCCTGCCAGCGGGCACTCGGACGTATGACCACTTTGGCGAGATGTTCCACCAGGGTCACACCTACGACAACCAGCTCTCCGCGTCCGGCGGCACCGACCGCCAGACCTTCTACCTCTCCGCCGGCCGCACGAGCCAGAATGGCGTGATCATCGGCCCGCAGAACTTTTATGATCGCACGACGTTCCTCGTGAAGGGGACGCAGCGCGTGTTGAGCAAGCTCACCGTCGGCGCCTCGGCGAACTATACCGACGTCCGGATGGGCGCGGTCCAGAAGGGGTCCAACCTCTCCGGCCTGCTCCTCGGCGCGCTTCGCACACCGCCCGAGTTCGACAACCATCAGTACCTGAGCAAGGACGGCTACCACCGGTCCTACCGATACCCGAATCCGATCGGGGCGTCGGATTTCAACCAGCGACGCGGATACGACAATCCGTTCTTCGTCATCAACAAGAACCCGGCGAACAGCACAGTGAATCGCGTCTTCGGGAACGTGAATCTGAATTACGACGCACTCGACTGGCTGAACGTCCGGTATACACTCGGTGGGGACTACAGCGCTGACGATCGCCTCGAGGCGCTGCTCCCAAGCTCGTCGTCGTACCCCGCCGGCCAGCTCACCCGCGGCGATTACCTGACGTACCAGCTCGACCACAACCTTCTTGCCACGGCGAAGCACGCGCTGACCGAGTCGATCAACGGGTCGTTGACGTTAGGCCAGAACTTGAACAGCCGCAGCTATCGCCAGCGCGTCAACCTCGGCCAGCAGTTCATCGCGCCGGAAGGACCGTTCAACCTCGGTAACACGATCACCGTAACGCCGAACGAGTATGAGTCACTCGTGCACCTCGAGTCGTATTTCGGTCAGGCGAACGTGGACCTCTACGACCAGCTCTTCCTCAGCGCCACCGCACGTAACGACGGAAACTCGACCTTTGCACAGGAGCAGCGCCGCTTCTGGTATCCCAAGGGAAGCGCGGCGTGGACCTTCACCAAGGCCACCGATGCGTTCACCCGCTTCTTCGAGTACGGCAAGGTGCGCGCTGCCTATGGCCAGACGGGTAAGGAACCGCCTGTGTATGCGATCTACAGCGGTTACTCCTTCGCCCAGTCAGACGACGAAGGATGGGGGCCGTATCTTCGCACGATTCAGCAATCCCTTGGTGGGATGAAGTCACAGTCGCGCCTGGCGCAGCCGCATATCCGTCCCGAGCGTCAAAATGAGTTCGAGGGTGGCATCGACTTCGGATTCGCCGGCGGCTACGGTGACCTGAGCATCACCGGGTACAACTCGAAGTCGACGGACGTCATCTTCGAAACGCCTCGATCGCCCAGCTCCGGATACACGAACCAGCTGAAGAACGCGGCGACGATCAGCAACAAGGGCCTCGAGGTCTCGCTGAACGTCAACCCGGTGACGATGACCAACTTCGCCTGGGACGTCGGGCTGCAGTACTCGCGGAACAAGAACATCGTCACGTCGCTCAGCGGGGTCCAGCACGTCGATATCGCCGGCGCATTCACAGATCCGACCGGTAGCGTCGTCGAGGGCCACGCCGTCGGGATCTTCCGCAGCCACGATTTCGTGCGCTGCCGGTTTGGCCAGAGCAACATGGTCGACCTCAACGGCGATGGAACTCCAGATGACGTCAACGCCGCCTGCCGCGCCGCGGGGGCGCCTAACGGCGCACTGTATATCGACGCGACGGGCTTCCCGAATGCCGATCCCACCGACCGCGTGGTCGCTGATCCGAATCCGAAGTGGCTCGGCAGCGTCCGCACCGGCTTCACCATCTTCAAGAAGTGGCAGCTCTCGGGACTGCTCGACATCAAGAAGGGCGGCGATGTCTGGAATGGCACCAAGGGCGCGCTCTACAACTTCGGAACGCACCGCGACACCGAGATCCGGAACACTGACGTCGTCTTTGGCCGTACGTATCGCCCGGGCCCCGTCTTCGGCCCAGGTGCTGGTACGACCGTCCAGCTGACGCGCACCAACTGGTGGCAGGACCTCGGCAGCGGGTTCGGCCCGGTCGCCAGCCAGTTCATGGAGGACGGCAGTTACGTCAAGCTGCGCGAGGTCTCGCTCGGGTATACCATCGACCAGAGCTTCATCAAGAACAATTTCGGGCTCACCTCCATCAATCTCCGTGTCGCCGGGCGCAACCTGCACACGTGGACCAAGTACTCTGGCATCGATCCCGAAACCAATCTGGCGGGTGCCGAATCGCTGCTGCGCGGTGTGGATTACTTCAATAACCCGCAGACGCGATCACTGGTACTGACTGTTGGCCTCAACCGCTAAAGCGAGGAGTCGCAAACTCATGAGCCATAGACTCAGGCGCTCCGCCGCCATCGTGCCGCTGCTGATAGCATCGGCGTGCTCGAACTTCCTGACCGGCGACAAGCTGTCAAGCGATCCGAACCAGCCGCAGACAGCCAATCGCTACCTGCTGCTCAACGGCGTGCAGGCGACGCAGTTTACCAACCTCACCGGAGCCGCTGCCCGCGCGTTCGGCATCTTCACCCAGCAGTTCGCCGGGACGGACCGCCAGTACGCATCGCTCGAAGTGTACGACTTCACGAGCGATGATTATGCGACCACGTTCAACACCAGCTACTCGGCCGGCGGGCTCGTGGACATCAGGAAGATGGAGGACGATTCGCGCACAGCCGGCGACAAGGTGTTCCTCGGGGTTGCGCAGGTGTGGGAAGCGATGACGATCGGGAACGCAACAACACTGTTCGGTGATGTTCCGTACCGCGAAGCGGCGCAGATCGCGATCGCCAATCCGCACTTTGATCCGCAGGCTCAGATCTATGGCGATCTGCAGCTGCTCCTCGACAGCGCAATCGCCAACCTCAGCACGAACACGGGGCTTGGACCGCAGGCGTACGATCTCGTTTACGGGGCAACCGGCGCCAACCCGGCGAGCGTTCAGAAGTGGGTCGCGGCAGCGCATACGCTGAAGGCGCGCTTCTACATGCACCTCGCTGAGAAGGATCCCTCCAATTACGCGCGGGCGCTGGCGCAGGCCAATCTCGGAATCAGCAATCCGGCGAACGACTTCACCACGTACCAGAGCGCCACGCCTGGCGAAGAGAACATCTGGTACCAGTTCTCCGTGCGCGAACGCGACAGCTACATCCGTGCGAGCTCGACACTGGTCAACCTGCTTGTCGCGCGGAACGATCCGCGACTGCCAAATTATTTCGCGCCAGTCGCCAGCGGGGCGTACCTCGGTTCGGCGCCCGGAGCGAAGGACCAGAGTGCGTCGACGCTCAGCGACACTCGCGCGAACGCGGGGTTCCGGCAACCGCTCATCACGGCTGACGAGAATCTCCTGCTCCGCGCCGAGGCGAAGTATCAGACGGGTGACGTGACGGCGATCAACGATCTCAACATCGAGCGCGCGAGACACGGGCTGGCCGCGGTAGTGGCGACCGGCAGCGCGCTGCTGCAGGCGATCGCCGAGGAAGAGTACATCGCCCTGTTCCAGAACATCGAGGTGATGGCACTCTACTCCAGAACCTGCTATCCGAACATCACGCCAGCGGACGGGGGAAACAACGTTCCGCGCCGCTTCTACTACAGCACGGATGAGCGCAACGCAAACCCGAACATTCCGGCAACCGAGAATCTCTTCGGTCCGTCGGACAAGGCCGGTGGAACCGTAACGCCGGCTCCCGCGTGCAAGGGGCAAGTCGCCGGCGGTTGACGCGCCGACGAATGTGCCCCTGACCAGCAGTTGAATCGATGGTATTTTATCGATGCGGGGCCGGCAGCAATGCCGGCCCCGCATTCACTTCCTCTCCGGTGGCGATTTAACGTGCGAAGCCTAACGGTCCCCCGGCGGCCGCTCCAGCGGCTGACCGGCTGCGTGCTCGTCGTGTCGATGTTCGCCTGTACGGTCTACGCTCCCGCCGGGCGGCCGGCGCGAGATGGGCAGGGAGTTCAGGCGTTCCTCAACGATCTTGGTCGGAGCCAGCTTGGCCAGACCGTCGGTGCCGGCACGCGCACCGTCACCGGCGCAGTCGCTGCGGTTGGCGACTCGTCGCTGACGCTGGCGGTGACTGCAACGCGCTCGATTGACGGCGCCGACCACGAATGGACCGGCGAGCACGTGACCCTTCCCCTCGCGATGCTGGATTCGGTACGCGTGCAACGGGTTTCGGTCGTGCGGAGCGCCCTGTTCGCCGGCGCGTTGGTCGCCACGGTGGCGCTGATTCGCGCCGCTTTCAGCGGCGCGGGTGGCGGCGGAAGCCAGCGCTCGCCGGGGCCAGCTCCGCAATAGACGAATCGGCCGGAGAACGCACCGTGTCGGCGGGCTCGCTGACCTCCATCGCGAAGACCGCGATCGTCGAGCGCGCAAGGTCGGACTCGAGGTTGAACACGACGCGCTCACCACGATGAACGCTGATCGCCTCGGACACGATGCTCTTCCGCCAGCCGAAACGGCCGCCGATCAGTGGAACCGCGGCGATCTGCACCGTTGCAGCACCCTCTGACAGCCGCGCCGGGAACGTGACAGTCGTGGCCTGCGCAGCGCCGGCGATCCCGATCTTCGTCCTCGTGCCGTTATGGAAGACGAAGATGGTCAGGTCCTGCATGTTGTCGTTCTGGATTTGAACGGGGATCACGGCCGAGTGAAAACCAACCGGATCGTCCGCGGGAGCGGCGGAGGTCGACGACCGAGAAGGTCTGCATCCCCCCGCCGTGCATGCGATCGTCGCGCAGAAAACAGCGACGTTGCTTCGGACGAAAGCACGCATTGCCCCTCCTCAGAGCGCGCGTTACCCCCATTGCAGCTGACGGTGGACGTTACCGACGACGGCCCCCGGAACGTCAACCGCCGCCGTTCCCCCGCTACTGCACCCGCAAACTCTCGACCCGCGTCGCGCCGCCGTCGATGTTGTAGACGAGCACCGTCACGTACTGGCCGCTCTTCAGCGCGCTGATCGTCTTCTCCAACTCGCTCTGCGACGTGACCGCACGCCGCGGCGCCGGGTTGAGGATCTCGACGATGATGTCGCGCTCCTCGATCAACTTCTTGTAGGCCGGTCCACCGATGCTCACGTCCGTGACGAGCAGTCCGCGGCGGAACTTCTCGCCGAGTTCTGAGCGCTGCGCGAGCTCCGCCGGAACCGGTGCGACCGCGACGCCGATCTTGTCGAAGTTCACCGCCTCGGGCGCCGCGCGGGTCCCCGCGGTGCGCGCGGCGACTGCCTCCTCGTCCTGGACCGCGATCAACTTCACCGGGAAGCTCTTCTTCGCGCCGAACCGTACGACACCAACGTTGACCGTCTGGCCCGGCCCCGCCGCGCGCACAAGGCGCTGCAGCGTGCTCACGCGATCGACGGCATGACCATCGACAGCAACGATCACGTCGCCCGGCTCGATCCCAGCTTTCCGCGATGGCGAGTCCTCACCGGAGAATCCACCGACCTTCACCCCGGCGATCGTGCTCAGGCCGGCAGCGCGTGCGTCTTCCGCGTTGACGTCCTGGATGGACACGCCTAACGCGGCGCGACGCACCTTGCCGAACTTGATCAGGTCCTGCATCACGTCCTTCGCCAACGTGATCGGAATGGCGAAGCCGTAGCCGGAGTAATAGCCCGTGGTGCTGGCGATCGCGCTGTTGATCCCGATGACCTCACCGCGACTGTTGACCAGCGGGCCGCCGGAGTTGCCCGGGTTGATCGCTGCGTCCGTCTGGATGAAGTCGGAGATTGCGTACTGGCTCGGGAGCAGCCCGCGCACCGCGCGCCCCTTGGCGCTGACGATGCCGGCGGTGACAGTGAAGTCGAGGCCGAGCGGGTTGCCGATCGCCAGGACCCACTCGCCGACCCGCGCGTTGTTGTCATCGCCTAACGATGCGGTCGGGAGGTTGGTCGCATCGATCTTGATCACTGCGACGTCGGTGGTCGGGTCGTTGCCGACGACTTTCGCCGTGAACTCCCGGCCGTCGGTCAGCTTCACCGTCACCCGGTCAGCGTCGGCGACCACGTGATTGTTGGTGAGGATGTAGCCATCCTTCGACACGATGAATCCGGAACCGCTCGCTTCCACCGGCTCGGCGCGCTGCGGCGTGTTGTCGAACTGGCGGAAGAAGTCATCGAGCCCGGGCGGGGCGCTGCGGCCGCGCACCGACGGGCGACGGCGGTCGCTCTCGACCTGGATCGAGACGACGGAGGGCGTCACGTGCTCGGAGATCGAGACGAAGGCGTTGCTCGCGTCAGCAAGCGACTTGACCTCCTGCGCCGGTGGCTTGGAGCCGGTGGCCTGCTGCGCACGACCAACGTGCGTCCAGTCGAGGGCCGAGGCGACAAGAAGGCCGCCAAGGAAAGCGCCGGCTACCGCCGCGCCAAAACGGGTCCGCGAAATCGAAGATGCCATACGATGTTGCACCAGAGTTGTGAGCTGTATCCGATATACCCGCGAGAGCCGTCGCGAGTTTCCTGTGCGTCCTGAATAGATACCAGACGGGCACCAGCCGCGTTGGCTGGTGCCCGTCCCGTTCAGCGATCGCGCTTACTTCTTGTCGTCGACAATCTCGTAATCCGCCTCGACGACATCTTCCGCGCCAGGCGTGGCGCCGGGCTGCTGCCCCGACGCGGTTGCACCAGCGTCCTCGGTCGAGCCCTGCTGTGCGTTCTGCGCGTAGAGCGAGCTGCCCGCTTCGGAGTACACCTTCGTCAGCTCCTCCTGGGCCGCGCGAATCTCAGCCATGTCGTCGCCGCGGAGAGCCTTGCGCGACCGCTCGACCGCCGATTCCAGCTTGGTCTTGTTCTCGGCACTCAGGCGATCCGACCACTCCTTGGAATTCTTCTCGACTTCGTAGGTCATGCTGTCGAGGCGATTCCGCGTGTCGATCTCCTCGCGGCGCTGCTTGTCCTCGACCGCGAACTTCTCGGCGTCCTTCACCATCTTCTCGATGTCGTTGTCGGAAAGACCGCTCGACGCCTCGATGCGGATTTTCTGCTCCTTGCCCGTCGTCTTGTCCTTCGCGGCGACATGGAGAATTCCGTTGGCGTCGATGTCAAAGGTCACCTCGACCTGAGGCATACCCCGAGGTGCGGGCGGAATTCCCGATAGCTGGAACTTGCCGATGGTCCGGTTGTCGCGCGCGAGTTCGCGCTCGCCCTGCAGCACGTGGATCTCGACGGTGCTCTGGTTGTCGTCCGCCGTCGAGAAAGTCTCGGTCTTCTTCGTCGGGATCGTCGTGTTCCGCGCGATCAGCACCGTGGTCACGCCGCCGAGCGTCTCGATACCGAGCGAGAGCGGGGTCACGTCGAGCAACAGGACGTCCTTTTGCTCGCCGGTGAGCACCGCACCCTGGATCGCCGCGCCGATCGCGACGACCTCGTCCGGATTCACGCCCTTGTGGGGCTCCTTCTTGAAGAAGTCCTTGACGATCTGCTGGATCTTCGGCATGCGGGTGGAGCCGCCGACGAGGATGACCTCATCGATCTCCTCGGGCTTGATCCCCGCGTCCTTCAGCGCCTTTTCCATCGGCGGCAGGGTGCGTCGCATCAGGTCGTCGACCAGTTGCTCGAACTTCGCGCGCGTCAGCGAATAGTTGAGGTGCTTCGGGCCCGTTTGGTCAGCGGTGATGAAGGGAAGGTTGATATCGGTCGACTGGGTGGTCGACAGCTCCATCTTCGCCTTCTCGCCGGCTTCCTTCAGGCGCTGGAGCGCCATCGGATCCTTTGCCAGGTCAATGCCCTGGTCCTTTTTGAATTCGGTCACGATCCAGTCGATGACGCGCTGGTCGAAATCGTCGCCGCCGAGGTGGGTATCGCCGTTGGTCGACTTCACTTCAAACTGGCGTGAGCCATCGACATCATACAGCTCGAGGACGCTGATGTCGTACGTGCCGCCGCCAAGGTCGAATACTGCGACCTTCTCGTCCTTCTTCTTGTCGAGGCCATAGGCCAACGCGGCTGCAGTGGGCTCGTTGATGATGCGCAGCACGTCGAGGCCGGCGATCTTGCCGGCGTCTTTGGTCGCCTGACGCTGGGCGTCGTTGAAGTAGGCAGGCACGGTGATCACCGCCTTCGTGACGGCGGAGCCGAGATAATCTTCGGCCGTCTGCTTCATCTTCTGGAGGATCATCGCGCTGATTTCGGGCGGGGTGTATCGCTTCCCCTGCACCTCGACCGCGACGACTTCATTCGGACCCGGGACGACCTTGTAGGGCACGCGCTTCGTCTCTTCCGACACCTCAGCGGTCTTCCGACCCATGAAGCGCTTGATCGAGAAGACGGTGTTCTGCGGGTTGGTGACCGCCTGGCGCTTCGCGACCTGACCGACGAGACGCTCGCCGTCCTTCGTGAAGGCGACGACCGACGGCGTGGTGCGACCGCCCTCTGCGTTGGGGATGACGACCGGATCGCCGCCCTCCATCACCGCGACGACGGAGTTCGTCGTCCCGAGGTCGATGCCGATCACTTTATCTGCCATGTAGAGCCTCGTTCAGAATGTTGTTGCACGCCGGGCGTTATCCGGCGTTCGGAATCCGCGTGGTGTTCAGGCAAGCGCGGGGCCGCAAGAAGACGGCCAGAATGGCAGCGAACGGTTTCCCTCGAGCAACACCGCGATGCGGTGGTGTCGAATGGGCCGGCATCGTCCGCCACATTGCTGGTACGGCGTGGCCGGGAGTGCAGGGCCGCGCTATCTTATGCGCGATGCAACTCGCCAGGGTCGTCGGCCGCGTGGTTTCCACGGTGAAGCAGGAGACCCTTACGGGGGTCGCCCTGCAGTGGCTGCAGCCTGTCGACACGCGGGGTGTGAGCAACGGGAAACCGCTCGTCGCCGTCGACCGGATCGGCGTGGGGCCCGGCGAGGTGATCTACTACATCACGTCGCGTGAGGCGGCGATGACGCTCGACAACAGCTTTGCCGCAGTCGATGCCGGCATCGTCGGCAAGGTGGATCACGTCGATGTTGGCGGCGAGCGCTTGCTCGGCGAAACTCCAGCGTCAGGCGGACGCTGAGATGTTTCTTGCCCGTGTCGTTGGCGATGTCGTCTCGACCCATCGCCACACGAATCTTGGGGGCCGCAAGTTGCTGCTCGTGCGGCGTCTCGACCTCGACGACAACGAAGAGGGCGGTGAAGTGATCGCGCTGGATGTGATCGGCGTCGGGCACGGCGAGAAGGTGCTCGTCGTCCAGGAAGGCGGCGCCGCGCGGGCGCTGTTTCGCGACCAGAAGATTCCCGTCCAGGCCGTCGTGGTTGGTGTGATCGACGAAGTCTCCCTCGACGCCAGCGCACGACCCGGCCAATGAGTCTGGACCTCGACGCACTGGCCCAGCGGATCGCCAATGAACTGGCGAAGGCCGACATCGCCGTCAGGCCTAACGGCACGGGGGGATCGGCAAGTTCCTCGACGACCGCTGTCGCCAGCCGGCCAGCGAGCCAGCTCCTGACCGCGTCGAGTCCCGCGCCGCCTGGCGTCGAGTACGTGCGGGCCAACGCGCGGATCGGCGACTTCATCGATCACACACTGCTCAAGGCCGAAGCGACAGC
>JANMBU010000078.1:0-6416 GCA_031360575.1 Gemmatimonadaceae bacterium
AGGTCGAGCCGCGTCCCCGTGCACCCGGCCGTGCCGCCGGTCAGGAAATACGACGACGTTCCCTGCACCATCGGCTGCGTCACCGCGCTTGCACAGCCGAGCTGCACCGTCGCGATCGGGTTCGGCCGCGTTGGAAACAGGCGACCGAAGATCTGCCGCGTGTTGCGCGAAGTAAAACGATATCGAACCGGCACGGCGCTTCGCGGCACGCCATCGATACTGTCGGTGTACGTTGCGAGCCCGAAATCGCCAAAGAGCGCCGGAAACGGCTCGCCCGCCGCTCCCGCGACGTTATCCGTCCCCCGCCGTGTCGTCTCCACGAGCTGCTTGTAAATTTGGTCGCCCTTCTGGTCACCCAGCCACCGGAGGAACAGCCAGGCGGCACCACGCTCCTCGAGAGTGCCTAACGTCGAGAAGGTCGTGACCGACTGGTGTCGCGGCGCCAGCAGGTACGAATACGCGTTGCGCAGATCCGGCGTGATGAACGCCTGCGAGGAGTCGGGGAACAGCTGTGCGGCGTTCGTCCGCCCGGCGGGAGCCGGGTATTTCGCTTCGTAATACTTGGAGCCTAGCTCCTCGGCGATATGACTGAGTCCCTCGTTCAACCACGTGACCTCCGACTGACCCCGCCGCAGCAGCACATGCTGGTTGTAGGAGATCATGTGCTGAAACTCGTGAATGAATGTCGTTGGCGTTTGCGCCGTTACCTGGCTCTTACGGTGCGCACAGCTGAACTGCGCGGTGGAATCAGGCGCGATCGAATAGAAAATTTCGCTCTTGTTCGAACCAGTGCCGCTCGTGAGGTCATAGCCGAAGAAATACCCGGCGACAAAGGCCCCGGAGGTCGAGCACTCGGTCCGCGACGTCAGCTGGTTGATGCGTTGTGACAGCAGCACGAAGATGTGCCCATTGCCGTCGATATCTGACGGAAACCCGAATGCAGCGGTGTCGATCGGATAGAGCACGTCATCGAACAGCGTTCCAAACTTGGCATATTCGCTCGCGCTGAACCCCCCCCCCGAGGGGACGCCGGTGTCCTCGTAGATGTATACTCGCGATCCAGTATACCGAAGCCGTGCCTGCGTTTGTACGAAGCAGTTGGTCGTCAGGCTCCCGAGTACATAGAAGCTCCGGATCGAGTCGGGCGCGGCCGCTGCGGCAGCACTCTGCGCCGGCCTTTGGCCAATTCGTTCGCTGGCGGGGAACGTCCCCTCGAGACGGCGCAATCGCAGGTCGAATGCGCTCGCCACATTCCCTCGCACGTCGGGAGTTGCGCTGAACGCCCCTGCCACCGCGAGCGCACCGCTGCCGACCGTTAGGCGGAATGGGGTCGAGTCGGGCGTGGAACCCTGCACCGGGTATTGCGGGACCACCAGATACCGCGCCGCTGTGTCGTTGAGTTGAGCGCTCGGCGCAGGGAAGCTCACCACTGCGCCCGTCAGTGGCGCCACCGAGACAGTCGCTGCGCTTGACGCGAAGCCCCGGCCACCCGTCGGCAGCGCACTGAGCCCCGTCACTGGCTCCGCGATGTCGCCGTCCGCGAACGAGCCGACGATCGGCGTCGCTCCACATTTCGTCAGGTTGCCACCCACGCCGGTTGCGCGCTCCGACGAGCATGCGGCGAGCGTGACGACAGCGGCGATGCCAACGGCGGCGCGAACGTGGCTGAGAGGCATGTATCCCCAACGAAGGCGAAAATGAAACGATCCGAGCCTGTGCTATGGACGTTTCGGGCCGAACGATAGCGCTCAGTCACGCGAGCGGGCCAGTCCCTCCCGATATCAACGAAAAACCACCCTGCGAACATCTGCGGCCGGGAACACTTAACCCTATGGCCCCCAATGGTTTGTGTCCGAGTGCGAGTGCTTTGCTTCTCCCCTGCCGTCTGACTATTATCCCTGAATGTCCTTCGTGCACCTCCATTGCCATTCGGAATACTCGCTTCTCGATGGCGCCAATCGCATCGACAGCCTGATTGCGCGCGCGCTCGAACTCGAGCAGCCTGCGCTCGCAATCACCGATCACGGCAACATGCACGCAGCGTGGGAATTTCAGGAGAAGGCTCGCAAGGCGAAGCTGAACCCGATTCTCGGCATGGAGGCCTACGTCGCGCCCGGCGACCGGCGACTCAAGGCGCGCGCAGCGCCCGGGATGAAGCCGTATTACCACCTCGTCCTGCTCGCGCAGAACGCTGTTGGTTATCGAAACCTCGTCAAGCTGTCGTCGCTCGCCTACGCCGAGGGATTTTATGTCAAGCCGCGCGTCGACAGAGAGTTGCTCGCGAAGTACTCCGAGGGCATCGTCGTCACCTCGGCCTGTCTCGCCGGTGAGGTAGCCCAGCACCTCCTTGCGAACGAGGTCGACAAGGCACGGGAGGTCGCCGCTTGGTACGCCGAGTTGTTCAAGGGTCGCTACTACCTCGAAGTCCAGGCCCACGACTCAGCGGGCCAGGCCGGGCTGAACGAAAAGATCTTCAAGCTCGCCGACGACGTGGGCCTGCCCGTCGTCGCGACCAACGACGCGCATTTCCTCAACGCGGGCGACCACGACGCGCACGACGTTCTGCTCTGCATCGGGCTCGGCAAGGATCGCGACGACGCCGATCGGATGCACTATGACAAGGGTCTCTACTTCAAGAGTGCGCCCGAAATTGCCGCCCGCTTCCCGGGTCGCGCCGACGTTCTCGCGAATACCCTCGCGATCGCCGACGACATCAGCATCGAATTCGGCAAGAAGTACCATGTCCCGTCGTTCCCGCTCCCCAGCGGCGTCGTCAGCGAGAACGACCTGCTCGTCCGTCTCGCTACCGAGGGCGCGATCGAGCGTTATGGAAATCCACTGCCGCCCGACGTCGCTGAACGCCTGCGCTACGAGCTCGACGTCATCCTGAAGACGGGGTACGCCGGTTACTTCCTTATCGTCTACGACTTCATCAAGGCGGCACGCGATCGTGGAATTCCCGTCGGCCCCGGCCGCGGTTCGGCCGCCGGGTCGCTCGTCGCCTATTCGCTGAAGATCACCAACGTCTGCCCGCTCAAGTTCGACCTGCTCTTCGAGCGCTTCCTCAATCCGGAACGCGTGTCGATGCCCGACATCGACGTCGACTTCTGCTTCGAGCGACGCGGCGAAGTCATCGAGTACGTCAGGCAGAAATACGGGCGCGAATCCGTCGGCCAGATCGTCACCTTCGGCACGATGAAGTCCCGTGCCGCGATCAAGGACGTCGGCCGCACGTTAGGCTTCACGCCTGGCGAGACCGATGCGCTGGCCAAGTTGATTCCCAACGCGCCCAACTTTTCGCTCACCGTTGCTGAGGCGATCGAGCAGATCCCCGACGTTGCCAAGCTGTACAAGGGCGACGAGCGCTATCACCAGCTGCTCGATTACGCCAAGGCACTCGAGGGTCTGTCGCGCCACACGGGCGTTCACGCTGCCGGCGTGGTGATCGCCCCGGGCCCGCTCGACGATTACGTCCCGACCTGCACGCAGTCGTCGAAGGGGTCGGGCGCGGGTGATGACGAATCGGTCGTCGTGACGCAGTACGACATGAATGCGCTCGAGAAGGCGGGAATGCTGAAGATGGACTTCCTTGGCCTGACGACTCTGACGATCCTCACCGACGCCGTAGCGTCGATCGCACGGCGCACTGGCACGATCGTCGACCTCGACGCATTGCCGCTCGATGACGAGGCGACGTACAAGATGCTGCGCGCCGGCCGCACCGCCGGCGTGTTCCAGTTCGAATCGCAGCTTGCGACGGACGTGCTTCGCCGCATGCGCTGCGACCGCTTCGACGATCTCGTCGCATCGAACGCGCTCCTGCGCCCCGGCCCGCTCGACACCGGGATGCACCTCGTCTACATCACGCGCAAGCGCGGTGACGAGCCCGTTCGCTACGCCCTTCCCGAACTCGAGGCGATTCTCAGTTCGACGTACGGCGTCATTACCTATCAGGAGCAGGTGATGCGTATCGCGCAGACGCTGGCCGGCGTTTCGCTCGCCGAAGCCGACGTCCTCCGCAAAGCGGTCGGAAAGAAGGACGCCGAGCTCATTCGACAGGAGCTGGGCAAGTTCGTCGAGAAAGCCGTCGCACGCGGACACGCCCCCAAGGTCATCGAAGAGCTCGCAGGCCAGATCGAGACCTTCGGCCGTTATGGCTTCAACAAGTCGCACTCGGTCGCCTACTCGATCATCTCGTATCACACCGCCTGGCTCAAGGCACACTATCCCGCGGACTTCATGGCCGCGCTACTGTCAGCCTGCATCGGCGACACCGACAGCGTCGTCAAGTACATCAACGAGGCGCGCGAGCTCGGCCTCGATATGCTGCCCCCTGACATCAACGAGTCCGGCTACAAGTTTACGGTTATCAGCGACCGGCAGATCCGCTTCGGACTGGGCGCCGTACGCAACGTCGGTCGCACCGCGATCGACTCGATTCTGAGCGCGCGCAAGACAACGCCAATCGCTTCACTGAACGACCTCTGCGAGCGCGTGGACCTTCGGATGTGCAACAAGCGCGTTCTCGAAGCGCTCATCGGTGCCGGTGCGCTCGACAACCTTGGCGGTCACCGCGCCCAGTATACCAAGGCGCTCGACGACGCGATCGCCGAGGCGGCGCTCAAGCAGGACGAGAAGGCAAGCGGACAGGTGTCGCTGTTCGGTGAGCCGTCGTTGAACGGCGGAACGAGCTCGCGCGGAACGAATGGGACGCTTCCTGTCGCTTCACCCTGGCCCGAGTCGGAGCGCCTGCAGAAGGAAAAGGAAATTCTCGGATTTTACATCTCAGGCCACCCGCTGGAGCCCTTCCGGACGGAATGCGAATTATTCGCTACCCATACCGTTGCACAACTGGGCACATGGTCAGGCGACCCGATGACTCTCGCCGTGGTCGTCACCGCGGTGAAGAAACAGATCTCGAAGAAATCCGGCGCTGAATTCGCGCGGTTGACAGTCGAGGATTTTGCGGGATCTTCCGAGGTGCTGGTGTTCCCGGAGGCCTGGGCAAACCTCTCGCATCAGGTCCGCGTGGATATTCCGGTATTGCTCAAAGGCGGTTACTCGAAGCGCGACCAGGGCGGAGAGAGTCCAACGTTTATTGTCGAGACAGTTACGCCGCTCGCTGCAGTGCAGCATAGTGGACAGGTTGCGATCGCGATCCAGCTCGCGATGGGTGCCAGGATCGCGCCGGAGATCATGGGAGACGTGCGATCGGTCGTCGAGGCACACCCGGGACCGTCCGCGCTCGAGCTGCATTGGAGCGATGGCAACGGCTCACGGGCGCGTCTGCGTTCACGGTCGTTGAAGCTGTCGGCTACCAATGCCGCGCTCACCGAGCTGCGCGCGGTGCTCGGTCAGGAACGGGTCAAACTCGTACGCGGCAGCTGACTGCCTAACGGCATCGGCGCCCGACAGGGAGCGTTTGAACGATGGCTAGTGCACCGGTAATGGAGTTCGAGAAGCCGATCGCCGAGCTCGAAAAGCAGATCGACGAGCTGAAGCGGCTGGCCGACGGTCAGCGACTCGACGTCAGCGACGAAATCACGCCACTCGAACGAAAGCTCTCGACGCTCCGCGACGAGATCTACAAGAATCTCAGCCCGCTGCAGCGCGTCCAGGTTGCGCGAAACAACAAGCGCCCGTTCACGCTCGATTACATCCGTCTCGTCTTCACCGACTGGATCGAGCTGCACGGTGATCGCGCCTTTCGCGAGGACGCCGCGATCGTTGGCGGCTGGGCGCGCCTCGACGGCGAGACCGTCATGGTCATCGGGCACCAGCGCGGTCGCGACACCAAGGAAAATCTCAAGCGCAACTTCGGGATGCCTCACCCCGAGGGCTACCGTAAGGCGCTTCGCCTGATGAAGCTGGCAGAGAAATTTCACGTTCCGGTGCTGACGCTGATTGACACCCCCGGCGCCTGGGCGGGACTTGGCGCCGAAGAGCGCGGCCAGAGCGAGGCGATCGCCCGCAATCTGTACGAGATGGCCGGCCTCAAAGTCCCGATCATCGCCACCGTCATCGGCGAAGGCGGGTCCGGCGGGGCGCTCGCGTTAGGCATTGCCGACCGTGTCATGATGCTCGAGAACGCGGTCTACTCGGTGATCACCATTGAAGGGTGCGCGGCCATCCTCTGGAAAGACGGGAAAAGTCCCGAGATGCGCGAGCGGGCTGCATCCGCGCTTCGCATTACGGCACCGGACCTTTTCGAGCTACGCGTCATCGATGAGATCATCCCCGAGCCGCCCGGCGGCGCCCACTCCAATCAGGAAGCGACCGCGCAGGCGGTCCAGGAAGCGCTGATCCGCAATCTTGACGAGCTTCGCAAGTACAAGCCCGACAAGCTGGTCCGCCGCCGCCGCGAGAAATTCCTCGGCATGGGTCGCGTCGCCGACGAGTGAGCGGCGGAGCGCCCC
>JANMBU010000085.1:0-2305 GCA_031360575.1 Gemmatimonadaceae bacterium
CCACGAGCATCGCCGCTAACGCACTCCACCTCGTGCGGCGCCACCGCGTGTACTGGCGCCACCGGCCCTTGTGAATCGCCGGCCAGACCTCGCGGCGTGACACGTCGAGGTCGTACGGAAAGTCGATCTCGGTCCATGCCTTCCCGGCGACGTTCACGCCGTAGATCGGCACCAGCTGGCAGACCGCGCGCGTCGCCTCGATGACCCACGCCTGCTCGTGGCCATCGCGGATGAGATAGTCGGCCATCTGCAGCATCGCGGTCGCGCCCTCGGCGTCGAACTTCAGCATGCCGAGGCTCTCGCCGCGCGCCGAGCCGGCGGGAAGATCCTTGCCGAGGTCGACGACCCTTCGCTGTTTGATGGCGACCTTCGTCTGCTCGCGTCCGCGCGACGCCGTCGAGTCGTAGGCCAGCACGTTGCCCTGTTCCTCGAGCAGCTGGTCGAGAATGTCGGGGTCGAAGATGAGATCGCAGTTCAGGAGAACGAACGGCCCTTTGACCTGCTCGCGGGCCAGCCAGAGCGAGAAGAGACTGTTGGTCTGCTCATAGCGCTCATTGATGACGACGTCGGCGCGATCGCCAATGACCGTGCGCACTTCGTCGGCTTGGTAGCCGAGCACGCAGATGACCGGACCGACACCGTGGTCGGCCAGCGCCTGGAGCTGGTGCATGATCAGCGGGCGGCCGCCAATCTCGACGAGGCACTTCGGCTTGCCGCCGCTCAGCGCGCGGAGTCGGCTCCCCACTCCGGCGGCGAGAATGACTGCTTGCATCGCTATCTCTCCTGCATTTGAGGCGTAGTGGTCGTGCTCGCGTTAGGCACTCGTGATCGAAGCCAGCGTCCGTATTCGCCCACAGTGCCGAAAAAGGTGACTTCGCCCTTCCCGAGCACGAGGACCCGATCCAGCTGCTCGATGATGGACCGGTCGTGGGTCGCCCAGAGCGTTGTTCGTCCGCGCGTTCTCGCCAGCAGGACATCGGTCAGCTCGGCAGTCAGCTCCCGATCGAGGCCGGTCGTCGGCTCATCGAGCAGCCAGACCGGCGCGTCGTGGAGCAGCGCACGGGCGATCGCGATGCGCTGGCGCTCGCCCGCCGAGAGCAGTGCACCGCGCCGTCGCACCGGCGTGTCGTAGCCGTCCGGCAGTTGCTCGATGAACCGCGAGACGCGCGCGTCTGCGGCCGCTCGCGCCACTTCGTCCGCTGTCGCGTCCGCACGCCCGAGGGCGATGTTCTCGCGGACGGTCATCCCGAACAGCGGAGTATCCTGCAGGATGATACTGAAATGCTCGTGCAGCGATGAGGGGTCGACCGCCGTGAGATCCTGCCCATCGAGCAGCACCCGGCCCCGCGTCGGCGGGAGGATGCCTAACGCGAGATGAAGCAGCGTCGACTTTCCCGCGCCATTGCGCCCGGTCACCGCAATCCGCTCGCCAGCCGCGACGGCGAAGGTCGCGCCGTCGATTGCCCACCCCCGTGACGTTCGCGTCTTCTTCGACGTTTTCAGCGACACTCCCTCGAAGGCGAGGCTCCCGCGCACCGGTTCGACCAGCAAGGCCGAGATGGTCGGCGAGTCGGTTCCCTCGCTCAGTCTGGCCAGCCGATCGGCACAGGCCGCGGTTCGCCCAAGACGGGCGGTCTGCCGACCGAACTGCGAGAAGGGTTCGCGCAGCGCGAGCGCGTAGGTCACGAAGAGCACGAGGTCGCCCGTCGAGAGAGTCTGCCGCGACACCGCGTACGCTCCTGCGGCGAGCGCCATCGCCACCGTGACAGCGAACAGGAGTTCGACCTGAAGGCTGATCCCCGCTGCCAGGCGGCTCACCTGCTGCTCGCTGCCCAGGCTGCCGGCACTCTTGCGCTGGAAACGGGCGGCCACGACGCTGCCGCCAGTCCCCAGTGCATGCACCTCGCGGACGTTGTGCAGCTCGTCCGAAACCATCGCGGCGATGCGGCCCTCCTTTCGACGTTGCTTCCCCGCACCGGCGGCGATCCGGCCGCCCCGATGGTGCATCAACCCCAGCGACGCGGCGCCGCCAATTGCGACCAGCGCGGCCAGCAGCGGCGCGACCCAGAACAGCACCGCCAGCGTCGCGGCGAACAGGAACAGCGGCTGGAAGAAATGGAGGAGGATGCCGGTGACCCCGCGACGCAGGCGCGTGGTATCGTAGACCACCCGCGTCAGCAGTTCGCCGGATTCGTGCGCTTCATGAAACGCGAGCGGCTTCTTGAGCAGCTGCTCGAACAGCACCGCCCGGAGGCGGTACGACACGCGGTTTCCGACGCCGTTGAGGACGAGTCGCTGGGCGTAT
>JANMBU010000002.1:0-25806 GCA_031360575.1 Gemmatimonadaceae bacterium
GTGTCGCCTAACGTCGTCGCGGTGCTTCCCTTCTCGGTTCGCGGCAGCCGTGACCTCGCGTACCTTGGTGAAGGGATGGTCGATCTGCTGTCGACGACGCTCGATGGCGCCGGCGAACTCCGCGCGGTCGATCCGCGCGCACTGCTCGGCCACCTCGCGCGCGAGGAAAGCGTCGACCTCGACCCCGAGCAGGGGCGTGTCATCGCGACCCATTTCGGCGCCGGGTTGTACGTGCTCGGCAACATCGTCGCGGCTGGATCGCGCATCCGCTTGCATGCGACGCTGTACGACGCGGCCGCCGCACCGCTCGCCCGCGCCGACGTCACGGGCAGTGGCGAGCAAGGGCTGTTCGACATGGTGGACTCGCTGGCGCGCGCGCTGCTCGGCCGTCAGGAGACCGGGCCGGGCGCACGGCTGACGAATCTCGCGGCGCGAACCACCGAGTGTCTCCCCGCGCTCAAGGCCTACCTGCGCGGCGAGTGCGAATTCCGCGCGGGGCGATACTTTCAGGCGCTCGACTCGTTCCAGAATGCCGCCGCGGAGGACACCGGCTTCGCGCTCGCCTGGTACCGACTGGCCGCCGCGGCCGCGGCGACGGCGAATCTCCCGCTGGCGCGCGAGGCATCGGAGCAGGCGCATCACAGCCGCGATCGCGTCGCCGCGCACGACCGCTTGCTCATCGATGCGCAGGGTGCATGGCTCCGCGGCGCGGCCGATGAAGCCGAGCGTCTCTACGCCGCTGCGTTATCGACGCACGTCGACGACATCGAGGCCTGGTTTCTCCTCGGCGACGTGCTCTTCCACCACAATCCGCGTCGCGGTCGTCCGATGGCCGAAGCGCGGGCGGCATTCGAGCGGGCGTTAGGCTACGAACCGGATCATCTCAGCTCGCTGGTGCACCTCGCGCGCATCGCCGCCTTCGAGGGGCGCGACGCCGAACTCGAGGCGCTGGTGAAACGCGTGCTCGCCCTCAGTCCGGTGGGCGATCGTGCGCTGAGCGTTCGCGCGCTCCGCGCCTTCGCGTTGCGCAACGAAATCGAGAAGGCGCGCATCCTCGCGGCGCTCGGACGCGCGCGGGCGCTCGCAGTCGGCATCGCGTTCACCGACATCGTCCTCTTCGCGCATGATCTTCCCGGCGCGTATCGGCTGGCGCGCATCGTCACGAAGCTGACGCCGCCCTCGGAAGCGAAGGCGCTCTGTCACGTCGTTGCGGCGCATCTCGACATCATGCGCGGCCGCGTCGCCCGCGCCCACGCCAGCCTGGCGCGCGCCGCGGCGTTCGATGCGCCGTGGGCGCTCGAGGTACGCGGACTGTTTGCGCTGCTCCCCTTTCGCACAACGCCGCCCGCCGAGTGCGACGCGGTGGAGCGCGAACTGCACGCGTGGGACGCCGCCGGTGCCGCACCAAATCGCAACCAGGCGCTGGCCGCGCACAATGGCGTGCATCTTGTCTTCCGCCACTACCTGCTCGGCTGTCTCGCGGCGAGCGCGGGCCGTGCGGCAGCGGCGCTCGACGCGGCCAGCGAGACCGAACGGGCCGCGACCGCAGCGGGAGCCGGTGGCTTCGGCGAGCATCTGGCGCAGACCGTCCGCGCGCTCGTTGCCCGCCGGGCGGGCCGCCATGCCGAAGCGTTAGGCAGGCTCGAGCATGCGCAGCCGGAAGTCTGGTATCAGCTGGCGATCACCTCGCCTTTCTTTGCCTGTGCGTTCGAGCGCTACCTTCGCGCCGAGCTGCTGCGCGGAGCGGGCCGGCTCGACGAAGCGCTCGACTGGTACGCGACACTTGGCCAGAGCTCGCCGTACGAGCTGGCGTACCTCGCACCGGCGCATCTCCGTCAGGCCGAGCTCCACGAGGCACTGGGACGTCGCGACCGCGCCGCGGAACATCGCCGGCAGGCTGCGCTGCTCTGGGCGGGGTGCGATGCGGAACTGGCCGCATCCGCGAAGCTGGTGCCGGCGCGATGACGGCGCGGCTCGCCCTGCTCGCGGTTGCGGCGCTCCCGGCACTGCTCGACGGGCAGATCACGCGCGCGAATTACTACGACTACCTGCCGCCCTTCCCGCGCATCGTCACCGCGACGCGCGCCAGCACGATGTTCCGGCTCTACGGCGACACTGCGGCCGCTGGCTATCGCGACGACGCACCGCGCGACGGGATCGACGACGCGCGCGCGGCGCAGCTGCAGGCGCTGGTCGGCCGTTTCGCGCCGGTCCTCCGACCGAACAATTTCAGCGTGCCGCGCGACCTCGACGCGATCTTCGGCTCGTCGTGGACGCTCAACGTCGATGGCTGGACCTCGGCCGGCGCACCGCTCAGCCGCGACTCGATCCGCATCGCGCAGTTCGCGCCGGGGCGCGCCGGGGCTGACTCGACGTCGGCCGCCCTGCACTCGCTGCTCACGCACATGGCGCCAAGTCGACCGCGCAAGGCCTACGCGTCGGCCGAGGGCGACGTCGACACGGTGCTGTTCATCGACATGCCGGGGTCCGATGCACCGACCTGGCGTGCGGCGTACGCGCACCGGGCGTGGGAGCGACGGTCGCGGCTGTTCGCGCACGTCTTCATCTGGGATGACAGCTCGAGTCGCTCGCCTGCCCACTACGCGCTGATCGCGCAGTACTGGTTCTTCTATCCGTTCAATGACGCAGTGAACGAGCACGAGGGCGATTGGGAGCACATCAACGTGCTGCTGACGCCTAACGCGTATCGCGCGGCGGGCACCACACCGGCGTCGATGGCCGGCACCGTGCTGCTCGACTCCCTCGAGGTGGTGCGGCTGCTGCGCGGCGACCGTGGGCCGACCGACTCGCTGTCGATCGGCGCGGTGGACTACTACTTCCACCAGAACGTCGTCCGGCTCGATTACCTGTCGCTGGCGACCGACGGGACGGACTCGACGACGACGAGAGATCGCCGCTACTTCTGGGAAGACGCCAACTTCGTTGCGCGGACGCTGACCGACCGCCTAACGGTCGGCGGTGGCAAGCTGGCCGCGCATCCGCTGGTGTTCATCGGGGGCAATAACAAGGGACCCGACGAGCTGCTGGCGGCGAAGCCGCGGTTCGGCGGCTCGTTCAAGCGCAACTCGGGCTCGTCGTATCCGTTCCCGGGCACCTGGCAGGCGGTCGCCGGGTTCGGGGTCACCGAGACGGTGAATGGCCGCGTCGTCCCGCGGGTGAATGCCGACCCCGCGGTGCCCCTCTCGGCGAGCATCGAAGATGCGGACTTCGTGACCTACGGCGCCGGCGACATCGCGCTCATCCCCGACTGGGAGCGAGTGGAGCGACTGGTCCTCGACGAGCCCGACGTCAGGCAGCAGTGGGCGTGGCTGGTACTGCCCATTTATTGGGGATTCCCGGCGACCGTGTCGCCCGGCGCCGGTCTCGTCGCGCACACCGATCTCGGGAACATCGCGCCGCCGGGTCCGGCCTACAACGACGGTTGGAATCGTGCCGGCGGCCCGCCGCAGGGACGCTACCGCCTGCGCGTGCTGCGGACGCCGGTGTCGCCGACGACGCCATGGGCGAACCTGCGCAACGGCTGGGGGCTGCTCAACCTCCCGCTCGCGGCGTGGGGGCTGATGCCGGGTTACAACGTCGCGCTGATCCAGCTCACGCCGTGGACAGAAGGCGCGCTGCAGTTCGTCGGCGCGCCGCCGCCGCGCACTTTCACTCCCGGCCGGCTGCCGCGGCGGTTCACCAGCGAGGGCCAGGGCATCGCGTTAGGCATCGGGGGGGGCGACTACGGGCAGCTCCTGCCACAGCGCGACCCGGCCATCGCGCAATTGCTCGCCGCCAATCCGGGAGGCAGCGTCGATGGGCGCAGCGTCAGGCATGAGGCGTCGCCCGGCCCATCGCTCTGGTTCAACCTCTACTTCGGCGATCGCTTCGCGCTGGAAAACAGCTACGCGTGGTCGGTGGACCGGGTGCGCTACCGGATCGCCGGTCCCGATGGCCGCGCGATCGGCAGCGTCGGCGGCACGCTCAAGCTGGCCGAGCTCGATGGCGGTCTGAGTTACTCACTCGTGGCGCAACGCGCCGGGTTTCTCGACACGCACCTTCGCGCAGGCTACGGGTGGACACGCTACAGCGTGGAAGACGTCAGGTTGAATGGCGGACAGTCGTCGCTCGGGGGCGTGCATGGCGGGTACCTCCCGCCGCTGCTCCCGGGCCCAAAGTGGTGGCCGAACACTCTCTACGCGGGGGCCGACGTCGAGTTGTTTTCGGCGCGCAGTCATTACGTCCTGCACCGGCTCGGTTACGGGGTGCGGCTCGACGCAACCGGCCGACTGAGCCGGATCGGGGCAGACGCTGATGGCACGCGCCGAACCCGGTCCGCCAAGCGGGGAAGCATCGGGCTTGTCACCCATTTCGGATGGTGACATCTGCCGGTCGTTAGGCACTGACGCGAAGGCGTCCGCTGGAACCTCGGCGCGTCTGTGCGGTATGTTGAGGAATCTCTTCCCGACGGTAGCCTCATGCCCGAGTCGCAGCGCACGTCATCGAGCGGCCTTTCTGTCCCTGGTGCGAGCCGCCGACCTCCTCGCGGCGCCCTGTTCGCCGCGCTGGTCGCGGCGACGCTCCTCGCCACAGCACCGGCCAGCGCGCAGGGGTCCGGTGACGGCTTCCTCTTTCGACGACCGATTGGCGGGCTGGTGGTGCATGGCGGGTTCGCGTCAACGACGTCGAGCGGCGATCTCTATTCCTTCCTCACCAACCAGTTCACCCTGAGCAAGGGCGATTTCAGTGCGCCGTCGTTCGGTGCCGACCTGCTGGTCCGCGTCGCGCCCCGATTGGACGTCGCGTTTGGTGGCGGGATCGCCGGCTCGAAGAAGGTGTCCGAGTTTCGACACTTCGTCGACCTGAACAACCTGCCGATCCAGCAGACCACCAGCCTCGTCCGGGTTCCGCTTACCGCCGGTGCGCGATTCTACCTCGCGCCGAAGGGGCGTTCGATTGGCGAGTTCGCGTGGATTCCCAACAAGGTTGTGCCGTACGTCGGCGCGGGCGGCGGGATGATGTGGTATCGTTTCCGGCAGAAGGGAGACTTCATCGACTTCCAGACGACGGACGTCTTCCCCGATGCGTTCCAGTCGAGCGGATGGACCCCGACGGCGCACGCGCTGGCCGGCGTCGATTATTCCCTGAACCCGAGGTTCGCCCTCAACGGCGAAGCGCGCTACACCTGGGCCAAGGGTCGCCTCAGCGACGACTTCACCGGGTTTCACGGGATCGACCTTTCCGACATCGGTATCAATCTCGGCCTCAACGTCAGGTTCTGACAGGATGGGCGTCATGAACAGATCAACAATCAGCCGCCGCCTAACGTTCGGCGCGGCGCTGCTCGCGGCGGCGATGGCTGCGGCTTCGCCGGCCGTGGCCCAGGCGGTCGCACCTGACGCGCGCTGGCAGGGATGGCTCGGCTGCTGGCAACCGGTGACGCCGGCGTCGGCGGACAGCTACACCGAGTGGATGGCGGCCCGTGCGCGCGACGCGGGGCTGCCGACGCTCTGCATCGTGCCGTCGGCCCGCGAGGCGGCGGTCGATTTCGTGACTGTGTCCGGCGGGACGGTGACGGCGCGCCAGTCGGTCGACGCGGGCAGCGCGCACGTCGCCCGCCAGCGCGACAACTGTGATGGCTGGGACGGCGCGAGCTGGTCAGCCGACGGCCGTCGCATCTACATGCGCTCGGAGTATTCGTGCGCCGGCGGCGTCACCCGCACGTCGAGCGGAATGCTCGCGATGTCGGCCGCCGGCCAGCTGCTCGACATCGAGGAGATTGCCAGCGGTGGCGCGAAGTCGGTCCACGTCGGCCGTTATGAGAGCGTGCGCCCGCCCGCTGGCTTGGGCGTCGACAGTACGCTGCTGCCGCGCGACGATGCGATGCCTGTTGTCGCGGCGCGGATGGCGATGGCGGGATCGCTGACCGGCGCCGATATCGTCGATGCCGTGCGCGGCGCCGACTCGCTCGTGGTCGAGGCGTGGCTCGTCGAGCGCGGCGACCGTTTCAACGTTGACGCGCGGCACCTGGTCGCGCTGGCTGACGCCGGAGTTCCGGGCCGGATCACCGACCTGATGATCGCGCTGTCGTACCCCGGCGTTTTCATGTTCGATCGCGAGGCACGCCTCGCCTCGGTGCGACCGCCACTGGCCGGCGGGGTCGCCTCGGCGAGCGCCCCGGCGATCGATCCGTTCGGCTACCGGAGCGGCTGCTCGGGACTCTCATCGGGCTACATCCCGTTGGGGACGGCACCGTTAGGCTACGGGCCGCTGCGATACGGGGCACCGGGCTACTACTCACCGGCCGGCTGCTACGGCTACAACAGCTACGGGTACAGCGGCTACGGCTACAACGGCTACGGGTATGGGGGCTATGGCTACGGCTACCTGTACCAGCCACCCATCGTGATCGTGCGCGGGGGCAATGCCGGGTCCGGCCAGTCGCATGGCCGGGTCGTCAACGGACATGGCTACACCCGGGACACGCCGCCATCGAGCACGACGACCGCCGATCGTGAGCCGGCATCGCGCCCCGCGTCGAGCACGCGATCGAGTGACGGTGCATCATCAGCGGGTCACGCCGAACCGTCGGGGGGCGAGACCCGGCACGCGAAACCCCGCCCGTAGCACACAACAGAACGCGGCGCCCGAAAAACTTCGGGCGCCGCGTTTTTTTGGTCCCGGTCAGTGACTGCGCGCCAGAGCGAGCGCCGCGCGCAGCAGCGACCAGGCGATGCGCGCACAGCAGGCGAGCCCGATGTAGGCCGCTACGTCGGCGACGTTGAGCACGAGCACCGACCCCTGTCCGTGCGCGAACGCGAGGAAGTCTGGCACCCCACCGGGCGACGTCACCATGCTGGCGAGGTTGCCTAACGCTGCCCCGGTCACGAGGCCCAAGCCACTCGGGGCCAGCGCGTCGAACCGCGCGAGCCGCGGACAGACCGCCATCGCCAGCACGGCAGCGGCGACCGTCGCGACGACGTTGATCTCGAAGGTATGCACCCCGAACGACGTGCTGAAGGCACCGAGCGGATTATGCACCACCTCGATCAGCACGCGGCTTCCGAGGAGCGGATAGCGCTCACCGCTCCACAATCCGACTGCCATCGCCTTGGAGACGAGGTCCCCGAACATCACGAGGAGCGCGATCCCGATGAATGCGCCCGTGTCAGACAGCGGGCTGGCCGCGCACCGGGCAAATGCGCGCTGGGGCTGTGAGAGCGACATGCTGTGATTCCGCCATGAGACCCTTCGGCGGCGCCACGCAGCGCCGCAACTGCCTTCGAGATAGGCAAAGGGAGTGCCGCGTAGCTCGCCGCTGCGAACGACCGCGACGCGCGCACTTTGCGGTCATCCCCCCGCATTCGAGCGCGACCTGCTCGCCGTTGGCGAGGCGCGCGCTAGATTCGGATCGGGACGGATGCACCATGCGCGCTCACCTCCTGCCGACAATGACCGCACCACCGACCCGCCCGCAAGACCAGCCGCTCCATGAAGACGTCCGCTGGCTCGCTGGCACACTTGGTCGCGTCATCGAGCGCCTCGAGGGCGACGAAGCGCTGCGCACCGTCGAGGAGCTTCGACAGGCCTGCCGCGCGCGCCGCCACGGTGACGCCGACGCGCCCACCCTCGACGAGCTGGTGTCCCGCGTCGGCGAGCTCCCCGTCGAACTCTCGGCGCTCGCCGCGCGCGCATTCACCCTCTTCTTCCTGCTGATCAACACCGCCGAGCAGGTGCATCGTGTGCGGCGGCGCAACACTTACCTGCGGCGCGACGACAGCACGCCGCAGCCGGCGTCGGCGCGATGGACGATGCGTCGCCTGAGGGAAATGGGCCGATCGGCTGAGGAAGTCGCGGCGGCGATCAGCCGTCTCGACGTGCGGCCGGTACTCACCGCGCACCCCACCGAATCGACGCGCCGCACGCTGCTCGGCCTGCAGGCACGCGTCGCCGACCTTCTCCTTCGCCGCGAATCGAGTTCGGCTGCGGAGCGGAGAGCGCTCGAGGATTCGCTCGAGGGAGAGGTCGAGCTGCTCTGGCTGACCCCCGAGGTGCGGCAGGATCGCCCGACCGTGCTCGACGAAGTGAGCACGGTGCAATGGTATCTCGAGACGCGGCTGCTCGACGCGAGCGCGCAGACGCACGACGCGGTGGTGCGCGCATACGAAGAGGAGTTCGGCCGCGCCGACGAATCACTGCGCCTGATAACGCCCATCCGCTTCGGCTCGTGGGTCGGGGGCGATCGCGACGGCAATCCCTTCGTCACCCCCGAGACGACGCTGGCCGCCGCGCGGCGGGCGAGTCACGTCATCCTCGGCCGCTACCGCTGCGGCGTGGACGAGCTGGTGGAACGGCTGTCGATCGGGTCGAACATCGCGCCGCCGACAATCGAACTGCTCGCGTCGATCGAGGGCGATCGCCTGGTCCTCCCCGGCGTCTGGAACACCAACCATCGTCGCAACTCCGATGAGCCGCTCCGCCTCAAGCTGAGCTTCGTCGCGGCGCGGCTCGACGCGACGCGACGGCTCGTTGCCTCACGCGACGCCGGCCGTGAGGCAGCGGAACCCGCCGCCTACGTCAACGCCGCCGCGCTCGAGGGCGACCTCCTGCTCGTCCGCGACTACCTGACCACCGCCGGCGCGACGGAGGCCTGTCGGACGACTTTCGACCCGCTGTTCGCGCTGGTGCGCGCGCACGGCTTCCACGGCTATGCGCTCGACGTCCGCGATCACGCGGACTCACACGACGCAGCACTCGCCGACATCGCGGGTCACATCGGACTCGCGCCCTTCGATGCCGAAGCGCTGCGCCACGAGCTGCGTGGGAGCAGGCCCCTGGTTGGCGCGCGGCTCCCACTCGCTGACGCGACGGTGCGCGTGCTCGACACGATGCGCGCGATCGGCACGATCCAGGACGAATCGGGATCGGCTGCGGCCTGCACGTACATCATCTCGATGACGCGGAGCCCGGAGGACCTGCTGCGCGTCCTCCTCCTCGGCCGCGAGACAGGACTGGTCGATCTCGCCGCCGAGCCGCCGGTGTCACGCATAGATGTCGTGCCGCTGTTCGAGACGCTCGACGATCTCGAGCACGCGCCCGAGGTGATGCGCACGCTGTTCAACGACACCGTCTACGCGCGACAGCTGGCCGCCCGCGGCCGGCGGCAGGAAGTGATGATCGGCTACTCCGACTCGGGCAAGGACGCCGGCATGCTCGCGTCGTCCTGGGCGCTGTATCGCGGGCAGCAGGCACTGAACGACGTGTTCCACGAGGCCGGCGTCGAGCTGCAGCTCTTTCACGGGCGCGGCGGGAGCGTCGGTCGCGGCGGCGGCTCGCCGGTCTATCGCGCGCTCGCCGCACTCCCGCCTAACGTTTCGAACGGCTCGCTCAAGATCACCGAACAGGGCGAGATCATCTCGCAGCAGTTCGGGCTGGCGCCCATCGCCGAGCGGACGCTCGAGGTCACGCTGTCCGGGACACTGCTGCACGGCTTCACCGACTGGCGCACCGACTCGACCGCCGGCGAGGTGCAGCGCTTCGTCGCGACGATGGACGCGCTGTCGGCCAAGTCGCTCGAGCTCTATCGCCGGCTGGTGCACGACAACGAGGCGCTGTTCGACCTCTTCCTCGAGGCGACACCGGTCGGCGAGCTGGCCGGCGCGCGGTTCGGTTCGCGGCCGGCATATCGTCCCGGCGCGAAGAAGGGGATCGAGGGGATCCGGGCGATCCCGTGGCAGTTCGGCTGGACGCAGATCCGGCTGATGCTTCCCGGTTGGCTCGGTGTCGGCACCGCATTCGCCGACATTGGCTCGCGTCCCGACGGCCTGGCGCTGCTGCAGCGGATGGCGAAAGTCTGGCCCTTCTTCGACGACCTGGTCGCGAAGATCGAGATGGTCTGCGCGAAGACCGACCTCGAGATCGCGCGCGCCTACGTCGAACGGTTAGGCGGCGATCGCGCCCTGTTCGATCAACTCAAGGCCGAGTTCGAACTGACCGTCGCCTGGCTGCTCAAGATCCGCGGCACCTCCGACGTGCTGACCGACTCGCCCGTGCTCCGTTCGGCAATCGCCGTGCGCAACCCGTACGTGGACGTGCTGTCGGTGCTCCAGATCGCGCTGCTCGCGCGAAAGCGCCGCGGTGGCGACGATGAGGAGACACAATCGCGGGTGACCGAGGCGCTGGCCACGACGCTGAACGGGGTGGCGCAGGGGCTGCGGAACACCGGGTAGCGGGGAACCAACCACAGAGAAATGCCGCGGCGCACGAGCACTCGCGGTGCGGTGCCAGCTTCGGCTTTTGTGTCGGGCGGGATGGTCTCGCCCCGCTTGCCCCAAATCCGTTCTGGCCCGGCATCCCGAGCCTCGCCCCGGCGGGGGTTCTCTGTGGTTCAACAGCAGTTGCCGTACCGTTAGGCACGGAGCTCGGTGGTCGGCCGTGCCGGCTCGACAGGCGGCCGAGGCGTCGCGATGGGCGCGTCGGACGCCGCTCCGCTCACTGGCAGCGTGAACCAGAACGTGGTCCCCTTCCCCGGCGTGCTGTCCACCCAGATGCGGCCGCCGTGCGCGCTGACGATCCCCTTGGCGATGGTCAGGCCGAGTCCGATGCCGCGACGATCGGCGCGGCGTGACTGCCAGAAGCGGTGGAACATGAACTGCTGCTGCTCGAGCGGAATCCCCGGGCCGTCGTCGGTGATCCAGAATTGCGCGTCGCCATCCACCCGCCGGGCGCCGACGCTGACGTGGCCGCCGCGACCGGTGAACTTGATCGCGTTCGACAGCAGGTTGTCGATCACCTGCAGCGCACGGAAGCGGTCGACCGAAACCTGTCCGGCCGCGTTAGGCGCGACGCTGAGGGTGATCCCCTGCTCGCGCGCGTTCGCGCCGACGCTGTCTGCGGCCTCATTGAGCAGGTCGCTCACCGCCACGTCGTCGCGCTCGAGTTGCATCCGGTTGCTCTCGAGGCGAGTGACGTCGAGCAGGTCGCGGATCAGGCGCTCGCCGCGGAGGGCGGCCCGCCGCACGGAGTCGAGCGTCTTCCGAACCGGCGAGTCGGCCGGAAGAATTTCCAGCGCGGCGCCGGTGCCGAGGAGGATCGTGTGCAACGGGTTGCGCATGTCGTGCGAGACGACTGCGAGCACCTCGTCGCGGCCACGCGTCGCCTGGAGCGCGTCTTCGTACAGTCGCGCGTTCTCCAGCGCAAGCACGGTGCGGCGCGCCAGCTCCTCGACCGATGGCACGTCGTCGGCCGAAAAGCGATGCGATTCCGAGGCGAGGGTGATCATCCCGATCGCAGTCCCCGCCTGAATCAGCGGGACATGGAGCGTCGAACGGAGTCGCAGCGCGGTCAGCATCGCGAGGTGCTCGGCGTTCTCGGCGATTTTGGCACGCGCGTCGTCGGCGATGAACTCGATCAGCTGCGGCTTGAGGGTGGACATCGCGTCGGCGATCGGACCCCGCAACGCGTCGCTGCGGAGGGGAAAGCGTTCGCGCATTTCGCGTAGCCGGCGCGCCTCGGCCGGATCGACGTGCGCGATCGCGCTGCGGCCGGCACCGTCGGCGTCGAAGACATCCACGATGCAGGCATCGCCGAGCGTCGGGACGCAAAGTTGGGCGACGCGCTGGATCGTCTCGCTCAGCTCGAGCGACGATGGGAGCACCGCGCCGGCGTCGGCAAGCAAGCGCAGCGTGTCATCGGCCCGGCGCCGCGCGGTGATGTTCTCGACCACGCCGACAACGAACCATGGCTCGCCGCTCTCGGTGCGCGCGAGCGTCCCGGTCAGTCGGCCCCAGACCACCTGGCCGTTTTTCCGCAGGTAGCGCTTCTCGATCTGGACCTGCGGCACCTTCCCCTCGACGAGCTCGTGGAGGAGGCGGCTCTGCATGATCGCATCGTCGCGGTGGGTGTAGGCGGCAAAGTTCAGCGACTTGAGCTCGCCGCAGCTGTACCCGGTCAGCTCCTCGTACGCCACGTTGCAGTCGAGGATGTCGCCGGTCGGCGTGGCGATCGTGATCCCGACGCCCGCGTCGTCGTAGATGCCGCGGAACTTCGCTTCGCTCTCGCCTAACGCGCGCTGGATCACGCGGTTGCGATCGACCAGCGCCTCGGCGCGGGTGAGCGCCGCGCGCAGCTCGATCTCCGAGACGACCAGCGCGGTCAGCTCGCGGAGCGTTGTGATCTCCTCCGTGGTCCACTGGCGCGGCTTCGAATCGATCGCGCAGAAGCTGCCGAGTGTGTGGCCGTCGCTGGTGACGATCGGTATCCCGGCATAGGCGACGACTCCGATCTCGCCGATCGCCAGGTTGCCGGCGAAGGCGGGGTCGATTCTCGCGTCGGACACGATCAGCGGCACGGCGTCACGGACGACGTGCTGGCAGAAGGAGTGGCTGAGCGGCGTCTCGCGACGGGTCGCCCACGGCTCGGGGAGTCCGACCGCGCTCTTGAAGAACTGCCGGTCGCCGTCGACGAGCGACACCAGCGAAACGGGCACGCCAAGCATCTGCGTGGCGAGCCGGGTCAGCCGGTCGAAGGCGCCCTCGGCCGGGGTGTCGAGCAGCGCCGACCGGCGGAGCGCATCGAGGCGCCCCGGATCGGCGAGCGGGTCTGGCTGCCTAACGGTGGAATCGGTCATTGACGAGTACGCTCCATGCACACATCAGGCCGCACTACCGCGATCCGCAGAGGGCGAGGAGCGCCCGTGGCTCGGCGGCCGCCGGGAAGAGCGCCTTCCCCGCCCGGGCGTGGGGGCGGGCGCGGCCGCAGTTGCCGCGGCGGACATAGGCGTCGGCGAGGCGAACGTGGATTCGGTAGCTCCCCGGGTCGAGCGCCGACGCTCGCTCGAGAACGCTCGCCCGCGACGAGCTGCTGAACAGTCCCATCGCCGCGCCCTGCGCCGCACTGCGGGCGATCGCCACCGTCCCCAGCGCGGCGACCAGCAGCACGGCGCCGACGCGCCTAACGGCGGGCAGCGCGACCACTGCACGCTCGCGGCCGGGGGGCGAGAGTGCGCCGAGCAGCGTCCACGCGATGAGCGCGTTCACTGGCAGCAGGAGCACGGCGTCGAAGCTGCCGACGACGAGGAGCACGACGATCGTCCCGAGCAGTGTCGCGGCGGCCAGCCGCTCCCCCGGGGACCGCGCCGCGCCGAGGCCGCGCAACCCGTCGGCGACCAGCGCGACCAGCGCCAGGGCGAGAAATGCGACGGCGATCAGCCCGCGCTCCGAGAGAAAAGTCATCCAGTCGCTGCTCGGCCACGGGTTGGCGGTCGTCCCGTCGCTGGCGAGCGATGGATCGTCGCGCGATGCGAAGTTCGGGTAGACCACCGCCCAGTTACCCGGGCCGACGCCCAGCAGTGGATGGTGCGTGGCCATGCGCACGGTGTTGCCGTACTGCACCAGCCGCCCGTGTCCGCTCCCGGCCTTGTAATTGACCACGCTCTTCGCCGTGTCGAGATAGGGCGAATCGCTGCGCCAGTCGAGGGTGTTCGGCAGTACGAGCGCGGCCCCGACTCCGATTGCGGCGGCGCCGAGCAGCAGGAAGGCGCGGCTCAAGCGCAGCCGGCCGCCGGCACCGCGGATGGCGACGATGCCTAACGGCAAGACGGTGAGCGCGCAGGCGACCAGCGCCAGCCAGGCCGCCCGGCTGCGGGAAAGCACCAGCGCGGCGGCGACCAGCGCGGCCCCGAACGACCAGCGGGCGAAGGCGCCCCGAGTCGGCGCCGTGAGCGCAACCAGGACCAGCGCCGGTGCCGCGATGACGCTCAGGTGCGCCATGAAGTTGCGATTGCCGAAGGTGCCGCCCGGCGCGCGATTCAGGCTCACGTACTCGGTGCGGACGCCGTATGCCTGGAGCAGCGCGGACGCGGCGCCGAGCACCGCCGCAAAGGCGAGGATCGTAACGAGCCGGGCGCCGAGTCCGGCGCGGGCGACCGCCCGTGCCGCCCAGAAACACGCCGCGCCGGAGAGCGAGATCGCCACCGCTCTTTCGGCGACCCACCAGTTCACCGCAAACAGGGCCGAAAGTATCCCCAGCCCGAGGAAACCGGCGAGAAACTGGTCGACGCGAGCCAGAGTGAGGCGCCGCGACTGCAACAGCAGGATCAGCGTCGCCAGCAGCGCGACCGCATGCAGGACCAGCTCCTTCGGCACGAAGAAGCGGTCGAGGTCGAACTGCTTGTAGGGGAGCGCGGCCGCGACGACGAGCAGTGCCCCGGCCTGGAGCACGCGGAGGGCAATGTGCACCCGGACCGGGGCTCGCGGTGGCGCGGAAGACGTTCGCATCTGTCCCAAAGATGCCACTCCGTGCGCTCTCCGCACAGTCCGGGGGGGAGCGCCGCGGCTGCGCGGAGAGTTTATTTCCCCGCTGCGGCGAGAGTATCGCTATCGCTTCGCCTTCACGACACCGGAACGCACAACTAGTGGCCACCAACGTACCGCCGGGCGTACCCCTCCTGACGCGCATCTTTCCGCGAGCCTCGCAGGGTCGCGACGAGCTTCTGGCCGGACCGATCCGCGGCGAGCTGCTCGGCGCCGACCAGCTGGCGACGCGGGCGCGCGAACTGGCGAAGACACAACGCATCGTCGCCAAGCCGCGGGTGCTGCGGAAGACGCCACTGCTCATCCGGCTCAACGAGACGCGCGCGATCCTCGAGGCGGCACACGAGCGCCTCGCCGTAGCGTCGGACGCCGAGATCGACGTCGGGCCCGCCGGTGACTGGCTGCTCGACAACTTCCATGTTGTGCAGGAGCACATTCGCGAAGTTCGCGAGAGTCTTCCCAGCGGCTACTACCGCGAGCTCCCCGAGCTGGCGACCGGGACGCTGGCCGGCTATCCGCGCGTCTACGAGATCGCGATCACGCTGATCGCCCACAGCGAAGCACGGGTCGACCTCGACAACGTGAACATGTTCGTCGCTGCGTACCAGGAGCGGGTGATGCTCTCGGTCGGCGAGCTCTGGGCGATGCCAGCGATGCTCCGGCTCGGCCTGATCGAGAGTGTGCGCCGGATGACGCTGCGCACCGTGCAGCGACTGGACGACGTCGAGTGGGCCGACCAGTGGGCGGCGCGGCTTTTGGCACCGACTGGTCCCCTCCGCGGAACGTTAGGCGGGGCGCTCGACGACTTCGTTCGCAACACCCCGGCGCTGACGCCGCAGTTCGTTGCCCGGCTGCTCCACCAGCTGCGGATGTCGAAGGAAGCCTTCCCCCCGCTGCTCTGGTTCGAGCAGTGGCTCTCGGAGGAAGGTCCGACCGCCGAAGAAGCAGTCGCGCGCTCGACCGACCGCCTGGCACTGACGCAGGTGATGACGGCGAACAGCATCACCAGCCTGCGGGCGATCGCCCGCTTCGACTGGCGCACCTTCGTCGAGCGGCAGAGCGTGATGGAGCAGGTGTTGCGCGGTGACCCGTCGCAGCACTACACCGGCATGACCTTCCAGACGCGCGATCACTACCGCCACGTCATCGAGAAGATCGCCAAGCGGACCGAGCGCCGCGAGCAGGATGTGGCGCACGTCGCGATCGAACTGGCGCGCAAGGCGCGGGAGTTCGCCGCCAGCGACGAGCGGCACGCCCACGTCGGCTACTACCTCATCGACGAGGGCCGCAGCGAGCTGGAACGGGTGACCGGCTATCGTCCGACGTTAGGCGAGCGCTGGCACCGCATGGTGCTCCGGCACCCGAACTGGGTGTTCGTCGGCGGCATCGTCTTCGTCACGCTGTTCGCGCTGCTGCTCGTCCTCCGGATTGCCGGTGTCCCGAGCGAGCACGTCGCGTTCATCCTGCTCGCGTTCACCTTGCTCCCGGCGGTCGATCTCGGCGTCAACGTCGTGAACCAGCTGGTCGCGGCCTGGCTGCCGCCTCGGGTGTTGCCAAAGCTCGAGCTGACCGGCGAGCTGGGCGTGCCCGAGGCGTATCGCACGGCCGTGGTGATCCCGACGCTGTTCGGGTCAGTCGACGCGGTGCGCGAGGCTCTCGACACGATCGAGGTGCAGTATCTGGCCAATCGCGAACCAAATCTTCACTTCGCGATCCTCAGCGACTTCACCGACGCGGCGACCGAGACGCGCGAGACCGACGCGGCGATCGTCGCCGCGGCGGTCGCTGGCGTGCACACGCTCAACGCGCGCTACGCCGGCGGCGATCCGACTGCGTTCTATCTCTTCCATCGCCCGCGGCGGTGGAATCCGCAGCAGGGTGTCTGGATGGGCTGGGAGCGGAAGCGTGGCAAGCTCTCCGAATTCAATCGCTTCTTGCGTGAGCCGGGCACGGCGAAGACCAACGGAACGAGCGCGCACGCGCCAGCCGAGCCGGCGGGGCACGGTTCGGCCGCCTTCACGACGATCGTCGGCGACGTCGCGCTCATCCGCACGGCGCGCTATGTCATAACGCTCGACAGCGACACGGTGCTGCCCCCCGATGCGGCGCCGCTGCTCATCGGGACGCTGGCCCACCCGCTCAACCGCGCCGTCTACGACCCGGCGGCCGGACGGGTGGTGCGCGGCTACGGCATCCTCCAGCCGCGGGTCGGCGTCTCGCTGCCGAGCGCACACAAGTCGTACTTCGCGGCGATTCACTCGGGCCATCCGGGTGTCGATCCGTACACGACCGCGGTGTCGGATGTCTACCAGGATCTCTATGGCGAGGGGAGCTTCACCGGGAAGGGGATCTACGACATCGACGCCTTCGAGCAGGCGACGCACGGCCGCTTCCCCGAGAACACGCTGCTCTCGCACGACCTGATCGAGGGCAACTACGCGCGGGCCGGGCTGTCGACCGACATCGAGGTCTACGACGACTACCCGACCCGCTACCTCACCTACACGCGGCGCAAGCATCGCTGGCTGCGCGGCGACTGGCAGCTGCTCGACTGGCTGACGCCCCGCGTTCCCGGGCCTAACGGTCCGGAGCAGAACCGGCTGTCGCTGCTCTCGCGCTGGAAGATCCTCGACAACCTGCGGCGGAGCCTGACCGAGCTCTCGCAGCTCGCCCTGCTGGTTGCCGCCTGGACGATCTTCCCCGGCTCGCCGGTCCGCTGGACGCTCGTCGCGTTAGGCGCGATCATCGCGCCGTGGGTAGTCTCGCTCTTCCTCGCGGTCACCCGCCCGCCCTTCGACAAGAGCTGGCGCGCCTACTACGCTGCCGTCGGGCGCGACGCGATCACCAGTGTGCAGCAGATCACCCTCGTCATCGTCTTCCTCGCGCACCAGGCCTGGGTCAGCGCCGACGCGATCGCCCGCACACTCTGGCGAGTGTTCGTCTCGCGGAAGAAGATGCTCGAGTGGCAGACCGCGTCGCAGGTCGAGCGAATGGTCACCGGCACTCGTGGCGACATCTGGCGGAAGATGTGGCCGGCGGTCGCCGTCGGCGTCGCCGTCCTCGCGCTGGTGGTCACCTCGGCGTCGCTGCTCGTCGCGTTAGGGAGGATGATCGACGCCCGCGCGGTCGCCGTAATCGATTCGTGGCGGCTGCTCCTCGTCTCGCTGCCGATCATCGGGATGTGGATCGCGTCGCCGGCGGTCGCCCAGGCGCTGAGCAAGCCGGCACTCCGCCGCGCGCAGCGGCTCACCAGTGCAAACCAGGAAGCAGCGGTGCGCTACGCGCTGCTCCACTGGCGGTTCTTCGACTACTTCGTGACCGAAGAGACCAACTGGCTGGCGCCGGACAACTTCCAGGAAGATCCGCTCCCGACGGTCGCGATGCGCACATCGCCGACGAACATCGGCCTCCAGCTGCTGGCGATCGCGACCGCCGCGGAACTGGGCTTCATCTCGGTCGAGGAGATGACCGGCCGCCTCGAAAAGGCGTTTCGCTCGCTCGAGCGGATGCGCCGCTTCCGCGGACATTTCTACAACTGGTACGAGCTGGATGGCCTGACGGTCCTCGAACCGGCGTACATCTCGACGGTCGACAGCGGTAATCTTGCCGGACACCTGATCGCGCTCCGCCAGTCGTGCCTGCACATCGCCGACCGCCCCGTGTCGAGCGCGCGCTTCTGGCGCGCCGTGGCCGCCGCGTTGCAGGTCGCCCACGATCGCCTGACGACGCTGGCGACGTCGGGCGCCGCTGACACACCGCTCAGCTTTGGCGCCGTCGCCGACGCGGCGAAGCTGGTTCGCGCCGCGCGGACCGCCTTCGCGGCGATTCACACCAACGCCCCCGATGCCGCGGCGATCGCGGCCGTCGTCGCGCCCCTCGAGCGGGCCCGCCTCGCGTTAGGCGCCTCCGAACTGCCGGGCGAGATCCTCGACCCGGCCGTCGAGTGGCTCGACTGGACATCGGTCCGCCTCGCCGACGAAAGCGTTCGCCTCGCGGCGATGGCGGCGGCCGCTGCGATCGCGCCGAAGCGGGGCGCGCCGGTCACCGGCGAGCTCCCGTCACTCCGCCAGGTCGCCGCGACATCGACCGAGGCCTCCGAGCTGGTCGCCCGCCTCGAGACGATCGCCGCCCGCGCCTACGCGTACGCATTGGAGATGGACTTCCGCTTCCTGTACGACGAGCGGCGAAAGCTCTTCTCCATCGGCTACCAGCAGAGCAACCACTCGCGCGACGCGTCGTACTACGACCTGCTCGCGTCCGAGGCGCGGCTGTCGAGCTTCATCGCGATCGCCAAGAACGACATCCCCGTCGAGCACTGGTTCCGCCTCGGCCGGACGCTCACCCACGCCGACGGCGCGACCGCGCTGGTGAGCTGGAGCGGCAGCATGTTCGAGTACCTGATGCCGGTGCTCGTCATGCAGTCGTTCCCCTTTACGGTGCTCGACCAGACGTATCGTGGCGCGGTGAAACGGCAGATCGCGTACAGCGAGGAGCGCGACGTACCGTGGGGAATCAGCGAGAGCGCGTACAACCTGCGCGATCGCCACCAGACCTACCAGTACCGCGCGTTCGGCGTTCCCAACCTCGCCCTCAAGCGGGGACTCGGCCGCGACCTCGTCATCGCGCCCTACGCCTCGGCGCTCGGCGTGATCGTCGATCCCGGCAAGTCGCTGAGCAATCTCGCCCGGCTCGAGCGGCGTGGAGCGTTAGGCAGGTACGGCTTCATGGATGCACTCGACTACACGCGCCCCGATCCCGGCGAGCGCTTCTCGCTGGTCAAGACCTACATGGCGCACCATGTCGGGATGGCGCTGATCGCGCTCGCCAATTCGCTCCGCGATGGTCTCTGGCAACGCCGCTTTCACGCCGACCCGCTCGTCCGCTCGGCGGAGCTCCTGCTCCACGAGCGCATTCCGCGCCGGCTGGTGCTCCAGGAGCCGCAGGAGGCGCGGCCCGACGAGTCGCTGCCCGACCCCGAGCTCGAGCGCCCCGCCGTCAGGCAGATCGACGCGGCCGACACGCCGCAGCCACACGTCGCGTTGCTCGGGCACCTGCCCTACACGATCATGGTCAGCAGCGCCGGCAGCGGATACAGCCGGTTCGAGGACCTGGCGATCACGCGCTGGCGCGCCGATGGGACGCGCGACAACACCGGGCAATTCTGCTACATCCGCGACACGACGCGGAAGCGCGTCTGGTCAGCTGCCTACCAGCCAACGTGCGCGCCGGCCGAGTGGTATCGCGCGCTGCTGGCCACCGATCGCGTGACCTTCCATCGCGCCGAAGACGGGATCGAGACGCGCACCGAGATCGCCGTGGTGCCTGACGATTCCGCCGAAGTGCGACGGGTGACGCTGACCAACCACAGCGCCGAGACGCGCGAGATCGAGCTGACCAGCTACGGCGAAATCCTGCTCACCTCCCCCGATGCCGATCGCGCCCATCCGGCGTTCGCCAACCTGTTCGTCGAGACCGAGTGGCACGAGTGGTGTACGGCGATCACCGCGACGCGCCGCCCGCGCGGCGCGAACGAGCGGTCGCTCTGGTGCGTGCACGTCGTTGACAGCGGGAAGGAACGTGTCGGAGTGACGACGTGCGAGACGGATCGCGCCCGCTTCGTCGGCCGCGGCCGCTCGACGCGTGATCCAGTTGCGCTCGATGGTGACGGCCCGCTCTCGATGACGACTGGCGCGGTGCTCGATCCGATCTTTGCCCTGCGGACGCGCGTGAGCATTGCCCCCGGCCGTTCGGCGTCGGTCGCGTTCACGACGATCGTCGCCGACAGTCGGCAGCGCGCGTTCCAGCTCGCCGATCGCTATCACCACCCGCATGCGGCGCAGCGCGCGCTCGACCTCGCGTGGACGTCGACGCAGGTGGAGCTCCGCGAACTCGGCATGACGCCAACCGACGCAGCGATCTTCCAGGAGATGGCCGGGCACCTCTTCTTCCCGTCGTCCGCGTTTCGCGCGCCGGAAGCCGAGATGATGGAGAACCGCGGCTCGCAGCCGCTGCTCTGGGAAGTCGGTGTCTCCGGCGATTGGCCGATACTGCTGGCCACGATCGGCTCGATGGAAGGGTTGCCGACGCTGCGCCAGATCCTCGCCGCGCACCACTATTGGCGGCGACGCGGCATGGTGGTCGATCTCGTCGTGCTCAACACGCATCCGCCGACATACCTGCAGGACCTCAACGACAAGATCACGGCGGCGATCTTTGCGTCAAACGATGCGGGGATGGTCGACCGCGCGGGGGGCGTGTTCGTGCGGCGCGTCGAGCTGGTCCCCGTGGATGCGCTGGCGATGCTGCGCACGATGGCGCGTGTGCATGTCACCTGCGACGGGCGCTCGCTCGCCAAGATCCTCGACGACCCGAAGACGAAGGCGGAACTCGATGAGCTGTCGCTCTCCGGGGAGGATCCGACGCAGTTGCGGCATGCAATGGGACATCACTCGGTGTCTGACACGCTCGCCGTGCAGCGCGCCCGGTTGCACACGGTGATGCGCGAGCCGAAGCGTCCGCTGGCCGATGTCACGATCGGGTACGCGCCTGACGGTGCACATCCGTCGCCACCGCGCCCGAGTCGTCCGACGCCGTCGGCGGGGGTGGCGGTGCTTGCGCCCGCAGTCGAGTCGCCGAAGCTCCAGTTCGACAACACCTTCGGCGGGATGACGGCCGAGGGTGATTACTTCATCCGGGTGGCGGGCGATCGCGTACCGCCGGCACCATGGGCGAACGTCGTCGCCAACGCGCGCGGCGGATTCCTCGTCAGCGAGCGCGGCACCGGCTGCACCTGGGCGGAGAGCAGTTTCTTCTACCGGCTCACGCCGTGGCAGAACGACCCGATCAGCGACCCGGCGGGAGAGGTCATCTACCTCCGCGACGACGACACGCAGGCCGTCTGGAGCGCGACACCAGCGCCGATGCGGACATCCGAGCCGTATATCGCGCGTCACAGTGCCGGCGCGTCGTCGTTCGAGCACCTCCGCGACGGGATCGCCACACACCTCACGCTCGGCATCGACCAGCACGAAGCGGTCAAGCTGTCGACGCTGCGGATCACGAATCGCGGCGACCGGCCGCGCCGCCTGACAATCACCTCGTACACCGAGTGGACGTTAGGCGTGACGCGCGAGCATACCCAGCACCAGGTACTGACCTCGTACGACCCGAAGACCGGTGCGATTTACGCCCGCAACACCTTCGACCCGGTGTTCGCGACCTGGGTGGCCTACGCGGCGATCAGCGAGCCGGTCACCCGCTACACCGCCGACCGCCGCGAGTTCATCGGGCGCAATGGAACGTTAGGCGCTCCGTTCGCGCTTGGCATCGGCGCGCCGCCGCTGGCCGGTTCGGCCGGCGCCGGGATGGACCCCTGCGCCGCGCTGCAGTGCGCGATCGAGCTGGCGCCGGGCGAAACGCACGACATTGTCGTCGTGCTCGGCGCCGCATCGAGCGAGGAGGCAGCGCGCACCGCGGTCGCCGCCCGGCGCGACGCCCGCGATGCGCGGGCCGGGGTCGCCGCGACGGTGAAGAGCTGGCAGGAAAGACTCTCGACCATAACGGTGCGGACGCCGGAGCCGAGCTTCGATGCGATGATGAATCGCTGGATTCTCTATCAGGCGCTGGCCTGCCGGATGTGGGGACGCTCCGGGCTTTACCAGAGCAGCGGCGCGTATGGCTTCCGCGACCAGCTGCAGGACAGCATGGCGTTCGTCTACGCCGAGCCGCAGCTCGCCCGCGAGCACATCATCCGCTCGGCCGGGCGGCAGTTTGTCGAGGGCGACGTGCAGCACTGGTGGCATCCGCACAGCGGTCGCGGGGTGCGGACGAAGTTCAGCGACGATCTGGCCTGGCTGTCGTACGTGGTCGAGCACTACATCCGAGTCACCGGCGACGCATCGGTGCTCGACGAACGGGCGCCGTTCATCACGATGCGCGAGCTCCTGCCGCACGAGCACGAGGTCTACGACCTGCCGCAGCCGAGTGGCCAGACAGGCACGGTGTACGAGCACTGCGTCCGGGCGCTGCGCCGCGCCTGCACGCTCGGCGCGCACGGACTGCCGCTGATCGGCATCGGTGACTGGAACGACGGGATGAATCGTGTCGGCGTCGAGGGACGCGGCGAGACCGTGTGGCTCGCCTGGTTCCTGACGACGACGCTGCGCAGCTTCGCCCTGCTCGCCGACGCGCGCAACGATGCCGCAACCGCGGCCGACTTCCGCGCCAAGGCGGACGCCTATGTGCGTGCGATCGAGGAGACATCGTGGGACGGCGCCTGGTACCGCCGCGCCTACTTCGACGACGGGTCGCCGTTAGGCTCGTCGACCAGCGACGAGTGCAAGATCGACTCGATCGCCCAGAGCTGGAGCGTGATCAGCGGCGCCGGCGCCCCCGAGCGGCAGCTCCAGGCGATGGCGTCGTTCGAAGAGCATCTCGTCCACAACGAGGCGCGCCTGCTCCGGCTGCTGACGCCGCCCTTCGACAAGACCACCCACGACCCGGGCTACATCAAGGGCTACCTACCCGGCGTCCGCGAGAACGGTGCGCAGTACACGCACGCCGCACTCTGGGCGGTGCTGGCGACGGCGATGCAGGGCAAGGGCGATCGCGCGCTCGAGCTGTTCCAGATGATCAACCCGCTCACCCACACCTCGACCAAGGCCGACGCCGAGCGCTACAAGGTCGAGCCGTACGTCGTCGTCGCTGATCTCTACACGGCCGCGGGACATCTCGGCCGCGGCGGATGGACCTGGTACACCGGCTCGGCGAGCTGGATGTATCGCGTCGGACTCGAGGCGATCCTCGGCTTCAGGAAGCGCGGTGACCGCCTGGCGATCGAGCCCTGCATCCCGGTTGCGTGGAAGGAATACACCATCGAGTACCGGCACGGGTCGAGCAGCTACACCATCACGGTGAGAAACCCCGAGGGGCTCAACCGCGGACGCTCGGCGGTGACGGTCGACGGAGCTTCGATCGCCGACGGACAGATTCCCCTGGCCGACGATGGCGCGCATCACGCGGTGACGGTGACCCTGCACGGCTGACGTCGCGCCTAACGGTCATCGCGGAGGGCGGCCGCGGGGTTGAACCGCAGAGAACCGCCGCGGCGCATAACCGCTCGCGGTCGCCTGCTGGCCACGGGCTGTTTTTTGCGCGTGAGGCGGGATGACCGCGACCCGCTTGCCCCAAGGTTTTGTTCAAGCCCCGCGTCGCGAACCCACCCAGCGGCAGTGCTCTGTGGTTCAACTGCTGTTCCTGCAGTCACCCCGCGCAAGAAGGTCCGCGATCGATTGTCTCCGCTATCAGTTCAACCGCAGCGTCATCCCCACGCGGAGCAGCGTCGCGTTCGTGTTGTCGTAGCTCACTGACCCGAAGAGCAGGAACTCCGGGAGCAAATATTTTCCCGCGCCAACGCTGCCGAAGAGTTGTGCCCCGGCTGCTTCCGGGGGGATAACCGCGGTCGTCCCGGTCACCGGCGTGACGACACCGTCGCCGCCTTCCGCCGACGTTGCCGCGGTCGTTGCCATCGTCTCGGCGAACAGTTCGTAGCCAGCGTTAGGGCGGAAGACGCCGGCCAGGGCGCCCGTCCACGTGTTGTTCAGGTTGATGCCGCGCGGGCTTCCGGTGAGGGTGTAGGCGACGTTGGCGTGCGTGTCGAATCGCCCGAACTGCTTGCTGGCGATCGCCCATCCGGTGTAATCGGCACGACCGGTTCCGATGAGCGCGTTTTTCGCGGTCGGGATCTTTACTTCAGCGGCGAAGGCGAGCGCTGGTGCGCTTGGCGACTCGTTGCGCAGCCTGACGCTGAGCGTCCCCTCGAGGTCTCCCGCACCGCGCGCGCGCGGGCCGCCCTCGGGGAAGATCGCTGTGTACGGAACTGGTTCGACCGCGAGCTCGAGTCGATCGGTGATCCCGTACTCGATGATGAACGGAACGGCTCGCTCGTCGCCGCCCCCGCCTGTCTGCGATTCGAACGCGCCGCCGATCGTGAGGGCGCGCTTCGGCAGCAATCGCGCCGTCTCTGTCTCGAGCGTCTGCGCCGCAACGCCGTTCGCGGCGAGTGGGAGCGCACAGCAGATCACCGCGAGCGCGACGCGGCTGCGTGAGCGGGTGTTGATCATGATTCCTCCTGGGGTACCGACGCCTGCACGAGCAATGTCGTACCTGTGACTGTACCGGCGAATCCTTACAGCCGGATGACAGGGCGCCTCCCTTTCAACGCGGGAGCTGCGGTGCGAAGTCGCAGGCGATGCGCTTCACCGGGCCGAGACAGCGTTTCGCGCGCGCGAGCGCGTCGTCAACCGTGCGAAAGCCGACGTCCGCGCTCGGCAACTCGACGTGTGGCCAGTCCCAGCTGCGATCGGGTCGCCCGATGATCCGGAACTCATCGCCGCGATAGCCGACGACCCAGCGGCGAAAGGCCACCCAGCGCCGGCGCGTTCGCTGGTGCCGCAGCACACCGTCGCCGACGACGATGTCGAGCGCCCGCCCGTAGGAGTGCAGCGAGGTCAAAGTATGCGTCCGGCCATTCCCGCGCGCCATCAGGTACGCTTCCGCGTTAGGCGTGCGGTAGGTCTCGCGAACCCTGATCGCGAAGCCGGCCCGCCGCGCCGCCACGAGCATGGCGTCGACGTCACCGCGAATCACCGGGTCGAGGAGTGCGATCGATCGTCGTGGCTTTCGATCGGCGCCGGAAAACCGCGCGGGCGGGATCTTCCGGATACGACGTTCGAGATGATCCCACGATTCACCGCGTCGCCGCGTGGAGACGAAGCCGATGCGATATGAGTTGACGTAGCAGCGCGCGCACCGCTTGACTCGGGTGTCGTACTTCATGAGGCGGTCCGCGCTCGAATCGGAGAGGTACAGCCGCGATGGATCCTCGATGCCGTAGGCGTTGCGCAGCAGCTTCCGCTCTTCCACGCTGAAACTGCGCCGCAGGTAATGCGGGATCCCCCGCGCGTCAACGCCAGCGTACGGCGGAATGCCGCCCCCGTTCACGGCGCGCTGCGCTGCGAGCGGCCGCGCGAGTGTCAGCGACCCAATGAGCAGCGCCGGTCGCAGCCAATCCATCATTCGCTCGCCTGACGCGCGCTCGTGCCTAACGCTCGGCGCGCAGCGCCGGTGTCACCGCATCACGCCAGATCACGTAGCCCGCCGCGGTCATGTGCAACGAATCGGCGCGAAAGAGTTCGGGACGGGGGCGACCGTCGGCGCGGAGCATCGGCGTGTAGACATCGACGAACGTCGCCATCGTATCGCGGGTGACAATCGCTTCGAGCAGGGCGTTCGTCTCGCGAACCTTGTCGACGAGGTTCCAGCGCGACGGGCTGGGCTTCACCGCCAGGCAGATCACGCGCGTCCTCGGCAGCGTCGTCCGGACGCGGCCAAGAAACTCGGCGACGTCACCGGCGATTCGCGCCGGCGTGCGTCCCTCGAGCAGATCGTTGTCGCCCTCGTAGAGGACGATGGCGCGCGGGTGATAGCGGAAGAC
>JANMBU010000037.1:0-46442 GCA_031360575.1 Gemmatimonadaceae bacterium
TGGTTCCTGAAGAGCGGCGGTCCCGGCTCGGCGCTCTGGAAGAGCATCGACGGCGGTGACACGTGGGCCGAGGTGAAGGGTAGCGGCTTCCCCGAGACAACCAAGGGACGCATCGGCCTAACGGTCTCGCGGAGCAACCCTGACGTCGTCTACGCATCGGTCGAAGCGGACTCGCTCCGCGGCAGCGATGCCGGTTCGCGCACGCCACAGCCGGCCAGCGATTCACTCAACCCGCGGTCGCGCCGCACGCAGCGGCTGCTCAGCGGACTGTATCGCTCGGCGGACGGCGGACGGAGTTGGCGCTGGATGAACGACAAGGACGTCCGACCGTTCTACTACTCACAGGTCCGCGTCGACCCGAAGAATCCCGATCGCGTCTACTGGTCGTCGACACCGGTGCAGTTCTCCGACGACGGCGGAAAGACGGTGCGCACCGCGACCGTCGGCATCCACGTCGACCACCACGCAATGTGGATCGACCCTAACGACCCCGAGCACTTCATCGTCGGCGATGACGGCGGCGTGTCGCAGACCTGGGACCGCGGCGGCAACTACGATTTCCTCGACATCCTCGCGATCAGCCAGCCCTACGAGATCAGCTACAACATGGCCATCCCGTACCGCGTCTGCATTGGCTTGCAGGACAACGGGTCGTGGTGCGGCCCGAGCCGCACGCGGAGCGGATCGATCAGCAACGCCGACTGGATCACCGTGGGCGGTGGCGACGGGTTTCACACGGCACAGGACCGCGACGACGCGAACATCCTCTACTCCGAGTCACAGGGCGGGAACATCGGCCGTTATGACCTGCGCACCGGGGAACGGACCGCTCTCGTCCGGCCGTCGTGGCGGCAGCGCTATGTGCAGTTCGAGGATTCGATCATCGTCGAGCGCGGCGACACGGCGCGGCCGGCGAGCAAGGCGCAGCAGCAGCGTGTTGCCCGCCTTCGCGAGCGGCAGCGGGCCGACAGTGCCACGCTCGACATCCGCTTCAACTGGAACACTCCATTCTTCCTCTCGCCGCATTCGACGACGACGTTGTACGCCGGCGCAAATCGCGTGCTGAAGAGCACCAGTCGCGGCGATCATCTCGCTCCGATCTCGCCCGACCTCTCGCGACAGCAGCGCGCAAAGATCGCATACAGCGTGGATTCGACTGGCGGCATCACGCTCGACGCGACTGGCGCCGAGACGTACGGCACCATCGTCGCGCTGGCCGAGTCACCGATCCGGGCGGGAATCCTCTACGCCGGCACCGACGACGGCAACGTCTGGCTGACGCGCAACGATGGCGCGACGTGGGAAGACCTGTCGAAGCGCTTTCCCGGCGCACCGGCCGAGTCGTATCTGGCGCGCATCGAGCCGTCGCATTTCGACAGCAACACCGTCTACGTGGCGTTCGACAACCATCGCAACAACGACTTCACGCCCTACCTCTACGTCAGCACCGACTTCGGCGCGACCTTCCGGTCGATCGCCGGCGGACTGCCTAACGGCGGACCGGATTTCCTGCACGTGGTTCGCGAGGATCCGGTCAACCGCGACCTGCTGTTCGTCGGCAGCGATGTCGCGGCGTACGTTTCGCGCGATCGGGGGCAGAGCTGGCAGAAGTTCATGACCGGACTGGGCACGGTGCCGGTGCACGACCTGCAGATCCATCCGCGCGACCACGAGCTGATGGCGGCGACGCACGGCCGCTCGGCGTGGATCGCCGACATCGCACCGCTCGAGCAGATGGCCGACAGCACGATGACTGCGGGGACGTGGCTGTTCGCGCCGCGCACGGCGTACCAGTACGGCGAGGCCCCCGGTGCGCAGACCTCGCCCGGGCAGAAGCACTTTCAGGCGAATGGGCCCGCATACGGCGCCGAGATCGCCTATCGGATCGCGACCGGCGGAGCGCGCGACAAGGCAAAGATCGTGATCACGAACGTTCGCGGCGACACGCTCCGTTCGATTGACGGTGCAGGGAGCGCGGGACTGCACCGAGTCACCTGGGATTTTCGCGGGAAGACGCCCCCCGCGTCGCCGCTGTCGCCGGCGCAGAAGCGCGACAGCATTGCGGACCTTCGGAAGCTCGACCACATCATCGACAGCATGGCGACCGCCGGCGCCGGCACGCGGGAGGATCTCGACCGCGTGAAGACGCAGATCAACGGAGGCGGAGACCTCTTTCGTCGTCGCGGCGGCGGCGGCCAGCCTAACCGTTTTGTCGAGCGGCCAGGCGAGGGCCCGCTTCCTGGTGCGCGGCGCGACAGCATCGAGCGCGCACGCCGGGACAGCGCGGTGAGCGCGCGCGCTCCGGGCGATACGGCCGCGGCTGGCAAGGCACGAGTAGCGGGTGGCGCAGAAGCCGCGGGTGAAGGAGAAGTCGACCAGGATCTGCTCGGCGAGGTGCTGACCGCAATGCGCCGCGCGCACATTTCGACCGAAGGTCGCTCCAGCCGGGCGGGGGCGCCGGTGGTCGAGAGCGGTGACTACCTCGTGACGCTGGTGGTGGGCGGCACGCGACTGCACCAGGTACTGCGCGTTGAACGAACCGCCAGCGCGCCCGGTGACCAGGTGCGGAGCGAGGAAGTGGACGAGGACGACATCGACGCCGGCCTTGAGGACCCGAGCGACCCGGATGCCGATCCGTCCCCGGAGCGTTAGGCAGACGATGCCAGGGCACCGCGGCTGGCCTGCGTCGCTCTGGCGCCAGCCGTGCCCGTGTAGAAGCTTTAGCCGAGGGCGATGAACAGCACCGACCTTACGAACAGCATGGACAGCACATCACTGACTCGAACGGAGGATGCATGGAAGGCTTCAATTTCGCTGATCGGCGCGCTCGTGCCTGGATTGGCGCTACGATCGTCGCGCTGCTCACGCAGGCGGGTTGCGCGATGAGGCCGGCTGGGTCTGGCGGCGCATCCATGCCTGTCAGCGCTGCCACCACCCCGATGACGGCTGGCGTCGTGCGCGCCCCATTCGGCCACACCGCCGACGGGCAGCTGGCCGAGCTGTTCACGCTCACCAATTCGCACGGGATCGTGGTCCGGGCGACGAACTACGGCGGGATCATCACCTCCGTGAAGACACCGGATCGCTCCGGACACTTCGATGACATCGCGCTCGGCTACGACAGCCTGAGTGGCTACCTGCGTGCGACGCCGTATTTCGGTGCGATCGTCGGCCGTTATGGAAACCGGATTGCGAAGGGACAGTTCACCCTCGACGGCGCGACCTACCATCTCGCGGTAAACAATGGGCCGAACAGTCTCCACGGCGGGTTGAAAGGTTTCGACAAGGTCATCTGGCACGCCGAGCAGTTCCAGAACGCGACCGGTGTCGGCGTGGTTCTCGATTATACGAGCGCCAATATGGAAGAGGGCTATCCGGGCACGCTGCGCACCCGCGTCACCTACACGCTGACGAACGACGACAAGCTCATCGTCGATTACCACGCGACGACCGACAAGGCAACGCCGCTCAATCTCACGCAGCACAGCTACTGGAATCTCGCTGGCGATGGCAGCCGGGACATTCTCGGGCACGAGATGATGATCAACGCCGACGCGATGACGCCGGTCGACACGAACCTCATTCCGACTGGCGAGATTGCCAGTGTCGCCGGCACGCCATTCGACTTCCGCACGCCGACGCCGATCGGGGCGCGGATCGACCTGGTGCAAAACACGCAGATCCGATTCGGTGGCGGCTACGACCACAACTTCGTGCTCAATCGCGCCGGCGCGGCCGCTGATGGCCTCGTGCACGCAGCGCACGTCGTAGAGCCCACGACCGGCCGCATGTTGACCATCTCGACGACGGAGCCAGGAATCCAGTTCTACTCCGGGAATTTTCTCGATGGCAGCATCACTGGAAAGTCCGGTCACATCTATCACCATCGCTACGGGCTCGCCCTCGAGACGCAGCATTTCCCCGACTCGCCGAACCATCCCAGCTTTCCGTCGACCATCCTGCGCCCGGGACAGGAGTACCGGTCACGCACGGTGTTCGCGTTCGGAGTGACCCGCTGATGCAGGCGGGTGTTCGGCATCTAGTCGCCGCGGTCGCAACGGTCGCGGTCGTGGCGACTGCCTGCGCGTCGTCGAGCGCAGCGTCGCGTGTGGCGGCAGCGCCGGGGGCGATGGAGGCGGCTGCGCCGCGCATGGCGCGCGGCGTCTGGAGCAAGGAACGCGCGCGCGCCTGGGCCGACTCGACGGGATGGCTCGTCGGCAGCAACTACGCGACGGGCAATGCGATCAACCAGCTCGAGATGTGGCAGGCGCCCACCTTCGATGCGCGCGCGATCGATCGCGAACTCGGAATGGCCGAGTCGCTCGGCTTCAACACGATGCGGGTCTTCCTGCACGACCAGCTCTGGCGGCAGGACTCGGTGGGATTCCTCGGACGCATCGACCAGTTCCTCACGATTGCCGACCGGCACCACATCCGGCCGATGCTCGTTCTCTTCGACGCGGTGTGGGACCCGAATCCGCATCTCGGTCCGCAGCGCGCGCCGATTCCGTTCGTGCACAATTCCGGCTGGGTGCAGAGCCCCGGCGCTGCGATGCTGGCGGACACCGGCCGTTATGACACGCTGCGGGGCTATGTGCAGGGCGTCGTCGGTCGCTTCGCCAACGACCGGCGCGTGGTCGCGTGGGACGTGTTCAACGAGCCGGACAACACCAACCGGCCTGCGTACGTCGCCTACGAGCCAGTCAACAAGGGCGCGCGTGCGTTCCTGCTCATGCGCAAGGCGTTCGACTGGGCGCGGCAGATGAATCCCTCGCAGCCGCTCACCGCCGCGCCGTGGAAGGGGGACTGGGTGGATCCGGCAAAGGTGCCACCGCTCGTCGCCTGGATGCTCGACAGTTCGGACGTCATCACCTTTCACAGCTACGACGACAGCGCGAGTGTCGAGCGGCTGGTGACGGCGCTCGAGCGTTATGGTCGGCCTGTCATCTGCACGGAGTACATGGCCCGTCCGCGCGCGAGCACGTTCCAGAGCATCCTGCCGATCTTTGCCCGGCGCCGCATTGGCGCGTACAACTGGGGGTTCGTCGCCGGAAAGACGCAGACAATCTTCCCGTGGGATTCCTGGTACCACGAGTACACGGCCGAACCGGCGGTCTGGTTCCACGATGTCTTCCGGAGCGATGGAACACCGTACGACGCGTCCGAAGTCGCACTGATCCGCGCCCTGACGGCGGCGAACACGAAGCGTTAGGGAGCCGCTGAGCGAGCGGCATTCGACCCAACGTTAGGCGCGCGGTGTCGCGGCGTCAGCCGGCGCGAGTGCCCTGCGCGGGTTCGATCGCCAGCGCACTCGTCATCCGTCCCGGCAGCATCGATGAATGCGGCGCGGTGACGCCGGGTTGCTCGGGCACATCATAGAGCACGGTCGGATTCCCGGCGTGTGGCGTGAAGACGAAGGCCGACGAGCTCAATCGCCCGATCGTCCACGCTTCGGCAACGAGGCGCTCGTAGATGCGGCCAATCGTCGCCGGATCGGTGTCGCGCAGCTCGAGGCAGAGCACATGCTCGCTGGGCGCCTCGGTGGTCGCCGGTCCGCACGGCGCGTGCGAGATGGTGGCGCCCAAGCGTGTCCGCTCGAAGCGAACAATGCGCTTCGCGGTCTCGATGAACCGCGTCGCGGTGAACAGGGCATCGCGGCGACGGTCCGCGGCAGTCGTGCTCGTGCGCCGGCACGTCCCCTGGACCGCGACCGTCCAACGCCAGACGCGTGAGGCGCCTGCACCGTCGGCTGCAGTCGCTGCGTCCTCGGAGAGGCGGTGCGCGATGCGCGGGTACTTCGGTCTTCCCAGCTCTGCCGGCGCAATGTCAGCCAACGTCACTGTGACGGTATCAACCTGTGGGTCGGCACCGTCCGGTCCATCATTTACAGCGTCGTCGTCGGCGCTGCGGTAAAGCGGCTTCATTTCAGCCCCGTCGCCGAAAAGATTGCAGGTTCGGGAGTCAGTCCCCCGAAAGTGTTGTGCAACCTGTCACCATTTGGCGGGAAGCGCAAGGCGGACCCATGCAACACAGCGCACACCGCCGTTAGACCGCTCTAACGGTGCGGAACTGTGCGACTCGTTGCCTTCGCGGCCCGCTCCAGTGCGCGGACGAACGCGTCTTCGTCCGGCCACGCGCCATCATATCGCTCGCCATTCACGAAGAACGTCGGGGTTCCGTTCACTCCCGACTTGACCCCGCTGCGGAAATCATCGCGAACGTTCGGGACCGGCGATCCCGGTCCGCTTCATGTCACCTGAACGCCACGACGCTGGCCGACGTTCCGGACGCGTGAGGCCCGCATGCGGGCCCGCATGCGGGCGCGCTCCCGCCTAACGTTTCATCGCATCGTCGCTGAGCAGCGCCGTATTGCCGGCTGGTCCACCGTATGGTGCAAAGCCGGTTCCGCTGTCCACTCCGATTACCTCGACGCGGATCTGTTCGCCGTCGACGTGGATCACCACGTAGTGGAAGGGGCTCGCGCCCGGCGCGAGGCCGGGTCGCACCAGATGCTGAACCGCCAGCTTCTCGGCCGCTCCCGCCTTGACGTAGTCACGCAGGTTCGGCTCGCCGCTGTAGCCGTAGAGCGGGGCACCACCGCCGCCGCTCACGATCTGGTCCAGCCGATGCGCGCCGGTTGCGTCGACGTAGCGCTCGACCCAGTGCTCGAAGAGGTGTTCATGGCCGGTGATCAGCAGGCGCACATGGTGTCGCCGGAAGAGCGGCATGTACATGGCGCGAAGGCTCGCGGCCTGGGGCTCGACCAGCGCACCGCCATGCGGACCTGACGAAAACGCGGGGTGATGATAGAACACCACCACGTTCGGGTAGCGTTGCCGATCGAGTGCGGCCAGCTCGGCGCTGACCCAGGCCAACTGCGTCGAGTCGCTCGCGATGTTCGAATCGAACGCGATGAACCAGGTATTGCCGAAGCCGAAGCCGTAGTCGGGATATCCGGCCAGCCGATGGGGCGAACCGGCAGCGGGAATCAGGCGCGCATTTGCCGCGAAGACGTTGCACAACCCGGTGAAACGCTGCGGGGCGGTGAGATCTTCGCCGCTCGTGACGTCGTGATTGCCGACGGAGAAGAAGTAGGGCACTCCCGCCTCCGTCGTCAGGCGGTTGATCAACGGCGTGTAGCTCACATTCCACTGCGCGGCGACGGTGCCGACCCGCACCGCGTCACCAGTCTGCAGCACGAACCGAATCGGATCGGGGCCGGCGGCGGCGGCCTTGATCGTGGCCAGCATCGACTCGATCACCATCTGATGCTCCGACTGGAGCTGCTGGCCATCGTGCCGACCGCGCGTGTCACCGTAGGCGATGAAGCTGAATTTCGTCAGTCCCTTTGTCTCGGCTGTCGAGGGCAGCGGCGTCCGTGGGGCCGCGATCGCGACGACCGAATCGCGGGTACAGGCCGCGACCTGCCCGTGCGCGCCGACGGCCGCCATCGTCTGGGCGGCGCTGCTGCCGCCGCATGCGCCTAACGCGGCGACGGACAGCGCGATCGTGAACGAGCGCCGATGCGGATGATTCAACATGCTGGTCAGCGTGCTATTCTTGTGAGATGAATGCCGCTTCATGCGGGGCCGGGATGCTCGCCGGCGGCGCGTGAAGGATTCCACAAGCCTCAAATTACCTCGATGACGAGCTTGCGTCACGCACCGCGTGTCCGGACACCAGCGCGCAGACGACTGCAGTGATCGTCGGCCACATCGGCATCGCGCTGGCCGCGCGCGCGCGCTGGCCCCGGGTGCCGCTGGTCGCAGTCGTCATTGCGTCGCTCGCGCCCGACATCATCGATTTCGTGACGGCCGCCCTGCACATCTGTGGACCGCATGGGCTGTACTCGCACTCACTGCCGGCGATCGCTATCGAGGTTGTGGTACTCGGCGGGGCGGCCGCCCTCTGGCGCGGCTCGCTCGCCGCCGGGTCGCTGGTGGTCGCGATGGTGGTTCTCCACCTGGTTGCCGATTACATAACGGGCGTCAAGATTCTCTGGACAGGCGGGCCGGTTGTCGGCCTCGACCTCTATTCGCGTCCACTGGCCGATTTCACGCTCGAGGCAGTGGTGACGTTCATCGGCTGGCGAATGCTTCGATCGTCGCCAGTGCGCGACCGCTGGGCGTCGACGCCGATCGTGCTCGCCCTGCTATTCGCCGTGCAGGCGGCGCTCGACGCCGCATCGTATGTTGTCGGGCCGGTCAAGCCTAACGGTTGCGGGGCAGTCCCGTCGGCGGTATCTACCGCCCGTTAGCCAGGCGCCGACTGGCTTCACGCGCTCAATGGCAGCTGCGCGGGCAGCGTGACGCTGATGGTCGTTCCCATCGAGATGCTGCTTTCTATGCCGAAGGTGGCGCCGGCGAGTGACGCACGCTCCTGCATCATGAACAACCCGATGCCCGGCCGCTGTTCGGCGGTCTTCACGTCGAAGCCACGGCCGTCGTCGCTGATGCTGAGTTGGATGACCGCCGGATTCCCTGCCAAGCGCACCCAGACGCGCCGCGCCCACCCGTGGCGGATCGCATTGGCAATCGCCTCTTCGGCCACCCGATACAGCATCGTCTCGTCGGCGGCCGAGAGGGAGGCAGCGCCAAGGTCGGCATAGACGTCGATTCCGGCTGACGATTCACCTCCGAGGCGGCGGGCCAATCCCTCGAGTGCGACGACGAGCCCCATGTCGGCAAGAATCTGCGGGTGAACGCTCTGGGCGAGCACACCAACGTGCACCAGGGCCTGTGACGTCAGCCCGCGGATCGTCTCGAGCCGACTGGTAAACGGCGAGTCCGCATGCTGAGCGGCGATTGCGCCGGCTTCCAGCGCGAGCGCTGAAAGCACCTGCGCGGTCGACTCGTTGAGTTCACGGCTGATCGACGCGCGCTGCGCGTCGCCGGTGCGAATGACTTCCGCAGCCAGCCGCCGCATGCGCGCCCGATCGGTGATCAGGTCGTCAAGGACGCGATTGAGTGTTCGCCCGATCCGTGCGGTGTTGGCATCGGCGTGGGGCCACGACGGAACGCGCGCCTCGAGGTCGCCACTCGCGACGCGCTCGGCCGTCTGTTCGAGCGAACGCAGCGGCCGCAGCGCGGCCACCACCAGGCCGGCATTCACGATCAGCGCCACTCCGAACGCGACGCCCATCAATACGAACAGCCGCGCGTCGCGCGGCGCGAAGCGACCGGTGTACAGCGCGACCGCCAATGCGGCAATGACGATCGTCGCGTTCGCGCCGGTCAGCTTGACGATCAGCGGCACAGAAAGTACGCGCTGCTGCCAACTGGCGCGTGCGCCGGGAATGCGGCTCATGCTCAGGAGCCTAACGCTGCGTTTCGGCGATGGTGCGCTCAGCGTCTCGGTTGCAGCCACCATCCGCAGTACCGACTCGCGTGGGGCACCATTGTTTGTCGACATGCTGTCTCCTCGGTGGCGGGCATCGATTAACGCGCTGTTGGTGATTCACCGTCGATGACATCCCGCCAACCGCGGTCATCACGCGCTGGGGAAACGAGCACCGCGCAATGGGCGCCGCGGACAAGCTTGCTGGCGACGCTGCCGACCAGGAGCCGCGCCAATGGATTCACCCCATGCGTGCCGGCGACGATCAGGTCGGCGCAATGTGCACTCGCCCAACCGAGAAGTGCCGGAGCGGCCTCGCCGTAGAGGGGAGTCCGGGTGATCGTCACATCGTCAGGCACCCCCGCCGCCGTCACGAATCGATCAAAGTCTTCGAACAGGCGTGTCTGGAAGGTTGCCGCTACCTCGTCGTCATAACGCCAGGCGTTGGCGTTTAACTCCACGTGGGCGAAGTGTACGGAGCCTCCGGGAGCGACGAGGTGCATCGCGGCGCGCGCGGCACGCAGGCTGGCTGGCCCAAAGTCCACGGCCACCAGGAGGCGGCGCGGAATCCCGATCCAGTTTTGTGGCACAGCGAGCACCGGCACAGGCGATTGTTGCATCACGCGCAGTGCTGTCTCGGTTCCGAAGATGCGGTCGACCAGCTGATGCTTTCCCAATCCCATCACGATCAGCGACGCGCCACTTTCGACCGCTGCGGTAACGAGGGTCGGAGCGACCGCACCTGACAAGGCTTCAACGCTCCAGTCTGCGCGATCGGCTACGCAGTATCGGAGCTGCTCGGCAGCGGTGGCCAGCATTCCGGCTCGGCGACTCTCGGAGTAGTCCCGCGGGACCGTTATGCGCATCTCGGGGGTGAGCACCGAGAGGGCATCGGATACCGTCACGACGTGCACCGGGAGCGGAGCCAGCCCTGCCGCTCGTCGCGCCGCCGTCGCGGTGATGCCGACCGCCGCGGCGAACGCGCCTGACGATTGCGCTGTGCCGTCGGTCGCCAGGAGAATCGACCCGTCCAAAGGGTGGCGGGTCGTCGTACCGACGGAGCTGCGTTGCGCGACGGTGATGGTAGGCACAGGGACCTCGATGTGATGGAAGTCGTTCAGCATTGCGCATGTTCGCTGCCGGAGGTGCCGCTGTCTGTCAGGCGTCGCCCGAGAATGCGTGAGGAAGGCGCCTACACGAGCGCGCGGGAAGCACGGACGCGCCACTGCCTCGCGGGTCGCTGATCGCCCCCCGCTGCGCTGTAGGGGGAACGCCTGCGCTGATGTGAGGGAACGCCGCGAGAACTTCAGGTGCATGCCGACGACGCTACTGCGCCGTAACGGATACCCTCCGGGAGAACATGTACTTCAATCTCGGAGCGCAATGGCGGGACGAGCACTGGTCGGTACAACCGCATGCAGACAGACTCGCAGATTGCGAGTGTGCTGGGTGCTCGCTGTCGTGGCCGTCAGCCGCGCGTTAGGCGCACAGCCGCTCCCGGCGCAGGGACAACCGGCACGGGTTGCCGCGTCACAGGTGGTTGTTGGCGCGGTCGCCGCCTCGGAGCGTCCGTTTCATGTTGGCGAGCGGCTCGAGTATGCCGTTCGCCTCTCGGCGGTGAATCTGCGGGGCCGTGGTGCGATGTGGGTCGGGCTGCCCGAGATGGTGCGTGGCACCGAGACCTACGTTCTCCACTTCGGGTTCAAGGCGCGCCGCGGTCCGCTGCGAGTGGCCGATGCGACGACGTCGTGGCTCGATCCGGTGCGCATGGCGTCGCTGCGCTTCGTCAAGCGGGAGCGTCAGCCGTTCGCAAGCCGCGACGAGGATATCGCGCTCTTTCCTTTTGAGCAGCGCTGGTCGGCCGCGGATGGCAGGTCGGGAGCGAACATCACCGACGCACCGCTCGATGAGCTTTCGTTCATCTACCTGCTGCGGACCGTTCCGCTGGTGACCGATTCGACATATCGCTTCAACCGGCACTTCGACGCGGCGCGAAACCCGACGCTCGTTCGCGTCCTCCGGCGCGAGCAGCTCAAGGTCGGCGCCGGGACATTCGCCGCGGTACTCGTCGAGATGCGGGTGCGTGATCCGGCTCGCTACCGCGGCGAAGGCGTCATCCGGATCCACTTCAGCGACGACGAGCGGCGGCTTCCGCTCCGGATCGAAAGCACGCTGCCGGTCGCCGGCACGGCGGTGCTCACCCTCGAACGGCTGCCCTGACACGCGTACACCGCCGGCGAGGCGCCTAACGTCTCCGGCCGGCTGGCCCGCTCAGGGTTTCCCCGAGGAAAACGTCAGCAGACCGACGACGGCGCTGTCAGCCTTCTTCCGAGAAAGTTCGGGCTTCCGCCGACTGAGGACGGTTCCACCCGGACCGACATTCCCTCTTGCGATGGCGCGCCGCGCTGTCCGTGCTCTCTCAAGCGAGAAATTCCATGAAGCACACCAAATTGACCCTGCTCGCCGTGGCCATCGTCCCGGCGATCGTGGCGTGGACCGTCGGCGGAGGTTCGGCGACGCTGCAGCCCGGCAGTCGGCTGTGGGTCACCGGAACGTCTACCGTCCGCGACTTCACCTGCCAGGCAAAGATCGTCGACGCGACGATCGGTACCGCCGGCGCCCAAGCCGCGCGCGAAGTGGTTGGCGGCGCGAAGTCCGTCCTCGCGCTCAACATCAAGGTTCGCCCGGAGAACCTCGACTGTGCCAACAGCACGATGAATGAGCACATGCGGAAGGCGCTGAAGACCGACGCGAATCCGGTCATCAACTTCAAGATGCTGTCCTACGACATCTCGAAGGCCGGCGCGAATACCAGCGGCCGGCTCACCGGCACCCTCACGTTAGGCGGCGTCCAGAAACAGATCACTTTTGACGCGCTCGGTACGGCGCCGGCCAGCGGTGCACTGCACGTCACCGGCGTCTACCCGATCCTGATGTCGGACTACGGCCTCAAGGCACCGTCGCTGATGATGGGCGCGATGAAAGTGAACAACCGCGTCAAGGTCAACTTCGACCTGCTCGTCAAGTAAAACGAATTTCAATTCCACTGGAGCATGCATATGAGACACGTCATTCGCTTCTTCGCCGCGGGCGCCGCAGTCGTGCTGAGCGCCACCCCGGCGCTCGCGCAGCAGACTGGTAGCGACACTACCGTCAGCGCGCCAGTCCAGACGGCCGTCGCGATGACGGTCGTCACCGACTCGACCTCGGCTGCGCTTGCATTCGATAGCGCCGCAACCGCGCCCGCGGCCGCGCTGGTGCAGCCCGCACAGATCATGAACCCGGCAGCGTCCACGCGGTCGGCGACGCAGCAGCCGATCACGATCCAGCACATTCGCGCGCTCGACCAGCGCGGTATCAACGTCTTCGAGTCACCAAAGTTCGACGGCGTCGAATACAAGGGCTTCGTTCTCAACTGGGGCGCGGCGTTCACGTCGCAGTTCCAGGGGCTCGACCACCGGAACACCGCGACGCCGCGCATTGTTGCTGGTGTCAACCAGAACCAGCTCATTCGCATCGGGCACGGCTTCAACAACGAGAGCGCGAACCTGTACTTGAATGCGCAGATGGCGAGGGGTATCCGTGTCGCGCTGACCAGCTACCTCTCGTCGCGTCACCACAACGAAACGTGGGTCAAGGACGGCTACCTCCTCGTCGATGACTCACCGATCGCGTGGGAGCCGCTCCAGAACCTGATGCAGCTCGTCACGGTGAAAGCCGGCCACTTCGAGATCAACTACGGTGACTCGCACTTCCGCCGCACCGACAATGGCAACGCGATGTACAACCCGTTCGTCGGCAACCTGATCATGGATGCATTCACGACGGAAGTCGGCGGCGAAGTGTACGTCCGCCTCGGCAGCGTGATGGCGATGGGCGGCGTGACCGGTGGCGAAGTTCGCGGCCAGGTGACCGTTCCGCAGAAACGCGCGCCGAGCTTCCTCGGCAAGCTGGGGTTCGACCGTCAGGTGTCGAGCGATCTTCGGGTCCGCCTCACGAGTTCCCTCTACACCACCAAGCACTCGGCCAACAACACGCTCTACAGCGGCGATCGCGGCGGCTCGCGCTACTTCGACGTTCTCGAGAACACGACGTCGACCGAGTCGGCGCAGGCCTGGTCGGGCGCGATCCAGCCCGGACTGAGCGACAAGATCACGGCGACGGTCATCAACCCGTTCGTCAAGTTCCGCGGCCTCGAACTGTTCGGCAACATCGAGCGCGCGACTGGCAAGAAGCTCACGGAGACCAAGGACCGTACCTGGAACCAGCTCTCCGGTGACGTCGTCTATCGCTTCCTGCCGGGCGAGCAGGTGTGGGTTGGCGCGCGGTACAATACCGTGAACGGGACGCTCACGGCGACCGATCCGAAGGAGACCGTGAACCGCGTGCAGGCGAGCGCTGGCTGGTTCATCACCCCGGGCGTGATGCTCAAGGGCGAGTACGTCACCCAGAAATACAACGGCTTCCTGCCGACCGACCAACGCAGCGGTGGCAAGTTCGGCGGCTATGTCTTCGAGGGAGTGGTTGCCTTCTGAGTCCGGCTCTTGATGAACGATAAGACGAAGGCGCCCGACTCACGGTGAGTCGGGCGCTTTCGTCTTTTCCCCGTATGCAGGCTGGAGGTTTCCATGGCTACCAGATCGAGCGCCGCCGGTGGAAGGCGAGCTAGAACTTCTCGCCTTTCGCTTCGCGGGTCCTGCTTCCACCCGCGCGAATCCGCGACCACATCGTGTAGAAGAACGCGCCGAGCCCGGCGATCTGGGCGAGGCCCGATAGCACGACGACCCAGCGCAGCCAGGTCGCGTCGTTGATCTGGCGGAGCAGCTCGCCGGCGACTCGCGCCGCGGTGCCGACCGTGACGAGCCAGTACGCCAGCTCGGCGACCCGCGGCTGATAGCGTGGGTCCTCGCGCTCCGGACGTGGGAAGAGCCAGAGCGCGACGCCGAGAATCATCGACATCACGAAGCCGACGAGGATGGCGTGGGTGTGCGCGCTGACGAGGTACGGTGACGGGTCCACGCCACCCAGCTCGCGCCGGACCATCATCCATCCGCCGATCGTCAGCCCGAGGCCGAGGAACGCGATCGCGGTCTTGAGGAAGCGCCGCACCAGCGAGTGCATCGCTATCCCCGCGCCATGCCTAACGGTACGGTGCGCGCGACCGGCTGGGCGCCGATTGTGCGCCAGATGACGAAGGCGAAGGTGTACGCCCCGATCGCCGAGAGCGTGCCGCCGGTCGCGAGCAGCGGCGTGCCGACGCCCGGCCGCGACACGCGGACGATGAACCCGGCCACCATCAGCGCCAGCCCGGCGTTCGAGATCCACCAGTGCCAGCCTCCCGCGCGACGACTGAACAGCGGCGACCCGGTGAAGCGCGGGATGACATGGTAACCGACGCCGTAGATCATCATCGTGACGAAGCCGAGCAGCACCATGTGCACGTGCGCCAGGCGGTACAGGGTCCAGATCGGGTGCGCCGCCATCGCCACGCCTAACGTGACGCCGAGCGAGAGCCAGGCAAGGCTCGCCTTGAGGAATGCCTTGACGAACCACTCCACTAGCGCTCTCCGGGACGGGGCGTGATCGTCGCCAGCAGCAGCAGCGTCTCGCCCTCGGCGCGCATCGAGTGCAGCTCGTTCGGAGCGTAGGCGGCGATGTCGCCAGTGCTGCAATGGCGCTCGATGACCGTCCCCGACTCCTCGCCCGACAGCAAGCCGGCTCCTTCGAGGACGGTCAGCAGCACCGTCGACGGGCTGCGATGCGGCGGTACCGATTGTCCCGGTGCCAGGCGGAAGACGACCAGCCGGACGTCGGCCGTGTCGTGCAGCACTGCCGTGGCCGGCCGGGACGCGTTCGGCGCGACGGCGGTTCGCGCCGCCGCGAGCGGCCGTGGGAGAACCTTCATGTTCCGCGCTCGCGAACCGCGGCGGCGAGCGCGCCAAGGAGCGCGTCGAGGTCGCCGTCTCCCGCACGCGCTGCCTCGGCGAGCGAGTCGCCTCCCCCGCAGCACGTGTCGACGCCGCGTTCGTTGAGGACGCGCGCCGTTTCCGGATGGCGGAGGAGCAGTTCGTTCACGCTCCACTCCGGGTTGATCTCGATGATTGTTTGCATGACTCCCGATGTCAGCTCGCCGCGCAGCGGAAGCCGAGGGTGAGGACGGTGGATTGATTCGACAGCGCTGCACGAAATGTTGTGCGGCATCGTGCTGTTGGCCGCGTTCCTCAGGGGGAACTCGACGCGGTCGCCTTCACGGACGCGGATGAACTCGCTGGGGACCGAGCCACCAAACGTCCAGGTGGTGTATTCGACGCTGTCGGCGATGAGGGCTGTCTTCTCGATCGTCTCGAGATCGACGATCACCCTGGTGGCCTGAGTCCGGGTAATCGGCAAGCAGGTCGGCGATCGTGGTCGCGATGAGCGGCGCGCGACGCGCGTTCATCACCGCGGTCCAGCATTCGTGCGCGGCGCACGGTCGCTCCGGATTGCAGAGCGTGTTGCCGAGCATGCAGCGCGACTGCGGTCGCGGTGCGGCGAAGAGGTCGACGACGCGTGCGAGTGTCAGTGATTCGGGTTCGACCGCGAGCGCGAACCCTCCCGCCGGCCCGCGCGCACTGCTGACGATGCGCGCCCGGGCGAGCGCATTGAGTGTCTTCGCCATGTAGTTCTGCGGCGCTCCTGTTGCCGCCGCGATCTCGTCGGCAGGCATGTATCGGCGCCCGCTGGTGCGGGCGAGAACCAGTAGCGCGCGAATGGCGTGACCAGCGGTGGCGGACGGCATCGGGACCTCGGCGAAAAGACGAGTTTCTCATCTCGATGTGAAAATACGATTCGCCGACCGACCGGTCTGTCGGTCGTTGCCGGATCTTGTGTCGGGAAATGCCGGTCGTCGCCGTCAGGGATTGCCGGGCCGCGCCGCCGAATTGCCACGTGTCGGCTCTCGCCTGATAGGCGTCGGCCTCGCGCGGCGCGAACTTCCCTCACTGTGCGCCAGTCGTTGCACGGGGAGGACGTTGATGACGGGACGCTGCTGCTGGATCAACACACTGCTCATGTGCTGCCTCACGCTTCCACGTGCTGGAGCGGCGCAGCACACCGACTCCGCGGCGTTCGCCGCCGCCGTCCGCGAGCTCGACCCGCAGCTCGGCACGCCGCTCGCCCGCCGGGGAGTCGCCGGCGGGCACGCCTCGCTGCGCGAGTTGTACGGCAGCGCTGCGGCGGGCGGGCCGATGCACCCGATCTGGACGGTCGATGGCCGGCCGACTCCCCAGGCCGTAGCCGTCGTTGCACTGCTCGCCACGGTTGACGCGCGCGGTTTACGTCCGGCGGACTACGATGCCCTACCGTTAGGCGCTTCAGCGGCGGCGCTTGCTGAACGACCCGAAACCGGCTCCGCCAGTCTCGCGCGGTTCGACTTCGCACTCTCGAGCGCCGTGATGCGGCTCGTTGCTGACCTCCATGGCGGGCGAACCGACCCCGGGCCACTTCGCTTCGCGATCCCTCAAACGCACGAGCAACTCGACCTTGCGCACCTCGTGCTCGAGGTGAGCCGCGCCGGCGATCCGGCAACCGCGATCGCCGCCGTCGAGCCGCGCTATGCGGGATATGCCGCGCTCGTCGCGGCACTCGCGCGGTACCGCGCTGTCGCCGCCGACTTGGCAGTCGTTCCGCCGCGATTCTCGTCGCTGCCGGTCCGGCCGGGCGAGGCGTTGGCGGATCACAGCGCGCTGCGCCGGATGCTCATCGCCCTTGGTGACCTGCCTGCATCCGAGGAGGACAGGGAAGCGGGCGACACGAGCAGTTACAGCCCCGACCTCGTCGCGGGTATCGCACGCTTCCAGCGACGTCATGCGCTGGCCGCAGACGGCTTGATCGACAAGGAGACGGCGCGCCAGCTCGGCGTCCCGATCGCTGCACGAGTGCGGCAGATCGCGTTGACGCTCGAGCGCTGGCGATGGCTTCCCGACACACCGCCTGATCGCTACGCCGTGGTGAACATCCCCGGATTCCAGTTGCTCGTCTTCGAGCACGACAGCCTCGCCGCGCGGCCGGTGCTTGAGATGAGCGTGATCGTCGGCAGGGCAGCGGGGAGGCACGGGACGCCGGTCTTCTCCGGCATGATCGACGAAGTCGTCTTCCGTCCCTACTGGGATGTTCCGTCGAGCATCGCACGGAAGGAGTTGCTCCCCCGCGCGCGCCGGCAGCCAGGCGTTCTCCGCGCCGAGGGCTTCGAGATCGTCGGCGCCGGCGACGAGGCAAAGCCCGTGGCGCTGACCGCCGACAATGTCGAGCGCGTCGCCGCCGGCACGCTCCGCCTTCGCCAGCGCCCGGGCGCGACCAACGCGTTAGGCCTGGCGAAGTTCGTCTTCCCGAACAGTCATGCCGTCTATCTGCACGGCACGCCGGCGCCTGAGCTCTTCGCGCGCGAGCGGCGCGACTTCAGCCACGGCTGCATCCGCATCGCCGACCCGGCCGCCTTCGCTCAGCACCTGCTCGACGGCCAGGGCGAGTGGACCCGCGACGCAATCGAATCGGCGATGCAGGGCCAACGGACGATCCGCGTGCCGGTCGCGCGCCCCGTCGCGGTCTACATCCTCTATGCGACCGTCACCGCGCGCGCGGACGGCGTCCGCTTCTACCCGGACATCTACGGCCACGACGCGTTGCTCGCACGCGCGCTCGAGCGCCAGCGTCGCGGCGGCCGGTGAGTCCGGCTCTGCCTGACTGCGCTGCAACCCGAGCCCCGCTATCTCCCACATGCGCTCATCGCTGCTGTCTTCGAGCGCATTCACGCATCGTCACGTTGGCGTCTCTCACTCTGGCACCTCCCATGACACGCAACATTGGCCGTCTCGACCGGGGGATCAGGATCATCCTTGGGCTCGGGCTTCTCGCGCTCGTCTTCGTCGGGCCAAAGACACCGTGGGGCTATCTGGGGTTCATTCCCCTCGGCACCGCACTGCTCGCGGCATGCCCGCTCTATTCGCTCTTCGGAATCTCGACCTTCCAGCGGCCCGTGGACCAGGCCGGCACCGCGAAGGCGTAGATCGAGCTGGTCTCGTCACGCGAAGTCATCGCGTGGCGAGAGCACGGCGGTCGGCGCCTCACGATAGGCACCGCCTGATTCAGGGCGTACGCGCGGCGCGCGCCCCGCCGTCGGCGCAGGCAGGACGTCGCTGGGCGACAACTCGTCGCCGTACTCCTCGTGGTAGATCCGCAGTTCGACGCGCCAATAGCGTCTGAGCCGCGGCGGGAAAACGGAATGATCGGCCGAACGGCGGCCCAGACCGCTGACCCAGACCTCAGGAGATAGAAGAGACCGACCAGCGCGAGAACCAGGTTCAGCGTCGCGAGTGTCAGGCCGCCGACGAAGGAAACCGCGCGCCGCGAAACCCAGACAGCGGCCTGATCACCAACGTGCGCCAACTGAGCGCCGACATCGAATGGCCCAATCCGGAGGGCACCGAGGTCGGCGACGGCGACGCTCGACGCCGCCCGCTCCAGTGCGTCCGGTGCTTCCGCGATCGCGGAACGCTCGAGTCAGGGACTCATGCGGTCATTCGGCGGGACGACCAGCATCGACCGGCTTCCCTTCCGCACGATGTCGGTCGTCACGCTGCCGAGCATCCAGCGCTCGATCCGGCCATGGCGCCGGCTGCCTAACGCGATGACGTCGATGCTCGCGCCGTCGGCGTATGACATCAGCACCTCGGCGACGCGCTCGGTCGTCCCGCGCGCGAGAGTGATCTGCTCGACCGGCGCACCGGGCGCACCGGGCGCACGGGCAAGCTCGCCCCTGAACCAGACGAACGCGCTGGTGACCCCGAGTTCGTGGATCACCCGTTCGCCCTCGTCGGCCACGCTCATCGCCGTCGGCGTGACGTAGGCCAGCACCAGCGTCCCGTCGGGTCCGACGAGGCGATCGGCCGCTCGCGCCGCCTCGAGACTCGCCTGGCTGAAGTCGACCGCCACGATCGCCCGCCGGGGCAGGCCGCCTAACGTCGGGGCGACGGCGAGCACCGGACAGCTGGCCGTCCGCATGACGTGCTCCGTCGTCTCGTCCATCGCCACGCGCTCGACGACGTTGTGACGGCGCAGGCCGAGCAGGATGAAGTCGGCGTGAATTCGTTTCGCCTGGCGAATGATCGCGTTCGCCGGTGTGCCCAGTGCGACTCGTACCGGCCAGTCGACGGGCCGGTTCAGTGCCGCCGACACTCGCTGGCGAAGATCCTTCTCCCGGCCCGCACGGAATGCATCGCCACCGACGGCGTCGCCGAATGCGATCGCCGTGTCGAGCGGCGGAGGGATCGGCATCGGCCGGGTGTCGACGACGTTGATCGCCTCGACGTGCACCCCCTCGTCGGCGAGGGCGAGCGCCAGTCGCAGCGCGGGGTCGGACGCCGGCGTGTCATCGGTCGCGACGAGCAGCGTGCGCCCTCCGAGTGTGGCGGGCAGCGCGCTTCCAGTGGGGCGGCTGGTGATGTTCGTGCTCGTCTCGGTCGGCATGCGAACCTCGGCAGTTGGAGTGTCTGCGCTAATGTTCGCGTCGCGGCGGCTGCTCCACAGTCAGGCAGGAGCGGACAGCATGACGCTGTCGTTCCCCCGATCATTGGCGTCAACCAGAGAAACCTGCGATGATCGACACCGTGGAGCGCGAACGAGTTGACGCACCTGGCCAGCCCAGTGCCGGCAACGCCCTGAGCCCGGGCCGCCGGACGGACTGGCATGCGATGTCCACCGACGAGGTGCTCCACGCCTGGAGCAGCTCGGCCGGCGGGCTTCGCCCCGCCGAGGTGGAGGCACGGAGGGCGCGCTTCGGTGCGAACCAGCTCGTCGTCGAGCCGCCGGAACGCGCGTGGCGCATCTTGGCGCGACAGTTCGCCAGCGTCGTCGTCGCGCTCCTCGTCGTCGCGACCGTGCTCGCGCTGGCGACAGGCGGGCGTGGCAATGCGTTCGCCATCGCGGTCGTGCTCCTTCTCAACGTAGCGCTCGGCTTCGCGACTGAGCTACGCGCGCGCCGTGCGATGGATGCGCTGCTCGCGCTGCAGGTTTCACACGCCGTTGTCGTGCGCGATGGCAACCGGCTCGATCTTCCCGCCGCCGAGCTCGTACCCGGCGACGTGATCGTGCTCGAGGAAGGAATAGCCGTTCCCGCGGACGCCCGGCTACTGCATGCAACCGACCTCCATCTCGTCGAGGCGCCACTCACCGGGGAATCGGTGCCGACGGCCAAGCGCGCCGGACCACCCGCCGCGGCTGCAGCGTCGCTGCCCGATCGCGCGACCATGGTCTACGCGGGCACTACCGTCGCCCGCGGAATCGCGCGTGCGGTCGTCGTCGCGACCGGGATGGCAACAGAGGTCGGCCATGTCGGTGCGCTGACCCGCAGCATCGCCGGCCAGCGCACGCCCCTCGAGCGGCGGCTCGACGCGTTAGGCGGCCGGCTCGCCGTCATCGCGGTCGCCGCGGCGCTGTTGATCGGTCTCGTCGAGTACCGTTCGGGCGTCGGCATGACCGTCGTGATCGCGACCGTGATCGCGGTGGCGATCGCCGCGGTGCCCGAAGGATTGCCGGCGGTCGTCACCATCGCCATGGCGGTCGGCGTCCGGCGCATGGCTCGAAGGCACGCCATCATCCGCCGCCTGCCGACGGTGGAGAGCATCGGCGAGGCGACGATCGTCTGCACCGACAAGACCGGCACCCTGACGGTCGGCGAGATGACCGTCACCGCGCTCTGGGCCGGGGGCAACGAGTACGAAGTGACCGGTGCCGGCTACGATCCGGACGGCCAGGTGCTCCTCGGCAGCGAGGCACGTCATGCCGAAAGCGATCCGTCGCTCGCGCGCGCGCTCCTCGTGTGCGTGCTTGCCAACCGCGCCGACCTGCAGGAAGAAGGTGGACGCTGGGTTGCCCGCGGCGATCCCACCGAAACGGCGCTGCTCGTCGCGGCCGAAAAAGGCGGCCAGTACCGGTCCGCCGCTCGTGCTGCCCACCCCGAGGTCGGCAACCTCCCCTTCTCGAGCGAGCGGATGCTGATGGCGACACTGCACCGCCCGGACCAGCGCGCGCCCCTGCGCGCGTTCATCAAGGGAGCACCGCATCGCGTGCTCGGCCGCTGCCGACTCGATCCGGCGGAGCACGCGCGGTTGCTCGAGGTCAACCGCGGTCTCGCCGCGCGCGGACTCCGCGTGCTGGCGCTTGCCGACGGAGCGCTCGATGCTGCTGCCGACATCAGCACAGTCGGAGCGATCGACGCCGCGCTCAACGGCCTCGAGTTCGCCGGCTTCGTGGGGATGACCGATCCTCCGGCGTTAGGCGTCAGGCAGACGATCGCGCAATTGAGTTCTGCGGGAATTCGCACGCTGATGCTCACCGGCGACCAGCGCGCCACCGCCGAGGCGATTGCGCGCGATCTCGGCCTGCTTGGCGCGGCCGGGGTCCTCGATGGTGCCGACATCGACCGGATTACCGACGACGAGTTGCCGGAGCGGCTCACGCATGTCCAGGTCATCAGCCGGGTGAGCCCCGAGGCGAAGCTGCGCGTGGTGCGCGCGCTTCAGGCGAGCGGCGACATAGTTGCCATGCTCGGCGACGGCGTCAACGACGCTCCCGCGCTCCGCCAGGCGGACGTCGGCGTCGCAATGGGACGACGCGGCACCGACGTCGCCAAGGAGGCCGCCGGCATCGTGCTGGAGGATGACCGGTTCGCAACGATCGGCGCGGCTGTCGAAGAGGGGCGCGCGATCTTCGACAACGTGCGGCGGTTCGTCTTCTACCTCCTGGCCTGCAACCTCGCCGAGATCGCGACGCTCGCCGCCGGAGGACTGGTTGGAGCCGCTGCGCCACTCATCCCGCTCCAGATCCTCTGGCTCAATCTCGCGACCGACGCCGCACCGGCGCTCGCGCTGGCACTCGAGCCGGCGGCACCCGGTGTGATGAGGCGCCGGCCGCGGAAGCCGGGAACGCCGCTGCTTCCCGGACGCCTGTTCCGCATCGCGGTTGCACTGTCGGCGCTCATGACGGTGGCGACGTTGATCGCCTACGCGGCTGGCACACGGGGTTGGGCGTTAGGCAGCGGGGCCTCGCCGACCCTATTGGAAGGCGTTGCGCGCGGGCGCAGCTATGCGTTCATGACGCTCGCGCTCGCGCAGCTCTGGCTCGTCGGCATCGCCCGCTGGCCGGGCTGGACTCCGGCGCCGCGCGATGTCGAGCGGGTCGCCCGGCGATGGGGCGGGAATCCCTGGGCATGGGCGGCGGTGGTGATCACGACAGTCGTCCAGATCGGCATCGCCTACGTCCCACCGGTCGCTGCGGTTCTCCAGATCGCACCGCTCGGTCCGCGCGACTGGCTGCTGATCTTCGGCTTCGCCGCGGTGCCGGTGCTCGTCGCGACGATCGTGCTTCGCGTGCAGGGGGCGCTGCAGTCCCGCCCTGACATCGCGCCCGTGTCCCCGGTCGCCTGACTGACAACGGTCGCCCGGATTGTAACATCAACACGGATGCCGAATCGTCGGCGTCGCGACGGCCGGCAGGCCAATAGTTGAGCGACGCGGCAGCTGCAGTTCCCGGCTATGCCGAGAGGATTTATGAAGACCGACTATCAACTCAAGCACGATGTCGAGGCCGAGCTCAGTTGGGATCCGAGGATCACCGAACCGGAAATCGGTGTCGCGGTGAGGGACGGTGTCGTTACGCTGAGCGGCTTCGTGAAGAGCTACGCGCAGCGGATCGCCGCCGAGCACGCCGCAGAGCGAGTGAGCGGGGTGCGTGCACTCGCGGAAGAGCTTCGCGTAAAGCTGCCGGGGACGGTCGATCTCTCCGACACCGACATTGCCCACCGCGCGCTCAGTGCGCTCGAGTGGGACATCGAGGTTCCCGACAGCAGGATCAAGCTTCGCGTAGACAAGGGGTGGATCGTCCTCGAGGGTGAGGTCGGCTGGCAGTTTGAGCGCGTCGCGGCGGAGCGTGCGGTCCGCTACCTCTCCGGCGTGAAGGGAGTGACGAACCAGATCCACATCGCCTCGCACGTCTCGACTTACGATGTGTCGAAGCGGATCAAGGACGCGCTGCAGCGCTCGGCGGATTCCGATGCGGCCAGCATCGAGGTCGAAGCGAACGCCGGCCGCGTGACGCTCCGCGGCATCGTGCATTCCTGGGCGGAGCGCGCTGATGCCGAGCGTGCGGCATGGGGCGCTGTCGGCGTGACGAACGTCGACGATCGCCTGACCGTCCGCTAGCGCACGAGCGGTGCGAAGCACGAACGCGGCACCGACTGGTGCCGCGTTCGTGCTTCGCTTGTCACGAGAGGCGTGGTTGTCTGGGGGCTGTCCTTCGGTGTCGGTCTGCAGCGCGATGGGCTGCGGAGCCGGCTCGCGCAGCGTGGCGGGACGCCGATCCTGCCTTACGTTCGCAGTAATCCCACGTCGATCGCGAAGCGCACGTATGCCGGGCGGTTCGCCAACCCGATCTTCTCGTGGATGCGCTGCTTGTAGGTGTCGACGGTCTTCGCGGTGATGCGCAGCCGCTCGCCGATCTCCGGCCCGTTGTACCCCTCGGCCACCAGCTGCAGGACGGTTCGCTCCCGATTGCTGAGGAGAGCGAGACGCGCGCGCGGCGTGTCTGCCCCCGGTTCCGATCGGAGTACCATCTGGGTCGCCAGCAGCCGCGCGACCGAGGGCCGCACGTAGACGTCGCCCGAAGCAACGACGCGGATCGCGTCGAGTAGCTCGGTGTCCGCGGTATTCTTTGCGAGGTAGCCGCGCGCACCGTCGGCAAGCAGCGGAAGGAGCCGCTCCTCTTCGAGGTGCATGGTCAGGATGAGCACACGAATCCCCGGCGCATCCCTGGCCAGCGCGCGCGTTGCGGCTGCCCCGTCGCCACCCTCCATGTCGAGGTCCATCACCACGACATCCGGCCGCAGCTGCTGCGCGGCGGCGACTGCGTCCGTGCCCGATGATGCCTCGCCGACGACGATGATATCCGGCGCATTGCGCAGGAGTGCCTTCACGCCCTGCCGGAGCAGCTTGTGATCGTCGGCGAGCAGGACGCGAATCGGCTCGCCGCTCGCCGAGACGCCACGGCGCGCGTATGGCCGTGCCGCGAGAGCCGCCCCGGTCGCCGCAAGCGCGTCAGCCGGACGAGTCGCGTGGAGCGGCGGCGCAGGGAACATGGAGAAAACGTTCGCGGTCGGCATGCGCACCTGTCCACAAAGAGTCGCGACCGAGTCGTCTTCAGTTGTCGAGCGATGATCGCGGATCGCTACATCGGCAATCTCGTGCTCGTTGGCGCCCCGCCCAATCGCGGTTTCCCGGAAATCCTGTGCGGATTACTCCTACAGGCGTTGTCGTGGCGCTATGCGCTGGCGACGATCGGCAGGGTAAATGAAAAGGTGCTTCCCTGCCCGAGTACGCTCGAGACCGCGACATGGCCACCATGCGCGTCGATGATCCCCTTCACGATCGCCAACCCGAGCCCCGAGCCGCGAGTACGCGCTTTCCGGCGTGCGTGCCAGTAGCGCTCGAAGATATGCGGCAAGTCTTCCGCGGGAATTCCCGGCCCGGTGTCGGCCACCGACATCGTCACGCCGCCATCGCTCCGCCGTGCGCTGACCGTCACCCGTCCCCCGGGCTGGGTGAACTTGATCGCGTTGGCAATCAGGTTCGCCAGCACCTGGAGAATACGCCCCGCGTCGACGTTTAGCTGCGGTACATCCGGCGGGACGTCTTCGTAAAGCGCGATCGAACGCTCAGCGGCTGGCGCGGTGAAAATCTGCACCGCGCGCTCGACGATCGTGGCCGTGTCTTCAGGAGCCCGCTCGATCGACAGTGCACCAGCTTCGATGCTCGAGACGTCGAGCAGGTCGCGGATCATCCGCTGCATCCACTTCGCCGACTCGTCGATCGTTCGCAGCACGTCGCGGCGCTCAGCGTCATCCTGCGGCGGATTGTCGATCAGCACGCGAGTGCACATCGATATGACGCTGAGTGGATTGCGCAGGTCGTGCGAGACGACACCGAGAATCTCGTCGCGGGCGCGATTGGCACGCTGCGCAAGGTTGTACAGCGTCGCATTCTCGAGCGCGAACGCCGCTCGCACCGCGATTTCCTGCGCGGTCGCGAGCTCCGACTCTTCGTGACAGCGCGCCGAGTCGGTCGAGATGAGGGTCATCGCGCCGATTACCCGGTCCCGCGCGACGAGCGGCACGATCGTGACCGATTGCGGTTTCAGCTGCTCGAGCAGAGGGAGCGCCGCGGCCATCTCACCGTCGCTGGGCGCGCCGGTGAAGACGAAGGGAATCCCGCTGCGCATGACGTCGACGATGCGCGACGGCGTGCTCCATGTCAGCGCGCTGCCGCTCGCGATGTCGCGCAGCATCGCCGCGAGGCGGGGGTCGGCATGGCTGCTTGCAATCCGGCGGATCCGCTTGTTCGCATCCCGCTCGACATCGACGACGTCGACGATGCAGCAGTCGGCGAGCACCGGAACGGGAAGCCCGGCGACGGTGTGCAGCGTCGCTTCGTAGTCGAGCGACGCCGAGAGAAGTACCCCCGCATCGGCGAGCAGCTGCTGATGGCGCTCGAACTGCTTCCGCTCCGTCGCGTCGCGCAGCACGACGGTGAGGAGCAGGCTTCCCGGAAAGCCGAGCTTCGAGATGGATGCCTCGGCCGGAAACTCCATGCCGCCCTTGCGCAGGCCGGCGACTTCGCGGCGATGCCCCATCAACCGCGCCGTCTCCGCGCCGGCCGCGAACTCGGCGACGAGCCGTGGATGCGCCTCACGGAACCGTTCGGGAAGGAGGATCGTCAGCGGCCGCCCGATCACCTCGGCTGCGGTGTACCTGAAGATCTTCTCCGCCCCGTGATTGAAGTGGACGATGTGTTGTGACTCGTCCACCGTTATGATCGCGTCGGCCGCAATCGCGAGGATTCCCTCGAATCTCGCCTCGAGCGCACGCGCATCGAGTGCGCGCGTTTCGCGAGCGCGCGCGTCAGGACTCACGCGACCAGGAGTCCGAGCCTGAGCGCCAGCTGGATGTAGTCCGAGCGGTGCGCGAGACCCAGCTTCTCCTGGATGCGGTGGTTGTAGGTGTCATTCGCCGTGCCGAGCACCGCCTTCACTCGCCGGCGCACGATCATGTGATCGTCAGCAGGGATGACCCCGATCATGTCGCCGGACATCGCGGTTCCTCATGGTCGATCATCACGAGTTCCATGAGATAGGATGGCGCGAAACATCGGGTCCGCGCCAGCCCCGTCGAATCCTCACCGTCCAGCCCCGTCAACGGGCGCTGGCTCCGCCGACGCGATCAGGACGGCGCACTGCGCCCCGCGGACGAGCGAGGTCGCGACACTGCCGACGAGCAGTCGGGCGAGCGCTGTTCTGCCGTGCGTACCGGCGACGATCATGTCGATGTCGTTCTTTCGAGCGAAGGCCAGCAGCGTCGGTGCCGTGTCGCCATGGAGTGGAACACGAGTGGCCGTCACATCACTCGGCACGCCAACGCGCGCGATGAACGTGTCCAGCTCCTCGTTCAGCTTGTCCTCGTAGATCGTGTCGGGCTGCTCCCCCGATCGTGCGTCGAATTGCGGCGCGACGTGCGTGAAGCAGACGCTCCCCCCCGGCGCGACGATGCGCATCGCGGTCTGCGCCGCGCGAAGGCTGGCTGGTCCGAAGTCGATCGCGACGAGCACGCGTCGCGGGATCCCGATCCAGTTCTGCGGAACCGCGAGCACCGGTATTCGCGAATGCCGTATCACGCTAAGCGCCGTCTCGGTGCCGAACACGCGATCGGTGAGATCGTGCCGGCCGAGCCCCATGACGATGAGGGCGGCGTGATCCTCCGCCGCGACGTCGGCGATCACCGGCGCTGCCGCGCCTGAGGCGGCGTCGATTCGCCACCCCGTCGGATCGGCGACGCTGTAGCGAACCTGTTCGGTCGCCGCGGCGAGCATGTCGCTCCGCCGGATGTCCGCATAGCTGTAGAGGAGTGCGGGAGCGATTTCCGGCACGACGATCGGGATCGCTCCGCAGACGGTGACGACATGGACGGGGAGCCGTGCGCTCCTCTCGCTCCGGCGCGTACCGCCGGCTGAGATGCTGACCGCCGCCGCGAAGGCGCCGGTCGATTGCTGCGTGCCATCGGTGGCGACGAGGATGGGCCCCTGCAGCCGCGAGTGCACCGCGCAGTCGGCCGCGTGTTCGGGATAGGAAGTGTTCGGCATCAGCGCCTCGCTGAAGGGGAGTTTGATCGCGATGCAATGACGTTCGCGCAGCGATCGGCCACCGTCAGTCGGGGGAAGGCTGAAAGCGCGTGAGGCAGCGGCTGACAAATCCCACGAGCAATCCACGACGGCGAGCCGCGAGACTGCCGGCCGCCGGCCTTGCGGCCATGGCGGTGCGCGTTAGGCATGCCCGGCCTCGCCGATGCCCTGTCAGGGTTTCCCCTCCCGGGCTGTCCTCTGGACGGTTACCGCCGTGTCAGCCGGTGGCTGGAAAACTTCCGGCTTTTACCGACTGAGCACGATCAGGAAACGGCAACATTCCTCGTGAATGGCGCGCCGCGTGTTCCTGTCCCCTGGCGCCCCCCGGCGGCCGGCCTAACGGTTGCCTGGCGTTGCTTCACGTCCGGATATCTGCTCGATGCGGATCTGAAAGATGATCGAGCGGAACGGGACCGGATCGTCGGGGGTGCCCGTTTCAGGGATCAGCGTGCGCAGCAGCTCGACGCCGCGCGCCCAAGCCGCCGCCTCGGCTCCAGGAACCTCGGGCGAGACGGTGCAGAACGATCCGTGCACGACCACGCTCCGCCAGTCGAAGATCGCGTTCACCTCGTCCACCTCGACGGCGAGCCAATGGTTGTGGGCGAGCATCGCCAACTTCGAGCCAGGTGACGTGCGTCCAAACATTGATCCAGGGTCGTGAACATAATGCACCGGCTCGATGTCGACCCGGTCGTGGAACGAGAAGGCGAGCCTGGCAACGTGATTGCGCATGAGGATTTGCTCGCACTCGGTCGCGTCGAGCGAGCGAATCCTCGGTGCTGGGTTCGCGTGCGCCTCACCTGCGCCTTTCGACGATGGCAACTTCGCACCGCGTGTCATGATGCCCGTCCCGGATACAGTGGAAGGAACACTTGGATAGTCGTGGCCTCGTGGCCACTCTCGATCGAGGGCCCGGCGTCGGTTGGGAGAGGGCTCAATGCACGTGTAGAGATTCCGGTCGTTGGTTCGTTGCGTGGGGAGCGGCTCGTCCGCAGCGCATTGATTATCACCGCTACGTCGATCGCCTCCTGAAGCAACGCGCCGGGTACCGGGGCGATCAGCCCCGCGGCGGCGGCGGCCATTGCGACCGCACTCAGCCCGAGTCCCACCCAGATGCTCTGCCTGGCGATGCCGAGCGTCCGCCGCGCAATGCGGATCGCGTCAGCGACACGAGTAACATCGCTGCCGAGAACGACGATGTCGGCCGCCTCGGCGACGATGCCGCCGCCGTGTCCAGCCAGCGCGATACCGACGTGCGCCGTCGTCAGCGCCGGCGCGTCGTTGGTGCCGTCACCGACCATCAGCACCCGGGCACCACTGCGCACCAACTCGCCGACAGCGGCAACCTTGTCGCCGGGCAGCAGCCCGCCGCGCGCCTCGGCGATCCCGACTTCGGACGCGATTGCCCGCGTGTGGGCGACAGAGTCGCCTGACAGGAGCACGACACGGTTGACGTTCAGCCGTTGCAGCTCGGCGAAGAATTCGACGAGTCCGGGCCGCAGTCGATCGGCGTATTCGATGATCCCCGCCGCGACACCATCGACGACGACGAACGAGCGCAGTCCGGCGGTGGAGCCCGCCGCTCCAAACGCGCTCATCGCGGCCGGCTCGCGTTCCTCGACCAGTCCCGACGAGCCGACGAGCACGCGTTGCCCGCCGACAACGCCGATCACGCCCCGTCCCGCGCTTTCCTCGACGCCGATCGCGGGGGTGAGCGCGCCGCCGGACGCGACGGCCGCACGCACGACCGACCTTGCGAGGAGATGCCCGGAGCCCTGCTCGACGCTCGCTGCCAGCCGCAACACGGCGCCAGCGTCAGAGCCGCCTAACGTCGTGACCTGCTGCACCTCCGGCGAGCCGACGGTCAACGTCCCCGTCTTGTCGAACACCGCGACATTCACCGACGCGAGCTGCTCGAGCCCCCCGCCATGACGAACGACAATGAGCTTCCGTGCCGCGCGGTTGATCCCGCCGATGATCGCCACCGGAGTGGCTAGGATCAGCGGGCAGGGCGTCGCGACGACCAGCACCGCCAGCACGCGCTGCGCGTCGCCACTCACCACGAAGGCGATCGCACAGACGGCCAGCGTCAGCGGCGTAAACCAGATCGCATAACGGTCGGCCAGCCGCTGAAGCGGCGCCTTGCTCGACTGCGCCGAGCGCACGAGGCTGACGATCCGCGCGTACTGGCTCTCGCCGGCGACCGCGGTCGCCCGGATCGTCAGCGGGCCGTCGATGTTGAGGCTTCCACTGAGCAGGGCGAACCCGGCCTCGGCGGTCCCCGGGATCGGCTCGCCGGTGAGCCGCGAGCTATCGACGTGCGAGCGTCCATCGACGACCACCGCGTCGCAGGGCACCATTTCTCCGGGGCGGACGACCAGCAGGTCACCGACGGCGATCGCGTCGACAACGATGTCATCGAGCAGTGCGGCCGCGCCGTCGCGGCGGCGGTGGGCAACCTGCGGCGCGTCCTGTTCGAGTGCGCGCACCGCCGCCGACGCTTTGCCCTCGGCGTAGCGCTCCAGTGCTTCGCCCCCCGACTGCATGAGGACCACAACCAGCCCGGCGATCGGCTGGACCAGCACGACGGCACCGACGATCGCCAGCGTCGCGACAACGTCAGCGGCAAACTGGCCCGTCGCGATCCCGCGGATGGTCCGCCATACCAGCGGCGACCCGGCGATGACGAGCCCCGTCAGCCAGACCGTCTTCGCCAGCGCAGGCTGCCCGGCGACGCGGACAGCCAAGCCTGCTCCGAGCATCGCCAGCGCGAGCACGGTGTTCAGTGGCACGTCGATGCCGTTAGGCCTCACGTGCCATGAACGCTTCATTGATTGCAGCTGTGCTGCATGTCGATGAAGGCCTGCTCCTCGCGCGTCCGCGTCGGCGTGAGGCGCCGTTGGAGCAGGCTCGCAATGACTGCCGTCGAATCGCGAGGCGACGGTGGCAGTGGACTGGCCGGGCGCATGTGCTGCGACAGGCTGGTCAGCAACGGACGTTCGATCGTGGCGTTGGGCATCGGCACCTCCTGATCAGCCCTCACCGAGCAATGCCGTGGACCACGGTGCATTCAGCGCGAGGACGCACGCTCAAACTGCTTGCCGGCCCCCCTCGGCGCAGTCGGGGATCCGACGAACTGGTGTCGGCCGATCCCTGACACGGGCGTGCCCGATCCCCGACTGCGTTCGCACCGTCGGCTGCGTATCCTGAAATAACATTTTACGCGTGCGTGCACGCTGGAGGTTCCATGGCAATCACGTCGAGTCCCGAACGTGTCCTTCCCTTCACCCGTACGATTCCTGGAACGCCCGCCGGCAGCGGCGTCGTCACCATGCGCGCTAACGTCTTCGTCGGCCCGAACAAGATCGAGATCCGCGAGGTGCCGCGACCCCGCGCCGGCCCGGGCGAGGCGGTCATCCGCCTGACGTTGACAACGATCTGCGGGACGGACATTCACATCCTCCGCGGAGAATATCCCGTTCGCTCCGGACTCGTCATCGGCCACGAGGCGGTCGGTGTGATCGCTGAGCTCGGAGCCGGCATCACCGACTACGAAGTGGGTGACCGCGTTCTCGTCGGCGCGATCACTCCCTGCGGGCAGTGCCACGGCTGCTTGTCCGGCCATCAATCGCAATGCGGTCACGGCACGGGCTTCGAGGCAGTCGGTGGCTGGCGCTTCGGCAACACGATCGATGGCGCGCAGGCCGAGTATCTGCGCGTTCCCTACGCGCAGGCGAACCTGGCGAAGATCCCGGGCGATCTGCGCGACGAGCAAGTGGTGCTTCTCGCCGACATCGCGTCAACCGGCTTCAGTGGCGCCGAATCGGGTGGCGTGAAGCCCGGCGACAGCGTCGTCGTGTTCGGGCAGGGCCCGATCGGACTTTGCGCGACCATCGGAGCCCGGCTGATGGGCGCCGCGCTCGTGATCGGCGTCGATCCCGATCCGCATCGGCGCGAGGTCGCGAAGACGATGGGCGCCGACATCGTGATCGATCCGCTGACCACCGATGTCGCGGCCGAGGTCAAGCTGATCACCGGCGGGGGCGCCGACGTCTCGATCGAGGCGTTAGGCACGCAGTCGACCTTCGAGTCCGGTCTTCGCTCGCTCCGTCCGGGCGGAACGCTGTCCAGTCTCGGCGTCTACTCCGGCAAGCTCGCCGTGCCGTACGACTCGTTCGCGGCGGGACTCGGCGACATTCGGATCGTCACCACGCTCTGCCCCGGGGGGAAGGAGCGGATGCGCCGCCTGATGGAGCTCGTTCGGCGTGGACGGTTCGACCTGACGCCGTTGCTCACCCATCGCTTTCCACTCGAGCGAATCGGCGAGGCGTACGAGCTGTTCGGCGCGCACCGCGACGGCGTGCTAAAGGTCGCGATCACGTTCTGAAGTGTCAGCGCCGCGCGACGGACAAAATGCGATGACCGCCTAACGGTCGACTAAACCGCCGCGCCGACTGGCAGCGATGCACGAACCGGACACCGCTCGGTGTCCGGTTCGTCGTTGTATGCAGGGCGCGCGATGCCAGCTACCTGATGCCCGAGGCTCAGCGGGTCGTCCCCGCGATCGCCGCGTTTCCCCCCAGCACCAGCGGTGCGCAGGCGATCACCGTCTTCATGTCACTGGGCGACGCATGAAGGTGGATGACGTAGTTCGTTCCCTTCACCAGCTCGACCGGGAGCTGCGCAATCGCGCTCACGTTGCCCTGGCTGGTCATCACCAAGGGCGGGTAGTTCGCCGGCACGCCGACGATCATCTTGTCGTTGCCGCAGACGCCGAAGTGGACGTGCCAGGGGCGTACAGTATTTGCCGTTCCGTCGGTCAGCGAAAAGATCACGCGCGTCTGGCTCGGCGGATCGGTGCGGACGAACGTCACCGTGCCCCTGATCGCGCTCGCGGTCGTCGGGACCAGCGTCGCCGTCCATTCCGCTCCCGGCGCGAGGGAGCTGTCCGGTGTTCCTGGGCGTATGACGCACCCCGCCAGAGCAGTTGCGAGCGCGATTCCAGCGAGAATTCGAGTATTGTGCATCGTTCCTCCAGTCAGTGCAGCGCGAATGACGATCGTCGTCTTGCAGCGGTCGCGGTCGGAAGGCCACTCCGCGTCGTGGGGTGTCACCTGCTCGTCAGTATCCATCAGTCGTCACCTCAGTCGGTGAAGGTGACGAGCGTCTGAGAACGGCCGCTGAGAATGCGCAACGCGTGCTCCGGGCCGTTAGGCATGGCGACGATGGACACATCGTCCACCTGCGGAATCGACCGCGTCAGGTGACGAGTGCGATCTCGTGGATCACCCAACATCACCTCGATGCGCTCGTCGTGATGGTCGTAGGTCACGCCGAGCAGCGCAAACCCCGACTGCTGCACCTGTGCGCCGATGTCCGGGTCATCGACCTCGAGACGCACCCGACGCCCATCATTCCGCGCCGAGAACTTGTCCAACGCGGATCCCCAATCATCAGCGCGCACGAAATCGGCTGTTCCCTGCAGTCTGAGCTCGATGCGCGATACCTCGGCCGGGTTCGGCGCCGGCGCGACGAGCACGGTGCGGCGGGCGTGGCGCAGGACTTCCGTCGCGACGCTGCCGACGAACAATCGTTCGACCACCCCCGGACCGTGCGTGCCGACCGCGATCATCTGAGCATCCTTCTCATCCGCCGCCTTCAGGAGCTGATCGAGCACCGCCCCCGACCTGTTCTGCGTCTCGAGCATCGTGCCCGGGCGCACATATGGGCGCAGCTCCTCGCGGAGCCGTGTGAACAGCGTCGCGGTCTCGGTTTCGGATTTCTGCCGCCACTCGGCAAGAAGCGTCTCATAACGCTTCGACGACAGCTCGATCGTCGCGTACAGGGGCAGCAGGTCAATCACCGGTCTGACGTGCACGAGCACGAGAAGACCGTCGTCGGCGAGTGCCAACAGCGCCGCGCGCGCCGCGCGGACGCTCGCCGGACTGAAATCCATCCCGACCACCGCGGTCTTCGGCAGCGCGACGGCATCCGATGACACGGCGAGCACCGGCCGGTCCGCGGCCCTGACGATGCGCAAGGCGCGCTCCCCGCTCGCAATCCGGCCGACCAGGTCCTGCCTGCCAAGCCCGACGACGATCATCGTCGAGTCACGTTCCCGGGCGACTCGTGTGATCGTCCTGGCCGGGTTGCCATAGAAGATCGCGAGCGGCCAGCGCTCGGCGTCCCGCCCCACCGCGCAGAGCCGCCGCTCGATCGCGCGCTTCATCGCCTCGCGCTGGATCGACTCGAAATCGGGAGGGTAGAGCGCCGGCTGGTCACCGAGGAGCAGTACGGGATTCGGCTCGAGCACGCCGCCGATTTCGACGCCTACACCGAAGCGCGCGGCGAGCGCGCCCGCCAAGTGGAAGGTTGCGTCCGTCCTGCCAGCGCCCGCGCTGGCCAACAGTATGGGGCCACGCACCGGCGGATCGTAGGTGCGCGTGAGCGGCTCGAGGTTCGTTGAGAGATCGGCGAGCGGACTGCGCGGCAAACTCTCGATGTTGGTGGTTGGCATGGTGCAATCCTCCCCCTGCTTGCAGGTGTCTACCGACGCCGCGGAATTGCACGGGGAGTTGTTCACGGTAAGCCTCGTGCGGATCCGTCAGCGATCGCGCGACGCGTCACCTCCGTCGGAGCGGTGAGCGTTGATCTCTTGATCAAGCAATCTCGCATCGCGCGCGGTGGCGCTCTATCAGCGTTTCCATGAAATCCTGTGCGGATTTCTCCTACGCGCGTGCGCTCGGCCGTTGGTGTCGGACAGTTTGCTTTGATCTAGCGCTGCGGTTCCCCTTGCAGCGTTAGGTGCCGGCACGCGATGCAGCGGCTCGGTACTTCGCTGTGGCACTCGACCGACTTGTGAAACAGTGAAAGGGCTCTCGACGGTACTTCGTCGAGAGCCCTTTCACTGTATCGTCTGGATGGCGCCAAAGCGCCCGATTGCTCAGCTCAGAAGACGAGCCATGTGTAGAGGTACAGCGTATTGTTGTCGGAAGCCTGGCGCCCGCCCGCTACATCGTACTCCGTACTCGCGCCGTTGAACCGGCTGTAGGCAACATACTGCAAACTGAACCGCGTGTTCTGCCAGGGATTCACCGAGAGCTCGCCGATGATTCCCCTGGTGTTGGGACTTCCGGTGCGGCTGCCACTCACTTCTCCCGGAGCAAAGCGCAGAGTGTCGGCGCTTCCCGAGGTTCCAAAGTAGCCAACCGTCCCGCCGAAGAATGTGTTTGGCAGATACGAGACGTTGGCGCGGAAGGTCTTGAGGTCAGCCCGCGTGTTCTGCGCGGCGTCCGCCGCGAACGACGCATCAAGCGTTTGCGCCTCGTGGATGAGGCTCGTCCGGCCGATCACCATCGCCCCACCGTCGTTCACCTTGTGTTCGAGCTGGGCATCGACGCCTAACGTCCTGTATCGGTCAGTCGGACCGCTCACCCCCACGGGGAAGAGTCGCGCGCCGGTGAAACCAAAACCTCCGACCTCGAGATACGTCTGCGCGAAGTTGTGCTGGAGCGCAACCCGCGCGTACGGTAGCACGCCGCTGATCACGTTCGCCGACGCTGAATCGAGTGGCGCATGCGTCCCCTGCTGCGCCGAACGATACGCGGTCAGCTCCGCGTAGAGAAGGTTGTTCCAGAGCGCATATCCGCCGAGGCCCAGCACCTGCTGGCCAAGCGTACCCTCGACCAGCGTGGTCGCGTTGGATGACGGCGCACTCGACGAGCTCATGAACGGATAGCCCCACGCCGGCACCGTGTTCCAGACGTCCTGGACGGTTGGGTTGTTGTGCAGCGTCACGCCAAACAGTACGTCCTTGTCTCGCCAGCTCGTGTGGTTCGCGTACCGGATGTCGATGTTGTCAACGCCGAATGTGCCGTCCTGGGCCGCGTAGGTGAACTGCATAAACGCGCCGATTCGCGGGGTAATTTCCCCACCGAGAAAGAGACTTGCCTGCTCGGGGAACATCGCAGTGCTGTTCTGCGCGCCTGCAAGCTTCTTGCTGGTTTGCGTGACCGAGGCGACGATCATCGCCGACAGGGGAGGAATTGGCGACAGCTTCAGCGATGGACGTGCCGTGTCGCCGCCGCTGATCATCGTCAGGCCGGTCATCGTGTAGCCGTTCAACTTGAAGAGCCGACCGAATGGTGTGAGTTGCGGAAATTGATAATGGCAAGCGCCGCAGGCGAGTCCCGTCTGTCGTGAGAAGCTGGGGATGATCACCACCGATCTTTCGAGCGCGGCGCTCAGAGCGCGCGGTACCACGCTCGTCCGCGCGTGCACATACGACCTCACGGCCGCGCTGGGCGAGCCAGTCGGTACGGTCAACGCCGACGCGGCGACCGGCGAGGCGAGCAGGATGGCGGAACAGGCGAACGTTCTGACGCGGCGCGATTCCGATCGCATGTGCAATGCGACTGCGAGTCGATGTCTGATCACAATCCCTCGAGGCTGCATTTTGAAACTTCACGCGCGATGATCACTTCTGTTCACTTCGCGATCCGGGAGTTCGACGATGACATCGCTCGAGCCGCGCGTGTCGGTTCCGCAACGTCAGGCTGTCCGTGGTGTGGCGAGAGTCGTTGCCGCCGCCGGGAGGCCGTATATCCATCCGACCACCACCCCGTACGCGATGTGACCAAGCAGGCTCCCGGCCAGAAGCGCCATGTCACCCCGCGAGAAAAAACCGGCACCAACGAGAGGCGTGAACACGATTTGTGCGACGACGAACACGAGTACGCCGTAGATCGCGCCGCGGCCGGCCGGAGCGCCTGGCAACCGATGCGCAAAGAAGCGCGCATAGACGAAGGCGAGAACGATACCGATCCCGAGATGAACGAGCCAGCCGCCAGCGGCCCCGACGCTCAGGTGCGCGACCGACACCGACATCAGGGTACTGAGGATCTGTCCGACGGCGATGTTGGGAAGCCCGATCGATGGTTCGACCAGCCAGAGCGCGGTCAGCACCGCGGTGCCGATCGCGCCAGCAGCGGCCGCGCGTTTGGTGTGCATTGTCCCTCCATGAAGCGACGGGCCACGTTCGAGGCGGACGTTAGGCATCGACTGCGGGGTCGATGTACAACCGGCACTGCATCGATGCCCGCCACTGCGCGGCGACAACGGGACACGGCGATGTACCCTCGACGTTCACGGCTTCTCGCCGCGGTGGCCTACTGACCAGACGTACGCAGCGACGCGAGCGGCATCCGCATCGCTGATGCCGCCTGGATGCGACACCATCGCGGTGCCTGGCACACCGTGCGTCACGATGCGATAGATCGCGCTCAACTCACCACCCTTGGCATCCTTCCACGCATGGCCCTTGAGTGTCGGCGCAATAGGTCCACCCTCGAGATTCATTCCGTGGCAGGCGAAGCAGGTACCTTGGCCGCGAAAGATTCGTCGCCCTGCACTCACCATCTCTGGAGAAATGGCGCTGCTATCAGGGAAAGGTGCCGGCGGCGCGGCGGACGCACTTTGTGCGCTGGCTGCCTGAGCGACACTTAGCACCAAGCTGCTCGATCCCGCTAATATCGCGATGGAGCCAAGACGCATGCTCGACACTCCGACAAATAAACGACAGATGAACGCGCACAGCATGCCGCTCCGATCCAGTGTCGCGCGGTGTCCGGTCCTGGATCAACGTCCAACATGGGGACCGAGTCGGAGAAGCGCCATAGACAAGCGGTGTATTGGGTCTTCTTTGGCTGCGCCGCACCGTGATCTCGAGAACGGCCGAGATAAATTTCGTTAGGCAGTTGCGTGCGCGCCGCCTCGCTACTGCGATGCTGGTCGAGGTCCGGACTATGCACGAGACCTCACGACCTTGATGTTAGCTGGATCGGATCGAGCGGAGGTAGCGATGAAACCGGACACACGCACGATGAACGAACAGCCGTTGACCGCGGAACAGGCACCACCAGCGCGATTATTGTCACGGCGAAAATTCGTCGCCGTCGGAGGTGCAGCTGCAACGACAATGCTCGCGTCGGGATGCGCGCCCGCCGCCGCCGCGATGCGACCCGCGGCTCCCGTGCCCGACGCGCCATGCACGACCGTCCCTGACACCCCGACCGCACAGCGCCCCGATCCGCAGGAGAACTGGCGAGTCTTCAGCGCGCCGGAAACCGAGCTTGCGTTCCGAAATCACGGCATTCACGCCGAGCTTCTCCGCGAGCCGATCACCCCGCTCGGTGCGCATTACCTGCTCATCCACTTTGACATCCCGCAGCTCAGCGCGGAGAACTACTCCGTCGCGATCGGTGGGCGCGTGCGTTCTCCGAGCCGCGTGTCGCTCGCTGAGCTGAAGTCACGCCCGAAGATGACCCAGGTCGTGACGATGGAATGCGCCGGAACGGGTCGCTCGACACTACGGCCGCGTGCGGTCTACGTACCCTGGTTCAAGGAAGCGATCGGCACGTATCAGTGGACGGGAACTCCGCTCCGTCCCTTGCTCGAGCAGGCGGGACTGCTCGACGATGCGGTCGAAGTTCTCTTCAGCGGATGGGACAGTGGCGTCGATCTCGGCGTCGAGCACGCGTTCGAGCGGAGCCTGCCCGTCGCCGAGGCACTGAAGGACGAAGTCATGCTCGCATGGGAGGCGAACGGTCAGGCGCTGCTGCCGCAGCATGGCTTTCCGCTGCGTCTCGTCGTGCCCAGCTGGTATGGAATGGCGAGCGTGAAATGGCTGCGGGCGATCACCGTGCTGAACGAACCGTTCAAGGGAATCCAGCAGGCGAAGGTCTATCGCTACCAGCAGAAAAAGGGCGAGCCGGGCGAGCCGGTGCGCGAGAAGCGCGTGCACTCCGTGATCATGCCGCCGGGGATTCCAGACCTGCTGACGCGCCAACGATATGTCGCACCGGGCCGGCACACGCTGCGAGGAACGGCGTGGTCCGGGTCGGGCCGGATCACGCGCGTCGAGGTCAGCGCGGACGGTGGATCCCACTGGGCCGACGCTGAACTGGTCCCCGTGTCGAAGGATCGTTTTGCCTGGACTCAATGGCGGAGGGACTGGGATGCCACGACGCCAGGCGACTACATGATTGCCTGCCGGGCCACCGACGAAGCGGGGAACGTCCAGCCGCTCGACCCTAACGCGCGCTGGAATCGACAAGGGATGGGAGTCAACGGCGTGCAGCAGATCCCGGTGACAGTCCGCGCCGGGATTGGCAGTTCCTCGCTCGCCGCGCCGTCACACCCGCAGCTGGTCGTACCAGGTGCGGATGTGCCGGCTGCGCCTAACGTCGTGAACTCGATGGCCGGAGGCTGAGCGCGGTCAGGCGTGCGGCGCCCACGACGTCTCTCCCTTCTTGTACGGGTTGCACGGATCGAAGCGCCCCGGTGATTCGGCGTACCGCTGCGCCTTCGTGTAGCCGATCTCCGAGGTGAAGTAACCGAGCATCGCCAGCTCCTTCATCATCCGGAAGTAGTGTGATGGCTCCGCTGGCTTCTTCTTGTCCATGTACGACTTCTGCTCGCGGTCGAGCGACTCGAGCAGCGTGAGCCGCCCCGCGGGCGACGAGGACATGAACGACTTGCCATTCGCCTTCTGACTGGCGTCGTCGAGCGCGCGCAATCCTGTCCGGAAGATCTGCTGATCGTTCGCGTCATAGCAGTCGGTCACCATCACTGCCATGAACGGCCCGACCTTCGCCGCCTTGGCGCCGGGCGTATGCGTCTCGGGGAGGATCGTGTCGGCGATCTCGTCGAGCAGTGCGATATCGTCGCCGGTGAACGTGCCGACCGCCGCGCCGGTCGCGACATGCTCGCTGCGGCATCCCGTCCACAACGCGCTACCGCCGACCAGCGCGACTCCGCCGAGCAGCGCGCTCACCCGCTTGATCGCCTCACGGCGGTCGACCAGTTCCTTTTCTGATTCGGATGACATGGATTCTCCGCGCATCACAGGTTACGCCGATTGAGCTCGCCGACTGCGTGATCGGCGGCGCGTGCGGTCAGCGCCATGTAGGTCAGCGACGGGTTCTGGCAGGCGGTGGACACCATGCACGACCCGTCGGTGACGAAGACGTTAGGCGCATCCCACACCTGGTTCCACTTGTTGAGCACCGACGTCTTCGGATCGCGTCCCATTCGCGCGGTTCCCATCTCGTGGATGCCCATCCCCGGGAAGCACTCCCGGTCGAAGGTCTTTACATCCTTCAATCCTGATGCGGTCAGGGTCTCGGCCATGTCGTTGGCCATGTCGATGCGCATCAGTCGCTCGTTCTCGCCGGTTGCGCAGTCGATCTTGAGAACCGAGAGTCCCCACTTGTCCTTCTTCGTCTCGTCGAGGGTGACCTTGTTGTCATGGTTAGGCAGCATCTCGCCGAACGCGGTGCCGCCCATCGCCCACTGTCCGGGCTCGGCGGCTGCATCCTTGAACGCACCGCCGACTCCGAGCTCGGCGACCGCGCGCGACCACCCGTCACGCCCTGCCCCGCCCTCGTAGCCGAAGCCGCGAATGTACGGACGCTTGTCGCCGAAGAGGTTCCGGTAGCGCGGGATGTACGATGGATTCGGCCGCGCGCCAAACGAGTACTTGTCCTCGAGCCCTTCCACTTTCCCCTCGGCGCCGACGCGGAAGTGGTGGTCCATCAGGTTGTGACCGAGCTCCCCCGAGCTGCTGCCGAGGCCACCGGGCCATACGTCGGTGGCCGAGCGGAGGAGGATCCACGCCGAGTTGAGCGTCGAGGCGCAGAGGAAGACGATCTTCGCCTTGTAGTCAGTCGTCTGGTTGTTGATCGCGTCGAGCACGCGGACGCCGGACGCGCGCTTCTTCTCGCGGTCGTAGAGGATTTCAGTCGCGATCGCAAAGGGGCGAAGCGTTAGGCGCCCCGTCGCGACGGCAGCAGGGAGGGTCGATGACTGGGTGCTGAAGTAGGCGCCGTAGGGGCAGCCGAGCCAGCAGGCATCGCGATACTGGCACGAACCACGACCCGGGAGCGGGAGCGTCAGGTTTGCCGTGCGGCTCGAGATGAGCCGCCGCTTCCCGTCGAACAGCTTGGTCAACCGGCCGGCGACCAGCTCCTCGGCGCAGTTGAGCGCCATGGCCGGCTGGAAGTCGCCGTCAGGCAGCTGGGCCAGTCCTTCCTTCGATCCTGCGATCCCGGCGAACTTCTCGGCGTGGCTGTACCACGGCGCGATGTCAGCGTAGCGGATGGGCCAGTCGACGGCGATGCCATCCTTTGCGTTGGCCTCGAAGTCGAAGTCGCTCCAGCGAAAGCTGCAGCGCCCCCACATCAGCGAGCGCCCGCCGACGTGATAGCCGCGATACCAGTCGAAGCGCTTCACCTCGGTGTAGGGCGACTCCTCGTCCGACGCCCAATAGTCGAGGTTCTTTTCGTTGAGCGGAAAGTCGCGCTTCAGCACCGGGTAGCGACGGATCATGTCCTGCGTGCGGCCACCGCGATGCGGGTACTCCCACGGCGCCTTCGTCGCATTCACATAGTCCTTCACGTGCTCGATGTTGCGGCCTCGCTCGAGGAGGAGGACGCGCAGTCCCTTCTCGGTCAGCTCCTTCGCGGCCCAGCCGCCGGAGATGCCGGACCCGACGACGATCGCATCGTACTCGGTGTTCTCCACCGTGACCTCGTGCAGTGGGGGATGACTGGCGCCGGCTCTGTGTCGCCGGCGTCGACCGCGAGCTGGCCGCGTCGTCGAATATGGCGCCGCGTCAATCGGTTGTCGACTCAGGGCATGGCAGTGTTGCTGACGAACGCCAACCGCCTTCCATCCGGCGACCAGGACGGGACGTTGATCGTTCCCTGCCCGCCGTAGACGTAAGCAACCACCCGTGCCGGTCCGCCGTTGATCGGCATCAATCGGAGCAGCACGTGCTTGTAGAACGGGTGATCGTTCGCGGCGACGTCGGGGGGAAAGGAGATGAACACCATCCACTTGCCGTCGGGCGAAATGTGCGGGAACCAGTTGTTGAAACCGTCGTCGGTGATCTGCTCCGGTGCGCTTCCATCGGGACGCATCCGCCAGATCTGCATGCGACCGCTGCGCGTCGAGTTGAAGTAGATCCAGGCGCCGTCGGGGGTGTACTCCGGCCCGTCGTCGAGTCCGGGGGTGGACGTTAGGCGGATCTCTTCCCCGTCGGCGCTGGCCTGTTTCAGCGACCGCTTGACCGGGATCTTGTAGACATCGAATTCGCCGTTCCGCTGGCCGGTGTAGACCAGCCAGCGGCGATCGGGTGACCAGCCGTGCAGGTAGGACGGTCCCTTGGCGGTCACCCGCGTCGGCGTGCCGCCGGTCGCCGGCACGGTGTAGACGATCGACGCCCCGCTGTCTTCCGCCGCCTGGTGGCTGATGCCGAGCATCCGTCCGTCGAAGGACAAGACGTGATCGTTGTTGTTGCGCGTCGCGAAGCCCGTGTTGATCACCTTCACTGCGCGCGAAGCAATATCGAAGCGGTAGATGAGTCCTTCCTGCGCGTAGACCAGTGCCTTGCCGTCACGCGTCCAGTTCGGCGCCTGAAAGGATCCGTGGTACTGGTGCACGATCGTCGCGTTTCCCGATTTCACATCGAGGATCTCGAGGTTGCTGCCGAGGTAGTCGCGATAGGCAACGGCGTCCGCTTTCCTGGGCGTCGTGATGCGCACGTTGCTGAACGACGCGCGCTCGACGCTCGTGTCGCTGTGCGCGCAGACAAACACGCCAGCGTACACCGTGTCGGGAAGCGACACGTCAGACAGTTGCTGCGTGACGAGCGTATCGCCAAAGCGTGCGACCGACATCAGGTAGACGCCGTCGCGGCGCTCGAGCTGAATTACCGCATCCGGATCGGGGAGGCTGTCGCTCGACTTGTTCTCCTCGGTCGTCGCTCCGGTGGAGCGCCGGAACTGCAATGACACGAGCCCATCGCCGTGCAGTGCAGCAGTGACGTGCGCACTGCCCGGCTCGAGCGAGGCGCGAATCGTCCAGCCGATCTTGCGATGCGCCTCGCCTCCGGCGCTGACGAACCGCGCCCGCGTCGAGAGGATGAAGTTCCCGGTCATCCGCTTCCAAACGAGATGGAAGTCGTCGTGATCGGTCCACATGTTCTTCCCCGCGCCCGCGACGAGGTATGCCTGGCGTTTCGGGTCGTACGATGCCGGTGGCGATGGTCGTCCGCGACCGATGTCGGCTTGCGCGTCGAAGATACCGATCGGGTGCTGGGCGCCGGCGGCGCCGCCAAAGACAGCGAGGCTCATCGCCAGCACCGTGATGCGGGAAGAAGCGGACATCAACATGTGATTTTCTGCCTAACGGTGAGGTTGACCTGCATGACCGGAACCGGCGGCCGCGGTATCGCAGAGAATCTCGCCGCCCGCGCACTCGTGGATAAGCGTGGCTGGCCAGTCTGGTTCATAGTGGTCGGCGTGCCGCATGCGGTCCACGGTCTGCGCCTTGCCGGCTCCCCAGGCGATCATCGCCGCCTCGCGCGACCGTACGATCGTATCAATGCCGACGCTGATCCCGTGACGTGGCACTGTCTCGATCGTGCCAAACGTCGGAAAGGTCTGCAGGTTGTCGCGGCGCGTTTCTTCGGAGAGCGCGATAATGCGCGTCCGGCTGTCGCGCGCGCTTCCTGGCGGGTTGAATGCGACGTGTCCGTCGCTCGCACCCGACGCGAGAATGAAAAAGTCGATTCCGCCCGCAGCATCGATCCGGCCGTCGTACTCGGCGGGCTCACCCGGGTCGGAAAACCAGATCGCTTCGCCGCGAATGCGATGCGGATCGGGCAATTCGTGATTCAACCGGTCGGCGATCTCGACGCGCGCGAAGTGATGGCACGACCATGGTGCATCGCTCGGTGCGTATGCCAGCGCGCCACCGGGCGCCGGCACCAGATATTCGTCCATCATGATGAGGACGAGATGGCCGAGGTCCTGCGGCATTGCGGCGAGCCGTCGCGCCATCGCCGCGAATACCGGACGCGGGCTGCGTCCGGTCGGAGAGCCGAGCAGGAAGGGCCGCGCCGCCTGGCGCGCGCGCGCGATGCGGTCGAGCAACCGGCCCGCTATCTCCTCGCCGATTGCCTCGGGCGACGGCAGTATCCGCAGCGGTGCGCTGGTCATGAACGTGGTTCGTCCCCCGGATCGAGTACGAGGCTCCCTGCCCCGACCACTCCAGCCCACCCCTCGAACGCCGATGCGGCGATCGTCACGCTGTTGGCGAAGACAGGCGAGGCGTGCGAGGCAAAGCTCGCACGCGTCGGCTGCAGGAGCAACTCGCCGGCCGCGCTCAGCCCTCCGCCGACGACGATGCGCTCCGGCGCGAACAGCGGCACCAGCGCGGCCAGTCCGCGTCCCAGCCACCGGCCGGTCTCGCCTAACGCGGCGAGCGCGGCACCGTCACCGGTCTTCGCACTGGCGACGATCGCGGTGACTGGCCGCCCGCCGCCACGCTCCGAGAGCGCGGCCGCCGAGACGAGCGCCTCCATGCATCCGCGGGCGCCACAGACGCACGATCGCCCATCTGGCTCGATGATGATGTGGCCGAGATCGCCCGCGCACTCGCCGGTGAACCGGAGTAGTTGCCCGTTCACGATCACTCCGCCGCCGACGCCGGTGCCAAGCGTGATGCCTAACGCTCGTCTTGCCCCGCGCGCGGCGCCGTGTCGTTGGTCGGCCACGATCGCCGCGTTGGAGTCCACCTCGAGACGGCATTGAATCCCGACCCGGTCGCTGAGCGCGCGCCGCAGCGGAAATCCGCAGAGCGTCGCGAGATTCGTGTTGCCGTACATCAGCGAACGCTCACCGTCGAGGAAGCCAGCGACCGCGACGCCGACGCCCGCCACTGTCTTGCCGTCAGCGCGTATCGCATCGAGCATCGGCTCGAGTGTCGCCGCGATTCGTTCAACGAGGGCCGCCGGCTCAGCGCCTGGATCGGTCGGGATCGTCGCCCGCGTGGCGATGCTGCCGTCCTCACCGACGATCCCGATCTTGGTACCAGTGCCACCGATGTCCACTGCGCCGGCCAATCGCATTCAGAGCGCCGCCCGCGCCAGTGCGGGTTGCTTCCAGAGATCTATTGGCTTGTTGATGCCTTTCGGCGCGAACGGCATCATGATCTTCTGGCCGAGTCCCGCCGAGGCGTACGCAGCGTACAGCACCTGCTGCACCACGCGGCCCGTCTCGCCATCGGAGATCGGCGTCTCCCGGCCACGCACGCAGCGCGCGAAGTGTCGCATCTCCTGGGGGAAGCCATAGTTCCAGTGCTCCTCGAACACCGGATACGTCCATCCCTTCGTTGACGACGCCTTCTCGACGGCGTAGCCGAACCCGACTTCCGAATACGTCGGCAGCGCGTTGCCCATCAGCATGTCGGCATAGGTCTGGCCCTTGTCGCCGAACACCTCGATGCTGTCGTCCATTCCGCCGGGACGATTCCAGCTGTTCTCGACGATGCCTGACGCTCCGCCCTCGAACTCGATGATCGTGATCGCTTCATCATCGCCCGCCGTGCGGCTGCCGTGAACCTGCGTCGAGAGCTGCGCATACACGCTCTTCACTGTTGGCTTGCCGAGGAACCACCAGCAGAACGCGATGCCATGACAGCCGAGGTCCATCAGTGCGCCGCCACCGGACTGCTCGACGTTCCAGAACCAGTCAGCGTGCGGACCCGAGTGCTTCTCGCTCTGCTTCACGAGGTGGACGCGCCCGAACGCACCCTCGTCGGCCATCTGCTTCGCCTTCGCGTACTTCGGCGCGAAGAACAGCTCCTCGGCGTAGAGCAGCAGTACGCCAGCCTTCGCGCAGGCGTCGATCATTGCATCCGCTTCTTCGAGGGTGACGCAGAGCGGCTTCTCGCAGACGACGTGCTTGCCCGCGCGCGCTGCGTCGATCGTGATCTGGGCATGCAGACGGTTAGGCGCCGTGATCGACACGAGTTCGACGCCCGGATCGCGGAGCATCTCGCGGTAGTCGGTGTAGAAGCGCGCGATTCCGTGGCGCCGCGCGAATTGCTCGGCGTTGCCCGGCGACGGCGAGGCGACGGCGATGACCTCCATCTCGTCCGGCATCATCTTGACCGAGTGCGCGATGCAGTCCGCCTGGAAGCGGGAGCCGACAATACCGACTTTTACCTTTGACATGACTGGTCGAAGTGATTCGGATATTCGGCCGTTAGCGATTAGCGATTAGCAGGAAGGAACTGCGGTTCCCGCGGTCGCTCAACGCTAACGGCTAAAGGCTAACGGCTGCAGTTCACCCCCACGCGGGCTGTCCCGGCGTGTACGGGGTGCAGCCGACCCATTTTCCCGGCACCTGGATGTAGCGGAGCGATTGCGTCATACCGACCTGCGAGGAGAAGTAGCTGCGGAGAGCGAGCTCCCGCATCAGGGAGAACCAGTGCGTGTCGGGCAGTGCCTGCTTCGCCTCGGCCGCCACGACGCGCAGTGCCTCCTCGCGATCCTTGCGCGACAGTTCGGCGAACGGCTTGTGGAACCTCTCCTCGCAGTGCGCGCGGAACGCCTCCAGTCCGGCGACGAGCCGCTGCTGTGCGGGAGGCTCGTAGCAATCGCTGACGAGCAGGTTGATCGCGGCACCGGCGCCCGCCTCCTTCGCGCCGGGCGAGGCTGTCGTCTTGGGGAGGATCGTGTCGGCAACTTCCTCGGCGAGGTCCTGCTGCCGGCTCGACAGTGCGCCGGTCGCCGTCGTCGGTCGCTCACGCTCGCAGGCGGCGAGGATGCCACCCGAGACAGCGAGCAACCCGCCTAACGCAACCGTCGTCTTCAGCGCCTCGCGCCGGTTCATTGTCATCGCCTCGGCTCCGTCAAAGGTTCTGCTTTGCCATCTCGGCGACCGCGTGGTTGGCGGCGCGGGCGGTAAGTGTCATGTAGAGGATCGACGGACTCTGGTTGCC
>JANMBU010000043.1:0-15725 GCA_031360575.1 Gemmatimonadaceae bacterium
TCATCGAGGCGCTCCGCCCGGCGGTGATCATCTTCAGCAAGTTGGACGTCTGGCCAAATCTCGTCGACCAGGCGCACGCCTGTCGTGTACCGACTGCGCTGATCAGCGCGACGCTTACGGCACGCTCCTCCCGGAACTCCAGGGTTGCCGCGTTGGTGTTGCGCGATAGCTACTCCATGCTCTCCGCGGTCGGCGCCATCAGCGTAGCCGATGGCGCTCGCCTTGTCGCGTTAGGCTGTCGAAACGATACTGTTCACGTGACAGGGGACACGCGCTTCGACCAGGTCGCCAGTCGCGCGCTGGGAATTGCCGGAGCGAGAGAGCTGCTCGATCCGCTTCGGTCGGATCGCCTAACGCTGGTCGCCGGCTCCACCTGGCCGTCGGATGAAAGGGTGTTGCTTGCGGCGGTCGCCGACCCGCGCGTCCGCGAAACGGGCCTGCGATTGATCATCGCACCTCACGAGCCGACGCCGTCCCATCTCGCGCCGATTGAGCAATGGGCCGTCGAGCGTAGGCTCGGGCACGCTCGCATCACCGATTCAGACGCTGGCGCGGCCGAGGTCCTCGTCGTGGACCGCCTCGGCGTCCTCGGCGACATCTATGCGCTCGGTGATATCGCGTTCGTCGGCGGTGGGTTTCATGCGGCCGGGCTTCACTCGGTCCTCGAACCAGCTTCGTACGGCGTGCCAGTGCTCTTTGGGCACCAACATTCGAACAGCCGTGACGCTGCGTTGCTCATCGATGCGGGCGGCGCTCGTGAGGCACGCGATGCTGAAGGCATCGTGGTGGCGCTCTGTGATTGGCTCAGTGACCCGGTCGCGCGACGAACCGCAGGCCGGTCGGCTCAGCAGGTGATCATGGACAATGCCGGCGCTACCGCGCGCACAGTCGCATTGATCGAGTCGATCATCCCGGGCGTGTTTGGCTCCCCGGCCGGCCGTTAGGCGCCAGGCGACACCGCGATCACGCCGCTTGTCGGTGCCGTGATCGGACGGTGCAGGAAAAACCCCTGTACGAGGTGCACACCGAGGGCCTTCACGGTCTCGAATTCCTCCGAGCGCTCGACACCTTCCGCAATGACTTGCGCACCGTGATCGTTGGCGAACTTCACCATCGACTCGACGAGATTCTGCTTGATGAAATTCGAGTCAATCGCATTGATCAACGAGATGTCGAGCTTTATGAAGTCAGGCTCAAGATTGGCGATTGATCCGAGGCCGGCATAGCCGCTTCCCGCGTCGTCGACCGCGAAGCGATAGCCCAGTGCACGAAACGCTTTCAGCCGCTCACGGAATTTTGGATAGTCCTTGATGGCAGTTCGCTCGGTGATCTCGATGACCACGCGCGAGGGATCCTTCACCTCGGCTTCGGTGAACGCGGGGTCGGCGAAATCGTGCGGATCAACGTTGATGAACAGCAGCTCTCCGGGGCCGAGCCGCGTCTCGATGCCCTCGATCGCACGGCTCCGGCACAGCCGACTCAATTCCCAGATCATGTCGGCTTCAGCGGCCACGTCGAACATCACCTCCGGGCTTCGCAGGCTGCGCATGACGCCCCGTGCGAGGGCCTCGTACCCAAAGATCTGCTGAGTCGTCGCGACGACGATCGGGTGATAGTCGACGTACACCGCGCGATCCCGCAGGCTCGTCCGGAGATCGTCGACGCGTCGCGCGCGCTCGCGTTCCTCGACACTCTTCGCCGCGGTTGCTGCTTCGCGAATCCCGCGATAAATCAGCCGTTCGATGCGAAGCTTCGGATTGTAATAGACGCGCGCCAGCCCGACGTAAATTTCGAAAAGCGCGGCGATATCTTCACCGTGCGCGACCTCGATTCGCTGAGCAACGTGCTCCTGCAACCGGCCGACAAGCGTCGTGATCTGCTGCTCTGAGGCCCGCGCCTCCCCTGCGGGAGGAACGTGGAAGAAGATGAAGTCGTCGTCATTCGTGTAGCTAACCATCACTCGCGACGCCTGCATCGAATGTCCGTCGAGGAACTCCTTGACACCGGCGGCAGTGGTTTCGAGGACGGCGTCGAGCTTCTCCCACCCGTATATCTCTTCGATCTTCGAGTAGCGGACGAAGTTGAAGTAGACGACCACCAGCTCACCGCGCTCCTTGATCTGCGGCCGCATTCGCTCGATCATCACCGGAAGCGTCGGGAGGCCAGTCATGAAGTCGTAGAGCATCTGCGCCTGCTCGGCGCGCTCGGCCCGGTCGCCGTTAGGCGCGTCGCCGGGCAGCTGTCGCATGACCGCCGACCGCACTCGCCCTGCGATCTCCTCAGCGTCGGTCGGGAGGCGGAGCCATTCTTCTGCGCGAAGCTCGATCGCCCGTCGCCGCGCTGCGTCGTCCTTGCAACCGACGATCACCGGGAGGCCTTTCGCATGCGCGCATTCGACAATTTCGCGGAGTGTGGGCGGACTCTCCGCGGTCACATAGACTGCACGGAGTCCGCGATCATGGCCAATCGCCCGGGCGATCTCCCGGGATGGTACGACAACGGCCCGCCACGAATCGAGTTGCGCGACGGCTTCAACGACCAGCGGATCGTTGGTATCTGTGAGGAGGGTGCTGTGGTTCACGGGCGCGGCGAGCCGCTAGGAGGCCGCCGTCAGCATCGCCAGGTTTCGTTGCACCGTCAACGCGAGCTTGGGCAGATCGAATGGCTTCTCGACGTAATCATCGGCGCCGGTTTGCAGCGCTTCGCGCTTGTCCGACCATTCGTCCAGCGCGGTGACCATCACTATTCGAATCTTGCGACCAAGAGTCGGATGTTGCTTCATCAGGCGACACGTTTCCCAGCCATCGCGCCCGGGCATCATCACATCGAGCAAGACGAGCGCAGGCTTTACCTGCTCGAAGACCGCGAGTGCCTCGTCACCGCTGTAGGCGACGGTAATCGGGTACCCGCGCACCTCGAGATATTGCCGAATGATTTCGGCGTTGTCGTGATTGTCGTCGACGACGAGTATTGGGGGGAGCGTGTCCATCAGCACATCCGGTCTGGAAGGAATATCAGCATGGCGGCGCAAGAAGCTTGCCCTGAGTCGCAAGGTTGCGGCGACACAAGCCTCCGCTACTGCCGACGGAGGGCGTATGAAATTCCGACGCCGAATACGCCACCGATTGGGCCGGGGTGACGATCGGTCGCGGTCGCACCTGCTTCATAGCCCAACGTCAATCCAATCTGCGGCGCGATCGTGGCGTCGACGCCTAGCGACGCGCGCAGGGCGCCACCAGTTGGCCGAGCGAGGGAATCTCCGGTTTGCCTCGAGATCAGGTAAAACGGAGACACGTACACGCTCACACCGCGCGTCATACCGAGTGAATGGCGAAAGCCAAAAGCCAGTCCGATCGGGAACGACGAAAGCGTAACGCGCTGGGTCGCCGACGGCTGGTGAATCAATCGCGACGTGACACCTACGCCACCAAATACCGCGGTTCCGATGCTGCCCGAGGCGAAGCTTCGCACGGGGATTGCCAGCCTGGCGCCATAGCCACCACGCGACCCGCCGGAGTCGGACCGTACAATCCCGGCGCCCGCGCTCAGTTGAAAACGTGATTGCACCGGCGACCACGCGAGCGCTCCTGCGAATGCCGATGCGTCGTTGGCATTGCCATAATCACCGGCGACGGTGACTCCCGAGTTTGCCCAGGCGTTCTGGAGCACGGGAGTGGCCGGCATTTGCGCCAAACACGGCGCCGCCGAAGATGCGGTCAGCACGACAAACGCTGTGCTCAGGTATTCGTATCGCATCGCATGATCGTGGAATGGGAAGCGAGGCCCGCCGGACTCCAACCAGTGCATTGCAACCGCCGCACCGTTTCCTCAGGATTCACCGACCATCTTCATCTTTTTTAAACGCGGGGGACGGTGCATCGCTCGCCGCTCCAACCTTCGCACCTGGCACGCGGGAGCGGGCACCCGCAATAAATGACAACGGGGCGGAGATTACTCTCCGCCCCGCTGTCGTGGTCCGCCAGGATCAGGCGGTACTCTTGTCGCAAACCGCGGTGCGATAGTTCGGATTGGTGCGTTCCGACGTCGGAATCGGGAGGGTGACGTCTGTCCCATAGTTCCCCCCCTTCGGGAACACACCGGTTGGAAATATAGACTCGCGGGCCCGAGAATACTGGCGAATAAGGCGGCGCATGTCTCCGAGCCGGTGCCCGGTTCCGTACATCCAGAATGCGCGTTCGCGGAAGAGCAGATCCACGCGGCCGTTCGCCGTGCCGGGATCCGCCCGCGCGGGAAGTCCGGTCACCATCGCGCGCAGGGCATTCAGTGTGCGGAGCCAGGTGGTGGTGTCGTTAGGCGTTGCGGCCAGCTGCGCCTCGGCCGTAATGAGCCGCGCTTCGATGCCACTCGCTATCGGTGTCGAGCTTGTCTGACCGTACTTCAACTGCGCGACGAATCCAACTTTACCTTCGAAATCCTTCCCGCCACTCAACGTCGGCAATCGCGGGTCGAGTGCGGTGACGAAATTGATTCCGTTGCCGCCCTCGTTGTTGGCCACGACGTAACGCTTGATATTGTTGTTGAGCGCCCAGTTCCCATTGCTGGTCGAGGTCAGCGAGTTGGTCACGTCGTATGAAAAGTTCGTCGGGACGGTGCTGACCGCTGTGGCCGCAGCGGCGTACTGCCCGAGATTGAGCAGTGCACGCCCCTTCCCGATCATCGCGGCAAATCGGAAGCGAGCGGTATCGGGCGAGTTCGCGAGCGCCGAATCAAATGACTGCGTGGCAAGGGTAAACGCTTCGCTCGTGCTGATCGGCTGACCAAAAACCGGAGGATCAACCGATCCGTCGCTGAACGGTATCCCGCTGCAGAACGTCTCCGCTGCAAGATTCTCCGTGAATCCGATGTTGAACCACATCTGACCCTGATAGTCCTTCGGCGCCGGCTTGTATTGACGCAGCGCGCGCAACGCCTGAAGCGCCGAGACGCGCGACCGACCGACGGTGCGCCATGTCGAGTTCATGAAGCTGTTCGTCGAATCGATATTGCGTTGGTCGGTTTCGTTCCGCTGCTGAAACGTATCTCCCGAGCGCCACTCGTCGCCGAGCAGTCCCCCGAGGAGGAATACGCTTTCATTGCCGGTGACAGGGTCGCTTCCCGTTGTCATCTGCGTTAGGCGGCCAATGGCACCAATGCGCAGCGCCTCGGCGCCATCAGGGTTGTTGATGTCGCCCGGGTTGATGATGTCAGGATCCGTCGTCCGCAGCAGGGGATTCGAAAGCCTGTCGCACCCGGCGGTGAACGCTGCGGCAATTGCAACGATTGCGAGCCGGCGAATCGTACTCGTCCGGAAGTGCGGCATGAAGAAGTTCGCAAGAGATGGTTTGGTCGCTCGCATCAGAATCCCACGTTCAGGCGGAGGGTGAAGTAGGTCGGCGGCGGAAGCGTCTGGAAGTCGTTCTGAACGTCGTCCTGGCCGTAGTTGCTCTCGGGATCGATTCCGGTGTAGTTCGTCCAGGCGTGCACGTTCCGGATCCCGAGTGTCAGGCTGGACGCATCACTGCGGAGGAAACGCTGCGACCACTCAGCCTTCGGGGTGAAGGTGAACGACAGCTCGCGAAGTCTGGTGAAGTGAACCTTCTCGTTGTAGCCGGCAGACGTCCGAGCTGCATTGTTGATCAACGCAACTGCCCTCGCCTGCTCGCGAAGCGGAGCGTTAGGATTCGCGACGCCGCTACAGTTCCCGCGGTTCTGGCAACGGATACGCTCCGTGCCGTTGCGGACGACGTATCCGCCCTTCATGTCGAGGAGTGCATTCGCGCGGAGCATGTGACTCAACACTTCGACGCTGTTGTTCAGTGTTCCTTCATAGGTCGGCTGGGACGGCCCGATGTACGTGGTGTTGGGATCCACGACGACTTCGTTCACCGACAATTTGCCGTTGCCGTCGGCATCCTTGTAGCTGAGAATCTTCTGACCGTAGTACGCGTTGAGCGGACGGCCCACGCGTTGCTGGATGACTCCACCCGGCGGGAAGGGTATCGGACCGAGGCTCACGATCTTGTTCGTCAGCGTGTTGTACGTCCCGGTGACATCCCAACGGAGGTAGTCACGGTCCCACGCGATAGCGCGGACGATGTGCTCGAACCCGAGATTCTTGATGGCACCCAGATTCGAGAGTCGCGTCGTCGAGCCAGTACCGAGCGAACCGGGCAACACCTCAGCGATGAGCGCGTCGCGTGACAGTTTGTTGTAAAAGGTGCCCTCGTAGGAAATTCTGTCGTCAAGCAACTTGAGCTCGAGTCCAGTCTCGGCCTCTGTTGCACGCTCCGGGCGCAGGTTCGCGTTTCCCAGCGCGACATACTGCACTCCCGGTTGATCGTTTCGGTCGACGTTGACGGTGCTTGCGCCGAAGAAGCGCAGCGCGTCGTTGGTGCCCGGCTGCTGACCGGACGCGCCGTACGCAGCGCGCAGGCGCAGCGAGTTGACGAAGCTCAATTTTGGGAAGAAGCTCTCGCGAGAGATCACCCAGGCGCCGTTGACCTTAGGATAAAGCACGTGTTGGTAGTTCGTGCCGAAGGCGCTGTTCTGATCCGTACGAACTGCACCCGTCAGGTAAATCCTCTCCTGCCAGGACAACGCTTCCTCGACGAATGCGCCAATCGTTCGACTGATCGTCGTGAATTCAGCGGCTGATTGAATGGCGCCCGACCCAACCGTCGTTGAGGCAATCGGCAACCGTGAGGCGAAGGTTTCGTTCCCGTTCAGGATCGAGTTGATGTACTGAATGCCGGTCGTGGTCTTCGAGCCCAAGCCCTCGTAAGGCTGGAATGCCGCGGTCGCCGATCCGTTCGCCGTATACGTGTAGAACCATGCGCGATTGTCTGTCTTGAACCCGAGACGCCGAGTTCCAGAATTTGCGCACGTGTTGCGGCGGCAGAGTTGCGTGTCGTTGCGATTGGTCACATCGGCGCCGAAAACTGCGTTGCCCGAGAGCCAGGTAAAGGGGCGGTAATTCGCGTTCGCGCTGCCGATGAAGCGATTGATGTACTGGTAAGTCTCAGCTTCGAAGATCTCGAGTGGCGTGAAAACGCGATAACCGTGAAGCGGAATTCCGTTCGCAACGTCATCGGTGTAACCGGGACCGCCAAGCGCGCTCGAAAGAAGACCTGCGGCATTGTTATCTGATTGCGGAATCAGCAACGTCGAGCGAATAAACCCGGTCTGCACGGCGAGATCTGCGCGCGGTGTCAACGCTGCGCTGACGTTGCCGCGAAGGCTGATCTTTTGCAGCTGGCTGGGATGCAGCCATTGATCGGGCAACGCGAGACCGGTACTGGCCGCGCGTGCAAGATCGAAGTCGGCGATCTTGTGAATGCCCGTCTCGTGCTCGTATTCACCAGAGGTGAAGAACCGGACAGCCTCACTGCCACCGCTGACCTGCGCGCCATATTGCGCGCGATCGCCGGTGCCGAATGGCGTCGTGTTCTTGTCCTTGAACAAATTGAATGCAAAGGTGGAGTCCGCGGCGCACGTGCCAGCGGCCACGCCGGCGAGAGTGCAGAGCCGTGTGCTGCGGGGACCAGTGTCATTCCTCGCGATCGAATACGCCGTCGGGTAATCGTGGTAATCCTTTATCCGACCCTGCTCGACATAGGTGTTGAAGCGAGTCTTGCCAGCGCGGCCGCGCTTGGTCGTAATGACGATGACGCCATTTGCGGCATTGGTCCCGTACAGTGTCGACGCGGACGGACCAGGAACGACTTCGATCGTTTCGATCTCTTCCGGATTGAGGTCTCCAGTTCTCGACGGCGCCGTGCCGCCCGTAAAGATGTTTCCGTCGATCGAGTTGGTGTTGCTTGTCATCCGCACGCCGTCGATGATGTAGATCGGCTCGTTATTCAGCGACAGCGAGCTGGTGCCGCGGATTCGCACGCGCGCGCCACCACCGGTAGTCGTTGAGTTGAGCACTTGTACGCTCGGTGCGCGCGCAGTGAGCAAGTCCGTCATGTTGGCGATCGGACTTGTTTCGACCGCCTTGGCGGCGTCGAAGCTGTAGTCGGTATGACCAACTTCCTCGCGGCGAGTGGTCGCTCCGGCGGCAGTGGTCACCACGGGCGAAAGATTGACGGGTGCCGAGCGCATCACGAAATCGGCCGTCACAGCCTGGCCCCCGCTGACCGTCACGCTCTGCTTTTTCTCCTCGTACCCAATCCGGATCGCGCGCAGCATGAGCGCCCCGGTGGGCGCCGTGCGAATCACATATTGTCCTTCATCGTTCGAGAACGCTCCCGCGTTCGTGCCGACGACGGAGACCTGGACATTAGGGATCCCAGCACCTGTTCCGGCGTCAGTGACTTTTCCGGCAATCACTACCGCCTGTGCGGCGAGAACTGCAGGAGACATGGAAAACAGTGCCAGCAGTCCGAACAAATTTCGCGAGCGACTCATTTCTTCATCCTCTGTAGTCTCCGAGCGGGATGGGAATGCTTGCGGGCCGGACGCAAAGCCGGCCGAGCAGTTGGTTGGGACACGCCGGTATCAGGCGCGGTTGAACGGGGACTCGCGATTCTATCGGGTACGAAACGCGTGCACAAGCTTTTCTTTCCTTGATTCGCGGATAGAAAAAGGGCCGGGACGCGTCGGCGCCTCGGCCCTTTTCTCCTGCAGTCGACGCTCAACGGGGCTCGGCTTTCTCCGTCACGATGCGCACTCGGTCGTCAGCGACCTCGAGGAAGCCACCAACGACGGTGAACTTACGCTCGCCGCCCGCGGTGTTCAGGCGCAGCTCGCCGGAGCCGAGCAGGGTCAACATTGCTGCGTGCATCGACATGATGCCGACCTGTCCGTCGAACGCGGGCGCGACGAGCGAGTCGGCCTCGCCCTCAAAGAGCGTTCGTTCCGGCGAAACCAGCGAAACGTTCAGCACGCGTTAGGCCTTCGCCATGCGCTCGGCGTTGGCGACGACATCGTCGATGCCGCCCGCCATGAAGAACGCTTGCTCGGGGAGCTGGTCGAATTCGCCGGCAACAAGGCGCTCGAACGACGAGATGGTCTCTTCGAGCTTCACGTACTTGCCGGGGATACCGGTGAACTGCTCGGCAACCTTGAACGGCTGCGACATGAAGCGCTGCAGCCGGCGCGCCCGACCGACGATCTTCTTGTCGTCTTCCGACAACTCGTCCATCCCGAGGATCGCGATGATGTCCTGCAGCTCCTTGTAACGCTGCAAGATTCGCTGCACACTCGTCGCCGCCTTGTAGTGGCGATCTCCGACGAACTGCGGGTCAAGAATGCGGCTGCTCGAGGCGAGCGGATCGACCGCGGGATAGATGCCCAATTCGGTGATCGCGCGCGAGAGCGTAACCTGGGCATCGAGATGCGCGAACGCGGTCGCTGGCGCCGGATCGGTGATGTCGTCGGCAGGAACGTAGATCGCTTGCACCGACGTAATCGAGCCGTTCTTGGTCGACGTGATCCGCTCTTGCAGATCACCCATCTCGGTCGCGAGCGTCGGCTGATAACCAACGGCACTCGGCATCCGCCCGAGCAGCGCTGAAACCTCGGAGCCCGCCTGAGTGAAGCGGAAGATGTTGTCGATGAAGACGAGTACGTCGGCGTTTTCCTGGTCGCGGAAGTATTCGGCGACCGTTAGGCCTGACAGCCCGACGCGGAGGCGAGCTCCCGGCGGCTCGTTCATCTGCCCGTAGATGAGTGCTACCTTGTCGAGGATCCCGGCTTCCTTGAACTCGAGATACAGGTCGTTCCCCTCGCGCGTCCGCTCACCGACGCCGCAGAACACCGAGCGACCGCCGTGGCCCGTCGCGACGTTGTTGATCAGCTCCTGGATGACCACCGTCTTGCCGACGCCCGCGCCGCCGAACAATCCGATCTTGCCGCCCCTCACGAACGGCGCGATCAAGTCGACGACCTTGATGCCTGTCTCGAAGATCTCGGTCTTCGGCTCGAGATCGACGAAATCGGGGCGCTTGCGGTGAATCGGCCAACGCTCAGCACTCGCTGGAATTGGCGCGCCATTGTCGATCGGGTCACCGAGGACGTTCAGGATGCGACCGAGCGCCGCCTCACCCACCGGCACGGTGATCGCGGAACCCGTGTCGATCACTTCCATCCCGCGCTCGACACCATCCGTGGACGACATTGCGACGGCGCGAACCTGGTTGCGGCCGACGTGCTGCTGCACCTCGACGACGACGCGCAGCGTCTCGCCGCTCGCCGATGTGCCGCGGATCTCGAGTGCGTTGTAGATCTCCGGCAGGTGTTCGGACTCGAATTCGACGTCGAGCACCGGTCCGATGACCTGGATGATCTTGCCGACGTGCGCACTAGGTGAAACGGTGGTAGCCATATCGATCACTCGGTGAGAGTCTGTTACGGTCTGACTTATTCGAGGGCCGCGGCGCCGCCGACGATCTCGGCGATTTCCTGCGTGATCTGCGCCTGACGGGCCCTGTTATACGTGCGACGGAGGTTTGTCAGGATGTCGCCAGCGTTGTCTGTGGCATTCTTCATCGCCGTCCGCTGTGCGCTCTGGAAGCTCGCTTCGTTCTCGACGAGCGCACGATACACTGTATTGCGAACGTAAAGCGGAAGTAGCTCAGTCAGCAGGCGCTCGGCGGACGGGAACAGCAGGTAATCACGGCGCGCGCCATTCGCCTCGGGAGGCGTCACCGGCAACACGCGCTCGGTGTGCGGTGGCGTCGATAGTACGGAATTGAATCGGGAACTGATAACGTAGACGGCATCGAGCGATCGGTTGATGAACCCTTCCATCAACGCCTCGACGAGGGATTTTGCGTCCTGCGCCGAGGGCCGATCGGTGATGTCCGTGCGGCTCGTCGCCAGTGTACGCCCGAGGTATCTGAAGAAACCGATTCCCTTGCGCCCGACAACGTGGAGCTCAATCTCAGCGCCCTCGCGCTCGAGCCGGGCGATCGTGGCACGGGCTTCCTTGAGAAGATTCGCGTTGAACGCCCCCGCCAGCCCGCGATTCGATGTGAGCAGCAGCACCGCCGCGCGCTTCACCGTAGCGGGCTGGCGCAACAGGGGGAATCGCTCGGCCAGGTCAGCAGAATAGAGGCTGGCGATCGTTTCAGCGATCGCCGTCGCGTACGGGCGCGCCGCGGCCACGCGATCGGTCGCGCGCTTCAACTTCGATGTCGCGACCATTTCCATGGTGCGCGTGATCTTTCGCGTGTTCTCGACGGACTTGATGCGTCCCTTGAGTTCGCGTCCCTTGGCCATGCGGAGTGCGTCCCGGTGAGTGTGTGCCTAACGCCGAGCGCTACTTCGCAACCTCGATCTTCGCGACCTTGGCGTAGGCCTCGATCGCCTCGCGCAGCTTCGCCTCGGTGTCCTTCGAGATCGCCTTCTCCTTGCGGATCGCGTCGCCGAGCTGCGGGTACTGCGTCTGCGCGAACTCGTGGAAGCCACGCTCCCATTCGCGCACCTGCGCAACCGGGACTTCGTCGAGGAAGCCGTTGGTCACCGCGAAGATGATCATGATCTGCTGCTCGACAGCCATCGGCTGATACTGTCCCTGCTTGAGCATTTCGACAGTGCGCGCCCCCCGATCGAGCTGTTTCTTCGTCGCGGCATCGAGGTCGGACGCGAACGACGCGAATGCCTCGAGCTCACGATACTGTGCGAGGTCGAGCCGGAGGCGGCCAGCGACGCCCTTCATGGCCTTGATCTGCGCCGACCCACCGACACGCGAAACCGAGATCCCAACGTTCACGGCAGGACGGACGCCTGCATAGAACAGATCCGCCTCGAGGAAGATCTGACCGTCGGTGATCGAAATGACGTTGGTCGGGATGTACGCCGACACGTCGCCCGCCTGCGTCTCGATGATCGGGAGCGCGGTGAGCGACCCACCCGGCTTGAGGATGGTCTTGCCGTCGACGACGTCCTTGTCTTCGCGCAGCTTCGCCGCGCGTTCGAGGAGGCGGGAGTGCAGATAGAAGACGTCGCCGGGATATGCTTCGCGACCGGGCGGGCGACGCAGCACGAGCGAGATTTGACGATACGCGGCAGCCTGCTTCGAGAGATCGTCGTAGACGCAGAGCGTCGGCTTGCCTTCGTTGTACATGAAGAACTCAGCCATTGCGCATCCCGAGTACGGCGCGATGTACTGCATCGGCGCCGGGTCGGAGGCTGATGCGACGACGACGATGGTGTACTCCATCGCGCCAGTGCGAGTCAGCCGCTCAACGACTGACGCAACCGTCGACGCTTTCTGGCCGATTGCGACGTACACGCAGACGACGCCCTGCCCCTTCTGGTTGATGATCGTATCGATCGCGATCGCGGTCTTTCCCGTCCCGCGATCTCCAATGATCAGCTCGCGCTGTCCGCGACCGATCGGGATCATCGCATCGATGCTCTTGATTCCAGTCTGCAGCGGCTCCTTGACCGGCTGCCTGACGATAATACCAGGGGCTTCGCTTTCGACCTTTCGCGTCGCCGTCGTGCGAATATCTCCCTTCCCGTCAATCGGACGTCCAAGCGCGTCGACAACCCGCCCGACGAGCGCCTGGCCCACCGGCACCTCGAGCACGCGTTTGGTGCGCCGGACCTCGTCGCCCTCACGCAGCTGGAGATAATCGCCGAGGATCACGGCGCCGATGTTGTCTTCCTCGAGATTTAGGCAGAGCGCGGTGATCGCGGCACCCGTCTCACTCGATGTCACCTCAAGCATCTCGCCGGCCATTGCGCGGCTGAGGCCATAGATGCGCGCGATGCCATCCTTGACCTCGAGAACGGTTCCCACCTCTTCGACATCGAGCGAGCGGAGATCGGCGGCTTCGATCTCGCGGAGCAGAATGTCCTTGATCTCGCCGGGGCGGAGTGACGTGTCAGAAGCCATAACGTGAGTCGGGGAAAACGTACGACGAGCGGCGTTCGGCCGAGGCTGGCCTATAGCTTGTGAAAATTATCACAAGCCTGGCCGGCGTGCAAGCGTTCAGGGATTGGATCTTGGGAGCGCGGCAGTGCTGGCGTCTGCGTAAAGGCGATGACGGCGCGTCGACCGGTGTCGCGAGATTCCTGCCATGGCATCAAGCGTCCGTGAATTGCGAGTCTGGCAGGAGGCGGTCGGGACAGCTGGCGAGATTGCGAAGCTCGCCAGGAAGACTCGACCCGAAGCGCGAGCCCTGGTTGACGTGCTCCTCCGGTGCAGCGCCGAGGTAGCGCTGGCAATCGCTCGTGCGCACGCGAAGGACAGCGCGCTCGCGCAACGCGACGGGTTCCGTCTCGCTCGCGATGCGATCGTTTCACTGGAGACCGGGCTCGCGATCGCCCGCCACGCCGAGTTGTTCCCGCTCCCGTCGTGCGCTGACCTCGGACTGCGCGCGGCGCACACTGCACGCCTCGTCGCCGGCTACATCACCTATCTCGACCGCCTCGTCGAAGCCGATGCGGACGCGGCGCGCACTGTGACGGCGTGACGGATCACCGCGCGTAGGTGGCTACACCGCCGACGCTCGGCTCCGTCCTCGTCCCTGCCCGAAACGATCCACAATGTCGACGGCGCGCAGTCTCGTCAGTGATGCAGCCTTCGTTCCAACCACTCGTTGCGTCGTACTCGAAAGATGCGAGGCCGACGCGAAGCCAAGGACACGCGCGACGTCGCGAACATCGTAGCCTGGATTCTTGCTCAGCTCAGCCGCGGCGAGAAGCCTGACGAGATCGATAACGCGTTTCAGATTCGGGCAGCCACCTGCTGCGAACGAGCGGCTGAGGTGTTCGCGGGTCACGCCTAACGATCCGGCGAGGTCGCCGGTGCGCACCGGACGGCCTCCGCGTCCGATCACCGCCCGCCACGCTGACTGCTGCAACGGTGCGTCGAGGTGCAACGCCTTCGGAGGGTTCCATAACGCGTTGGCAAAGCGCGCGGAAAAGCCGATCGGCGCAACGAGCGCCCTCAGCACCGAGTCGTCGATCCCTTCGATGACGACGTCGGCGAAATCGCTCATCGCGGCGGTCGCGAGAGCGGGGCCATCGGCTCCTCTCAGTGGTGCGATCCCGATGAACGGCAAGCTGGGAAATTCGCGCGCGAGCGCAACCGCCTGATCGGTTTCGCGCCCAATGGTGCCGAGGTCGATGACCACCGCATCGGCAAGCGTCGTCCGGAGCGTCGTCGCCAGTTCGTCGGACGAGCGGGCGGCAATCACGCGTGCGCGCCGTCTGGGAAACGCAAGGCGGATTGCAGCACGTGACCGCTCGCGACCAACAAAGATCGCGATGGAAGGAACCACCGCCGTTGACTGAGCCGCGACCGTCGATGTCGAACCAGCCGAGTCGACGGCGGTCCCGCCGTCGTCGGGCCGACCCTTCGATCTCGCGGCCATAAGCTATCGGCGCGGAAGCGCCCCGCCGACCATATCGCCGGCGCGATGCAAAACCGTTTTCGCGTTCGCATACGAAATCGTCTGCAATGCCTCGGCAATCGCCATCCACTTGCAGGCGGTAATTCCTTCGGCGCGTTGAGGACAGGTAACTGTCGACGAGGTTTCCATCAAATAAAAATGGCACACTTTGTGGATCAATCGGCCTCGAAAGCGGAAGAACCAGTCGATCGTCTCGATTTCTCCACGGAGTTCAAGGGCCGCAAGACCAGTTTCTTCACGCACCTCCCGCAGCGCGGCTGCCTCAGGCAGTTCGCTGTCCTCGAGATGCCCCTTCGGAAAGCCCCAATTGCGATAGCTGTCGCGAATGAGCAGGAAGACCGGCTCACCGCTCGGCTCCAAGCGGTAGACGACACCGCCGGCCGACGTTTCCTGCGTTGCGCGGGCTCGCGCCGTCACCGTTTCCCCGCGAACGGTGCGTCACTCTCGAGGTGCGCGCGACCCTCGATGAATTGCCTGACGACCGGATCGCTCGTTTGCTGGATCTCGGCGACGGTCCCGACCTGGCGCACGCGGCCCTGGTACAACATCGCGATTCGTGTCCCGACCGTGTAAGCGCTGCGCATGTCGTGAGTGATGACAATGCTGGTCACACCGAGCTTGTCCCGCATGCGAACCATGAGGTTGTCGATTACCGCACTCGTGACCGGGTCGAGGCCAGTAGTTGGTTCGTCGTACAGCATGTATTTCGGCCGCAACGCGACAGATCTGGCGATTCCGACACGTTTGCGCATCCCCCCGGAGAGCTCCGCCGGAAACTTTGTTTGCACCCCCGGCAGGTCGACGAGGTCGAGCGCCTCGTCAACGCGCTGACTGATTTCCGATTCGTCGAGCTCGGCCTGCTTGCGAAGACCCATCGCCAGGTTCTCTCCGATGCTCAGCGAGTCAAAAAGCGCCGCGAACTGAAAAACGTAACCGATGCGCGCGCGCAGCTTGTACAGTTCTCGCCGCGGGAGCAACGGCACTTCGAGGTCATCAACGATGACCTCACCCGTGTCCGGCTCGAGCAGTCCGACGATGTGCTTGATGGCGACGGACTTTCCGGTCCCGGAGTAACCAATGATCACCATCGTTTCACCCTCGAGCACGTCGAGGCTGAATCCGTTGAGCACCTGCTTCGGCCCGAAAGCCTTATGAACGTCGACGAGCCGAATCATTGAATCAATTTGTGATCTTGTCGGCCGATGCGGCAAGGACGGGTGCTGAGCCGCTGCGTTCCACCGTCAGAGAGTTGGTGAGTTGATCAATGCGTACCAAAAACGAGGGGCCGCGTACCCATGGGGAGCGGCCCCCCGGTCAAGGGGACACGCGCAAGGAGCGAAGCAGCCCAGCGCGCGC
>JANMBU010000095.1:0-45057 GCA_031360575.1 Gemmatimonadaceae bacterium
CCGGGCGCGGCCACCCCCCCTCCTGGGGGCGGCCCCTGGTGGTGGGCCTCCACCCCCCGCGGGGGTGGGGCCTTTTTTACCAAAAGTTGGGCCGTGGTGGGGGGGGGGCCTTCCGCGCCCCCCCACGGCGACCGTTAGGCGAGAACTTCCTCGAGCGTCGCCAGGCCCTCGCCGAGCTCGTCTCGCGTGGCCACGAGGGGAGGGAGCAACCGGATGGTGTGGTCGCCCGCGGTGACCACAAGCAGGCCAGCCTCCAGCGCCTTGCCAACCACGGTCCCGGCGGGCGCGGTGACATCGATCCCCCAGATGTAGCCGACCCCGCGGACCGCGCGAACTGTCGGCAGGCGCAGCGACAGCGATGCGAGCTGGTCGCCCAGCCAGGCTCCGTTGTCGCGCACGCTGGCCAGCAGCTCTTCATCCGACAGTCGCTCGAGCACGTACGACGCAACGCTGGCGACGAAAGGTCCGCCACCGAATGTCGTCGCGTGATCGCCGGGCTTGATCGTCGCGGCGATGTGCGAGGCGAGCAGCACAGCACCCATCGGCAGTCCGCCGGCCAGCGGCTTGGCGAGCGTCATGATGTCTGGCTCGACGCCGGAGTGCTCGTACGCGAACAGCCGCCCGGTGCGACCGAGCCCGCATTGCACTTCGTCAAAGATCAGCGCGACGCCATGAGCGCGCGTCAGGTCGCGCAACGCACGGAGGAAGTGCGTCGAGAGCACGCGCACGCCGCCTTCGCCCTGCACCGGCTCGGCGATCACCGCGGCAACCGTTCCGCCGGCGAGCGCTCCCTCGATCGCGGCGAGATCGCGCTCGACGATGGATATGCCTGGAGCCAACGGCCTGAATGGCGCGCGATAGGCCGGACGGTCGGTCGCCGCCAACGTGCCGAAGAGGCGTCCATGAAAGCTTCCCCGCACTGCGATGATGTCTGTTGCGGCATCGCCGCGGGTCGTCCTTGCCCAACGTCGCGCAAACTTGAATGCACCTTCATTGGCTTCCGCGCCGGAGTTGCAGAAGAACACGCTCGACGCGAACGACTTCGCCACCAGCGACTCGGCGAGCTGCCGCGCCGGCGCGGTGCTGTACAGGTTCGACACGTGGACGAGGCCCGTCTCGCTGGCCGCGCGCAATGCGTTGACGAATCCCGGGTCACCGTAGCCGAGCGCGTTCACCGCGATGCCGCTCGTGAAGTCGAGATAGCTGCGGCCGTCGTTGTCGAACAGGCGAACTCCACTCCCCGCGCTGATCTCCAGCGGCATGCGGCGATAGACTGGCAGCAATGCGTCGCTCGTCGGCGGCGCGGTGGGTGCGGTCGTCATGTCAGTACTCCCTCTCCGTGCAACGTGAGTGTCGTGCCCGAACTCGCATCGCCAATCGACGCGATTCCGCCGATCCTGACGCGAGCCGTCCCCCCCGCGAGCGTCGTCAGTGCGCTCGACACCTTTACCGCCATCCCGCCCTCGGCGACCCCCGACGCGAGGAGCGCCGTCGCTGACGCCGCGTCGAGCTGCTGGATGATGATGCCGTCGCGCCTGACGCCGTCGACGTCGGTCACGAACAGCAGCTCACCCGCACCTAACGCGCTGGCGATGGCGGCGGCGGCATCGTCGCCGTTCACGTTCAGCGCGCCCGGCTCGCCCTCCGGACCGGCCGCCAGCGGCGCGATCACCGGCAGGAATCCCGCACCAAGCAGCAGCCGAATCAGCTCGATGCGAACCGCCTGCGGCCGCCCGACGCGACCGAGCGCGTCGTCGAACGGCGCGGCGCGGAGCATGGCGGCGTCCTCGCCGGAGATCCCGACTGCCGGGATGCCGACGGCGCAGAGGCCCGACACCAGACGCTTGTTCGCCACGCCGCTCAATGCCATGCGCACCGTGTCGATGTCGTCGGCGCTGGTCACCCGGCGGCCACCGACAAACCGGGGCACCGCGCCTAACGCGCGCTGCAACCGGTCGATTTCGACAGCACCGCCGTGGACGACGCAGAGCGCACCGGGCGCCGCGATCCATGCAGCGGCAATCTCGCCGACGAGCGCGGGATCTTCCTGCACGCGCCCGCCGACCTTGAGGACGCGCACTGCGACTGGTCGTTCGCTCATCGCGGGAGCCCCGCGCCTTCGTCGACACCGACCATCAGGTTCGCATTCTGGATCGCCTGCCCGCCCGCGCCCTTGAGCAGGTTGTCGATGGCCGAGATCACGATCAGCGTCGGGCGCCGCGCGTTCGCTGCGCTCGCGACGAAGACCCGCGCGACATTGCGCCCGACCACGTCGCGCAGCGACGGCGCCTCATTGGCGACTTCGATGAACGGCTCGTTCCCGTAGTCTTCGCGCCACAGTGACATCGGATCGCGCAACGGCTCAGCCAGCGGAACGATCGTCGTCGCGAGAATGCCGCGCGCTACCGGAAGCAGGTGCGGCGTGAACACCAAGTCCGCGTCAGCGCCGTGCCGCGCCACCATCGCCTGCAATTCGGCGACGTGGCGGTGCGCGTTGCCGACTCCGTACGCTCGATAGTTGTCGGCGACCTCGGCGAACAGCAATTCCTTCTTCGGCGACGCACCGGCGCCGGTCACGCCGCTCGCCGCGGTTGCCGCGATCGTCGCACCGGGCGCGATCAATCCACGGCGGAGCAGCGGTGCGATCGCGAGCAGCACGGCCGTCGGGTAGCATCCTGGGTTGGCGACCACCGCCGCGCCGCGAACCTCTTCGCGCGCGAGCTCGGTGAGACCGTAAGGTACATTGACCGCACCCGATCCCGGCCGCAGATCGGAGGACAGGTCGACCACGCGGGCGCCTGCCTGACGTGCGCGCTCGACCCACGGCGCCGACACGCCGTGTGGCAGTGCGCTGAAGACGACCTCCACCTGATCCAGTCGCGCTTCCTCGAGCGGCATCACCGGGACGACGTTGCCGCCGCTCGACGGCCGTTCGCCCCGCGCGCGCGCGGTCGCGAACGCCAGCGCGAACCGCGGATGTCGGTCGAGCAGGTCGCACAGCGTCGCACCGGCATAGCCGGTGCCGCCGAGGACGGCGACAGGAATTTTATTCACATGTAATGCATAATAATTATACATCGCCCCGTCAACTGGCTGCTTTCGCTGCGGCCGTTCTCGTGCTAAGCTCCCCGCACCTGCACCCACCGGAATGAGCACACCCAAGAAGGACCGGCAGTCGACGATCCTCGAAGTCGTCAACGCCCACGCCGTCGATAGCCAGGAGGAGCTGCGTCGTCTGCTCCGCCACCGCGGGTGGGACGTGACGCAGGCGACCCTGTCGCGCGATCTTCGCGAGCTCCGCCTGGTCCGCACCCCCACCAACGACGGTCCCCGCTACGCACCAGCCGGCGGCGCGAACTCCGACGCCGAGGGCCAGGCGACGCTCGAAGGTCTCCTGCCGACGCTCGTCATCGGCGTGGATGGAGTCGGTGAACTCCTTGTCGTCCGCACGGTCACCGGCGGCGCACAGCCAGTCGCCGCCGCGCTGGATGGGGCGGGGTGGCCCGAAGTGCTGGGCACGATCGGCGGCGACGATACGATCCTCCTCGTCTGCCGGTCGGCGGCCGCCCGCGAGCGGATCGCCCGTCGGCTTCGCGACATCGTCGGCCCCTGACCCCGGCGGGGTCCGGGACGTTGCCGGCCGGCCATTGACGTCGGCCCGCGTTGTGCTTAGATATGCAGTACGTATGCATATAGATGAAGCTCAACCGGGAAACCGCCCATGAAATCGCCGACCATCGTCCTCGCCTACTCAGGCGGACTCGATACCTCGATCATCGTGCCGTGGCTGCGCGAGAATTACAACGCGCGCGTCGTCTGCGTCGCCGGCGACGTCGGCCAGGGGGATGAGCTGGAAGGGGTGCGCGCCAAGGCGATCGCCTCGGGCGCCGAGGAGTGCTACATCGAGGATCTCCGCGAGACCCTCGTTACCGACTACATCTGGCCGATGGTCCGCGCGGGAGCGATCTACGGACGCCGCTACCTCCTCGGCACCTCGATCGCCCGGCCGCTCATTGCGAAGCGGCAGGTCGAGGTGGCCAAGATGATCGGCGCCGACGCGCTCGCCCATGGCTGCACGGGGAAGGGGAACGATCAGGTGCGGTTCGAGCTGACGTACGCTGCACTCGCCCCCGAGCTTCCCGTCATCGCCCCCTGGCGCGAGTGGGATATCCGGAGCCGCGAGGATGCGATCGCCTACGCGGAAGCGCGGGGCATTCCGGTCACCGCGACACGGGAAAAGATCTTTTCGCGCGACCGCAACATCTGGCACCTCTCGCACGAAGGCGGATCGCTCGAAGATCCCGGCCTCGAGCCGCCGCGCGACCTCTTCCAACTCACCGCGCACGCCGATGAGGCGCCGGCCGAGAGCGAAGTCGTCTCCATCGGCTTTGAAAAGGGAACGCCGGTCAGCGTGAACGGGATTGCCCTGTCGCCGGTGCAGATCGTCAGCACGCTCAACGCGATCGGTGCACGCCACGGAGTTGGCCGCATCGATCTCGTCGAGGACCGGATGGTCGGAATGAAGTCGCGCGGCATCTACGAGACGCCGGGCGGCACGCTGCTGTACGCCGCGCACTCGGAACTCGAGCAGCTCGTGCTCGACCGCCGCACCCTTGCCGCCAAGGACGTCATCGCGCCGCGTTACGCGGACCTCGTGTATGAGGGGCGCTGGTGGACCACCGAACGTGAGGCGTACGACGCCTTCGTCAACGCGACGCAGCAGCAGGTGAGCGGCGTCGTCGCGCTGCGCCTGCGCCAGGGCGCTGTGCAGGTAGCCGGCCGTTCGAGCGAGCACGCCCTTTACGACGAACGCTTCGTCACCTTCGGTGAGGACGACGTCTACCAGCAGAGCGACGCGGCTGGCTTCATCCGCTTGTTCGCGCTGCCGTCGCGCGTCCGCGCGTTGAAGAACCAGGAAGCAGCGGCCCGCCGCAACGCCGCACGCCCCGACCATTCCGAAACGTCCGACATCGCCGACGTGGCGGAGGAAGTCGGGGTCGCGCAGTGAGCGTCCCTAACGCGACCCCGCTGGCATCGAGCGGTTCGTCGCCTAACGCGCCCCAGGAGCGGGCCCACAAGCTGTGGGGCGGGCGGTTCGCCGGGGCCGCGGCGCGCGCGTTCGAGGCGCTGAACAATTCGCTCGCCGTCGACGCCCGTCTCTGGCCCTTCGACATCGAGGGTTCGAAGGCCTGGGCGATCGCTCTCTGGCACGCCGGCGTGCTCACGCTCGCCGAGAGTGACCGGATCTGCGGCGGCCTCGACGCCGTCGGCCATCGCCTGTCTGAAGGCGTGATCGCGACCGCGTCCGACGAGGACATCCACACCCTGATCGACCGGTTGCTGCATTCCGAGATCGGCGACGTCGCGTCCAAGCTCCACACCGGCCGCAGCCGCAACGACCAGGTCGCGACCGCGACGCGGCTTTGGGCGATGGATGCCTGCCGCCGGCTCGACGCCGTGATTCGTGATCTCCAGCAGGCGCTGGTTGACCGTGCGGAATCGAACGTCGGCACGCTCATGCCCGGCTACACCCACATGCAGCGCGCCCAGCCCGTCAGCGTCGCGCACTGGCTGCTCGCGCATTTCTGGCCGCTCGAGCGCGATCGCGTCAGGCTGTCGCACGCCGCGGCGTCGGCCGGGGTGCTCCCGTTAGGCGCCGGTGCGATCGCCGGCTCAGGGTTTCCCGTCTCGCGCGTCCTGCTCCAGGGCACGCTCGGCTTCGCCGCACGAGCACGCAACAGCATCGATGCCGTCAGCGATCGCGACTTCATCGCCGAACTGCTCTTCACGCTGGCGCTGAGCGCGACGCACGTTTCCCGGCTTGCCGAGGACGTGATCATCTTCGGCACGAGCGAATTCGGGTTCGTTCGGTTCGGGGACGCGTTCTCGAGCGGCTCGAGCATGATGCCGCAGAAGCGCAACCCGGACGCCCTCGAGCTGGCGCGTGCGTCGGCCGCGCGCCGGCTCGGCGACGTTACCTCGATGCTCGCCCTCCTCAAGGGAATCCCCTCTGGCTACAACAAGGATCTCCAGGAGGACAAGTCGATCCTTTTCGGCGCGGTTGATGCGACGATGCTCGTGCTGCCAGCGGTGGCCGGCACCATTCGCGATCTCCGCTTCGATATTGTTCGCATGCGCGCCGCGCTTGATCCATCGATGATGGCCACCGATCTCGCCGACTATCTCGTCGAGCGCGGCGCCAGCTTTCGCGAGGCCCATGGCGTCGTCGGTTCGCTCGCCCGTGCGGCGGAGGAGCGCGAAGTGCCGATCAGCGCACTGTCCGACGAGACCTTCCGCGCCGCCCATCGGTCCCTCGACGGCAACGCGCGTCTTTCCCTCGACGCCGACCGCTCGGTCGCACGGCGAGAGGTGGATTGCGGGACCGGCCCGCGCGCCGTCGCCGAGCAGCTCGCCGCTGCGAGGTCGGCACTTCGCGCCTAACGGTCGGTCGGATGCGGACGGACGCGAGCGAGTGACGAGCCGCGGAGTAAAGAACTCGAACGGCGTTGCGGAATAAAACCGCAACGCCGTTCGCTTACCGCTTACCGCGATCTACTGCTGCGGTCGCGTCGGTGGCGATGGCGGCAGCGCCATCAACCTCGTCTTGAACGTGTGGAACGCACGGCTGTCGGTCGTCAGCGACCGGAGGAGCGCCGGATCGTACGTGTTGATTGTCGCCTGAGTCGCCGCGATGCGCGACTCCTCGGTCGGGTGCGTCGCAAACCAGCTAGACACGGCGTCTGGCGCGCGCTTCCGCTCGTCGAGCAGCTTCTGGAAGAGCGAAGGGAACCCTTCTGGGCTGATCCCGGCGCGGACGACGTTCTTGATTCCTTCCTGGTCCGCCTCGGTCTCATCATTCCGGCTGAAACCGGCGAACACCGCACCGGCGCCGACATTGATTGCCGTCTGCGCAGCCTGGCTGTTGCAGATGCTCGTCAGCACGCAGGCGAGCGTCACGCCGATGTTCGCTTTCTGCGACTGTTCCATCTGCTTGACCGAGTGACGCTTGACGACGTGCCCGATCTCGTGGCCCATTGCTCCGGCCAGCTCGTCGAGGCGGTCGCTCCGCTCGATCAGCCCGCGGTTGATGTAGATGTAGCCGCCCGGGACCGCGAACGCGTTCACGTCGGGGCTGTCGACGATGTAGAAGTGCCAATCGAGATTCCGTGAATCGGCGAGGTGCGAAATCGAGTCGCCGAGTACGTTGATGTAGCGATTCAGCTCCGCGTCCTGTACGATCGGCAGCTGGGCGTTGATCTGCTGTGCGTAGCTTGCGCCCATCTGCACTTCCTGCTGCTGCGATACGCCGCAGGCGGTGAGCGAGACGGCGAGCGTGAGGCCAGCGAGTACGTTGCGTCGCATGCGTTCCCCTGATGGTGAGAGCGGTGGACGACATGGCAAGAGCCATTCCAACGACGTCATCCATAAAACCTTGAAGCTGCTGACCTTAGCGCGCGATCTCCGGCGACGAAAAGCGCGCGACCGAACGAGCCTCTTTGTCGCCGAGGGTGTACGCGCCGTGGAGGAGCTCCTCCGATCCAGGCTCACGATCCGTGGCGTCCTGATCGCGCCCCAACTTGCCGACGCGCCCCGCGGTGCCGCACTTCTCTCGGCGCTCGCCGCACGGACTGATGTCGAGCGCGCCAATCTGTCCGAACGTGACTTTGCGTCTGCTGCCGAAACCGAGTCGCCGCAGGGTGTGCTGGCAATCGCCGAGACCCCTGACCGAGCGCTCGCAAATTTCGTCGACGTCTCGCCTCTGACCCTGCTGGTGCTCGATGCCGTGCAGGATCCCGGCAACGTCGGAACGATCGTGCGAACTGCCGCCGCGCTGGGCGCCACCGCGACGGTGGCGTTACCGGGAACCGTTGACCTATGGAATGCCAAGGTCGTCCGTAGCGGGATGGGCGCCCACTTCACTCACCCTGCATTTCATGATACCGCCGAAAGCCTCGAGACGTTCCTCGCGGCGACCGGGACGGAACTCTGGTGTGCTGACGCACACGGTGAGCCGGCTGGTGCCCGCGTCCGCCCGGCGCGGCTGGCGATCGCCGTCGGCAACGAAGGTGGCGGGCTGACACCGGCCACGCGCGATCGGGCGACGGCATTCGTCGCGCTCCCGATTTCGAGCGGTGTCGAATCGCTGAACGTCGCTGTGGCCGCCGGTATTCTCCTTCACGCTCTCCGACACTCGCGGCCCTGACACTCATGCGCGCAATCGTTCTCGCCTATGCTGCGATCGTCGGAGCGTGCGTAGGCTCGTTCCTCAATGTCTGCATCACGCGCTGGCCGGAGCATCTCTCGGTCGTGCGTCCGCGCTCCCGGTGCCCGCGCTGCGAGCGTCCGATCGCCTGGTTCGACAACATCCCGATCGCCAGCTGGCTTGTGCTTCGCGGTAAGTGCCGAGGCTGCGCGCTCCCGATCTCGCCGCTGTACCCCGCCGTCGAGCTGCTCGTTTCTCTTATCTGGCTCGCCTGCGCCTGGCGCTTCGGCGCGAGCTTCTTCGCCATTCGGCTTGCCGTCTTCGCGACAGTGCTCGTCGGCGTGGCGGTCACCGACCTCCGCACCTACACGATTCCCGATGGCTTCACGGTCAGCGGGTTTCTCTTCCTGATCGCGACGTCGTTCATCAGTATGTTCGTCGGCGGCGAGCAGTTTTTCTTTGTCGGCCCCTTTGGCGCGGTGCTCGGTGCCTGCACCGGCGCCGGCGCGATTGCGATCGTCGGCTGGCTGGGCGAGGCGGCACTGAAAAAAGAAGCCATGGGATTCGGCGACGTGACGCTGATGGCGTTCATCGGTGCCGCGGTCGGTCCCGAGCTGTCGTTGCTCACCGTATTCGTCGGTGCAGCGGTCGGTGCAGTCGTTTTCCTCGCGGTGGTCCTCCCCATCGCCAAGCTGCGCAGCAGGGAGCTCCCCCAGGTTCCATTCGGCGTGTTCCTTGCGCCCGCTGCTCTCATCACGCTGCTCTGGGGCCGACGCGTCGTCGACGCCTACCTCACCTACCTCGCTGGCGCCTGAACGCGATGAAGCTCCCGCTGCTCCTCTGCCTAACGTTCGGCTCCGTCGCACTCCCCGCCTGCCGCTCGCGTGATGGAACGGCGGGCGACGCGCCGTACGCGCGCGAGGTGGCCGCGGCGGTGCCGAAGATCGAAGCCGCGGTGGGTCTCAAGTACAAGACGCCCCCAAAGATCGAGGAGCGGAGCAAGGACCAGGTCCGGGAATTCCTCGAGAAGCAATTCAACGAGTCCGACCCGGCCACCGAGCTCGCCGGCGAACAGAGCGCGCTCCGGGTGCTCGGGCTGATCCCTGACACCATGCAGCTCCGTCCCTTCCTGCTCGACCTGCTCAGCGAGCAGATCGTCGGATACTACGATCCGGGAACGAAGGTGCTGTACGTCGTGAAGGGTGCCGATCCGACCGTCGCGTCGATGATCGTGACGCACGAGCTCGTGCACGCGCTCCAGGATCAATACGTCAACCTCGATTCCATCCAGAAGCTGCACGGCGACGGCGATCGCGCCGCGGCGGCACATGCGGTCATCGAGGGGCAGGCGCAATACGAACAGCTGCGCATCGTCTTCAACAACGATCTGGGCGCGATCCCCGGCGGTTGGGACGGAATCCGCGAATCCATCCGCAAGAACTCCGCGCAGATGCCGCGCTTCTCGCGCGCACCGCTGTTCATCCAGGAGACACTGATCTTTCCGTACCTCAGCGGCGCCGATTTCGTGAAGCGGCTCGCCGAGGTGGCACCGGGCACGCAGCCGTTCGCGCGGATGCCGGAATCGACCGAGCAGATCATGCATCCCCGCGCCTACGAGTCCGATCCGCCCGATCACCCGACCACCGTCACGCTGCCCGCGATTCACAATGCGACGAAACTCTACGACGACGTTTTCGGCGAATTCGGAGCGCGGTTGTTTCTCTTCAACCATCTGCACGACCAGGCCGCTGCGGTCCGTGGCGCGAACGGCTGGGACGGCGATCGCCTGACGGTCGTGCGCACCGCGAAGGGCGAAGGCGTCGTCTGGTTCACAATCTGGGACACGGCGATCGACGCGGGCGAGTTTGCTGACCTCGTGAAGAGCACCATCGCCCGCCGCTTCGGCAACCAGCGCGAGGCCGCGATCCCCGGCGGGACCGAGTACACGGGCACCGCTCGAACGCTGCGCGTTACCGGCGGTGAAGTCGCTGGCCGAAGCTTTGTGCTCTACATCGACGTCCCCGCCGGCGCGTCTGCAGACCTCATTGATCCGCGCGTGGTGAAGCTCGCGCCGTGAGAAGCTCGCTGACCGACGATCTGTTGCTTCTCGACCGCTACGGCAGTTGAACCACAGAGAACTGCCGCGCCGAGAGAGGCTCGCGCCGCCGAGGCGAACAAAAAAAACAGATAACTTTTGGGCAAGCCTGCCGGGACCAACTCGCCTAACGCCCGAAAGAACTCAAGCTAGCCGGCGATCGCGAACCCGGGACCGCCACGGCCGTGCTCTGTGGTTCAATCAGCTGAGCTCAGCAGACTCTGTGGTGCAACCGGCTCGATCAGCGATCGCTCGCCTTCATCGGCGCCGGCTTCGCGACCTCGACGTCGCGCGCCCCGTTTCCCGATGCATCGCCTAACGGCTTGTCCCCGGCATCGTCGCCGTGCGGCGGCGCTGCGACGTCGGCCAGTCCACCCTCCGGCGCGGGCAGCAATGCGATCCGGAGTACTTCGTCCATCTTCTCCACGAACTGGAACCGGACATGCTGGCGCACTTCGTCCGGCACGTCGCGGAGGTCCTTTTCGTTCGCCTTCGGCATGATCAGTTCGCGGATGCCGGCCCGGTACGCGGCGAGCACCTTCTCCTTCACGCCACCGATCTCCAGCACTCGGCCGCGCAGCGTCACCTCACCCGTCATTGCCAGGTCCCGTCGCACCGGGCGCTGACTGAGCACGCTGGCAATCGCCAGCGACAGCGTGATCCCCGCGCTTGGACCGTCCTTCGGGATCGCACCCGCCGGGAGGTGGATGTGAAGGTCGTTCTCGCGGAATGCCTTTTCGTCGATCCCGATCTGCGTCGCCCGCGACCGAACGTAGCTCAACGCCGCGTCCACCGACTCGCGCATCACGTCGCCGAGCTGCCCGGTCACCGTCAGGCGGCCGCTCCCCGGCATGCGCAGCGACTCGATCGTCATCAGCTCGCCGCCGGTCGCCGTCCATGCCAGCCCCGTGACGACGCCGATCTCCGGATCCATCTCCGCGTCCTCGACCTGGTAGCGCGGAACGCCGAGCACGTCGCTCACCTTTTCGATGTCGATGACCCACGCGCCTTCTTCGCCCTCGGCCTTCCGGCGCGCTCGCTTGCGCATGATCGCCGCAAGGTTGCGCTCGAAGTTGCGGAGCCCCGCCTCGCGAGAGTAGCGACTGCTGATGTAGCCTAACGATTCATCGGTGAACTGGATGTCCTTGTCGGTGATGCCGTGATCCTCAAGCAACCGCGGCAACAGGTAGCGCCACGCGATCTCGACTTTTTCCTCGATCGTGTAGCCGGCGATCCGGATCACTTCCATCCGGTCGCGCAGCGGCGCCGGGATGTCGAACAGGTTGTTCGCCGTGCAGATGAAGAGGATTCGCGAGAAGTTGACCGGGATGTTCAAATAGTGGTCGACGAACTCATGGTTCTGCGACGGGTCGAGCACCTCGAGCATCGCCGCCGTCGGATCGCCTGACGGTCCACCGTGCGACATCTTGTCGACCTCGTCGATCATGAACACCGGATCGACGACCGCGACGCGTCGCAGCGCCTGGACGAGCAGCCCCGGCATCGCGCCGACGTAGGTGCGACGGTGCCCGCGAATTTCCGCTTCGTCGCGCACGCCGCCGACCGAGATCCGATAGAACTTCCGGCCGATCGCCGTCGCAATCGCCTCGCCTAACGATGTCTTGCCGGTGCCGGGGGGACCGACCAGGCAGAGGATCGGCCCGTGCGGATCGCCGCCGCGCAGCTTGCGCACGGCGAGAAACTCGATGATGCGCTCCTTCGCCTCGCCAAGCCCGTAGTGACGCGAGTCGAGCGCTTCCTGCACCCGGTCGAGGGAGATGTCCTCGTCCCCCGAGCCCTTGTGCCAGGGCAGCGCGAGGATCCAGTCGAGATACGTGCGGATGACCTGATACTCGCTCGATGCCGGCGACAGCATGCGCATCCGTTCGGTCTCGCGCTTCGCTTCGGCGAGGACTTTCTCCGGCAGCTTGGCCTCGTCGATCTTGCGCAGGATCTCCGACGCTTCCTTGTCGCCGGGGTCGGTTTCGCCAAGCTCCGCCTGAATCGCGCGCAACTGCTGCCGTAGGTAGAACTCGCGCTGGTGCTGCTCGATCTTCACCTCAGTCTGTCGCTTCACATCCTCCATGACGCGCGCCCGCGCCACTTCGCGCTCGAGCCGGTTGAGGATGAAGCGAAGCCGTTGCCCGACGTCGAGCCGCTGCAGCACCTCGTCCTTGTCCGAGATGCGGAAATTCATGTTCGTTGCTGCAAGGTCGGCGAAGCGCCCCGGATCCGAGATGTTCATCTTCAGGATCGCGGGCACCTCGTCGGGAATGCGATCGACGAGGTCGGCGAGTGTCTCCGCCGCGGCGACGATCCGCGAGACGAGATCGTCGACCTCGTTCGCATCCGCCGACGTCTCCTTCGCTGGGCGAATCACCGCCACCGGGAAGGGCAGGTCCTGCTCGATCTCGTCGACGACGATCCGCCGCAGTCCCTGCAGGGTGATCTGGACCGTATCGCCGGGCAGGTTGATCCGCTCATGCACCCGCGCGGCGACCCCGACCCGCCCGATGAAGCGTCGCGTGTCCACCGGCTCATCGTGGTCGCCGGTCGCGACGACGAGCGCGACGATCAGTCCCGGCTCCTCGAACGACCGCAGCAGCGAGAGATTTTCCGGTGCGCCCATCTGCACCGCGATCGTCCCGAGCGGATAGACGATCGTCGAGCGCAACGCCATCAGCGGCAACGTCGGCGGGAGCTCGGACTTGAGGATCTCTTCCTTGCGCTGCGTCGTCTTGGCCATGAAATCGGGCATCTGTGACAGGTTGCGTCGGGCTGGCGCCTTGAACGGAAGTCTAATCGCGGCTACGTTTCAGGGCTATGTTCGATGAGCTCAGCGAAAAACTCGAGGCCACCTTTGCCCGCCTGCGCGGGCGCGGAGTCCTGACCGAAGCCGACATCAAGGATGGGCTCCGGGAAGTGCGGCGCGTCCTGCTCGAAGCGGATGTCAACTTCCAGTTGACGCGTGAGTTCCTCGAAAGAGTCGAGAAGAAAGCGGTTGGCGTCTCGCAGCTGAAGGCCGTCTCCCCCGCACAGCAGCTCATCAAGATCGTCTACGATGAGCTTACCGCAATGCTCGGCGAGCGGCGCGAAGGACTCAAGCTCAGCTCCATCCCGCCGACAATCGTCGTGATGGTCGGGCTGCAGGGCTCGGGCAAGACCACCACTGCGGCGAAGCTCGCGCGTCGACTGAAGGGCGAGGGACGCGCGACCCGCCTCATTGCGGCCGACGTCTACCGGCCCGCCGCAATCGACCAGCTCGAGACGCTGGGCAAGCAGCTCGACATCCCGGTGTACGCGGATCGCACGACGACCGACGTCGTGAAGATTGCCAGGCAGGGGATCGACCAGGCGAAGCGAGAGCGGGATCGCGTCGTCATCGTCGACACCGCAGGCCGTCTGCAGATCGACGAGCAGATGATGCAGGAGCTCGTCCGCCTGAAGGACGCGGTCCATCCCGATGAAATCCTGTTCGTTGCCGACGGGATGACCGGCCAGGAGGCGGTGCGCATCGCCCAGGGGTTCGACCAGGCGTTAGGCGTCACCGGCATCATCCTGACGAAGATGGATGGCGACGCCCGCGGTGGCGCAGCGCTCTCGATCTACGGGGTCACGAAGAAGCCGATCAAGTACATCGGCGTCGGCGAGAAGCCGGACGCGCTGGAAGAGTTCTATCCGGAGCGGATGGCCGGCCGAATTCTGCAACAGGGCGACGTCCTCGGCCTGGTCGAGAAGGCGCAGGCAACCTTCGACCAGGACGAGGCCAAGCGGCTCGAGAAGAAGGTCCGCAAGGAAGGGATGGACCTTGGTGACTTCCTCACGGCAATGAAGCAGATCGAGAAGCTCGGTCCGATCGAGGGCGTGCTGAAGATGCTGCCTGGCGTCAACTCGAAAATGCTGAAGCAGGCGAAGGCGGCCGACCCAAGGCGGATCAAGCACCTCGAAGCGATCGTGCTCTCGATGACGCCCGAGGAGCGCAAGACTCCCGGAATCATCAATGGCTCGCGCCGCGCGCGCATCGCCAAGGGCTGCGGTCGCCCGGTCAACGAGGTGAATCGCCTGCTCGATCAGTTCCGCGACATGCAGAAGATGATGAAGAAAGCCTCTTCGGGGGGGCGCGCTGGTGGCTTCCCGAGGTTTTGACGCGTTTCAGCCATTAGCTTGAGCCGTTGGCGTTGAGCGACTACGGTAACCGCCGCACCTTCCAGCGTATGGCTAATGGCTAACGGCTGCAGTTTGAGGTTTGCAGTTCGCAGTACCGGGTGCGGCGCGGACATACCGCGCACGCGAGGAGCCCGGCGCAGTACAGAGATCAACCCTGCCTAACGGGAGAAACACACGATGGTCAAGATTCGACTCCGCCGGGTTGGCCGGAAGAAAGCCCCCATGTACCGCATCGTCGTCGCCGACGCCACGAGCCCGCGCGACGGCCGCTTCATCGAGATCGTCGGCACGTATGCCCCGCGGCAGACCGAAGGCGCTGTCACCCTCAACGAAGCGCGCATCGAGTATTGGCTGAATGTCGGCGCGCAGCCGACCGACACCGTCCGCTCGATCATCCGCAAGGCTGGGATGCTCAAGCGCCGGCACGAGACGCGTGTTGCTTCGAAGCTTCAGGCGAGCGCCGTCCCGCTCAGCGAAAAGAGCGAGTAGCACGCGCACGCCGAGAGGCCGCGAATGACCGACCGCGCTCCCGCCTTCGTCATCGTTGGGCGAGTTCGCAAGGCACACGGCGTTCGCGGCGAGCTTGTGGTCGAGCCGATGTCCGACGAGCCGGACGCGATCTTCGCGTCCGGCCGTCGCTTTCTGGTCGGTGACGCCGAGGGCCGGCCCGATACCCGCGGCACCAGCGTGGAAGTCGTTGGCGCGCGGCCGTTCAAGGAAGGATTTCTCGTCACCTTTGTCGGCATTGACGACCGCAACGCGGCCGATCTCTGGCGCGATCGGTACCTCCTCATTCCGGAGGCTGATCTTCCCGCCGCCGGCGATCATGAGATCTACCTCCATGACATCCCAGGGATGATGGTCGAGCTGCCTGACGGCGCGATCGTCGGGCGTGTGGTCACCGTTTGGGAGCTGCCGCAGGGACTCGTGCTTGACGTTTCGCGCGACACGACCGACGCAGCCGGCAAGCAGGCGACCGTTATGATCCCCTACGACGAGCGCACCGTGCATCACGTCGATCGCGAGGCGCGACGGATCGTCGTCGACGTCCCCGACGGGCTCCTTGACTGACGGGCCGATGCTGCGCGTCAACATCGTCACGATCTTTCCGGAGTTCTTCGCCGGTCCCCTCGGGCTGAGCATTCCGGCCCGCGCTGCTGCCGCTGGCGCCGTGGAATACAACGTCGTCGACCTGCGCGGACACACCCACGACCGTCATCGCACCGTCGACGATTACCCGTACGGCGGCGGCGCCGGCATGGTGATGAAACCGGCGCCATTCTTCGAGGCGGTCGAAGCGTTAGGCGCGGTGGCGCCGATCATCCTCGTCTCGGCGCGCGGTCGTCGTTTTGCCCACGCCGACGCCGTCCGCCTGGCCGCCGGAAATGAGCTGACCATTCTGTGCGGTCACTACAAGGACGTCGACCAGCGCGTCGCCGACGCCCTGGCAACCGAGGAGATTTCGCTCGGCGACTTCGTGCTGAGCGGCGGCGAACCCGCCGCGCTCGCGATCGTGGACGCGGTCGTCCGGCTGTTGCCGGGCGCGATGTCGGACTTCGAGAGCGCGCGCAGCGACTCCTTCTTCGACACCGGTCTCAGCGCGCCGAGTTATACGCGGCCGCCGGAGTATCGCGGGCATGCGGTGCCCGAGGTGCTCCTGTCGGGCGACCACAAGAAGATCGCCGACTGGCGGCGCGCGGAAGGTGAACGGCTGACGCGGGAGCGGGAGAGTGAAAATTTGAACCGCCCGTCGAGCAGCTGACCCACGCGCTTCTCCAGCGGCCCAGTGCCCGGTTATATCGAGTCCGCGCCGTCAGTTGACGCCAACCTGCGCCCGGCATACGTTCGCCGGTGCAGCACCGCCCCCCTGTAACAACTCGGCGCGGGGCGTCTTTTACGCGGGAGGCGACGTGACAAATGCTGGTAGGGCAAGACCAGACGCGAACGTGTGTAATCCGGTATCGCAAAGGACGACACTATCCAAATTCGCCCGGTTGTCATGCGGCGCCGCCACACCCAGCGCGGCGGTGGATGGGCGGATGGGCGACCACAACAACGCACCAATTCTCCTTGCTCGCAACGGAGGATCTGCAACCCGCAACTTCCACAACGTTAGGCGCATCGTCGCGATAGCTGCCGTAGTCGGCGGGTTCGGCCCCGCAGTCCTCGCGGCTCAGGCGCCGACGAGCATCAGTGGGCACGTTACTGATGCGGCGCGACCGATCGAGAATGTGTCGGTCAGCATTCCAGAGCTGCGAGTTGGCGCGTACACCGATGCCACCGGGCGGTATCTCATCAGCGCGCCAGCCGGCGCGACGGGCCGCACTGTTCTGCTCATCGCACGCCGCGTCGGCTACTCCCCGGATAGCGCGCGAGTCACGCTCAGCGGGGGATCGGTCACGCAGGATCTGAAACTGCGCGTGGCGATCGCACAGCTGACCGATGTCATCGTCACCGCCGGAAGCGTCGTTCGCGAGAAGGCCAGCCTCGGCACCGCACAACAACAGCTCTCGACCTCCGACCTGACCGCGACGAAAACGATCAATCTCATCGAGCAGGCGCAGGGCAAGGTGTCGGGGGTGACGATCACTGGCGGCGGGACGCCAGGTGGGTCGACCAACTTCATCATCCGCGGGCCGAACACGTTCTCGAGCAACAACCAACCGCTGTTCATCGTCGACGGCATCCCGGTATCGAATGCAAACCGCGGCGGTTCGCTCGGTAACGGGTACGATTTCGGCAACGCGATCAGCGACATCAATCCCGAGGACGTCGAATCGATGACGATCCTCAAGGGGCCTAACGCTGCGGCCCTCTACGGCTCGCGCGCGCAGAACGGCGCCGTCATCATTACGACAAAAAAGGGACTGGCCACCGCCGGCCGGGTCCGCGCCGAGGGAACGACGCTCTACACCTTCGACCGTCCCGGTCGCCTGCCCGACTTCCAGAATGGCTATGGCCAGGGCGCCGGCGGCGAGTTCCAGTACGTGGACGGAGCCGGCAGCGGGAATTGCGACGGGTGCGACCAGAGCTGGGGACCGAAACTGGATGGCCGGCTGATCGATCAGTACACCGGGAAGCAGCAGCCATGGGTCGCGCATCCGAACAACGTCAAGGACTTCTTCAACACCGGCCACACGCTGAGCTCAACCGTCGCGATTAGCGGGGGGACCGAACGGGCGAACGCACGCATGTCGGTCGGCGTGGACAACATCGACGGCTACATCCCGAACAACTCTTTCCAGAAGACCAGCGGGCTTCTCAGCGGCGCGCTTCAGGTGAATGCTCGCCTGACCACGGATGCTACGCTTCAGTACACCCGCAATAACGGGAAGAATCGCGCGGGGACCGGCTACAACAACTCCGTGATGGAGCAGTTCTTCTGGTTCGGGCGGCAGATCAACATCAACGATTTGCGCAATTGGGAGAAGGGCGGCGCGGTCAACGGCGGTCCGGCGAACCGGGAGTTCAACTGGAACTACAACTACCACAACAATCCCTTCTACAATCAGGAAGGCAACGATCTCACCGACACGCGAGATCGTTTCATCGTGCAGGGCGGCGCGAAGTACAAGCTGCTCGACTGGCTCAATGCGTCATTGCACAGCGGTTCGGACATCTTCCGGTTCGGCATCGACCAGCGCTTCGGCGGCGCCTACAACAACACGTCTTATGTGGACCCGAGCTATCAAGGCGGGTTCAACCTGATCAGCGACTACCAGAACGGGAACAACACGTCTCTAAGCCTCACCGCGGACCGCACTGTCGCCGACGACTTTCATTTCAATGTGATGGCGGGTGGCAACTTGCGGCGGGAATTGTTCAGCACCTTCCAGACGCAGACCACGGGTCTGACGATCGGCGGCACGTACAACGTCTCAAATGCCGGGATCACGCCGACACTCAACCAGACGGTCAATCGGCGCAGCATGAATAGCGTGCTCGGATCGGCCGCGGCCACCTACCGTGGTTTCTGGACCGTCGAGGGCACGGCGCGCAACGACGTTTCATCGACGCTTCCGAAGGGGCGGAACTCCTACTTCTATCCGTCGGTCGCGACGTCACTGATTCTCAGTGAAGCGGTGCCCGCCCTCCGCAACAACGTGCTCACGTTCGTCAAGCTTCGCGGCGGTTTCGCGCGAGTGGGCAACGATACGGACCCGTACCGGTTGCTAACCACGTTCGCCGGCAGCTCCAACAAGTTTGGCGGACGCTCACAGTTCACCCGCAGCGACGCGTTGCTCGAGCCGAACCTCAAGCCGGAACTGACCACCTCAAAGGAAGGTGGCATCGAGATGGGCTTCTTCGACGGACGGGCCAGCATCGACCTGACCGCGTACGATAAACGCACCAAGAATCAGATTTACCTTGTGCCCGTGTCGCCGGCCACCGGCTACGCGCAGAAGCTTCTCAACGCCGGGGAAATGTCGAACAAGGGTCTCGAGGCCCTGTTTACAGTGACGCCAATCCAGACCACGGACTTCGACTGGACCGCGAACCTGAATTATGCACAGAACCGGAATAAGGTCGTCGCGCTTTCGCAGGGGCTGGACAACATCGTGCTCGGCAACGGCCTGTTCGGCGACGTGCGTCTCGAAGCGCGCGTCGGCCAACCGTACGGTGCACTCTGGGGCGGCGGATACCAGCGCGACGACAAGGGCCGCATCCTGACCGACGTCGGCTACCCTCTGACCACTGACTCCTTCATCTACCTCGGCTCGATTCAACCGAAGTGGACCGGCGGAATCTCGAATCAGATCAAGTACAAGGCTGCATCGTTTGGCTTCACGCTCGACATGCGCCATGGCGGCAAGATCATGAGCTACACGAACTACATCGGCGGCTACTCCGGCGTGCTGAAGTCGAGCCTCAAGGGCCGCGAGGTCGACTGGGACAAGCCGGGAGTCGTGGTCAACGGGATCGACGTCAACACCGGCAAGCCGAATACCGAGACCATTACGTCCGAAGCGTACTTTCAGGGGCTGTTTGGTAATGTCGAGCCGTATGTGTACGACGCCAGCTATACCAAGCTGCGCGAGCTACGCGTTGGGTTCGAAGTGCCGAGTGAATGGACCGATCGGCTGCGCGTCTCCGGGATCAGCCTCGCGCTGCTCGGTCGGAACCTCGCGCTCTGGACGAAGGTGCCTAACGTCGACCCGGAGTTTGCCTATAGCTCCGGCAACTTCCAGGGAATCGAGTACGCGCTTCCGGGCAACACCCGCAGCTTTGGCTTCAACGTGCGGATCACGCCATGAGCGCCGCGAGGAGATACTCCAACATGACCGCGAGACAACTTTTTCCCGTGGCGGCGGTCGTCGTTGCTGCCCTGCTGACGGGGGCGTGCGGCACCGACAAGATCACCGCGGTGAACGGCAATCCGAACAGCCCGGTGGACGCACCGTCGACCACCCTGTTCACCAGCGCCGCGCGCAACGGCGTCGGCCGCTGGGAAGACGGCGTTGGTGGAACGCGCTACGCGTTTCTCTCGCAACACCTCGCCGAGGTGCAGTACCCCGATGCCGACGGCTACATCCGCCTCAAGGCATCGTCGACCTCCGGCTTGTTCGATGGGTCCTACAGCAACGAGCTCGAAGATCTCGAGATTGTCAGGCGTCGGGGAACTGCCGCCAACGATGCGTCGTTGTGGGGGCCGGCATCGGTGCTCCAAACCTGGGAATTCGGAATCCTCACCGACGTCTTCGGCGATATCCCCTATAGCCAGGCGTTCAAGGCCGATTCGGGAATCCTCAAGCCTGCGTACGATATGCAACAGGCGATCTACGCGGATTTCTTCGCGCGCCTGAGCGCGGCCAGCAGCGCGTTAGGCACGGCGAGCGGAAACGCGCTCGGCTCGGCCGACCCGATCTACGCGGGCCGTCCGCGCCAGTGGCAAAAATTCGCCAACTCGCTGCGCGCGCGTCACGCCCTGCGCCTCATCAATGTCGACCCGGCAACCGCCGGGACGCAGTTGACGGCGGCGCTGAGCAATCCGGCCGCGCTGATCCTGACCAACGCCGACAACGCGAAGCTGGTGTGGCCGGGCGACGGGATCTATGACAACCCGTGGGCGAACAACTTCAAGAGCCGCGACGACCACCGCATCTCGACGCGCCTGCTGACCTATCTGCGGAGCTACAATGACCCGCGCACGCCGATCTACGCGATGCCCGCCCAGAAGGACACCATCGAGCTGACTGACACGACCGGTGGCGTCGTCACCGCGAAGACGCTCAAGTACTGCCCCTCCGGCACGCCGTGCTATGTCGCGCTCGGCAACGCACTCACTCAGGCCAAGGCGTCGCCGCTGGTCCCGTACACCTCGCGGCCCGGCGCCATATTCTATCCGGGGGCGACCTCGTACGGGACGTTCGGCGGCGGCGGGGGATCGTTCCCGTCGTTCATCATGACTGCGGCCGAGGTGGAGTTCATCCGCGCTGAAGCCGCGGAGCGGAACATCGGTGGATTGACCCCGGCGCAGGCTGCCGGTTTTTATAATGCCGGCGTGACGCGCTCAATGGAGATGTGGGGCGTCGCGTCGGGCCAGGCCGCCGCGTATCTCGCGACGCCCGGGGTCGCGTACGATGTAGGGGGAACTACGGTCAGCCGGCAGAAGCAGATCGCCATCCAGAAGTGGATCGCGCTCTATGTCGACCCGATTCAGGCGTGGTCTGGATTCCGGCGGACCTGCCAACCGGCGATTCTCAAGCCAGGTCCGAACGCGGTGGAGTCGCAGATTCCTCGTCGCCTGTACTATTCGAAGGCCGAGACGGCGGTTAACGCGGCACATGTCCAGGAAGCCGTCGCCCGCCAGGGGGCGGACAACTTCCGCTCGCGAATCTACTGGGACAAGAGCCCGACGGCGGCGCCCACGTACGAGACAGGGTGCGGCGTGAGGTAGCTCGGAAGGACTGTGGTGGTCGGAACGGAGAGAGCCGCGCGTCAAGATCGCGCGGCTCTCTTTGTATTCAGCAACCGGGATCCATCACCGGCGAAAGCCGACTCGGTTTTGCAGAGTGGGTTGTCGCTGCGTCGCGTTCTCGGGCGGCGCCGCCGCGCCCGGGGTGGTCACAGGTACATCGTTAGGCAACGCTTTGAGAGTAACCGCGATCGCGCCGCCCGAATTGTTATGAGTGGCGAATTTCACATTCGCGGTGTGCGGCTCGTAAAACCGGACCTCCAGCACCTCGTCACATGAGATGCGCCGCAGGTCGTCGATGCTATCCATTCGTTGGCCGTCCACGTACAGCGTTAGCACCGTTGTTTCCGGTGCTCCGTAAGCCGCGACGCCTCGCGGTTTGAGAAACGCGGGACGCAACCGCCGGATCGCATCGTACAGGTAAATCTCGGAGGAATGCGCCAACTCATCGGCGGCGATCAGGTCATGCGCAGGCATGACGGGCTGCGATCTGGTCGATTGGCCGCAGCCGACCGCAGCGGCGCCGACAAGGAACGCTAGCGCGATACTGTGGGAGTGCATTGACCTCCAAGCGACCAGCGGAACGACTCGCACGACACTGAGCGTCCATGGGGAAAGAAACGACGTTCGATTGGCAGGATAATGAGACAAGCGCCGCCGGGCCGCTACCCACCCACGGAGCGCCCGGTTCGCGGGCGCCTCCCCACCGGCGCGTCCCGCTTCGCAACTCCCGGTTCGCAACGCGCCGACACTGGCCCCCCCGGGCCTCCGGACGCAAAGAATTTCTTGACAGATTCCCCCCCCGGCCCTATCTGTACAAACTACCCCAGAAGCAGCTTTTTCTGGCCAGTCTGTCCGTCCGCCATGGCTCGTCTGCCCCGAGCCATGGCGGGTGCTTGTTACCATACTCGGGAGGCAACGTGAGGAAGTATCGTGTTCTAGCTCTGGCTCTGCTCGCCGGCGCGCTCTTCAGCAGCGAAGCCTACGCGCAGCAGCAGCATCGCATCGCAGGCAAGGTCACGGCTACGGGTTCGGGCGAAGCGCTCGCGAACGTGGCCGTTACCGTTGTCGGGACCACCATCGGCACCTACACCGCTGAGGACGGAAGCTTCCAGCTCCTCGCCCCAGCGGGCGATCAGACGCTCCTCGCACGGCGCGTCGGCTTCAAGCGCTCGACGATTCGCGTCGCCTCGACGCAGGATCAGGTCGCGATCGCTCTCGAGCGCGACGTCCTTCAGCTCGAAGAACAGGTCGTTACCGGCACGGCGACGACCGTTTCGAGCGTCAATGCCGCGAACGCTGTCGCCGTCGTATCGGGCGAAAAGCTGAACCGCGTCCCGGCCCAGACGGTCGACAACGCACTGCAGGGCAAGGTCTCCGGCGCGATTATCACCCAGAACAGCGGCGCACCGGGCGGCGGAACACAGATCCAGGTGCGCGGCGTCTCGACGATCAATGCGTCGTTCTCGCCCCTGTACGTCGTCGACGGTGTCATCATCGACAACTCGTCGATTCCGAACGGTTTGAACGCGATCACGTCAGCAGCCGGCGGCACATCGCCGTCCTCGCAGGACCAAACCGTCAATCGCGCGTCGGATATCAACCCGAACGACATCGAGAGCATTCAGGTGCTCAAGGGACCGTCGGCGTCCTCGATCTACGGGTCGCGCGGCACCAATGGCGTCATCCTGATCACCACCAAGCGTGGTCGCGCGGGAAAGACGTCGCTCGACGTCGCGCAGCGCTTCGGCACGGCTTCGATCGCGAACAAACTCAAGCTGCGCTGCTTCAAGACCGGAACCGAGGTCGACGACGCGGGATTCGACTCGACGGGATTCGGCGCCGCAACGAACAAGTGCCACGATTACCAACAGGAGCTGTACGGGGAAAACCCATTCAACTACCAGACCATCGGTTCGCTGCGCGGTGCGACGCAGTCGGGGACGAACTTCTTCATCTCCGGTCTCGTTCAGCACGACGGCGGCCTGGTACACAACGACAACTACAACAAGCAGTCGCTGCGTGTGAACGTCGGGCAGCAGTTCGGGTCCCGGCTCAACCTCCGAGCCAACAGTGAGCTCATTCACAGTCTTACCGAGCGCGGAGTAAGCGGCAACGACAACACTGGTATCAACCCGTACACCACCTTTTCGGCCACGCCGTCATTCCTCGAGCTTCGCCGCCGCCCAGATGGAAGCTTCCCGATCGGCGTTGGTGCCGTTCAGGGCAACAATCCGTTCCAGGTCGCGGAACAGGTGAAGACGCCCGAGAACGTCTACCGTCTTCTTGGCAGCGCAACTGGAACGTACAACATCATCGTCGCCGATCGGCAGACCCTCGATCTCATTGCCGTCGGTGGTGTTGACAGCTACGGGGACAACTCGAAGATCATTGCACCCGCGACGCTTTTCATCGAGCAGGCCAACGCGCTGCCCGGCACAATCGTCAATAGCCAGGGCAACATCGTCAACGCGAATGTTGGTACCTCGCTCAACCACCGCTATACCACCAGTGCGTTTCAGGCGACGACGTCGGCCGGTTTCGGCCAGAATCGCCGCCAGGTCGACGTGCTGGCAACGACTGGTCACGGCGTCTTCCCCGGCGTAACCAACGTCGCCGCATCGACGCAGGTTGTCTCGACCGAGCAGCAGGACCTCGTGAAGTCACTCTCGTTGTTCGCGCAGGAAGAATTCTTGACGCTGAGCGAGCGGCTGCTGCTGACCGCCGGCGTGAACAGCGAGCGGACGAGCAATAATGGCGACCCGAAGAAGTTCTACTCATACCCGAAGTTCTCGGCGTCGTACCGACTCCCCTGGCTCCCGCCGGTGACCGACGAGTTGAAGCTGCGCCTGGCGTATGGCCGGGCTGGCAACCAGCCAACCCAGGGCAAGTTCACCTTCCTGACGAGTCTCATCGAGGAAGGAGTCACGGGCTATCGGCCATCAACCGTACGTGGCGCGACAAAGATCCAGCCGGAGCAGGCGACTGAGACGGAAGGCGGCTTTGACCTGACGATGTTCGGCGGTCGCGGGCGGCTCTCAGCGACGCAGTTCCGCAAGCAGATCGACAAGCTGCTGCTGCAAGCGACCGTCGCGCCGTCCACTGGCTTTAATAGCCTCTTCATCAACGGCGGCCAGATTGTCACCCATGGTACGGAAGTCGAGCTGGCGCTCACCCCCGTGCAAACGGGACTCGTGCAGTGGAACTCGACGACGACCTATTCGAGCAACAAGGGTAAGGTCACTCAACTGCCCGTCGCGCCTTTCATTCCGCAGTCGGGCTCGTTCGGCAGCCGGTTTGGAAATGCGTTCGTTCAGCAAGGACAGTTGATCACCGTCTTGCAGGCGGTCAACGGGTGCACCGCGCTCAATTCGACCGGTACGCGTTGCCCGGCCGCGAACCGAGTCTTGAAGTTCATCGGGAATTCGGCGCCAGACTACCAGATGGGTTTCAACAACGACGTCAACATTGGCCCCATCCGCTTTTCGTCACTTGTTGACTGGCGCAAGGGTGGCCTCGGGATCAACCTGACGAACAACTACTTCGACTCGGATCCTGGGTCGGGGTCGATGCTCGCGGATACCGCGGTCTCGGCAGCGCGCATTCGCGAGTTCCGTAAGGGTCGCGCGGTGTATGTCGAGAAGTCGGGGTTCGTGAAGATCCGCGAGGTTACGATCGGCTACGAACTGCCCACCGATCTGACGGGCCGCCTGTTCGCCGGTCGCGTCGGAACGGCGCGAATCGACCTGAGCGGAAGGAACCTGAAGACGTGGACGCGGTACTCTGGTCTGGACCCCGAGGTTTCGAACTTCGGCAATCAGGCGCTGGGACGGTTCCAGGACGTGACTCCGTACCCGCCGAGCCGCCTGTATTACCTCACGGTCAACACCACCTTCTGAGCGAGACATAGATAAATGAAGCGATACTTATTCATCGCGCTCGCGGCGGGTGTTGCCGTCGCGGCGTGCAAAGACAACCCGACTGCGGCGCCGATCGACGCGCCGACGACGGCCGCCATCAAAACCCTCACACCGGCCTCCCTGCAGCAGCTCGCGATCGGGGTGACGGCGCAAGACCGTGCTGCATATGCGTCGACTGCGGTGTTGACGCTTCCGGAAATTCTCGCACGCGACGTGTACCGGATCGATCAGTCTGAGCCGCGGTACGTCGGCGAGACCCTCGGCGGCCAAGCGGATCCGGGCAGCTTCGCAGGCGGTGGCGGGTTCGCCGCCTTTTACACTGCAGCACGCGCGGCAAACAACATCCTCTTGCTGTTGAAGACCGCATCGCCGAAGGATTTCAGCGCGCAGGATGTCGCCGCGATCCGCGGCTTCTTCCGGACGATGAAGGCGCTCGACTACTATCGCGTGATCGAGCTGCGCGATACCGTCGGCGCTCCTCTGCAGACCGACAACGATCTCGAGATCACGCCGATCTACTGCAAGCCGCACGTGCTCACTTACATCGCGGCACTCCTCGACAGCGCGAATGCGGACTTCGCCACGGCCGGTGCCGCGGCGGTGCTCCCGTTCAACCTGCCGGGCGGCTTTACCAGCTTCGGCCGGGACTACGGCATCGTCGGGAACCTGATCCGGTTCAACCGCGGCCTGAAGGGTAAGGTCGACTTCTACCGCGCGATCGACCGGACCGCGCCACAGCCGGCGTTGCTGACGACGGCAATCGCGGAGTTGACGCAAGCCCTTGGTGGTGCCGCTCCAGGCGCCGTGAGTGGCGCGGCGTTGGCCACGGGGATCTACTACCGTTTTGACCCGGTAGTCGACAAGATCTCGAACCTTCGCAGCGATTCAAAGATCGCCGCGAATCCGAAGCTGGCCGATAGCATTCCGACGACCGACGCTCGCCGCTCAAAGCTGGTATCCCGGTCGACCCTGTCGGGTCAGGGACTGAGCAGCAACCTCACCTTCTCGTTCGCGGTCCCGACCTCGGCGAACCAGAACTTGCCGATTCCCTTGCTCAAGGATGAGGAGCTGGTACTGCTTCGCGCGCAGGCCTATATCGAGGCCAATCAGTTCGCGAACGCGCTCCTCGACATCAACGCTGTGCATCAGACGTACAACGCAACGCCGGTCGTGCCTTTCGCGACGGTTGCGGCAGGTCGGAGCGCGGTGCTTTTCGAGAAGCGTCTCTCCCTGCTGTTCGAGGGACCGCAACGTCTCGTCGACCTCCGCGCGTACGGACTCCTGAACGCCGCGCATTTTGCGGCCGAGCTTCCCTCTGATCCGTACAACACCGCTTTCCCGATTCCTCGCGCCGAACTCAATGCGCGGAACCTCACCGTCAACCCGGTCTGCACGCCGTAAGGTGAAGTTGGTAGGAGTTAACCGGCCCGGGTGCTTCGCACCCGGGCCGGTTCGTTTTATGTGGGGCTCGAAATATGCCGAGCACCGCTGTGCTCGAAACACGCAGGCGTCTCGCACCGCCGAAAGGCTGGAGAGGCTCTCATGGCTCGCTCGCGCTGGCTGAGTGTGCTCGTCCCCGTTGCAATGCTCGCCTGCGTGCCGGCCCGTTCGTCGATCGGCCCCGCGTATGATTCGCAGCTGATCACCGAGGATGAGATCGTCCGCTCGCACGCCAGTTCGGCATTCGACGCAATCCAGAAGCTTCGCGCGAATTTCCTGACCAATCGTGGTCCGACCACAATTTCTGCCCGGTCATCGCCGTACCCGACCGTCTATGTCGACGAACAGAGATACGGCGACATCACGGTCCTCCGCTCGATCCCGGCGGAGATTGTTTCTACGATCCGACTCTACCGCTCATGGGAGGCAATGACCCGCTACGGTACGGGCAACATGGGGGGCGTCATCGCGGTGACGACCCGACAGGGCGGCGACCAGCCGGCGGCCTACCGGGAACGGCCTTGATCGACTCCCAGGCAGTCGTCCGTCGTTCCGCGCGCGGCACTGCCTAACCGCGCGCCGCGTTAGGCGAGGGATTCTTTGCCAGCCACTCGCCGCCATCGACGACCAGAATCGCCCCGGTGATCCACTCGCCGGCCGGCGACGCGAGGAAGGCCACCATGTTCGCGATGTCGCGTGGCGTCCCCCATCGGCCAGCCGGGATCGCCGTCTTCGCGTAGCTCGACATCGCCTGCTCGACGGCAAAGACGTCGGGCACCTGTCCGTTGGCGGCCGGCGGAGGCGTGAACGCCTTGCGAACGCCTTCAGTTGGAATCGGCCCCGGGGCGATCGCATTCATCCGGACACCGTAAGGTGCCCACTCGAGGGCGAGTGTCCGCGTCAGTGCATCGATCCCCGCCTTCGCCGCCGTGGCATGGGCCATCAACGGCCAGCCGCGGTAATGCAGCGTCATCGAGATGCTGACGATGCGGCCACCACCCTGGGCCTTCATGATCGGCAGCACCGCCTGCGAGCAGAAGAAAGTGCCGAACAGGTCGATCTCGATGACCGAACGCCACGCGTTAGGCGAGAGCGTCTCCGATGGCGCGTAGAAGTTGCCGGCGGCGTTGTTGACCAGGAGGTCGATCCGCCCGTGCTCGGTGGCGACGCGGCCGACCATCGCCTGAATCTGCTCCGCGTCGCGGACGTCAACCGTCTCGGCCGACGCTGAGCCGCCCGCGTCGCGTATCGCACGCGCGGCGACGTCCAGATTCTCGCGCTTCCGGCTGGCGACGACGACGTGAGCGCCCAGCTGCGCGAGCAGCTGCGAGATCCCCAAGCCGATTCCTGTGCCCCCACCGGTGACGATGGCAACCTGGCCGGCAAGCAGGCCGTCACGGAAGACGCTGCGCTCTGCGGAGTGGTCGGTCGGCGCGTTCATGAGGGATCCGGAAAGTAGGGAAGATCGTCGGTCATTTCTCGCCGCGCTGCCGTTCCTTTTACCGCGGGAATCGACGCCATCGCGTCAGCGAGGACATGCTGCGGCAAGTCGATCGCAACGTCCGCTGGGAGATCGGCCGACAGGTCGAGCACGAGCTGGCGAGGCTTCACGAAGCTGCGGCGATGGTGCGGGGACATTCCATGTTCGTGGACGCGCGCCCAGTGCTCGGGCGTTCCATACCCGACGTTGGTCTCCCAGCGGTAATTCGGGTATCGGCGCGCCAGCGCGGCCATCAGCGTGTCGCGTGTGACCTTGGCGAGGATGGACGCGCACGCAATCGTGTAGCATCGGCGGTCGCCGCCGACGATCGCTGTATGCGGCGTCGCCAGCGTGCGAATCGCCAGGCCGTCGATCAGAACGTGGTCCGGCTGCAGTCGCAACCGGCTGATCGCCCGGCGCATCGCGAGCACCGTCGCGTGGTAGATGTTCACGCGATCGATCTCGCGCACCGACGCCGCGCCCAAGCCGATGCAGAGCGCCCGCTCGCGGATCTTTGCCGCCAGCCGCACGCGGTCTGCTGCGCCTAACGCTTTCGAGTCATCGACACCACCGATCGCGCGACAGTCGGACGGCATGATGATGGCGCATGCGACGACGGGGCCCGCGAGGGGGCCCCGTCCGACTTCGTCGATTCCGGCGATCAGCGGGCCGTGGCCCGCGCGGGCATCGCGCTCGAATGCGCTCCAGCGCTTACGGGAGGCGCGACGCCGCCCTGCCGCCACTGGGAAGCTGCTCCCTTACTCGGCGGCGTTCGTCGCGGGAACGGCGACGCGAACCTTCTTTTCCTTGATGCGCGTCGCCTTGCCAGTGAGGTGGCGAAGATAATAAAGCTTGGCACGCCGCACGCGACCACGCCGAACGACCGCAAGGTCGCCGATCATCGGGCTGTGCACCGGGAAGATGCGCTCGACACCAACGCCATTGGAAATCTTCCGCACGGTGAAGGTCTCGCTGACGCCACTGCCGCGGCGCGCGATGCAGACTCCTTCAAACGCCTGCAGACGCTCCTTCTCAGCTTCACGGACCCGCACGTTCACGCGCACCGTGTCGCCCGGCCGGAAGGGCGGGATGTTGGTGCGCAGCCATTCTTTCTGAGTTTCGATGAAGGGATGCATATGACGCTCGGAGCCGGAAGACCGGCCCAGTTGGGTGACGACCGCGGAACGCGGATGTGACGGCAAGTGCCAGAGACCGAAGAAGATAACCGATGACCGAGGCCGAAGGCAACCCACGTGACGAGCGGGCTCTGCTATCAGTCCCTGAGATGCCGGGACGGTCGATTTCAGAAGTGATGTGCGGCGCCATGCAGGCGGCCTGCCGACCACCCGGGAAGGAACCTGATGGCTACCAGTCGCTCCCCCCGTGTTCGCACGCTGAGCGCTTGCTGTTCCCTCGGTTTGATCGCGGTACAGTTGTCGGCGTTGCTTGCCGTGAGAGTGCAGCCGCTCCAGGCACAGGAGCCGACCCCCGGCCATTCCGACGGATTCTCGCGCGGCGAAACGCTGCTGACTGCCGGACAGTTTCGGAGTGCGCTTTCCGAGTTCGAAGCACTGCGTCGAGGCAGTCCGACGAATCCGGCAGCGCTGCTCGGGCTTGGCAATGCGCAGGAAGGTTTGGGTCGAACGCGGGCGGCGGAGCGGTCGTACCAGGAGTACATCGCGTTGCGGCCGATGGACGCCAACGGCTACGCGAACCTCGGTCACGTGCTGGCCGCGATGGGGCGGAAAGATGACGCGTTGCAGGCCTACCGCGACGCGCAGCGTCTCGATCCGGCGTCAGTCGTGGCGATGCGCGGCGCCGGCCTTAGCCTGCGTTCGCTTGGACGTCGACAGGAGGCGCTGCGCACGCTGCGCGAGGCATCGCGGCTGAATGGGTCCGACCCGGCAACATGGGGCGCTCTCGCGCAGCTGTCGCTCGAGCTGGAACACGCCGTGGACGCGGTCGAGTACTGGGACGCAGCGCTCCGTCGCGACGCCGGATATTTCGACCGACGTCCCGATGAACGGAAGCAGTGGGAGCATTTGATGGTGACGGTCGGACCGCGGCCAAGCAGCGACGCATCGGCACGCGCCGGCCGGGGATTACCCGAGGCACGAGTGATCGGCCTCGGCGACAGCGCCGCCGCTGAGACGAGCGGCCCCCGACATCCCGACTCCGCGGCGGTCGCTGATCTCCCTCCGGCAAGCTTCAGCCGAGGATCGACGAGTACCGGATCGGGCTTCGTCGTCTCCCGCGAGCGAGGCTACGTCCTCACGAACAAGCATGTCGTCCGCGGGTGCAGCGAGGTGAAGGTGCGAGTCGGCGGTTCGGAGGCTCGAACGGCGACGATCCGCGCGCTCGATCGCGACGACGACCTCGCGCTGCTCGAGACGCGGCTTCCCTCGGGCGCGTCGGTCACCTTCCGGGACGAACCGGCGGTCCGTCCAGGGGACGACGTCGTCGCTGTGGGTTTTCCGCTGAATGGACTGCTCGCGGATCAGGTCAACGTGTCGACGGGGAGTGTCAACGCGCTGGCAGGGCTTTACAACGATCTTCACGTATTGCAGATGAGTGCACCGGTTCAGCCGGGGAGCAGCGGCGGCGCGCTCTTTGACGCGAGCGGCAACGTCGTCGGTGTCGTGGTGACGAAGCTCAACGCCAAGCTCGTGGCCGACGAGACGGGTGACATCCCGCAGAACGTGAACTTCGCGGTGAAAGCGGCGGTCGCCCGCGACTTCCTGAAATCGCAGGGCGTCGCAGTGCGATTGGGCAGTTCCGCGGCGCGGCGCAGCAACGCAGATATCGGCGATATCGGCCGACAGGTCACGGTTCTCGTCGAGTGCTGGAAGTAACGCCTGGTGCCTGACGTCACGCTTCCTGGTTGACTGGCGCGCCGCAGCGCCGCTATATTGCAGGTTCGCATCGGAAACCGGTGCGACCCGCGCCAGCAAGCGCGGAAGCGCCGCGAGGAATTCTCGCGTCGAGATGTGATCGGCGGGACGGCATTACCGGACTCCGAGCACAACATTTTATCGGAGAATGGCAATGCGTACTACCGGCACAGTAAAGTGGTTCAACGACGCGAAGGGCTTCGGCTTTATCACGCCTGAAGGCGGCTCCAAGGATTGTTTCGTGCACTACTCGGCGATCCAGGGCAGCGGCTTCAAGACTCTCGTCGAGGGCGACCGTGTGGAGTTCGACATGGTGCAGGGCGCGAAGGGTCCGTCGGCCGAGAACGTCGCCAAGGCGTCGTAATTCCATACCGGAGCGTTCATGATCGAAGTGATTCTCGAAGAAAGCGACCGGCTGGACTGGGCGCTCAAGGCCTTCAAGAAAAAGATGCTCCGCTCGGGGATCCTGAAGGATCTCCGCCGCAAACGTCACTACGTGAAGCCGAGCGAGGCCCGCCAGTTGAAGGCGGCCGAAGCGCGGCGCCGTAAGCGCTCCGGAAAGGAGTAGGGAGATGTACTGAAGCGACGCGCGTGACCTGACGGTCACGCGCGTCGCTTTGCATTCCCGCCGTGTGGCCTAACGGCGACTGGGCGGGAGTCCAGTTACCAGGCCGCGCCAGAATGCGCCATCGGTGGCGAGCATCGCGTCCGACGCGGCCGGCCCATCGCCCCCGGCGGCATAGAGCTCCGGGCGGCGATCGCTGCCGGCGATTGCGACGATCGGGTCGACGATCGACCAGGCCTGCTCCACCTCGTCACTGCGGGCGAACAGCGTGGCGTCGCCGATCATCGCATCGAGCAGCAGCGTCTCGTAGGCGGGACCCGGTGCGCCGCCGAAGTCCTCAGCGTAGGAAAAGCGCATTCGCACCGGCGCGAGCTCCATCTGCGGGGTGAGCGCCAGCGCGGCGCCCGGGCGTTTCGCCTGGAAGCCGAGCGTGATGCCTTCGTCGGGCTGGATACGGACCACCAGTTCATTGGCGTCCATCGTCCGCCGCGCCGCCCGCGGCCAGAGAACGCCCGGGGCGCGACGGAAGCGGATTGCGATCTCGGAGACTCGCTTGGCGAGGCGCTTCCCGCTGCGGAGGTAGAACGGCACGCCCTCCCACCGCCAGTTGTCGACGAATACACGGAGCGCGGCGTAGGTCGGGGTTGCCGTGCCCGGCGCGACCGACGGCTCGTCGCGGTAGGCCGGGACCGTCACACCGCCGATCGAGCCCGCGTCGTACTGGCCGAGGACCACACTCTCGCGCAGCGCTCCGGCGTCGAAGCGCCTAACGGCACGGAGCAGCTTGACCTTCTCGTCGCGAACCGCGGTCGCCGTCATCGCGCCGGGCGGCTCCATCGCGGTCGTTGCGAGGAGCTGCATCAGGTGATTCTGGAACATGTCACGAACGACGCCAGCTTCTTCGTAGTAGCCGCCGCGCGACTCGACGCCGACGGCCTCGGCGGCGGTGATCTGAACGCTGGCGATCGATCCGCGATCCCAGAGCGGCTCGAAGATCGCGTTGGCGAAGCGGAAGGCCAACGTGTTCTGCACCGTCTCCTTGCCAAGGTAGTGATCGATGCGGTAGAGCTGCGGCTCGGCGAATCGCGCGAGCAGCTCGGTGTTGAGCAGGCGAGCGCTGGCGAGGTCGCGGCCGAAGGGTTTCTCGATGATGAGCCGCGTCCATGGACCCTGCTGGACCTCCTCGCTCGCCTGGGTGCGCGGCGCCGCGCCGCTGGTCGACAGCGACTCGACGACACGGAGGAAGAGGCTGGGCGGGATGGCGAGATAGAACATTCGGTTGGCGACTCCGCCGTGCGTCTCGACGGCGGCGAGGGTCGCGGCGATGCCCTGGTAAAGTGCGGGGTCGGTGAGGTCTCCGCGGATGTAGCGGATGCCGCGTGTCAGGCGGGCGAGCGCGGCGGGGTCGACTGCGCCCCCGGTGTCATCGGCGACGGCAAGGGCGGCGGCGACGGCGGTCGCGTACGACGCGTCGTCGTCAGGCATGCGGTCGACGCCGACGAGCGTGAAGTTGGGCGCGAGCAGCCCGTTCAGCGCGAGGCGATAGAGCGCCGAATAGAGCTTGCGTCGAGCGAGGTCGCCTAACGCCCCGATGAGGACGAGCGTGCAGTCGTCCCCGGTGCCGCGTTGCGCGCCCTCGCTGAGCGGAGTGTTGAGGTCACTGGCCATCACGACGATTTCACTGCGTGGCCGCCGAACTCGTTGCGCAAGGCGGCGATCACCTTCCCGCCGAAGGAATCCTCCTGGCGCGAGCGAAGGCGCATGATCAGCGAGAGAGCGATCACCGGCGCGGGCACGTCGAGGTCAGTCGCCTCCTGAACGGTCCAGCGTCCCTCGCCAGAGTCGGCGATGAAGCCCTTGAGCGCGCTGAGGTTGGCGTCGTTGGCGAAGGCGCGCTCCGCGAGCTCGTTGAGCCAGGAGCGGACGACGCTGCCGTGGTTCCAGACTGCGGCGATCTGGGCGAGGTCGAGCTTGAAATCCTTTGATGCGTGAAGAATCTCGTAGCCCTCGGCGTAAGCCTGCAGCAGCCCGTACTCGATGCCGTTATGAACCATCTTCACATAATGCCCCGCGCCGGGCGGGCCGACATGGGCGTAGCCACCGGGCTCAGTGAGCGCGGTGAACAGTGGTTCGCAGATCGCGATCGCGCGGTCGGCCCCACCGACCATCAGGCAGTAGCCATTGTCGAGCCCCCAGATTCCGCCGCTTGTTCCCGCGTCGACGAAGTCGATGCCCCGCGACTCGAGCGACCGCGCACGGCGCACCGTGTCGCTGAAGCGCGAGTTCCCGCCATCGATGATGATGTCGCCCTTCGACAGCATCGGGACGAGCGTCTCGATGGTCTCGTCGACGGGCGCGCCTGCCGGCACCATGATCCAGACCACCCGGGGCGCCTGCAATCCGCCAACGACACTCTGGAGATCGGTCGCTGACCGGGCGCCCAGCTTCGCAGCGCGCTCGACCGCCAGTGAATCGCGGTCGAAGGCGACGACCTCGTGTCCCTTCTTGAGCAATCTTGCCGTCATGTTGCCGCCCATCTTGCCCAGCCCGACCATCGCGACGCGCATCCGATATCCTCGCAGTGAGTTGAATTGAAATCGGTCAGCGGATCAGCACGACTCGCGCCGGGGCGCCATCACAGCCCCGTATTCGCAACGGCAGGCAGACGACCTCGTACTCCCCGGGAACGACGTTCTCGAGGGCAAGACCCTCCACGACCGCGATGCGCGCATGGAGCAGGGTGTCGTGGGCCCGATGATGTCCAGCGTGGTACTGCTCGACGGAGAGCGCATCGATCCCGACGAACCTCACGCCGCGTGCGACGAGGAGAGCAGCACCCTCGGGGGTGAGATAGGTGAAATCCTCCTCGAAGGCGCCGGTCGCCGCGAACCTGGCCGAGTTGCGCGTGCGGAAGATGACCCGGGTGTGCGCGCCGATAGATCCCTCACAATCGGCGGCTCCGATCGCGCGCACGCCGTCGGGAATATCGACGACGATCGCGGGTCCGATCATCGCGTCGAGGGGTACGTCGTCCACACCGCCGCCCGCGTCGTCCATGTGCAGGGGCGCATCGACGTGGGTACCGGTGTGCGAACCAAGCGACAGCAGCGAGACGTTGCTCGAGTCACCGTGCGCGATCGCCTTCGCCAGCGCGATCTGAACAGGTGGGTTGCGCGGATAGATCGGCATCCCGGTGAAGAGCGGCCGTGAGATGTCGATGATCGTGCGCATCGACCGGTGCGGGTCATTCATGGGGGAAGGTGTGCGGGTGCGACGGCGTGGGGGTCAGTCTAGATTGTAGTGATGCGCGCGTAGTCGCTACCCGCACGCCGCGCCTCAACATTGAACAACGATAATGCTCACGAGTCGACGTGCTGCTTCACTTACCACGGCCGGCACGCTCGCCGCGCTCGCGACGTTCGCTTGCGAGAAGGCGGGGAGTGCGCATGAAGCGCGATCGCGAGTCGCCGCGGATACAACGCCTTCGCCGGTGGTTTCAGTGCCCGCGCGTTGCGCGACAATGCCCGCGTCGTGGACCGATTGGGTAACGCCACGGACACGCGTGGTGAAGCAGCCGGTGGACACCGGGGCGGCTGGCACGACGCATCCATCGGCTGACTCGACGACTGCGGCGGCGGATTCACTTGCGCATCAGAAAGTACCCAGCGACACATTTCCGACTCCGCCGACGGCTTTGCCGGGGTCGGTTCTCCCGGGCTGCCGGATCGTCGCCTATTACGGAAATCCGCTGTCGAAGCGGATGGGGATACTTGGCGAGCTTCCCCCGGCGCAAATGCTTGCGCGGCTCGAGGCGGAAGCACACGCGTTCGAGCGCGCGGATACAGCGATGCCCGTCGTGCGGGCACTGGAGATGATTACGCCCGTGGCGCAGGGAAGCCCCGGACCCAAAGCCCTCTGGCGCGCGCGGATGGCCGACACGCTGATCGAAAACATGGCGAAGCTCGCCGAATCGAAGGGGTATCTGCTCGTGCTCGACGTCCAGGTGGGGAAGAGCACGGTAGCGGCGGAGCTCGAACCGCTCGTCAGGTACCTGAAGCGACCGAACGTTCACCTTGCCCTCGACCCGGAATTTTCCATGAAGGGCAAGGAGCCCCCAGGGAAGAAGATCGGCACGATGGACGCAGCGGATGTGAACCTCGCGATCAGTGTGCTCGCCAAGCTCGTCGACGACAACAAGCTGCCGCCGAAGCTCCTCATCGTGCACCGCTTCACGCAGGCAATGTTGACGAATCACGAGAAGATCGCGCGTGACCCGCGGGTGCAGGTGATCATCGACATGGACGGATTCGGTCCGCCGTCTCTGAAGCTCGGGTCGTACAAGGCGTACATCCAGCAGCGTCCCGTGCAGTACTTCGGAATCAAGCTGTTCTACAAGAATGACAAGCCGCGATTCAGCGCGCCCGATGTGCTCCGGCTTTTTCCGATTCCGCAGTACATCCAGTACCAGTGAGTCCGGACGCAGAGGGCGAACCGAGCGCCCGCGTTAGGCGATGAGTTGGCGGCGATGACGCGCGACATGGCGCGGCGGCAGGTTTTCCGCGACGAGACAGGGCGTCGCTGGCGGCGCGTGCGGCGCGCGGCGCTGGCGGCGGGCATCGTGACCAGTGTTCTCGCCGTGGGTCTCATCATGGCGATTCTCGTCCCGCCGCTGCTGCCGGTGATCGCCGGCGGCGGCTCGCACTCGCGCGACGTGGTCCGCCTCCCACGAATCTCGACGACACGGCGCGACCGCGCGCGGATCGCGGCGCGCCGCCGGCTCTTCGTCGAGCGAGCGGGTCGCCGGGGTCCGGCTGCGGTACGCCCGAGCAACCTGCCGTTAGGCGCGACCCGGTCGATTGGTCTGGCCAGCGACAGCGCGCCAATTGTCGCGGCGTTCTACGTCAACTGGGACGACAATTCGTTCGCGTCGTTCCGGAACCACATCGGCGACCTCGATTGGGTGGTCTGCGAATGGGCGTTTCTCGGCGCCAGCGGCGACTCGCTGGAACTGCGGGTCGACCGGAAGGTACTTTATCTCGCGTCACGCCAGCCCGTGGAAACGCGGCCTGCCGTGCTAACGCTGGTGACCAACTTCGATTCGGCGACTCGCACCTTCGATCCTCGCCGCCTGCGTGCGCTGGTGAGTTCGCCGCAACATCGGGCGCGAGTGATCGCGCAGCTCGACACGATGGTCGCGAACTACGGGCTGGCCGGTGTGACGATCGACTTCGAGGCGGTGCCCGAAGACGTCGATCGCAACGTCGTCGCCTTCATGCGCGAGCTGGGAGTGGTCATGCACCGGCGCGGCGCCGTGGTCACTCAGGCGGTGCCTGCCGATGAGAGCATTGCGCAGCTCCGCGCGCTGGCCGCGGTGAATGACCGTGTGTTCGTCATGCTGTACGACGAACACTACGGTGCCGGCGATCCGGGTCCGGTGGCAAGTCAGGGGTGGTACGAGCGTGCAGCGCGGCGCGCGCTGTCGGCGATGCCGCCGGGCAAGGCGATCCTCGCGATCGGCGCATACGGCTACGACTGGACCGACGCGGTCCCCGCCGTTGCCGGCGACGAGCGGACGTTCCAGGATGTCATGCGTGACGCGCGCAGTCACTCCGCGACGATGCATTTCGACTCGGTGTCGATGAACCCGTGGCTCGGCTTCACCGATCCCGACTCGACCGACCACGTTATCTGGTTCCTCGACGGAGCCACCGCGGCGAACGAGGCGGCCATCGGTCGAGCGTTAGGCGCTGGCGGGCACGCGATCTGGCGCCTCGGTGCCGAAGACCCGTCTCTCTGGAGCACGGTCGGGGTGCACGGCGGTCCAGTGGCTGGGCTCGAGCGGATCCCGCCGGGATACGACGTGGAATTCGACGGTGCCGGGGAGATTCTCAACCTGACGGCGCGACCGACGGCCGGCCGACGCGTGATCGCGACCGATCGGACCACCGGGCTGGTGACCGCGGAGAGCCTCGCTGCCTACCCGACACCATGGGTTATCGCACGGATGGGCGACATTCCCCACCATGTCGCCCTCACCTTCGATGACGGACCCGATGGCCGGTGGACCCCGCTCATCCTCGACACGCTGAAGAAGTATCGAGCACCGGCGACTTTTTTTGTCATCGGGGAAAACGCCGAGGCGCACATCCCGTTGATGCGCCGCATCGTTCGCGAAGGCCACGAATTCGGCAACCACACCTTCACACACCCGAACCTCGCGTTAACATCGACGTTCGTGACGCGCCTCGAACTCGACGCGACCGAACGACTGCTCGAGGCCGTGCTCGATCGCCGGTCGGCGCTGTTTCGTCCCCCGTACTTCGGCGATGCCGAGCCGACGACCGTCGACGAACTCGATCCTGTCGGGGTAGCGAACGATCTTGGCTACGTCACCGTCGGCTTGCACGTGGATTCCGAGGATTGGCTGCGGCCGGGACCCTCGGCGATCGTGCGCAACGTGCTGGACGGCCGGGCGCGGGCGCAGGCGTGCACCGACTCGTTGCACGAGAACCGCGCTCCGGGCGCGCCACTGGAGAATGGGTGCAGTGGCAGCGTCGTACTGCTGCACGATAGCGGCGGTGATCGCTCGCAGACGCTCGCCGCGCTCGGCCCGCTGATCGACTCGTTGCGCGCGCGAGGCGACACGCTCGTGCTCGTGTCAGACCTCGCAGGCCTGACACCGGCCGAGGCGATGCCAACATTGCCGCCGTCCGGCGTTGCCGTGCGTCTTGTTGAGCTGGCGACGTTCGGAGCGATCGGCGGGCTCGAATGGTTGCTGCACTGGCTGTTCGTGCTCGCGGTGATACTCGGGCTGGGCCGGCTTCTGCTCATTACGGCGCTCGCCCTCGTGCAACGCGTGCGAGCGAACCGAGCGCGCGAGCTCGATGCTGTATTCGGGCCCGTCGCGGTGATAGTCCCCGCCTACAACGAAGAACGAGTAATCGCCAAGACCGTCGCCAGCCTGCTCGACCAGGATTACGTTGGCGCGCTGACGATCATCGTTGTCGACGACGGATCGCCCGACAGTACCGCCGCCGTGGTCCGCGCGATCTATGGCGGCAACCCGCGGGTCGTCGTCCACACGAAGCCTAACGGCGGAAAGGCGAGTGCGCTGAACTATGGAATCCGGGCGACGAGCGCGCCGATCATCGTGGCACTCGACGCAGACACGGTGTTCGGTCGCGACACGATCAGGCGGCTGGTCGCCCCGCTCGCCGACCCGCGCGTCGGCGCGGTCGCCGGCAACGCCAAGGTCGGAAACCGCATCAACCTGGTGACGCGCTGGCAGGCGGTCGAGTACGTGACCAGCCAGAACCTCGACCGCCGCGCCTTTGCGCTGCTCGATTGCATCACGGTCGTGCCGGGCGCGGTGGGTGCCTGGCGCCGCGACCTGGCGGAAGCAGTCGGAGGCTTCAGCGAGGACACGCTCGCCGAAGACCAGGACCTGACACTGGCTATCCGACGGCAGGGCTATTCAGTCGCCTATGCGCCGGACGCGGTGGCCTACACCGAGGCACCGGAGACATTGGCCGGGTTGGCCAAGCAGCGCTTCCGCTGGAGCTTCGGCACGCTGCAGTGCATGTGGAAGCACCGCGACGCGCTGTTCAACCCGCGGTACGGGACGCTGGGCTGGATCGCAATGCCTAACGTGTGGCTGTTCCAGCTGTTGTTTGCCGCGCTGTCGCCGCTCGCCGACCTGATGTTCGTCTGGAGCCTGTTTTCGGTCTGGCTGGTGCGGGAACAGCATGGCGCCACGTTCGCCCTGACGAATCTCGAGCAGGTGCTCACGCTGTACGCGGTCTTCCTGCTGGTCGACTGGATGGCTGCCGTCGTCGCGTTCGTCGTCGAGCCGGGCGAGGACCGCCGCCTGACCTGGCTCGTATTCCTGCAGCGGTTCGCCTATCGCCAGGTGATGTACTGGGTCGTGGTGCGATCATTCGTCGCGGCGGTTCGTGGTCACGTCGTCGGCTGGGGGAAGCTCGAGCGGACGGCGACGGTGGTGCGCCCGGCGTAGCAGTGGAAAAAGCGGATGATGGAGGCGCGGTGCTCGCCCGTGCTGTATAGATTCAGGCGTTCGACCCGGTAGCTCAGTTGGTAGAGCAAAGGACTTTTAATCCTTAGGTCGTGGGTTCGAAACCCACCCGGGTCACTGTACGATGGGCGCTCACCCCCATCGAAAGGTAGTCCAAAATTTCTCGCCAGAAGATCTTCCGCTGTCAACGGCTTCACGCCATCCTTCTGCCGTTCGCAACCAGAGATCTCGGTATCAACGTTGTCGTGACGAGTTTCGAAAACCATCTGCGCAACGACGCGCTGGCGGCGGTCCCTCACCGGTCTCGAGTGAGTGAGGCGGAGCCACCGCGACAATCCGCGCCGGACGACGAAACTGGCAGTCCAGATGCCGATGAACGACTTCGCCTGGCGATCGATGCCGGCAACATCGGCACGTGGGATCTGGACCCGAACACGGGAAGTCTCGACTGCTCGGCGCGATGCAAGTCGCTGTTCGGAATCAGCGGCGAGCTGCAGCCGACGCTGGAGCGGTTCCTCGGACAACTGCACTCCGATGACCGCTCGAGAGTCGAGCACATGGTCTCCGCTGCGCTCGATCCGCTCGGCACCGGGGAATACGACGCCGAGTTCCGCGTGCATCGCGGTGACGGGTCGCTCGGATGGCTCGTGTGCAAGGGACGGGCGCTCTTCGTGTCGAGTGAGGGAGCGCAACGCGCCACCCGATTGATCGGCACGGCGGTCGACGTGACAGAGCGCCGCCGCGTCGAGGACTATTCCCGCCTGCTTGCCGAGGCAAGCACGCTGCTCGCGTCGTCGCTCGATCTCGAGGTGATGCTGGCCGGGATTGGCAAGCTGGCCTGCCAACTGTTCGCGGACGCGGTAGTCGTCGACCTCGAAGACGATACCGGCACGCTCGCCCGTGCGGCCGCGGTCGAACGCGGTGGATGGCGCCCACGTCTGTTCGACCGTGTACGGAGCATCGCTCCGGATTCAGCGGGTTGGAGCGATCGGCATCCGATTTCCCGCGCGCTTCGCGAGCAACAGACGGTGCGCATGGAGACAGTGACGCACGATGATCTCGCGTCGATGGCGCGGACCGAGGAACATCGCGCACTATTGCACGAGCTGGGGATGTCGGCAGTGATTGCCGCGCCGCTGGTCGCGCGCGGGCGGGTGCTCGGAGCAATCAGCTTCCTTCGCACCACCACACATCCCGGATACGACGCGGCCGAGCAATTCATCGGCGAAGAACTGGCGCGGCGAACGGCGACGGCAATCGAGAACGCCCAACTGTATCGGGCCGCGGTCGCAGCCAGTGAAGCGAAGTCGAGCTTTCTCGCCTCAATGTCGCATGAGCTGCGGACTCCGCTGACCGCCATCATCGGGTACGAAGAATTGCTCGCCGACGGCATCACGGGTCCGGTCACCGAGCCGCAACGGCATCAGCTCGGCCGGATCAAGGCGAGCGCCACGCACCTGCTTGGCCTGATCGACGAGATTCTCACCTACTCGCGGGTGGAAGCAGGGAGCGAGCAGCCGCACTTCGAATGGCTCTGCGTCCGGACGGCACTCGAGGAGGCGGCCGCGATCGTCGAGCCGCTGATCGCCGATCGCGGCCTCGAGCTGACGCTCGAGTTGTGCGCGTCCGGTGACCACGTCCACACGGATGCGCAAAAGATCCGACAGATCCTCGTCAGCCTGCTCTCGAATGCCACGAAGTTCACCGAGCGTGGCAGCATCGCGTTAGGCGTGAGGCGCGAGGGCCGGCAGATGTTGTTCTACGTGCGCGACACTGGAATCGGCATCGCCGAGGAGCACCAGCATCACATCTTCGAGCCGTTCTGGCAGGCGAATTCGCGGGCGACGCGGAAGATTGCCGGAACGGGCCTGGGATTGACGGTGTCGCGCCGACTCGCCGAGATGATCGGTGGCGAACTGACGGTCGAGAGCGAGCCGGGGCGGGGAAGCACGTTCACGCTCGAACTGCCGATCGACGACACGGTATGCGCGGCCGGCACCATTCAGTAACCGTCGCCGCTGCCTAACGTTCTGGATCAGCGTGCCGCGGCGTACTCCCAGACGAGGCGCGAGATGTCGGCAATCAGCGATTTGGCGACCCGTTCATCGGGAATGCCCGAAGTCAGGACGACGAGGACGTAGGGAGTCCGGCCTGGCGGGTAGACGATTGCCGCATCGTGCAGTACCCCGGTGATCGAGCCGGTTTTCTGCGCGACGGGAGTGCCGGGTGGCAGGCCCGCGGGAATCTCACCGCTGTAGATCTCCCGGAGCAGGATGTCCCGCATCATCACGCAACTCGCCGACGTCGCAGCGGTACCGCGCTCGATTGCCAGCATCAGGGCGGCGAGATCGCCGGCGGTGGTGGTGTTGTTCAGGCCGAGGGCGAACGCCTTGCCGTCCTCGACGCCGCGCCTGACGTGCATTCGCGTCGCGCCGAGGGCATGGGCGGTCGCGTCCGCGTTCGCGGCGCCAGCGACCGGGATCAAGGTGTTCGTCGCGAGGTTGCTCGACCGCGTGATCATCCGTTCGATGAGCTCTCGAATCGCCACTCGCTGCCCGACCATCGCGTACAACGAGCTGTCGGAGTCGTCGCCGGCATCGAGCGTGAAGTTCGAGCCATCGACAATGGAGCCGAAGCTGTTGACCACGAGCAACGATTGATCGAGCGTGAGATGTCCGGCGTCCACCTGGCGAAACAGCTCGATCATGACAGGCACCTTCATCGTGCTTGCCGCGTGGAAGCTCGAGTCCGCGCCGATCCCGAGGTGAAAGCGGTCGCGCAGATCGTGCAGCACCACACCAACGCGAGCGCCCGGCACCGCGGCGATGCGAGCTTCAATGCGGAGGCGGACGGTGTCGTCCGGCGCGGCACGGGGAGGGCGCGCGCTGTCGGCGGACAGCGTGCCAAGCGCCAGGAGCAGCGTGAGCATCGCCCGAATATAGACCGGAGGTACGAGGGCGCAATGACCGGCGCACTGCAGCGTGTGAAGCGAGCGTTGCTTTCCGTCGCGTGGGTCGTTCTACGGAGACAGGGCGCAACGCAGCGCCCAATGCGTTCCGCCACTCGCCCCCGCTGTCCATGTCCCAGACGGTTCCCGAGGCTCGCGACCCGCTGACGCCGACGATCACGCCGGCGCAGTTGAAGCGCGAACGCCTGCGTTTCTCGGACTTCCGGTTCACGCGAACGCCGTCAGGACAGTGTTCCGGCGAGGTGGAACTCGAGTGGGTGGATGGGGTTCGAGTTGTCGGCAAGGCGGGGGGCCAGTCGAGCCCCATGGGCGACCTGAGAATTTCCGCCGACGCAGCGCTGCGCGCGCTGGAGACTTTTTCCGGCAATGCACTGCAGTTCGAGCTCGTCGGCGTCAAGCTTCTCCGCGCATTCGACGCGAACGTCGTCATCGTCTCGGTGAACGTGAAGCGTGGTGAAGGACCGCCCCGGCTCCTCGGCTGCTACCTGGCCGAACATGATGCCGTCCGCGGCACCGTGGTCGCAGTACTCAACGCGACGAACCGCGTCCTCGGCAACTTCATCGCGACACGTTAGGCATCGCCGCGGACAGGTCGCGGCCTGCCTGCTGGGGTCGATGAAGTGAAATCATTCATAAGGGAGTGTACGTGACGCGCTTCAGGACATGCGCGGCATTGGCGGCGTCGGTCGCTGCAGCCGCTTGCCAGCACAACGCGCCGATGACGGCGCCGGCCCCAGTGCCCACTGTCGCGATCGACATCGACACCGTCGCCTCGCGCCGCGTTACGCCAGCGGAGCGTCCGGCAGCGAATCCGATCGACAGCGCTGCGCGACCGAAACCCGCGGACACGACGAACGTGTCGAGCGCTGAGGTCAAGCAGACGACGCTTCAGGTGTTCGGTGACACCGCCGCGCCACCGGCCGCGCAGGTCGATTCCGTGGTCGACGAGGCGGCGCCGGGACTGGACGTCAGGCCGTACGAGACGCAGGAGCGGGTGGCCTTCTACGTGCGAATGTTCAGCGGTCCGGCGCGCGCGCGGATCGTCGACCGGCTGGAGCAGGGGAGTCGCTACGAGCCGATGATGCGCGCCAAGCTGCATGCGGCCGGATTGCCCGAAGACCTCGTCTACCTTGCGCTGATCGAGAGCGGCTACAATCCGGACGCCTACTCGAAAGCAGCAGCCGTCGGAATGTGGCAACTGATGACCGGCACGGCGCAGGGCGTGGGGCTCCGCGTCGATTGGTGGGTGGACGAGCGCAGGGATCCTGCACGGTCGACCGATGCGGCGATCCGCTTCCTGCGTTACCTGAACGACCAGTTCGGCTCACTCTACCTGGCGGCGGCCGCCTACAATGGCGGCCCCGGTCGCGTCGCGCGAGGGCTGGAGCGTTATGCAGACGATCTTCAGGGGACCACTGGCGAGGACCGCTTCTTCGCACTCGCCGAGAAGGATTATCTCCGCGCCGAAACGCGAAACTACGTACCGCAACTGATCGCGGCTGCCCTGATCGCGAAAGAGCCCGCGCGTTACGGGATGAGGCTGCGCACGCTGCCCCCGTTCGCGTACGACACCGCGGTGGTGCCAGCATCCACACCGATGGCAGCGGTCGCCCGTGCGACCGGCGTGCCGGTCGCGCACATCATCGAGCTCAACCCCCACGTGCTTCGAGGCGTCACGCCGCCGAAGACGCCGTTCACCGTTCGTGTCCCGGTCGGCGCGGGTGTCGGATTCGATTCCGCGCTCGCTGCGCTGCCATCGGTCGATCGAACGGCGTACACGCGGGTGATTTCGAAGAAGGGAGACACGCGGGCGACGCTGGCGCGACGTGGCGGAATCACAGCTCGGCAGCTCGGCTGGTATAATCCGAAGCTCGAGGTTGCGAAGAAGAGCGGCCGCGTCGCAGCCGGGCAGGTCGTTCTGGTTCCGAGCCAGGCGGTGGTCGCGGCGGCGCGCGACCTGCCCGATCCGTCGATCGAGATCTACGGCTCGTCGCGCGCCGCTGTCTACCACACGGTGAGAAGCGGGGAGACGCTCGGCGGAATCGCCAAGCACTACAAGACGACGACGCAGACGGTGATGCGCCTGAACGGGCTGCGAAAGAGCATCATCATCCCCGGTCAGCGCCTCGTCGTGAAGGGCAGGGGCGCGCGGTCCTCGCGCCATTCCGCGCACAGGAGCTCGGGCAAATCCCGGGCGGTCAAACTCCCGCGCCGCTAAAGGCCCCAGCCAAGCGAAGGCATCACGTGGCGCGAAGAACTGATATCATCCTTGCCGAACGGGCGATCCTGAACGAGAGGGCGGCGAGACCCCGGTCTCGCCGCCCGCTCGTTTACCCCCGCCGAACCCCGATCAGTCCACGGTTCCGCGGCCGGGGGACCC
>JANMBU010000019.1:0-3470 GCA_031360575.1 Gemmatimonadaceae bacterium
CCGAGTGCGCGTAGCCACGGGATGACGTCGAGTTCCTTGGCGCGCCGGGATGATGCCTGAGCTTCGGCGTCGCCTTGCTCGGCGCGCAACTGTTGCGCGCAGATGCGCGCCTCGGCAGCCAGTCGCTCGGCGGCGATCCGCGCTTCGGTCGCGACTCGTTCCGCGGTCACCCGCGTCGCCGCCGCGCTCGCAGCCTGTTCCTCCCGCTCCTTCGCCTCCCGCTCCTTCGCCTCCCGCTTCTCCCGCGCGACCCGCTGCGCCTCCTCGCGCTTGGCCTGCATGAACTCAGCGCCAAACGTGCGCTCCGCCTCAAGCTGGTTGTGCGCGCGGCATTATGCCGCGTCCGGTTTTATGCCGCGTTGGCGTGGCGTTGCGGGGGTGGGTCAGGACAGACGCGGGCGTGGGTGTTGACGAACGCGGCATAATAAGGGCCGTCGTGTAGCACCCTTCCTTGATTCGGTCGAACGACCGAGCGAGGAGGGAACGATGTTGCTCGATGAGTATGGGGTTCGAGTCTCGGGTCCGCTGGAACCGTGGGCTCAGGAGTTCGCGTCGGGGCTGGCGAGGCTCGGGTACGCCTTGTCCGCGATCCGGCCCGTGCTGTTCGTCTTCGCGTTCGTGAGCCACTGGCTCGGGACGCGCCGGCTGCGGCCCGGGGACGTGACGGCGGAGCATGTCGAACGTCTGCGCAGAGCGAGGCGAAGCGACGGCTACGCCCGCTCGTTGTCGAAGGTGCTGCGGTTCCTGCGCGGGGCGGGGGTCGTTCCGCCCGAGCGCCCGATCATCCGGCGTACGGGTCTCGATCGACTGCTGGATCGGTACCGCGAGTATCTCGCCGACGTGCGCGGCTTGTCGGGTGGAGTCGTGCGTTGGTACTGCATTCTGGCCGGGCGATTCTTGGAGGGCCGCCCGCGACACGCGCACCTCCGGCGGCTCGCAGCGGATGAAGTTCGCGAGTTCCTGCGGCAAGAGGCGCGCGGCTTTTCATCAGGCCACGCCGGGTGGGTGGCATCCGCGCTTCGCTCTCTCCTTCGCTTTCTACACGCTGACGGTCGGATTCCCTCGTCACTGGTGGATGCGGTCCCTGCGATCTCGAGATGGCGGGGGGCGTCTCTGCCACAGGCCCTGACGCCTGGCGCCGTCCGCAGGGTCTTGCGCAGTTGCGACCGTCGCACGCTCATGGGTCGCCGAGACTTTGCGGTCCTGATGCTGCTGGTACGCCTCGGCCTGCGCGCCGGTGAGGTTGTTCGGCTCGAGCTCGACGCGCTCGACTGGCGACACGGCGAGGTCGTCGTTCACGGCAAGGGAAGGACGCTTGCGCGTCTTCCGATCCCGCAGGATGTCGGTCAGGCACTGAGCGCCTACCTCGTGCGGCGTCCGCGCGTTGACTCGCGCGCACTGTTCCTACGAAGCCGTGCTCCGCTACGGCCGTTGACCCAGCCCGCCATCACGCACCTGGTGGCGCAGGCTTCGAAGCGAGCAGGACTCGCGCGGATGCATCCTCACCAGCTTCGGCACACCCTGGCCACCGAGATGCTGCGCCGCGGGGCCACGCTGGCGCAGATCGCACAGGTTCTGCGCCACCGTAGCCTGACGACCACCGCCCTCTACGCCAAGGTCGATCGCGTGGCATTGCGTGAGCTCGCGCAACCATGGCCCGGAGGTGTCTCATGAACCGCCTGCGGGACGCCGTCGATAAGTATCTCGAGATCCGCCGCGCCCTGGGGTTCAAGCTCCAGCGCCCCGCCGCGTTGCTCCCGGATTTCGTCCGCTACCTCGAGGCTCAACACGCTGCGTTCATCACCGTTCGCCTCGCCCTCGACTGGGCGCGACAGCCGTCCGATGCCCATCAGGCATGGTGGGGGGAGCGGCTGTCGATCGTGCGCGGCTTCGCCAGGCATCTCCACGCTGAAGATTCGCGGCATCAGGTCCCGCCGGTCGACCTGATACCGCAGCGATCGCGCCGAGCGGTTCCCGTCCTGTTCAGCGCGAGCGAGATTGCGGCGCTGTTGCGTGCAGCACGCCGTCTCAAGGCCCCGCTGCGCGCCGCGACCCACGAGACACTGTTCGGCCTGCTCGCAACGACCGGGATGCGCATCGGCGAGGCGATCCGCCTCGACCGGGATGACATCGATTGGAAGCAATCGCTGCTCGTCGTTCGCAAGAGTAAGTTCGACAAGTCGCGCGAAGTTGTATTGCACCCGTCGGTCATGACCGCACTGCGGCGCTACGCGAAGGTGCGCGACGACTGCGTTCCTCGTCCTCGCTCGCCGGCCTGCTTCGTCTCGCTGAGTGGGACTCGCCTCATCTACAACAACGCGCACCGCACGTTCCGCCAGCTCGGGCGTGTCGCCGGTATTCGAACGGGTCGGCCGCACGACCTGCGGCACTCCTTCGCGGTCGCCACCCTGCTGCGCTGGTACCGCAACGGCGTCGATGTCGACGCCTGGATGCCGCGCCTGTCGACCTATCTCGGCCATGCCGCACCGGAGTCCACCTACTGGTACCTCACCGCCGCCCCGGAGCTGATGGCGATCGCTCGCCGAAAGCTCGAGCGCGTTGGAGGACGTGTATCATGACGTTGCTCGCACCTCTGCTTGAAGGGTTCTTCACTCAGCGCTTGCTGCATCAGCGACGTGTTAGTCCGAACACCATCGCGGCGTACCGAGATGCCTTCCGGCTTCTCCTCAAGTTCGCCGACCACCAGCTGGGTAAGGCGCCCTCACAACTCACGCTCGCGGACCTCGACGCGGATCTCGTGGTCACATTCCTCGCACACCTCGAGAAGGACCGCGGCAACACGATCCGATCCAGAAACGGTCGCCTCGCCGCCATCCATTCGTTCTTCCGCTACGTTGCGTTCGAAGAGCCGGCACTCTCGGCGTCCGTCCAGCGCGTACTCGCGATTCCGCACAAACGCGCCGAGCGCAGGCTGGTCGCGTTCCTCGATCGCAGCGAGGTCGAAGCGCTGCTCCTCGCTCCCGACCGATCCACCGTGCTGGGCCGCCGCGACCACACCCTCCTGCTCCTCGCGATCCAGACCGGTTTGCGCGTCTCGGAGCTGACCCAGATGCGCTGGCAGGACGTGCGGCTCGACTCCGGCGCACACGTTCGTTCCCACGGCAAGGGTCGCAAGGACCGATGCACGCCACTGACTTCCCAAACCGTCGCCGCACTCCGCACCCGGCAGCGCGAGTCGGCACCGCTGCCGTCTGATCCTGTCTTCTCCAGCCGTCGCGGCAAATCGATGAGTCGCGATGCCGTCGAGCACCTCGTCGCCAAGTACACCGTGCTCGCGTCGTCCCGCTGTCCGTCGCTGAAGCACAAGAACGTGTCGCCTCACACGCTCAGGCACACCAGCGCGATGCAACTCCTCGCGGCCGGTGTGGATCGTACGGTGCTCGCCCTCTGGCTGGGCCACGAATCGATTGAGACGACCGAGGTCTATGTCCATGCGGACCTCTCCATCA
>JANMBU010000020.1:0-117513 GCA_031360575.1 Gemmatimonadaceae bacterium
GAGATCGCACTACATCTGGACAGTCTCGAGGAGTATTGAGTTGCGGCGTACCGTTGATGTAGACTATTTACACGACACGCTGCAGTTTTGCGGGACTAATGCGGACTAATGAGATTAGACAGTTCTGTCCAATGGGCGTTATGCGGATAAGTGGTTTACGACAATAACTTTCGAGGGGCTGTGGCGAAAGAGATCGTTGCGCCGATCGACTTGGCTGAAGTGGTCGGCGCTTAGTTTTTGCTTCCCGTCTAACGATCGCTGAAGCTGGTGCGGTGGTGGCGAGCGTCGGGTTGTGGCAGGCAGGCCGCACAGCTTAGCTCTAGGCGTTAGGCCGCCGCGAATCAGTATTCACTTGTGAGGAATTCCGAATGCGCTCTCGAGGAATCGTCGTACTCATGGTCGCGGCTTGTCTTCTGACTGGGCGGCCGGCGAGCGCGCAGTATGTCGCCCCGGCTGGCCTACAGCCGTCGGCGGCGCGCAATGGGCAACCGGATTCGCGTGGCGCGTCGGCGGTCCTGCTCGAGGGGTCTCGGGTCAACGGCGCGGCGCATGGCGCATTGGTGGGAGCCGGGGTTGGCGCCGTTGCGGGCATCGTCGTCATGGCGCTCACGCCCCACAGCGACCACTCTGAAGATGCAATCGCCTACGTCGTCGGAGCCACCGGCGGCGCATTCATCGGGTTGATTGTAGGCGCCTTGATTGGGTCGACGCGACCTCGCTAGCTCAGGTAGTATAGCCGACAGAATCGCCACCGGCACCAGAACGAGCGCTGAAGCTGGCGAGCGTTAGGCGTTCGGACGCGACGAGTGCTGACTCCTCGTCCCGCCGTCGGACGCAAGAGTACCAGGTCATTACCGCGGACGAGGGCAAAATCGTTCCCGCGGTCCCGGCGCTCGATCGTTCCCGCCTTTTCCCGGCGCGCCTCGGGCTTTCCGGGGCAGCGAACGCGCCCCAGATTTGCCAGACGCCGCCGGCCGATCGCCACCCTCTGCCTTCGATCGCCAATGCAACGACTCGTGTTGTTCGTCGCACTTCTCCTCGCCGCGATCGGCGCTCCGGTCGCGGCGCGCAGTCAGGAACCGCGCGTCCTCGTCTTCTCAAAGACCGCTGGCTTCCGTCACAGCTCGATCGCAGTCGGGATCGCCGCGATCCGGAAGCTTGGGCAGGAGAACGGATTCTCGGTGGACGCGACCGAGGACGCAGGCGCGTTCACGTCGAAGAATCTCGCCCGGTACCGCACGGTGGTCTTCCTCAACACCACGGGCGACGTGCTCGATGCGGCGCAGCAGGACGACTTCGAGCGCTACATCCAGGCCGGCGGTGGGTATGTGGGGATCCACTCGGCGACCGACACCGAATACGAGTGGCCCTGGTACGGACGCCTTGCCGGCGCCTGGTTCAACGGGCACCCCGGCAACCCGAACGTCAGGCAGGGCACGTTCCGCGTGCTCGACAAGAGCCATCCATCCACCAACGGACTACCCGATCGCTGGGAGCGGACGGATGAGTTCTACAACTTCAAGTCGATCGACCCGACCATCCACGTGCTGGTGGACATCGACGAGAAGAGCTACGAGGGGGGGACGAATGGTGCTCACCACCCGATGAGCTGGTACCACGACTTCGACGGCGGACGAGCGTGGTACACCAACATGGGCCACACCGAGGAGACCTACTCGGAGCCACTCTTTCTCAAGCATCTCCGCGGCGGTCTGCTCTACGCGATCGGTACAGGGACGATCGACTTCAACCGCGCGCGGCCTGAGGAGAACAGGTTCACGAAGGTGGTTCTCGCCACACCGTTGAATGAGCCGGTGGAACTCGCGGTGCTTCCCGACGAGCGCGTCGTCTTCATCGAGCGCCATGGCTTCGTCAACCTGTACACGCCAGCGTCAGGCAAGGCCAGACGGATCGCGACGATACCGGTCAGCACGAAATACGCGGACAGCAGCGACGCAGAGGATGGTCTGCTCGGACTCGCCGCGGACCCCAACTTCGCGACGAACCACTGGCTCTACATGTACTACTCGCCCGCCGGTCCCGAGCCGAAGAACGTGCTCGCCCGGTATGAACTGAAGAACGAGTCGCTCGACCTGTCGTCGCGGAAGGAACTGCTCGTCGTACGCACGCAGCGCGACAAATGCTGCCACACCGGGGGCTCGATTGCCTTCGACGGAACGGGCAACCTGTACCTGTCCACCGGCGACAACTCAAATCCCTTCGCCATCGGCTACGCGCCGATCGACGAGCGCCCGGGACACTCACCGTGGGACGCGCAGAAGTCCTCGGCGAACACGAATGATTTGCGCGGCAAGATCCTTCGCATCCATCCGGAGCACGACGGTAGCTACACCATCCCCGAGGGAAATCTCTTCCCGCCGGGGACGCCGAAGACGCGGCCGGAGATCTACACGATGGGCCACCGCAATCCGTATCGCATCGCGGTGGATGCACGGAACGGATTCCTCTACTGGGGCGACGTCGGCCCCGACGCGCCCGACGATTCTGTCGGCCGCGGCCCGCGCGGTTATGACGAGATCAATCAGGCGCGGCGCGCGGGCAACTTCGGCTGGCCCTACTTCGTCGGCGACAACAAGTCGTACATCAGGACGACGTTCATCGATTCGGTCACCGTGCAGTCAGGCTTTCCCTTCGACCCGGTGCTGCCGCGCAACACATCACCGAACAACACCGGCCTGACGGTGCTGCCGCCGGCGCGCGGGGCCTTCATCTGGTACCCGTACGCAGCGTCCCCTGAGTTCCCGCTCGTCGGCAGCGGCGGTCGCACCGCGATGGCCGGTCCGGTTTTCCACCGTGATGATTTCGCCGGCGCGGTGCGGCCCTTTCCGCAGTGGTACGACGGCAAGCTCTTGATCTACGACTGGATGCGCGGCTGGATCATCGCCGTGACGATGGATGCGACGGGAGATCTTGCGTCGATGGAATCGTTCATGCCGAGCCACAAGTTCAGCAACCCGATCGACATGCAGTTCGGGCCTAACGGCGACCTGTACATGCTCGAGTACGGAACGACCTGGTTCCAGGGGAATGAGGACGCACGTCTCGTTCGCATCGAGTACACGGCGGGCAACCGCAAGCCGCTCATCACGATGAACGCCGACAAGCCGGCGGGAGCGCTGCCGCTGAAGGTGGCGCTGTCTTCAGCGGGCACGTTCGACCTCGACGAGGACTCGCTCCGCTACGAGTGGACTATCACGCGCCGTGATGGCAGCGTGCTGCGGACGCTCGACGGCCCGAACCCGACGTTCACCTTCGCGCGGCCGGGCACGTACACCGCCGCGCTCACCGTAACCGACCCGTCAGGCGCGAACGCAACGGGGAAAATGCAGATCTTCGCCGGGAACGAGCCGCCGAGAGTGAACATCGACGTGGCCGGCGGAAACACGACGTTCTTCTTTCCCGGGGTGCCAGTACGGTACGCGGTGCAGGTGACCGATCGCGAGGACGGCTCGTTGCGGAACGGGCGCATCCCGTCGTCGAGCGTGAGTGTCAGCGCGCGCTACCTCAAGGAAGGCATGACGGTCATGCCAATGCCCGCAAAGGCTGACCGGGTCGCGCGGCCGATTGCGCAGGGTCCGGGGAAGCAGCTGATCGAGGGCGGCGATTGCCTCTCCTGCCATCAGTGGAACAGGAAATCAATCGGCCCATCGTATCTCGCCGTCGCGCGAAAGTATCATGACGACAGCGCCGCGACGGCGCGCCTCGTGAAGAAGATCCGCGGCGGCGGAAACGGGGTCTGGGGAAAGGTGATGATGCCGGCGCACCCGCAGCTCAGCGAGGAGCAGGCATCGGCGATGGTCGCGTACATCCTCACACTGGACGACAGGCCGACGTTCGTGCCGCCGATGCCGATGCGTGGTGCATATACCGCTGCCGACTCGATGGGCAATGCGCCGCAGGGGGTACTGGTGCTGCGTGCGTCGTACACCGACCGCGGTGCGAACGGGATGCCCGAGATCACCGACGAGCAGGAAGTTGTGCTTCGCGCGCCGGCGGTGGTCGTCGCGAGTGGTGACCTGTCGGCTGGGGTGCAGAAGCAGAGTGCCCCGGGGGTCCCGGTCGCGGTTACCGTCGTGAGCAAGACCGGTGCGTCCGCGAAACTGAAGCAGATCGACCTGACCGGGGTCGCCGCAGTGGTGTTCTCGGCGCTGGCACCGACGCGCTACCAGGCGTTAGGCGGTTACGTCGAAGTGCGCGTCGACTCGGCGAGCGGCTTCATCATCGGCAAGAGCGAGCTGATTCGACCGACGGCCGACTCGAGCGCGCCGCCGGCGCAGCTTCGCGCCGCGCTCGAGCGGACGTCCGGCGTGCACGATGTCTATTTCGTCTTCCGCAGCCCGGAAGCAAAAGGCGATCAATTTCTCTTTGCGCTGTTGACGGCGACGTTCGAGAGCGCAGTAAAACACCGAGGATCATCACGATGATGATTGCCCGCAGCGGTTCGCAGGCTTCCGGAAAGGGACCGGCGCAATGGTTCACCGGCACGGTTCGCATTGATCCGCTGTTCCAGTCGAGCGGCCCAGCGCGGACGGCCGGCAATGCCGTCACTTTCGAGCCCGGTGCGCGCACGGCATGGCACACGCATCCACTCGGACAGACGCTGATCGTGACCTTCGGCCACGGTTGGGCGCAGCGCGAGGGAGGACCGGTTGACGAGATCCGACCCGGCGACGTAGTCTGTTTCGAGCCGGGAGAGAAACACTGGCACGGCGCATCGCCGACTGCTGCGATGACCCACATCGCCATCCAGGAATCGCTCGACGGCAAGGCGGTCGACTGGCTGGAGCACGTAAGCGACGCCCAGTATCAGACTGGTAGCGGTATGTCGTGAGGCAAAGGACCGACTTCACAGAACATCCAGACGGGAGATCACGGATGAAGCGCTGCTCCTTCACGATCACCGCGGTCGCGCTGGCCCTCGGCGGCGTTCCCGCCGCGTCCCGCGCGCAGCAGCCCCCAAACCCGCCGCCATTTGTCGTCGGCAATCCGCTCGGCCTCCCGGTCACCCCTGCCGCCGACGGTACCTTTGGCCCGATCTCGTCCAATGTGAAGGTCTACGGTGCCATCTATTCCGCGGAGAGCTGCTCCTACGACGCCACCCGCGGTGTGATCGTGGTGCCTAACCGTGGCGTTCCGCAGAACATCCAGACGAACGACGCGTTCGTCTCATTCATCAATCACGACGGATCGGTGCACACGGCACGCTGGATCGGCGTGCAGAGCCCGGCCGATCGGGCCCGGCTCACGCCGCCGCTCGTGCTCAACGAGCCGTACGGCAGCGACATCGCCAATGGGATGCTCTACGTGGCCGACCGCGACGGTGGCACCACCGCGAGCGACCCGAGCGTCGCCGTCATTCGGAAGTTCGACCTGCGCACCGGTGCGCCAGCGGGCGAATTCCGCGTCGCAGGCGTCGCCTGGATCAACGACATCGAGGTCGCTGACGACGGGACGATCTACGCTACGCGGACGGGCGACCTCGGCGACAACCCTGATCCGACGACGTGGCAGGTCTGGAAGATAGCGCCTGATGGCACGCCGTCGATCTTCGTCCAGGGTGCGCCCCTCTTCCAGCCTAACGGCATTGTCTTCGACAGCCGGGGGAACATCGTCGTCGTCAACATCGGCAACACTGAGGTGCTGACGTTCTCGTCGAGCGGCCGGCTGGTGAACACCGAGCACGCCGTTCAGGCCGGGAACGACGGCCTCGTCATCATGCCTGACGGGACGAAGTACGTGAGCAGCGTCCGCAATGGCGGCGTCTCCCGCATTCGCCCCGGCAGGCCGCCCGAGCTCATCGCCCGGAACATCCCCAGCGCCGCGTCGATGTGCTACGACGCGGGCGCGAACCAGCTGGTGATTCCGATGAACCCGAACAACAGTCTCGCCTTCATCCACCTCGGCAAGAAGCCACGAAACTGACCTCGCAGATGCTGACCACAAGAACGTTAGGCACGCAGGGCCTCACCGTCTCCTCCATCGGGCTCGGCCTGATGGGGATGACCCAGGCTTACGGCACCGCGGCGGAGCGCGACGAGCGCGAGTCGATCGCGACCATCCACCGCGCCATCGAGCTCGGATGCACCTTTCTCGACACGGCCGAGGCGTATGGGCCGTGGAAGAACGAAGAGCTGCTCGCCAGGGCGCTGAAGGCGCTGCCCGGCTCGCGCGACCGCGTGATCATCGCGACCAAGTTTGGCTTCAAGTTCGATGCGAACAACGTAATGGCCGGCGTGGACAGCCGACCGGCGCACATCCGCTCGGTCGTCGAAGGGTCACTCGAGCGCCTGCAGACCGATCGCATCGACCTGCTCTACCAGCACCGCGTCGATCCCGCGGTGCCGATCGAGGACGTCGTCGGGGCGATGGCCGACCTCGTCCGCGAGGGGAAGGTCCGCTTTCTCGGCCTGTCCGAGGCGGGTGAGAAGACCATCCGCCGCGCGCACGCCGTGCACCCGATCTCGGCGCTCCAAAGCGAGTATTCGTTGTGGGAACGCAACCTTGAGCCGCGGATCATTCCCCTACTCCGCGAACTGGGGATCGGCCTCGTCCCGTTCGCGCCGTTAGGGCGGGGGTTCCTGACGGGCGCGGTGACGCGCGCCGAGGAATATCCGGAGGGCGACTTCCGTCGCGGCGATCCGCGCTACCAGGGCGGGAACTTCGACGCCAACGTGCGAGCGGCATCAGCGGTACGTGACTTGGCGACGAAGCAGGGGGTGAAGCCCGGACAGATCGCGCTCGCCTGGCTGCTGCACCGGGGGCCGGACGTCGTGCCGATTCCAGGTACCAAGCGGCGGACGTACCTCGAGGAAAACGTCGGCGCCGCGGAAGTCTCGCTTACGCGCGATGAGATGTCAGCGCTCGACGCGGCGCTCGCCCCGGACAAGGTGTCGGGACCGCGCTACGGCGAGAAAGCGATGTCGCAGGTTGACCGTTAGGCAGGTACGTTGCGGTGTTGGACGTCACCTTTCGACAGGAGCACGAATGCTGAACAGGCGGGATTTCTCCGCTGCTGCGGGCGCATCCGCTGCCGGACTCGCGTTAGGATGCCGGAGCGCCGGCCCAGCCAGCGGCGCCATGGTCGCGGCTGTTCCCGCGGACCACCTCGGCGCCCTCGGCGTCGGCCTGTTCACGCTGCCGAAGTCGCTCGCTGCGGCCGCGTCGAGCTGCGGCAGCGCGCCAGCAGAGCGGCCGCTGCGTACGTTGGTGCGATGCAGCGCACCCAAGTTGCGATCGTCGGCGCCGGCCTCGCGGGTCTTCGCGCCGCCCGCCTGTTGCGTGCGGCGAACGTCGAGTTCGTGCTGCTCGACGCCCGCGACCGCCTCGGCGGACGCATCCTGACCGCGGACGAGGCGGGGCGGCCCGCTGACGACGGGTTCGACCTCGGCCCCTCCTGGTACTGGCCGCACGTGCAGCCAGCCATTGCCGGCCTGGTCGCGGAGCTCGGCCTCCCCGCCTTCGCGCCGCACAGCGACGGCGATGTGCTCTTCGAGCGCATGTCGCGCGAGGGGCCGCAGCGCTATCACGGCGACGCGCAGGCGCCGCTGAGCTTCCGCCTCGCGGGCGGTACCTCCGCGCTCGTGCGCGCGCTCGCCCGCGACCTGTCGCCCGACGACGTCCGGCTCGGCGCGCGAGTGACAGCCATCGCGCTCGTCGGCGAGGGCGCGGAGCTCACGATCCGGCGGGCCGACGGCTCCAACGAGACCCTCGCCGCCGCGCAGGTGATCGCCGCGGTGCCGCCTCGCCTGCTCGAGGCCACTGTGGCGTTCACGCCCGAGCTGGAGGCGGCGACCGCGCGGCGCTGGCGCGAAACGCCGACGTGGATGGCGCCGCACGCGAAGTTTTTCGCGCTCTACGATCGGCCCTTCTGGCGCGAGGCGGGCCTCTCCGGCACCGCGCAGAGCATGGTCGGGCCGATGCCCGAGATCCACGACTCGACCACGGCGTCGGGCCGGGCGGCGCTGTTCGGCTTCCTCGGCGTCGGCGCCGACCAGCGCGCCGCGCTCGGCGAGGACGCGTTGACCGGCGCGTGCCTCGACCAGTTGGCGCGGCTCTTCGGGGCACAGGCGCGACACCCGCGCGCGACCCTGTTCAAGGACTGGGCGGCCGACCCGCTGACCGCGACCGCGGCCGACCGCGTGGCGACGAGGCATCCCGCCCCGGATCCCGCGCCGTGGGTGTCGGGGCCGTGGCAGGCGCGCCTCGCGCTCGCCGGCAGCGAGACCGGCCCGAGCGAGCCGGGGTACCTCGCGGGCGCGGTGGTCGCCGCCGCACGGGCCGTCGACGAGACGCTCCGGAAGGTGCGGGCCGGCGGCTGACACGGACACGTCGTTTCGCGCTTGATCGCCGACCCCTTTTAAACGGCGTTGAACTCGGCCCGCGACATCTCGAGCAGTTCCCGGGCCAGTGCGCGGGAGTCCTTACCGCCTAACGACTCACGAGGCGCGAACGCCGGCTCCCTGAACGCGGGCGTCAGCGCGGGATCACCGGCAGCACGACGTGCGACGGGTGCGCCGCATCGTGCACGAGCCGCTGGTGGGCGACCACGAACGTGCTGTCTCGCTCGTTACTCCCGCCCGTGTTCAGGTTCCGGTCGTACTTCGGGAACAGCGCCGACGACACGCTCACCCGGAGCCGGTGTCCCGGCTCGAACACGCGTGACGTGAACCACATGTCCAAATTGTAGCGCTCGACGCTACCGGGAGTGAGCGGCACCGCCCGGTCGTAGCCCTGGCGGAAACGCGCCCGCGCCACGCCGTCCTGCACGCGCTCGGCGTGGCCGTCGGGAAACACATCGAGCAGCATCACCATCCAGTCGGTGTCCCGCGCGTCGGTCGCCGCCCAGAGCGTGGCCGACATCAGCCCGGTGACCTCGACCGGCTTCGTCAGCGGCGCCGAGGTGTAGACCAGCGCGTCCCGGCGTGTCGCGCCGAGCGCGGTGAAGTCCTCGTTGAGCGACGTCTCGAGCTCGCGCGAGTCGATGAGGAAGGGCGTCGGATCAGCCGGATCGTAGGTGAACGTGTCGATCGGCGCGCCGGTCGGCGGCAGCGTGTCGAGCACGCCGTCGCCGCGGCTCGTGTTCGCCCCTCCGTGCGAGGCGAGATTCCACCGGGTGGGGACCGCGCGCGCGAGCGGCCACGCCGGCTCCTGGCGCCACGCGTCGTCGCCGAAGACGAAGATGTCCACCGGCGGCTCGCGCTCGACGCCGTTGTTCTTGCCCAGCAAATAGTGGTCGAACCAGCGGAGCTGAAAACGTCGCGTGTCGACGCGCGACTGCGGCCCGAACGCGCCGGCCACGTAATCGACCCCCTTGTGGGCGCCCGGGCCCATGACGAGCCGGATCGGCGGATGACCGGGCACGCCGCTCAGCGCCGTCGTGTAGTCGATCGGCCCGCGGGAGTCATCGTACCATCCCGAGATCTGGAGCACCGGCGCCTTCACGCCCGCGATTCGCGTCGTCACGGCGTGGGCGCGCCAGTAGGCGTCGAGCGTTGGGTGCGCGATCCACCGGTCCCAGAGCGGCACATCGCCGCAGCCGAGCCGCTGCGGCAGGTCGGTGAGCGGCAGGTGCGCGAGCGCCGCGCCGATGTCCAGATCGCTGATGTCCTGCAGCGTGCGCGCGCGCATGAGGCACGCCCATGCCACGTTGATCGGCGAGAACACCATGTCCTCGTACGGCACGATCCGCCATGGATCGCCCGTCGCCGCCGAGGGCGCGATCGCCGCGAGGTGTGGCGGGGCGCTCACCGCCGCGTACCAGGCGAGCCGCCCCTCGTCCGAGTGGCCGATCATCCCCACGCGCCCATTCGCGCCGGGAAGCCGCGCCGCCCACTCCACGGCGTCGTAGCCGTCGCGCACGTCGGTGTCGTAATCGCCGAAGTCGGTGCCGTCGGAGGCGTCGCGCCCGCGCACATGTTGCGCGACGAAGATGTAGCCGCGGGATGCCCAGTAGAGCCCAGCCGCCGGGAGGATGCGTGTGTAGGGCGTGCGCTGGAGGACCACGCCGTACGGTCCCTGCCCGACGGGTCGCGCGACGTAGCTCGCCAGCCGCGCCCCGTCGCGCGTCGTCATGAAGACTAGCGTGTCCTCGCTCACCGCGAACTGCGAGTCGGAGACGGCGCCGGGCCACAGCGCATAAGGCTGCTCGACGGCGAACGGCGCGGTGCGGCGCACGAGGCGGACGCGACGCCCCGCGGGCCTGCCGCCCTCGAGCAGCACGCCGGCGATCGTGTCGCCGCGCCACGCGGCGGCGAGTGCCCGCCCACCGGTGTCCGCGAGCAAAACGGAATCACCGCGCACGACGACGCGCGCGACCTCGAGGATCGACTCCCCCGTGCGCCGGCGGATCGCGCCGGCCATGCCCGAGTCTCCGGCCGCGAAGTGGGCGAAGCCCAGGCGGCGCCACCCCTCGAAGCCCGGCCGCGCCGCGGATCCGCTCGCGAGGTAGGCATCCCAGTCGCCGGCGAGCGACGGCGCCGCGGCACTGCCACCGGCACGGGAGGCGCACGCGGTCGCGCCGCCGGCCGCGCCGGCGGCGAGGAACAGCGTGACGGCGAGCGCGTGCGCTCGGCGCCAGGACGCGACGTGGGGGCGGCGCATGAGCAGGAGGTTCGGGAAGGGGAGGGGGCGCCCACTGGCGCCGTGTGGCGCAAGGATGCGCGCGCGCAGTGGTGCGCGCCAGTGGCGGCGCCCGCGTTCCGACCTCTCGCCCTCCGCTCATCCGGCGCATATTTTGTCCCCTTCTTGACCACGAGACCGGGAGCGATGTGCGCATTGGCGACATGAACTGGATGCAGGTCGAGGAGTACCTGCGGCGCGACGACCGCGCCGTGCTGCCGCTCGGCAGCACGGAGCAGCACAGCCACCTGCGACTCACGGTGGACTGCATCCTCCCCGAGCGCGTGGCCGCGGAGGCCGCCGAGCCGCTCGGCGTGCCAGTGTTCCCCGTCGTGGCCTACGGCGTCACGCCGTACTTTCGTGAGTTCCCGGGATCCGTGTCGCTGCGCGTGGAGACGCATCTCCGTGTCGTGCGCGACATCCTCGACTCGCTGGCCCACAGCGGCTTCCGCCGCATCCTCATCGTCAACGGTCACGGGGGCAACAGCGCGGTGCAGCCGTTCGTCCAGGAGTGGGCCGTCGAGCAGCCGGGCTGCCAGGTGATGTTCCACAACTGGTGGAATGCGCCGCACACGTGGGCCAAGGTGCAGGCCATCGACCCGGTGGCGTCGCACGGGTCGTGGATGGAAAATTTCCCGTGGACGCGGCTGCCCGACGTCGCCCTCCCGGCGACGCAGCGGCCGATGGTCGATCTCGCGCGGGTGCGCGCGCTCGATCCGACCGCGCTCCGCGACTACCTCGACGATGGCAACTTCGGGGGCCGCTACCAGCGCGCCGACGACGACATGCTCGCGCTCTGGCAGGTCGCGGTCGACGAGACGCGCGCGTTGCTTGACGGCTCGTGGGGCAACGAGTCCTGACGCCGGCACCGATGCGCTGTCTCATCTGGGGCGCGGGTGCCATCGGCGGCACCCTGGGCGCCCATCTCGCCCGCGCCGGGCACGACGTGACGCTCGTGGACACCGTCGACGAGCACGTCGCGGCGATCGCGCGCGATGGGCTCCGCATCACCGGGCCGCTCGCCGAATTCACGGCACACGTGGCCGCCGCCACACCGGCGGCGCTCGTGGGCCAGTGGGAGACGATCGTCCTCGCGACGAAGGCGCAGCACACCGAGGAGGCCGCGCGTCTGATGCGCCCGCACCTGTCTGATTCGGGCTGCGTGGTGTCGGCGCAGAACGGGCTGAACGAGCTCGCCATCGCGCGGATCGTCGGGCGCGAGCGCACCGTCGGGGCGTTCGTCAACTTCGGCGCGGACTACCTCGAGCCGGGCGTGATCCACCACGGCGGCCGTGGTGCGGCGGTCGTGGGCGAGATCGACGGCGCCCTGACGCCGCGCGTCCTCGCCATCCGCGACGCGTGGCGGGACTTCGACGAGCGCGCCATCGCCACGCCCAACATCTGGGGCTACCTGTGGGGGAAGGAGGCGTACGGCGCGATGCTGTTCGCCACCGCCCTCACCAATGAATCGATCGCCGACGGGCTCGCGATGCCGCGCCACCGCCCGCTCTACGTCGCCCTGGCGCGAGAGATCCTCGCCGTGGCGGAGGCGCGCGGCGTCACGCCGGAACCGTTCGATGGCTTCGATCCCGCCGCGTACCTGCCGAGCGCGCCGAGCGGCGCCGCGGATCGCTCGCTCGACGACCTCGTGGCGCACAACCGCCGATCGGCCAAGTCGCACAGCGGGATCTGGCGCGACCTCGCCGTGCGTCGGCGGCCGACGGAGGTGGACGCGCAGCTCGGGATCGTCGTGACGCTCGGCGCGGAGGCCGGCGTCCCCACGCCACTTACCGCGCGTCTCGTCGCGCTGGTCCACGACGTCGAGCGCGGCGAGCGCGTGCAGTCGCTCGAGACGCTCGACACCCTCGCCGCGGCCATGCCCGCCACCGTCCCGTGACCCACGAGTTCCAGGACCGGACGGCGATCGTCACCGGCGCCGCCCACGGCTTCGGTCGCGCGATCGCGCGCTCGCTCGCCGAGCGCGGCGCGCGCGTGTGGGCGTGCGACGTCCTCGAGGCCGATGTGGCCGAGACGGCGCGGCTGGGCGCGGCGGCAGGCTCCCCGGTCGGCGGCGCGTGCACGGCGCGCGTGGTGGACGTGCGCGACTCGCGTGCCGTGCACGCGTTCGTGGCCGAGGCGGCCGAGGCGACGGGCCGCGTCGACATTTTGGTGAACAACGCCGGCGGCGTACTGGGCCAGGTCGGGCGCCCGCTCGAGGACGTGACGCCTGAGCAGTGGCGGGACATCTTCGACGTCAACGTCAGCGGCGCCTTCTACTGCGCGCAGGCCGTCGCCCCGGGGATGAAGGCGGTGCGCGGCGGACGCATCGTCAACATCTCGAGCGGCGCCGGCCTGGGGATCAGCCTCACGGGCATTCAGGCCTACGCGTCGGCGAAGGCCGCGCAGATTGGGCTGACGCGGCAGCTGGCGCACGAGCTGGGGCCGTGGGCGATCACGGTCAACTGCATCGCGCCCGGCTTCGTGCGCTCCAACCCCACGACCGAGCGTCAGTGGGCGTCGTACGGCGCGGACGGACAGCGCGCCCTCCTCGACGGCATCGCACTCAAGCGGCTAGGTACGCCCGACGACATCGCGTACGGGGTCCTCTTCTTCGCGTCGGAGCAGGCCAACTGGATCACCGGCCAGGTGATCGCGATCGACGGTGGCAAGTGATGCCTGACGCGACCGAGGGATCGCCGCGGGCCGCGCTCGCCGAGGCCGAAGCGCGCGTCGAGGCGCACAGCGCGTCGCTCCGGAAGGAGCTCGGCGTCGGCGACCTGGTGCTCACGCAGATCCTCTTCATCGTCGGCCTCACGTGGATCGGCGTCGCCGGCAAGCTTGGGCCCGCGCACGTCGTCTTCTGGCTGTTGGCCATCGTGCTCTTCTACCTGCCGTCCGCGGCGGTGGTGATGTACCTCAACCGGCTCATGCCGCTCGAGGGGGGCCTGTACCAGTGGGCGAAGCTCGGCTTCAACGAGACCGTGGGCTTCCTGCTGGCGTGGAACCTTTGGCTCTACGTCATCGTGTTTACGTCGGAGATCGGGCTGCAGTGCGCGACCTACCTCTCGTACGCCATCGGGCCGAGTGCGGCGTGGATGCGGACGAGCAACTGGTTCGTGGCGCTGTCCGCGGGGGTGATCCTCACCCTCATGGTCGTCTCGTCGTCGATCGGCCTCTCGCTCGGCAAGTGGGTGCACAACGCGGGCGGCGTGATGATGCTCGGCATCTTCGGCGCGATCCTGGTACTGCCCTTTCTCGGACTCGCCACCGGGCATCTGCGCGAGTATCACCCGTTGTCGACCGCGCTGCCGAGCTCCTCGCTCCTCAACCTGAATCTCCTCGCCAAGATGGGCTTCGGCGCGCTCGGCGGGTTCGAGTACGTCGCCATTCTCGCCGGTGAGACGCGATCGCCGGCGCGCTCCGTCGGGCGGTCGGTGCTTATCGCGACGCCGATCATCGCGCTCATGTTCGTGCTCGGCACGAGCACCGTTGTCGCGTACATCCCAACGAAGGACATCGACCTCATCGGGCCGATGGCGCAGGTGCTCCGCGTCGGCTTTGGCCCGTTCGGCGTCGCGGGTCAGCTCGTGACCGCGGCGATCCTGATGACGCTCGCGACGCGCGTGGCGCAGGCGAGCTTCACCTTCACGGCCGTCGCGCGCCTGCCGATGGTCGCCGGCTGGGACAGTCTGCTCCCGCCGTGGTTCGCGCGCCTGCACCCGCGGTATCGCACGCCGGTGAACTCGATCTTGCTCGTCGGCTGCTGCGCGTTCGCCTTCGCGACGCTGAGCCTCATCGGCGTCGGACAGGCGGAGGCGTTCCAGCTCCTGTTCAACGCGAGCGGGGTCTTCTACTCGCTCACCTACGTCGTGATGTTCGCGATCCCGATCTTCGGGCTGCGGAGCCTGGGGGTGCGGCCATCCCTGTGGCTCCGCGTCGTCTCCGCCTCGGGGCTGCTCATGACGCTGCTGTACGTGGCGCTGGCCGTGTTCCCGATCATCAGCGTGACCAGCGCGACGTCGTTCGCGCTCAAGATCGTGCTCATCATCGTGGCGGCGAACGCGGTCGGCGTCGGTATCCTCTTTTCGGCGCGACGGCGCGCGGCCCGGCATCGGTAAGCCCGGGAACGCCGGGGACAACCTCTCCGGCGGCATCGCCGGCACCTCGCACGCGAGAACTCGCGCCTGCTTGGCGCGTGCCTAACGCGGCGCCCACCGCGAACGCCGGCTCCTTCAACTCGTCTGCGAACTTGATGTTGCAGGGGCACACATCCTAGGAGGAGTGGCGCGTGCGCGAGGTGGCCGCCACCACCCGCGGCAGCATGCAGTGAGCGACTGCGCCGATCGCTAAACCGAGCGGCCTGTGACGCGGAGTGCGCGTCTTGCAGAGGACAGCGGGGACCGGCCGCCGATGTCGGCCGGCCCTCGCTGCACATCACCCCCGCCTGCGAGACCGTCCATGACCGAGCCGACCTACGTGTCCACCGTCCGGATCGAGCGCCAGATGGGCGCACTACGCCTCGCCTACCTGCCGGCCGAGGCCGAGCCTGTGCGGTTCGGCACGCATGGCGCGGTGGCCGCGCACTACGGCGTCCTCGGCGAGGTGCCCGACCCGCACGCCACGACGCTCGACTACATCGTCGCGTCGGCAGCCGGCTGACTGGTCGGCACCCTCGGGGGCGCGCTGGAGGCGCGCAACATCGACGCGAGTCGGGGCCGGCTCGTCGCGGAGGCGCGCGGCGAGATCGAGCTGGAAGACGGTGTGCTTGTCATCCGCCGCATCCACGTGGCGTACCGTCTCGCGGCGCCGGAGGACGTGCGTGCTGCGGCCGAGCGGGCGCACGCCGCGCACCACATGCACTGCCCGGTGTACCGCACGCTCCACCGCTGCATCGACATCAGCTCGTCGCTCGAGGTCGGCCCGTGACACCCGACCGCGGCACGGCGGCTGCGCGGTCGCGCGGTGGGGCGGCACTCGTGACCCGCTCGAGCGCCCACGCCGCGTTCTCGCGCACCAGCGGCTCGAGGTCCTCGAGCGCGCGCGTGAGCACGTCGATGTCGTCCGCTGTGCCGACGTTGCCTAACACCACCGCGGCGTTGCGCTTGAGCCCGCGCGGCTTGGCCCGCTTCATCGGCGAGCCGCTGAACGACGCGGCGAACTCCTCCTGCGTCATGTCGAGCAGCTCGCGGGCCAGCGTCCGCGCGTCCTTCCCGCCCAACGCCTGACGCGGCGCGAACGGCGACGCCGCGGGCAGCGTCCGCGCGAACTTCTCGTTCCACGGGCAGACGTCCTGACAGATGTCGCATCCGTAGACCAGATCGCCTAACGCAGGTCGGAGCGGCTCGGGAATCGCCCCCTTCAGCTCGATCGTCAGGTAGGAGATGCAGCGTGTCGCGTCGAGTACCCGCGGATCGACCAGTGCATCGGTCGGGCAGGCATCAATGCACCGCCGGCAGCTCCCGCAGCGGTCGGCCTCGAACGGCGCATCGCTTGGCAGGTCGATGTCGACGAGCAGCGCGCCGAGGAAGAAGAACGAGCCTAACGTCGGATTGAGCAGGTTCGTGTTCTTGCCAAACCAGCCAAGCCCGGCGCGCCGGGCGAGATCGCGCTCGAGGATCGGCCCGGTGTCCACGTACGGTTTGCCGGCCACCGGGGCCCCGATCTCCGCCGACAGCCACGCCTGCAGCTCGACGAGCCGCGATGTCATCACGTCGTGGTAGTCATCGCCGCGCGCGTAGCGGGCGACCGGACCAGCGGGCTCCGCACCACCGTAATCCATCGCGACCACGATCGCCGTCGTCGCGCCATCGTAAGGCAGCCGGGTGTCGCGCCGCTTCTCGGCGCCACGCAGCAGGTAGTGCATCTCGCCAGCACGACCGGCTGCAAGCCAGGCGTCGAATGCCGGCGCCGTCTCGACGGGACCCAGGGAGGTGATCCCGCAGAGATCGAAGCCGAGCCCATAGGCCTGCGCCTTGAGCCGGTGCGCCAGCGCATCGCGCGCCATGGTTTCCCGCGCGCGCTCCGCCGAGGTAACCGGTACCGGTGGACGCTCCGCGGACAGCATGGCTGTCACCCCTGCTCGCGCGACCAGCGCGCGTAGCGCACGACGTCGTCAGCGGGGGGGACTGCATCGTGATCGCCGTACGCGGTGTGCATCCGCCAGCGCAGGTAGGCAGCGTCAGGCAGCGGCAGAAATGGGGGACGTCGCCACCAGTGTCGCGAGCGAAACCGCCAGGCGACGCCGAGCAGGTCGAGCGCGACGCGCGGGTGGCGAACGCCGCGCGCGGCGAGCGCGAGCGACAGGCGGAACCATCCGCGACGTACCGAGATCATGAACGGGACGGCTAGTGCCTGGTGTTGATCACGATCGCGCCGCCCTCGTGCCCCATCCCGAAGCGCTGCGACGCGTCGATCGCGTTCATGTACTCGATCGAGAGGATGCTGAGCGCGGGGATCGTCGACAGCGTCTGCAGCGTCCCGTAACGCATCCCGTCGACGTAGACGATCGGCGTCGGCGGCTCGGAGTTCTGCATTGACTGCGCGCCGCGCGTCCGCAGGAACGAGGGCCGCAGTCGCTCGACCGCTTCCATCGCATTGCTTGCGTTCGAGCGCGCGATCTCGTCCGCGGTGATCAGGTTGCGATTCTGCGGCGCCGCATGCGTCGCATGGGGCCCGCAGCCGGCCAGACCGATCAATGCCGCGGCGACAATGGCGATTCTGCTCATGGTTTCTCCAGGACGTTGCCGCGAAGTTACCGTTGGGGGACGGTCGAACGCGAGATGCTGGTTGAGACGAGCCACCGCCGGCGCGGCGTTCAGGCGAATGAGCGGCCGTCGAGCGTCGCAGGAGGCGCGATACCCAGAAGCTTCAACGCGCTCGGCATTACGTCGACTGTCCGTCGAGGCTGTACTGCCGTTGGACGATTTACGACCAGCGGCACGAGCATGTGGTCGCGGTGCAGCGCACCGTGGGACGAGCGATGCGGGATTGGTTCGAAGCGGGCGCGAAAGTCCCACCCGCGCGCCGCCGACAGAATGATCTCCCCCGATCGCGCTGCACCCGCGAGGTTCGCGATCTGGACGACCGAGTCGGGGTAATCACCGCTGAACGTCGCGTCGTAGGCCTCGTCGCCGCTCACTCCGCAGAGATTCGTCCCGATGCCTAACGGGTCGCCATCGAGCCGCCGGTAGGTATAGGTCGGTGTTCCGCCGGTGACTGCCGTCCGCTCGACCATCGCCCGACCGCGACGCGCGGTGACGACTTCGCAGCTTGTCGGCGAGTGCGGCAGCAGCGCGATGTCCACCGACGAACGCTGCACCAGCATCTCGGCCAGCGCGCCCCAGCGCGTCGCGAGCGCCGGCCACCACGGACGTTGGCGCGCCGCAAGATCGAGGTAGAGGTGCGCCATCGCGTTGCCGCTGACCATCACCGCCACATCGGGACGCCTCCGGTAGATCCACGGATGCGCGACGACCCGGTTGCCGGCATCGGCGACTGCGGCGGCGAGATCGTCGTGGTCCGTGACCGCAGAATGTCCGTGATCGCTGACCACCCAGAGATGCGTCTCGTCCCACCACCCGCCGCGCTCGGCGTCGTGTCGCAGTTCAGCGGCGACCTGATCGACGATGCGCATCGCATCGGCCACGAGGCCGTGATCGTGTCCCTCAGCGTGCGAGGCCTTGTCGATTCCGGTGAGCGCAGCGAACACGAAGTCGGGGCGTTCGGTGCGCACCCGGCTGGCCACCTCATGACCCATCTCACGATCGATGGTCAGCCAGCGCGACGCGTCCCCGGAGAAATGGGTGCGCGCGACCCGCAACATGAATCGGGCACTTGCACCGAGGCGTTTTTTCCGGTGCAGCCCGCGCTGGATCATGCTCAACGAGCCGAGTGAACGCGGCACCAGCTCGAACATCGTCGGGCAGTCGGCTGCGAGATCGGCATCGACGTGACGCATCTCGTGGCCGACGTAGCTGCGCGTGTAGTGCGGAAAGGACGCGTCAGTTCGCGCGCGATCGAACCAGCGGAGCGCGGGGAGCCCGACGGGCCCTGGGTACCGTCCGAGGAGAAACGGCGCGTACGCCGGTCCGGTCACCGACGGGAAAGCCGACGTCACCGTATACGCCGCGCCCTCGGCGCGGAGCCGGGCGAGCGCGGGAAGCGACCCGTCGTCGATCGCCGCGGCCAGACTGTCGGGACGCGCGCCGTCAGCGACGAGGATGATTACGGGCACACGGGAATCTACCGCGTCGACTGGCTTGGGACACGGCGATGGGGGACGAGGGAGGCTCCGATGAGGGATGAGAGAGGAGGGAAGGTGCTGGGCGGCACATACCACGGCGAAAGACGCAACCGCAATCGTTGTTCGTCTCTGCGCTCGCTTCACTGCATCGGCTCCTTCTGCGTTCCTCATCGCCGTGTCGACCAAAGTCCCCGCCAGCGGACTACCGTTGACCTTCGACCGACGCGAGGAGAGACTTCGCCATGGCCTCACGAAAAAAGACGACGGTGCAGCGCGGCGCAGCGGCGAGTGCAAAGTCGGACGCGAAGACAAAGTCGCCCACGAAGCGCGCTGGCACCCCGCGCACTGCAAGCGGCAAGAAGGCGCATCCCGGGCTGCTCGCCGCGGCGCAGCAGGAAGCGCAGCAGGGTGCGCGCGAGCGGACCGAGGAAGGGCACATGGCCGCGGGACGCATACCGCCGTCGCAGGGTGTCGAGACGCGGGTCTCGGGCGCGACCACGCGCGTGATCGACGATGCGATTCGCGACTGGCGTCCGCCGCTCACGGAGGACGAGAAGCTCCTCAGCACGCCAGCGACCGACGACCGGCGAAAGTACTCGGACTTCACGCGCACCGACACATGGCGCGCGCTGCGGATCATGAGCGAAGTGATCGAGGGTTTCGACACCCTCGCCACCGTCGAGAAGGGTGTCTCGGTGTTCGGCTCGGCGCGGACGCACCCCGACGATCCGCAGTACGCGCAGTCCACCGAGGTGTCGCGACTGCTCGCTGAAGCCGGCTTCTCGATCATCACCGGCGCCGGACCGGGGATCATGGAAGCGGCGAACAAGGGTGCACGGTTAGGCGGTGGCCGCTCGATCGGCTGCAACATCGAGCTCCCCTTCGAGCAGGGGGCCAATCCCTACGTCGATACGCTGGTGAACTTCCGCTACTTCTTCGTGCGGAAAACGATGTTCATCAAGTACTCGGTGGCGTTCATCATCTTCCCCGGCGGATTCGGCACGCTCGATGAACTGTTCGAGGCGCTGACGCTGATCCAGACCGGCAAGATCTACCAGTTCCCGGTGATCCTCTTCGGCCGCCACTACTGGGCGGGACTGGTCCGCTGGCTGCAGACTCGCGTGCTCGGCGAGCGGAAGATCTCGGCTGGTGATCTCGACCTGATGCTGCTCACCGACGATCCGGCCGAAGCGGCCCATGCGGTGATCAGCTCCTACAATTCGCAGGACAGGACCGCGGGCTCGCGGGCGGAGAAGTCGAATGCCAAAGGGTGACGGCTCGAAGGGCGGGAAGAAAAAGAGCGAGCCGCAGCGCGAACGAACCGGCTTCAAGGCATCGCGCCCCGGCGCGAGCAAGCGTTCCTCGGCAGCGGGCAACAAGAGTGAGCAGAAGCGCGTCGCTGAAGAGCGCGAGCGCGCAGGCACGCGCGCGGCGAGAGCTGCTCCAGGCGCCGCCACCGAGACATCGCACGAGAAGAGCCGCTTCCTAAAGGGAAAGAAGATCGACCCGCGCCGGATCGACGGCGGCGAGACGGTCGCCGACCTGATCGACGGAACCTTCCTCGCCTACAACGCAGCGCGGCTTCGCGAAGCGTGCCAGCTCTTCTCCGGCAAGATGCTCGAGCCGGACGTCACGTTAGGCCTGACGCTGACCGGGGCGCTGACCCCGGCCGGACTCGGCATGGCGGCGCTGATCCCGCTGATCGAGGCCGGCTTCGTCGACTGGATCATCTCGACCGGGGCGAACCTGTATCACGACACGCACTTCGGCCTCGGCCTCGCCATGCACCGCGGCAACCCGCAGGAAAGCGACACCGTGCTGCGCGAGGAGGGCGTCGTCCGGATCTACGACATCTTCTTCGATTATGACGTCCTGCTCTCGACTGACGCCTTCTTCCGCCAGATCATCCGCGCCCCCGAGTTCCAGCGGGCGATGTCGAGCGCCGAGTTCCACAACCTCTGCGGCAAGTACGTCCGCGAGCGCGAGAGGACGTTAGGGATCGGGACCCGGTCGCTGCTCAGTGCGGCCCATGCGGCCGGCGTGCCCATTTACACATCGTCGCCCGGCGACTCGTCGATCGGGATGAATGTCGCGGCGCTGGCGCTCGAGGGCGGGAAGTGCCTGATCGACCCCAACCAGGACGTCAACGAGACGGCGTCGATCGTCCTCGCCGCCAAGCGCGGCGGCGGCAAGAGCGGGGTGATGATCCTCGGCGGCGGCAGCCCGAAGAACTTCATCCTGCAGACCGAGCCGCAGATCCAGGAAGTGTTAGGCATCGACGAGCGCGGCCACGACTACTTCCTCCAGATCACCGACGCCCGCCCCGACACCGGCGGACTCTCCGGCGCGACGCCGGCGGAGGCAGTGAGCTGGGGAAAGATCGATCCCGACCGCCTGCCTGACGCCGTCGTCTGCTACCTCGACTCGACCGTCGCGCTCCCGCTGCTCACCAGCTACGCCCTCGCCCGGTCGAAGAAGCGCCCGTTGAAGCGCCTCTTCGACCGCAGGCAGCAGATGATGAACGCCCTGCTCGCCGAGTTTGCGAAGGCGAGCGAGGAGCCGCTTCTCTCGGAAGCCACCGACTCGAAGCTTCCGATGCACCGGTGAGCTGAACGCTCAGTCACTCGCGGGCGTTGCGATGAAGCCGTGTGTCCGCCCGCCCGCGACGTAGGCGCCGACCACCGAGCCACCGGGGTTGATGCCGAAGGCGCGGGTTGCCACCGCGCCGGCTACGTCCAGCGCCGCGTAGCTGTCGCCAAGACGGACGAACCCGTGGAAGTGGGACGCCGCGTCGGCGTAGGCACCGGCGATCTCGCCGGCTGGGTTCATGTCCCAGGCTGCGGTGAAGATGCTTTGCGGGACCATGAACGACGTGAAGACCCCGTCCTCGAGCAGGTAGCCCTTCGTTCGATTGTCGGTGTCGGTAAACAGCCCGGTCAGCCGGCGACCGTTAGGCGTGCCGCCGTTGTTCATCGTCGCTGGCTGCGCCAGTTCACTGCGTCCACCGCGCCCGATGGCGATGCCGTGCATGCTGTCCATCGTGTCGCCATCGTGGAGACAGCCGAGGATGGTTCCGTCGGGAAGGATGCGCTGCGCGATCGTATTCGGATGCGGGTCGTAGTCGATTGGCCGGAATTCGCCGTCACGCGTGAGCAGGAACCCGTGCGTGCTGACGCCCACCTCCCCTCGCCGGCTATAGTTGCCGACGATGTCACCCGCCGGCCCGATGCCACGGGCCTGGGTCCGCGCTGCGCCGGGATAGTTGATCGATGTGTATGCCCCATCATGGAGCAGAAAACCATGCAGTCCCGTGGCGTCCGTGTAGCTGCCGACAATGTCACCGCCCGGATTGATTCCCCACGCCGTCGTGTTGGTCGAGTTGGGAACATCGACGGTGGCGTAGGTGAAGGTCGCGTCGAGGCTCGCGCCCTTGGTCAGGGCGGGCGGCGCGGCGGACGATGTCGGCCCCTCGATCGTGTCGGTGGCACACGCGGTGAGCAGTGCGGCCAGAACGAGAGCGGTTCCCTGCGTGATGCGTCGCATTTTTACCTCGGGCGTATCGGGGATTGCGCGGCACGATGCCGCTGTGAGACCATGGAATCCACCTCATGACGCGCAAAGCGAATCGGAACCGGGCCATGCGCCAGATTGCCACAGTCGCTGGGGGGGCGTATCGTAGACCGATCATGCCTTCCGAGGGGCCTTTGCGTCAAGGACACCATGCCGGATGAAGGCGGCCGTTCGGACTCCACCCCGGGCCCAAACGCCCGTTGGGCCCGCGTGAAGGCGGTGTTTCTCGATGCACTGGAGCTGCCGGCAAACGAGCGCGCCACATTCGTCCAGACCGCGGCGGGTGAAGACCCGGCGCTTCGCCGCGAGGTCGAGTCGCTGCTCGCCAACGACGCCGAAGCCGGCAGCTTCTGCGAGATCCCGGCGGCCGCATTCCTTGGCGGCGACGCGCTGGCCGTTGTCCCCGCGTCGCCGAAGCTGGCGCCGAGGGAACGCATCGGAGACTACGAGATCGTGCAGTTCATCGCCGTCGGCGGAATGGGCGAGGTCTATCGCGCGCGCCACGTCCTGATCGAACGCGACGTCGCCATCAAGATGGTGCGACCCGATCTCGCCGACGACGCAGCGCGGCGGCGCCTGCTCCGCGAGGCGAGGCACGCCGCGCTCCTCTCGCACCCGAACATCTGCACAGTCCACGATGTCCACGTCGCAAATGGTGCGCCCTTCATCGTGATGGCCTACGTCGACGGCCCGCCGTTGAGCGAGGTCATTCGCCGTGCCGTCCCCCCACTCCGGGACGCCATCGGCTACGGCGCGCAGGTCGCCGACGCCCTCGCTTACGCACATGCCCACGGCATCATCCATCGTGACCTGAAGAGCGCGAACGTCGTGATGAGCGCGGCAGGCCAACCGATCGTGCTCGATTTCGGCCTCGCCCGCGAGCTGCCTGACGGTGCCGTCGCGCAGTCACAAGGGTCGACACTCACGGCGGCCGGGGAACTGGCTGGCACGCTCAGCCACATGGCGCCCGAGGTGCTTCGCGGGGGACGCGCCGACGTCCGGAGCGACATCTGGTCGTTAGGCATCCTGCTCTACGAGCTGGTCACCGGAGCACTGCCCTTCCGCGGCCGGACTCCGTTCGAAACGAGTGCAGCGATTCTCGGCGAGCCGCCGGCGCCGATGCCGCGACGCGTCCCGCTGGCGCTTCGCTTGCTGATCGAGCGATGCCTCGCCAAGGATCCTGACGCGAGGTATCAGCGCGCCGACGCCGTGCGCGACGCGCTCGATCGGGTCCGTCGCCGCCACGGCGCGCTGCTGGTCGCCGGCTTGCTGCTCTCGGTGCACCGGCGGACGATCGCAGTCGCCCTAGCCGCGGTGCTGCTGTTTGGCGTGCTGGTCGCCGGCGCAGTCGAGCTCCGTGCGCGCTTCAACACCGCGCTCAGCGAGCCCGTGTCGACGCTCGCGTTCCTTCCGCTGGGCAACGCGACCGGCGATCCGCGGGCCGGCTACTACGCCGATGGGATCACCGACGCGCTCACCACAGAGCTCGGCGCCGCAGGCGACATGCGGGTGCTGTCTCGCTCATCGGCCACGCGCGCCGCAGCGGGCGCGAACAGCAGTGCCGCCGTCGGGAGGGCGCTGGGAACCGATGTCGTGGTCGCAGGCCGGCTGCTTCGGTGGGGGAAGCGCGTCGTCGTGGCGGTGCAACTGGTCCACTCCGCCGACGGGCGTGTCATCTGGTCGGACCGCTTCGAACGCGACGGGAGCGAGGTCCTCGCGCTCGAAGCTGACATCGTTCGCGAGCTGACGCGCGCGATGCGGATGACACTCCGACCCGGTGCGCGCGAGCGCATCGCCGCCGTTCGCGCCGTGTCGCCCGCTGTCTATGAAGAGTACCTCAAGGGGCGGTACGAGTGGAACAAGCGAACGCAGGCATCGCTGCAGGCCGCGATCAGGCACTACACGCGCGCCATCGAGCTGGACCCGACCTACGCGCCGGCTCACGCGGCACTCGCCGACTGCTTCAACCAGCTCGGCACTGTATTGCTCGGTGGCGGATCGCCGCAATCGCTCCGCCCACGAGCCGCAGCGGAGGCGATGGAGGCGCTGCGGATGGATCCATCGTCTGCCGAGGCGCATGCCGCACTCGGCTACGTGTTGCATTACGATTGGCGGTTCGGTGACAGCGAGCAGGAATTCCGCCGAGCCGTCGAGCTCAACCCCAGCTACTCGATGGGCCGAATCTGGTACGCGAACCTGCTGATGTCGCGGCAGCGCATGCCGGAAGCCCTTGCCCAGGTGTTCGCCGCCCGCGAGCTCGATCCATTCTCGCTGATCGTCAACACCAATGTCGGCTGGATACTCGACCGAGCCGGCCGCCATGACGACGCGATCGCCCAGTTCGAACGGACGCTCGCACTCGACTCGAACTATGCGCAGGCACGGTGGCGACTGGCCGATGCGCTGCTCCACGTCGGGAGAACGCCTGAGGCAATCGCCGAGGGGCAGCGCGCGGTCGCGCTGTCCGATTCAGCCCCCTTGTCGCTGCTGCTGCTCGCCAGCGTCGAGGCGCGCGCTGGCCAGCGGGTAGCCGCCATGCGCCTGCTCCGGGACGCGCGCGCCCGTGCCGGCACGCAGTACCTTCCCGCGGCCTCGGTCGGCGGGGTGTTCGCCGCGTTAGGCGAGATCGACAGTGCCATGGTCTGGATCGCGAAGTCGTTTGCGGAGCGATCGAACTCGATCGTCTATCTCGCCGGGGGAACCGACAACCCGGCGCTGCGCCGGGACCGGCGCTTCCAGGCGCTGCTCGCCCGCGTCGGACCCGAATGACGGCGGACGGCGACCGGTCGCCCGACGTCGATGTGAGCGTGCTGCTCGCGCGCTGGTCGGGCGGCGACCGGGATGCACTCGACCAGCTGATGCCGCTGATCTACACTGAATGCCGGCGGATTGCAGCGCGACAGCTGGCTGCCGAGCGCGGCGACCATACGCTCGACCCGACCGCGCTCGTCCACGAGCTCTACCTGCGGTTGATCGGCCAGCGGAGTGCGACATGGGAAAATCGCGCCCAGTTCTTCGCGGTCGCGGCGAGGCTGATGCGGCGAATACTCGTTGACCACGCGCGCGCGCATCACGCCGGCAAGCGTGGCGGCGACGCGCTCTTCGTCTCGCTCCGCGTGGCCGGCGACACCCCGACCGATGCGCATGCTGTCGACGTGATGGCGATCGACGCCGCACTCGAGCGACTCGGCGCCCTCGATCCCGAGCAGGTTCGGATCGTCGAACTGCGCTATTTCGCGGGGCTGACTGTCGAGGAGACAGCGCAGGTGGTCGGACGCTCGGCGCGAACCGTCAAGCGGGAATGGCAGCTTGCCCGGGCATGGCTCTACCGCGAGCTGCGAGAGAACGGCGATGCCTGAATGGGCGACGCGATGCGTGATGCGTGAATGGACGACGCGATGCGTGATTCGTGAATGAACCACACGATGCGTGATGCCCGAATGGGCGACGCGATGCGTGAAGGACCTCACGCATCGCGTCACGCCGTTTCACGCATCACGCATCGCCGTACGCCCTTTCACGCATCACGCATCCCCGTCTCCGTCCCTCTCACAGTCGCCACCAGGTTCTCCTTCGCGTACTCCCCGCGCGACACCCATGCCGAAAACGGCTCGCGCCCCAGCAGCTCGCGCCGGATCGCACTGTCGTCCCAGCCGCGGGCGATGCGGTCGTCGATCGACCCGATTAGCGCCTCGAGCCAGTCGGCCTTGAGTCGCAGCGCCGCCACTGGCGTCGGGACGAGCCCGCGGTGCGCGTCGAAGTAGCGCACGGGCTCGAGCGAGGCGACACGGCGCAGCGTCGCGACGAGCAGGCGCGGATCTTCGCTCGGATGGGCGACCTTGACTCGCACGCCGAGAAAGAGGTCGCCGCCGAACACCGTCCGCCGTTCGGCGTCCCAGATCACGTGATGATCGGCGGAGTGCCCCGGCGCCGGCACGAGCTCGAGTCCTGCCACCGGTGCCGCCGGGATGAAAGCGCCTAACGGTGAGGGCGATCCCCAAACGACGCGGCGATAGAGCGGAATCGGCGCAGCTGGTCCGATCAGGCGCGCCGTCTCCGCTGACATCGCCAGCGGGATGCCGGCCGCGGCCAGCGCGATCGCGCCGCCGCTGTGGTCTTCATGGTGATGCGTGAGCAATGCCGCGACCACCCCGCGCGACCGGGCGAGCCGGGCGACCGTCGCGGCAGCGGCTGGAAATCCACTGTCAATCAATGCGCCGCGATGCAGGTAGACGCTGACTTCGTAGCCGGCGGCCCGGCTTCGCCAGTGCGACAGCCGGACACGGGTGACGCCGTCGTGCGACTCGAATAGCAGCGGAAAGGTCACCCCGGCCGCCCGGCGTTCGCCGTTAGGCGCGCCCGCGGCTGCCCCGGAGCGGCTACTTCGCCCTCCCGCGCGGGGTGTTGCCGCGTCGCGTCCAGATCTGGATCAATCCGCACGAGCTGCCGGACTGATATTCCGCTGGCACCTCCGACGGCCCGCGGTACACGGCCATCCCCGCGATGTCTTCGGGACGCGCCAGCAGGTCGATGTCGCCCGCGTCGCCAGCCAGTCGCATGCCGTCAACGACGATCCCCGGCTGACAGGCCCCGTTGAAGTTGCTCGAGCCGCGGATCTGGATGTTCGCGCCGCTCCCCGGAGGACCGCCATTGTAGACGGTCACACCCGGCGCGCTTCGCAACAGGTCGCTCGTGTTGAAGGGCTGCCGGTTCTCGATCGTCTCGCGATCGATGAAGAAGCCGAACCCGCGCTTCTTCGCATCCATGAATTCGCGCGTCCCGCGATCATACACGACCTCGCCCTTCACTTCGACCGTCTGGAGGATGCGCGCCGCGGAATCAAAGCGAACATCGAAACGCAGGGCGCGCTTCGATGACAGTGTGATGCTCCGCGCGATCGGGACAAACCCGATCGCCCGCGCTTCGAGCGTCTGCGTTCCACCGGGAAGATTGATCAGCGTGTATGCACCGGCCGCATCGGCCACGGTCTCGATGTCGGTCCCCCTCAACGCCACGCGCGCGCCGGGCAGAAGGCCGCCTGACGGCGCGCGGACGATCCCACTCACCCGCGCCGCTCCACGACGAACGCGCCCCGATGCAGCCGAGGCGACCGCGGTGTCGGCGACGTCGAGCGACAGCTGCTGCACTCCAACACGCCGCGGCAGCACCACGACGTTGACCGCGCCGGTCGTCGCATTCCCGAGCCTCGCCCACACGCTGAGCGTGCCATCCGTTGGCAGGCCACAAAGGCTGAAGTGGCCGTTAGGGTCGGTCGTCGCCCGGACCGTCGGCGTGGAGCGGACCATTCCCCGCGAACTGAAGCTGATCTCGAACCACTGTGCAGTGACGACCGCACCGGCGACCGGGTCCGGCCGCTCTGCCTGAACGACCGTCCCGAGCAGCAACCCGGAGGAGTCGGCGTTCGCGATGCGTCCCCCGCAATGCAGTGCGATCACGCGCCGCGTCCCCGGAATCCCGAGCTCGACGTCTGTCCGCGCCCCCGAGACATTGACCGACTTCACCGGCCCATTCAGCCCAAGGTCGTCCAGCCGCGAGTGAAAGAAGGTGATCAGATACATCCCGGGGGGAACGTCGGTCACCCGGAAGAAACCGCTCGAATCCGAAATCGCCGAGAACGAAACCCCCTTGGTGACGTCGGTTTTCAGTACGACCTGGATGGTGGCGTCGGCCAGCGGACGCGTCACCGTCGAATCGAAGATGTACCCGACGATGATCCCCTTGGCCGCGGGCGCGGTCGTCGCCGCGGCCGGCGCGGGTTGCTGGGCGGCGGCCGCGCTGGCGAGCAGGCTGGCGGCGCAGACGGCGCCTAACGAACGAAAGATGAGACGCATTGATGAGGTCGAGGGTCGGGGCTGAATGCGATACCCCGGTAATTCCGCGCCGTTCGCTGCGGGACGCAAGAGTTTGCGCGCTCGCCGGGTTTGCGGCTCCGCCCCGGCCGGCTTAGATTTCGCACTAGCAGAACGCAAGCGCCCGGCCCACCCGCCGGGCGCTCCCCTTTTTATGTCGCCATGGGTTCTGGCGACGGCGGCGCAGCTCCCGCGCCGACAGACGCGCGCGATGCGCTCGCGACACGCAGGCGGACAAGATGATCGAAGAACTGAAGGCACGGCTACACGGCGAAGTCGAGGTGCTGCAGCACGAGCTCAACGTCGTCCTCCCCAACGAGATTCGGAAAGCGGTCGAGCTGGGCGACCTCCGCGAGAACAGCGAGTACAAGGCGGCGCTGGAGCGACAGCAGTTCGTCCGCGCGCGCCTGAGCCAACTTCGCGAGCGCCTGTCGCGCCTCGCTTCGATCGACATCAATCAGATCCCGACCGACAAGGTCGGACTCGGATCATCGGTTGTCGTCGAAGATCAGAAGACCAAGACGCGCGAGACGTACACGCTGATCTTCGGCGACAACTTCGAGTTCGACGACCGTCAGGTGAGCATGGCCTCGCCGATCGGGAGCGCGCTGCTCGGCAAGTCGATCGGCGAAGTCGCGTTCCTCCGCCTGCCGACGATGACTCGCCAGCTCAAGGTCCTGGAGTTGAAGACGATCCACGACGGGCTCACCGACGCGGTGAAATAGCGCACCGCGGCCGCCGGTCCTGTATGGCGCTACCTGACCGGGCGCCGTAGCTTAAAGGTTCCACTCACGGAGTATACGATCATGCGCACCGCGTTGATTTGTGTCGGACTCCTGCTTCCGGTTGCATCCCTGCATTCGCAGGGAATGAAAGGCGACAAACCACACGCGGCACATGCGGCCGCGATGGCGAGCGTGTTCATGCCGGACGGCATCACCTGGGGCCCGGCGCCCGGCGCCCTTCCGGCCGGCGCAACCGCCGCGGTGCTCGAGGGGAATCCAATGAAAGGCGGGCCGTTCACGATGCGCCTCCGCATGCCGGCGGGCTACAGGATTCCCCCGCATTTTCACCCGGCGATGGAACATGTCACCGTCATCAGCGGCTCGTTGAAGTTCGGGATGGGCGACACGTTCGACGAAGCGCAGATGAAAGCGGTGCCCGCTGGAACATTCGCCGCCATTCCGCCGCGCATGCGTCACTTCGTGATGGCGGATGGGGAGACGGTGGTGCAGCTCCATGGAATGGGCCCGTGGCATATCTCCTACGTCAACAAGGCGGACGATCCGCGGATGGCGAAAGACAAGCACTAGCCAATTCGAGTGGACGGCGATGCAGAAGCGTTAGGCAGCGCCGTCCGCTCACGGCTTACAGCTCATCGCGATCGCGAGCATCACTCACACATCAATCCCGAACAGCCGCTCCGCTTCCTTGTCGTAGGCGGCGATCGCCGCGCTCCGCACCGCGGCATCCCAGCCCAGCCGCTCGCCGACAATCCGCGCCGCGACGGGCGCGACGGCGCGACCGTGGTCATGGGTCTCGAACGCCACCTTGGTGCGACGGACGAGCAGGTCCGTGAGGTTCAGCGCGAGCTCGCTGTCGACACCATAGGCCAGCTCGGCGCCGATGTAAGGCAGGCCGCTGACGAGCGGCGCGGTGAGCAAGGCGTCGCGCCGGGCAAGCGCCCACACGGCACCCCAGCGATTTCCATAGGCGTGCACCAGATGCTCGGCGCGCGTCGAACTCCCGGTCGCCTGCAGCGCACGCTCCATCTCCTGCTCGAGCGAATCCATGTCGCCGCCGGGGAGTGCAACCTTCGCGGTCGCGCTCTCGGTGTCGGCATTCCCGAGCTCATGCTCCACGACGTCGACGACCTCGGCCGACATCGCGCGATAAGTGGTGAGCTTGCCGCCGGTGACCGAGACGACACCGCGATCGCTCACCGTGATCTCGTGCTCGCGCGACGCGCCGGCGGCGTCCTCGCCGAAGCGGCCAGCGACCAGTGGCCGGATGCCGGCCCACGCGCAGACGACATCGTCCGCCGTTAGGCGGGCCGCCGGGAAGAAATGATTCGCCGCGTCGAGCAGGTAGCTGACATCGGCGCGCGAGGCCCGCACGTCGTCCGGAGTGGCCGTCGTCTCGGTGTCGGTCGTGCCGACGATCGTGTGCGTCTCGCCGGGGAGGATGAACATCACGCGGCCGTCGACCGGGGAGAGCAGGGTCAGTGCCGCGCGATTGCCGACGCGGCCGCGCGGCACCGTGATGTGCACGCCCTTGGTGCCGTGCAGCGTCGGAGGCACCCCCGGCTCGTCGAGCCGGCGGATCTCGTCGCTCCACGGGCCCGCAGCGTTGACCACCACGCGGGCGCGCACCGTGATCTCGGCGCCGGTGATCCCGTCGGCGACGACCGCGCCATCAGTGTGGCCGCGCATCGCCGTCAGGCGGCGAACGCCGGCGTGATTGGCCACCGTTGCCCCGGCCTCGCGCGCGCCGAGCGCGGTCGCCAACGTTAGGCGGGCGTCGTCGGTCGCCGCGTCGTAGTAGCTCGCCCCGCCCGTCAGCCCCTCGGCGAGCAGCTTCGGCTCGTGCGCGGCGACCTCGTCGGGATCGAGCCGGCGGTGCGGCGCGACATTCCGGAAGAGTGCGAGGAGGTCATAGAGAAACAGGCCTGCGCCCAGCTTCCAGCGTGGAACTCGCGAGCCCTCGTAGACGGGCCAGGTGAACTCGAGCGGCCGCACGAGATGCGGCGCAAGATCGAGCAACCGCCGGCGCTCGAGACTCGACTCGAAGACGAGGTGGAGGTGTCCGTGCTCCAGATAGCGCAATCCCCCGTGCACCAGTCGCGACGAGCGGCTCGACGTCCCACTGGCGAAATCGTCGCGCTCGACCAACGCGACATCGAGCCCGCGTAACGCCGCGTCCCGTGCGACGCCGACACCGGTGATTCCCCCACCGACGACGAGCACGTCGAAGCGGCGCGATCCCAGTCGCTCGAACGTGCGCGCCCGCATCGCAAGCGGCTCGGGAACGGCGCGTCGCGGCTGCCCGCCCGCAGCGTGCATGTCGTCTCGAGTCGGTGCGCCAGTCATGTCGATATCATGGCGATCGATTCATGACCCGGTAAGGGCGCGCCAGCGCCATCAACCGACGTGTTCGCCTATTCCTGCGGACGTCACTGCGGTCTAGCTTCCAAGCATGCTGACAACCATCCCCGGACGCCGCGTCGCGATCGTCGCCGGCGTGCGGACGCCCTTCGTCAAAGCCGGAACGTCGTTCAGGAACATTTCGGCAATCGACCTCGGCAAGCTGACCGTTGCCGAGTTGCTGCAGCGGGCCGATCTCGATGGCAAGGAAGTGACGGCGCTCGTCTTCGGCACCGTGATTCCCTCCGTGCTCGCGCCGAATATTGCGCGCGAAGTCTCGCTCATCCCGCAGCTGCCGAAGGGATGCGAAGCGTACACCGTCGGCCGAGCTTGCGCCTCGGCCAACCAGGCAATCACCGACGCCGCCGACCAGATCGCGCTCGGCCATCACGACTGCATCATCGCCGGCGGAGCCGAATCGCTGTCGACGGTGCCAATCCTGCATTCGCGCGGATTCGCCGACGCACTCGTCGCGGCGAGCAAGGCGAAGTCGATCGGTGGCCGCGTCGCGTCGCTCGCGCGCATCCGTCCGAAGGATCTCGTCCCGATCACGCCGGCGATCGCCGAGCCGAGCACCGGCGAGACGATGGGGCAGAGCGCCGAGAAGATGGCGAAGCTGAACGGAATCACCCGCGAGGCGCAGGACGAGCTCGCGCTGCGCTCGCACCAGAAGGCAGCGGCCGGAACGAAGGACGGCCGCCTGACGGCCGAGATCTTTCCGGTGTACGTGCCATCGTCGTACGAGACGGTCGTCGCCAGTGACAACGGCATCCGTGCCGACAGCTCGATCGAGGCGCTGGCCAAGCTGTCGCCCGTATTCGACCGCAAGTACGGCACGGTGACCGCCGGCAACTCGTCGCCGCTGACCGACGGCGCGGCGGCAATCGTCCTCATGAGCGACGAGAAGGCAAAAGCGTTAGGCTACAAGCCGCTTGGCTACATCCGGAGCTACGCCTACGCGGCGCTCGATCCCGGCGAGCAGCTGCTGATGGGTCCCGTGCTCGCTGTGCCGGTCGCGCTGCGGCGGGCCGGCCTGTCGCTGAACGACATCGACCTCGTCGAGATGCACGAGGCGTTCGCGGCGCAGGTGCTGAGCAACCTGAAAGGACTCGAGAGCAAGGCGTGGGCGGAGCGGGCCGGCTTCTCGCACCCGGTCGGCACCGTCGATCCGGCGAAGCTCAACCTGATGGGCGGCTCGATCGCCATCGGCCACCCATTCGGCGGCACCGGGGCGCGGATCACGACGACGCTGCTCAACGAGCTCGGTCGCCGCGGCGGCCAGTTTGGCCTGATGACCGTCTGCGCCGCCGGCGGAATGGGATTCGCGATGGTCGTCGAGCGCGCCTGAATAAGTAGCACACGCATCTAAATAGGGAGTCGAACCGACCAATGACCGCATCAGGCAGCGTCCAGGCCGCCTTCACCAATCTCCGCCTCGACCTCGACGACGGCGTGGCGGTGGTGACGATCGACGTGCCGAACGAGCCGGTGAACACGCTCAACGCCAGCGTCGTCAGCGAGTTCGGGCGCCTCTTCGATTTTCTCGAGGGCGAGCCGTCGGTGCGCGGGGCGGTGCTCATCAGCGGCAAGCCGGACATCTTCATCGCCGGCGCGGACATCCAGCAGTTCCTGACGTTGCGAACGGCGAAGGACGCCGAGGCGCTCAGCCGCGCGGGCCAGCAGCTGCTCGCCCGCCTCGAGAAGCTGCGCCTTCCCGTCGTCGCCGCAATCAACGGTGCCTGCCTCGGCGGCGGCCTCGAGGCCGCGCTCGCCTGCAGCTACCGGATCGCCAGCGACAACGCGAAGACAGTGCTCGCGCTCCCCGAGGTCCAGCTCGGGCTGATCCCCGGTGCCGGCGGGACGCAGCGTCTGCCGCGGCAGATCGGGTTGACGGGGGCGCTCGACATGATCCTGACGGGCAAGAACATCCGGGCGAAGAAGGCGCTCGCCCTCGGCCTGGTCGACGAGATGGTGCATCCTTCGATCCTCCGCGAGATCGCCGTTAGGCGCGCCCGCGAGATCGCCGACGGCACCCGCGGTCGCTCCGGTGGGCACGGCGGAAGCGGCATCGCCGCCCGCGCGCTCGAGGGCACCGGTGCCGGACGGTCGATCGTGTTCCGTCAGGCGCGCAACCAGACGCAGGAGAAGACGCGGGGGAATTACCCGGCGCCGCTCGCCGCGATCGATGCGATCGAAACCGGCTACGCGAAGGGCGTTGACGCCGGCTACGCCGAGGAAGCGCGGCTGTTCGGCGAGATGTCGCAGACGGAGGCGTCGCGGCAGCTGATCTTCCTTTTCTTCGCGACGACGGCGCTGAAGAAGGACAGCGGAGTCGCCGATCCGGGCGCGAAGGGTGCGCCGGTGCGGAAAATCGGCGTGCTTGGCGCCGGGTTCATGGGCGCCGGCATCGCGACGGTCGCCGTGCAGGCGGGCAGCATCGTGCGTCTCAAGGACGCCGACACCACGCGCGTCGCGGCTGGCCTCCGCGGCATTCGCGAAGTGCTCAAGGAAAAGCTGACGAAGAAGCAGATCACGCGCACACAGTTCGACGACCAGCTGATTCTCGTCAATGGAACCACTGACTACAGCGGCTTCCAGAACGCTGACATCGTGATCGAAGCGGTATTCGAGGACATCGCGGTGAAGCATCAGGTCATCCGCGAAACGGAAAAGAATACCGGCGATTCTACGATCTTCGCGTCGAACACGAGCACGATTCCGATCGCCCGCCTCGCCCAGGCCTCGGCCCGTCCGGATCGCGTCATCGGGATGCACTTCTTTTCTCCGGTGCCGAAGATGCCGTTGCTCGAGGTGATCGTGCACGACGCGACCGCCGCCGATGTCACCGCCACCGTCGTCGGCTACGGAAAGAAGCTCGGCAAGACGGTGATCGTGGTGAACGATGGGCCGGGCTTCTTTGCCAACCGGATCCTGACGCCATACATCAATGAGGCAGGCAAGCTGCTCGACGAAGGCGCGAAGATCGAGGCGATCGATCGCGCACTCGTCGAGTTCGGCTTTCCGGTCGGCCCCATCACGCTCGTCGACGAAGTCGGCATTGACGTCGCCGGCAAGGCCGGCAACATCATCGCCGACGCATTCGGCGAGCGGATGCGACCATCGGCATCGCTGCAGCACGTGCTCTCGGCAGGACGATTCGGCCGCAAGAACAAGAAGGGATTCTACAAGTACGATGAAAAGGGGAAGAAGGACGGCGTGGACGAGTCGGTATACGACCTGATCCCTAACGCCGCCGCCCGCCGCGACTTCACCCCCGACGAGATCCGCCAGCGTACGGTGTTCGCGATGCTCAATGAAGCCGCCCGCACGCTCGAAGACGGGATCATCCGCTCGCCGCGCGACGGCGACATCGGCGCGGTGTTCGGCATCGGATTCCCTCCCTTCCGCGGTGGCCCATTCCGCTACATGGACACGTTAGGCATCGGCGCCGTGGTGAAGCAGCTCGATGAGCTCAACTCGCGGTTCCCCGGGCGCTACGAGCCGGCGCCGGTCCTGACGCGGATGGCAACGGCAGGCGAACGCTTCTACCCGCGGTAACCGAGCCACAGCGGTCGCCGGGCCAGTCGAACCACAGAGCACTGCCGCGCCGTCTGGAGGCTCGGTCGCGCGCGGGCGCTGCAGTTGTTATTGGGCGTTAGGCACGATGGTCCAATCCGGCGTACCCCAACGCTATCTTGGCCGTAGCGCTGCGAACCTCACCCTCGCGGCAGTTCTCTGTGGTTCAATCCGGCCCGCGTCCCGATCAGTTCTCTTGTAGTCAGTCCTCCGCCTAACGCCGCCTCGTTGTAAAGGGCCGGTAAGCGCGAATCCTTGCCCTTGCCGAAAAAACATGCCATTGTCTGGTCCTCGCTGCGTCGGCTTCCCCGCGCACGACCTGTGGCAGGGACGTAGCTTTCAATCGTGTCCCGCGCGCAGGTCAACAACGGCGGGTCACCGGAACGATGGATCTCTACACATTCAGTCTCGCGCTCGGCGGTATCGGACTTGGCACCATGGCGGTCGCCGGGCTCGGTGCGCGGGGCGGTAGTCACGGGCCAGCCGGTCATCATGGCGGCGGGCATGCGGCTGGAAGTCACGGCGCGCACGCGCATGTGCATGGCGCCGCCGGCTCGCACCATCACGACGTCGCCGACATCCGCGCGGTGCAGCTCCCCGGGCTCGGGCGCGGACTCAGCGCGCTCGTCTCACCACGCATCATGTTCAGCTTTCTCGTCGGCTTCGGAGCCGCGGGGATCCTGCTGCGCGACGTGCTCGGCGGCGGAGTCACGCTGCTCGTCGCGACGGTGCTCGTCGGCATCCTGTTCGAACGCGTGCTCGTCGCACCACTCTGGCGACTGGCACATCGCTTCGAGTCGTCGCCCGCGCTCACGCTGGAAAGCTCGCTCACCGATGACGCGACAGCGGTGTCGAGCTTCGATGCGCGCGGTCAGGGGTTGGTCGCGATCGAACTCGATGGCCAGGTCGTGCAGGTGCTCGGCACGTTGCGCAGCGAGGATCTCGATGCCGGGATCCGGGTGCGTGCCGGCGATCGTCTCCGCATCGAAGCGGTGGATGGCGCGCGCAACTGGTGCACGGTGTCCTATCTCGGTGCTTGAAACTCGGCGCGGCGACCGCGCCGTATGGCGCCGCGTAATCTTTCCATAGAGGAACGTCGTATGGACTTGCGTCCCTGGGTCACCATCATTGCAATCGTGTTCGGCGTGGTCGTCATCATCCCGGCGATCGTCGCGTCTTTCCTGCGGAACGTCGACGCGGGCACCATCCGCCTTGTCAGCTGGCTGCACGGCGGAACCGTGATCTATCGCGGTCCCGGCAAGTCGAAGGAAATCCCGCTGCTGACCACCGGTACGACCATCTCGAGCAAGGTGATCAACGTCGATCTCGACATCACCGACCAGACGGCGGATCTCGACAGCGAGGGTACGCCGCGACCGATCAAGGTACGCATCCTCGCCAGCGCAATCGTCTCGGTCGGCGACACCGACGCGCTGATCAAGACTGGCGCAAATCGCTTTTTCGCCAAGTCGGAGGGAGACCAGATCAGCACCCTCACCGATCTGCTCTCGAGCTCGGGTCGGCGCGCGATCAACCTGCTCACGCACGACCAGCTCTTCTCGGCGAAGACGACACCGGTGCGGTTGCCATCGCCGTCGTCCACCGCTGGTGCGCTGGTTCCTGCGCCGACCACTGCGCTTCAGCCAGCACAGTCGTTCCAGGCCATCGCCCAGGTCGCCGACGACGAGGACGATCCGCTCGCCGTGATCATTCGCAAGGCATGTTCGCGCGAGCTCACCGACCTCGGGCTGATCTTCAACTCGCTGAACATCAAGGTTGTGCAATCCGAAGTCGCCGACGCGCGGCGCCGCCAGTCGGCAGCGGAAGCACAGGCAAACGCCGAGATCGTCGCTGCACTCCAGTCCCGTCGCGCAAAGGAAGCGCAGCTCGACGCCGAGCGGATGATCTCCGACAAGCAGCGCGAGCTGGAGCAGACGCGCGCGTCGAATGCGGCGCTCGTCGCGCAGGCGGAAGCGAAGAAGCAGGACGCACTCGCCGTACTTCGCACGTCAGAGCTCGACGCGACGCAGATCGCCCAGGCACGAGCGGACGCCGAGCGCGTGCGCATCGAAGCGCAGGCCGGTGCTGACGCGGAATCGATTCGCATTCGCGCCATCGCGTCGGCGACCGCGGAGAGCATCCAGAAGGTGAACGACGCGATCGCCTCCGGCGGGGAGAGCTACTTCCGCTATCGCCAGATCGAGATGTTGCCGCAGATCGCGCCGGCGATCGCCGAGGCGCTGTCGCAGGCGAAGATGGTGACCTTCTCGAGTGGCGACGCAAAGGGAGCCGCCGAGACGACGACGAACAACATCGCGAGCGTCATCCAGACCGTGCTCGCCGCGCAGCTGGTAACGCGCGGTGGGATTCTCGACGGAGCTGGTTCAGAGAAGCCGGCGGTGCCCGCGGTGCCGGTGGCCAACGGTCGCAAGTAGTCGGCGTTGCGCGGGGAGCAGAAGCGAAGTATCGCTTCTGCTCCCTTTGCATTTCCCCTCGGACCCGTTCGATGACTGAGCCGTCGTTCGCCGATCATTTTTCCGGCTCGGCCGCTGACTACGCGCGCTTCCGCCCCGACTATCCGCCGGCACTGTTCGAATGGCTGGGCAACGCCGCGCCGACGCGCGGCCGCGTCTGGGATTGCGCCACGGGCAGCGGCCAGGCCGCGGTCGCACTCGCTGCGCACTTCGCGGACGTGATCGCGACCGATGCCAGCGCTGCGCAACTCGCGGCGGCTGCGTCGCACCCGCGTGTCCGCTACCACTGCGCGCCGGCCGAGAGCAGCGCACTGGATGATGCGTCGGTCGACGCGGTCACCGTCGCGCAGGCGTTGCACTGGCTCGACCTCGACCGGTTCTATGGCGAGGTGAAGCGCGTCGCCAAGCCCGGCGCCGTCGTCGCGGTCTGGGCATACGGTCCGATCGAAGTCGAGCCGCGCATCGACGAGGTGATCGGGGCGCTTTACTATGGAACGTTAGGCAGCCACTGGCCGCGAGAGCGGGCGCACGTCGACAACGGATACCGCGACCTGGCGTTTCCCTTCGAGCGCATCGAGGTGCCGCATTTCGAGATGATGCATCGGTGGACGCTCGACGAGGTACGGGGGTACATCGGCACCTGGTCGGCGGTGCAACGATATCGCAAGGCGGCGGGCGATCGTGCGTTGGAGCCGTTTGACCAGCGCCTCAGAGAGCGGTGGGGGAAAGCGGATCAGGTACGTGAAGTTCGATGGCCGTTGATCGTCAACTGTGGACGGGTCGCGACGACCCGACCGGACGATTCCCCAAGCGGAGCTTTGGCATGAGTATCGGAAAAATCTGCGGATCGATCGGCGGATTCGTCGGCAGTTCGGTCGGATGGTGGATCGGCCAATCCGGTGGAATGATGACTGCGTTCGCGGTATCGATGGTCGGAACGGGGCTCGGGATCTGGGCCGGTCGCCGCATCGCCGACAGCCTCGTTTCGTAAGCAACGCCAGACGAACCGCGCTGCGACCGAGCGCGCGCCTGCGATATCTTTCGCAGGTCCCCGTCCGGAGAAAGTGTCGATGCGCCGCTCGCTCGTTGTTGCACTGGTCCTCGGATCCGCCACCTGCGCGACGCGACCGCCAACAGTTGTCGCTCCCGCTGTGCCAGCGAACGGAACCACCGGCATTGCAGTAGGCAGTGCAGTACCAGCCGCGAGCGCGCCAACCGGAGCAATGACGGCTCCGGCGCGGGACGAGGCCCTTCGCGCGGCACTCGTCTCTCGCGGCAGGCAGGATCAGGCCGTTCGCGACGTCTTTCTCGCCGGCCACCATCAGGACTCGACCGACATCCAGCGGATGAATGATGTCGACGCCGACAATACGCGCTTCCTCAAGCGCATCGTTGAAGAGCGCGGCTGGCCTGGACGCGCGATGGTTGGCAGCGATGGCGCCACCGCCGCATTTCTCATCGTGCAGCACTCGTCCGACACGCTCTTCATGGCGGCTGTGCTCCCTCTGCTCGACAAGGCATACACGCGCGGCGATGTCGAGGGACAGCAGGTCGCGCTGCTCAGCGATCGCGTCGCAGCGCGACGCCATCAGCCGCAGCTGTACGGGACACAGGCATCGCTGGTCAATGGACGCTTCGTCCTCGACCCGATCGCCGACTCGGCGCACGTTGACGCACGGAGGGCGCAGATGGGGATGCCGCCGGTCGCCGCGTACATGCGAATCCTCGACTCGCTGTACGCCACGCGCATTCCGTGACCGAGCGAACACCGTCGGTCGGTGAGGAGATCGCCAGCAGCGTGACGCACGGCATCGGGCTGGCGGCGAGCATCATCGTGCTGCCCATCCTGATCACCGTGGCGGCGCGCGACGGCGATGCGTGGCGCATCACCTCAGCGACGATTTTCGGCAGCTCGCTGATATTGCTCTATGGTGCATCGACGCTCTACCATGCGCTGCCTCGTTCCCGCGCGAAGCGTGTGTTCCGCATTCTCGACCACTCGGCCATCTACCTGCTGATCGCCGGCACCTACACCCCCTTCCTGCTCGGGCCCTTGCGCGGCGCCTGGGGATGGTCGCTGTTCATCGTGATCTGGCTGCTGGCCATCGGTGGCGTCGTGATGAAGTCGACGTTAGGCATCCGCTGGGCGCGACTGTCCACCGTCGTCTACCTGCTGATGGGATGGCTCGGTGTCATTGCCGTGAAGCCGCTGCTCGATCGGGTCAGCCCCCTCGGGCTGCTCTGGCTGCTCGCCGGCGGGCTGGCCTACACGATCGGCGTGATCTTCTATGCGTGGGGCAGGCTGCGCTACGGCCACGCGATCTGGCACCTGTTCGTTGGGACCGGCAGTGTCTGTCACGTCGTCGCTGTGCTGCGATACGCCGGAGGGACGCATGGCTGAGCGCGACGCAACGGCCGCGCTGCATCCGCGCATCGAGGAGCTGCTCGAGCTGCTGGACGAGACGCGCGCTGCCCTGACGATGGCGGTAGCGTCAGTGCGAGTGAACAGTCGCGCGCTGCGGCCAGCAGAGGGACGCTGGTCGCTCGGCGAGATCCTTGATCACGTCGCGCGGGTCGAAGCGAGCTTTACCCGGCTGCTCAACAAGCGCGTTGCCGATGCGCGGACCCGGGGTGACGAGCGTGAGACCGACGAATCGTCGGTGCTCGGTCGATTCAACGGTGAGATCGTCGTCGACCGTGCACGGCGATTTGCAGCGCCAGCGATCGTCCTGCCGCAAGTGGAGGTATCGGCCGACGCAGCAATGGCCGCGCTGGAGGCGAGTCGGGCGGCGGTGCGTGCTGCGCTCGTCAATGCGAGTGGTGTTGCACTCGGCACGCTGACGCATGCGCATCCGGTGTTCGGCGTTCTCGACATGTACCAGTGGGCGATCGTCCTCGCGTATCACGACCTTCGACACGCTGCGCAGATCCGCGAGCTCGCGCACGCATCAACAGGTGGCTGAGTACACCCGGTTGAGAAAGTTCATTCCCGACGCGGCCGAGCCGTGGATCGTGCTCCTCCTGATCGTCGGCGTATTCGTCGGGACGTGGGTGCTGCAGGTTGCTGGTTCAACGCCGGACGCCGCCGTCCTGATCAACGACCGTGAGGCACTCTCGACGTTAGGCGTCGAGGCCGGGCTGGCGCTGCTCTTCGTCCCCTGGCTCTGGTGGCGGGGCTGGCGAGCGGCGGCGCTGAGCGAACCATCGGGTCCGCTCGACATCCCCCGCGGGATCGTGCTCTGGTTCGTCGCCTCTCTCGCCCTCGGCGCCGTGTTCGGCTTGATCACGCTCACGCAGCACAAGGTCACCGAGCCTCCAATCAAGGTGGATCTCTCCGACGCGGTGATCGTCGGCGTGTCGATTCTGAATGCGGTATTCGAGGAACTGCTCTGGCTCGCCTATGGCGTCACTGCCCTCGGGCGCCGCATCGGATTGCGCCGCGCGTGCATCGTAAGCGTGTTGCTGCGCACGGGTGTTCATGTATACGAAGGTCCGATGGCGATCGCCGGTGTGCTTCCGATCGGAATCGTCTTCACGGCCTACTACGCGAGGACGCGCCGCGTCTGGCCGGTGATTGTCGCTCATGCACTGCAGGATGCTTTTGCGTTCGTGTACCTCACCGCGGCGGGTCACAACCCGAAGTAGCCCGGCGCGAGCCGTTCTCGCCGAGCGGTCGCCCGCGTAGGTTAGAGGATCCTTACCCCTCACCTGGCGAGATTGCATGCGTCACCTCCGGACCCTATGCGTCGCGACGACAGTTGCTGCGGCGGCCTGCGCTGGCATCGCGCCGGCGCCTGCTGCCGCGCCCACCTCCGGACGGCAGCCATTGCCGCGAACGCGGGCCGAGCGCAGCAATTATCTCGAGACCTCCACCTGGTCCGACGTCGTCGACTTCCTCGCCGCTCTCGATCGTGCAAAGCTCCCCATCGCGTTAGGCACGCTCGGCAGGAGCACCGAAGGCCGGGCGATTCCCTGGGCGATCGCCTCGCGTCCGCTGGTCCACACGCCCGAGGAAGCGCGGCGGCTGGGACGACCGATCGTCTACGTCCAGGCAAACATCCACGCCGGCGAGGTCGAGGGAAAAGAGGCGCTGCTCGCACTGCTGCGCGACCTGGCGGCCGGCCCGGCGCCTAACGTTCTCGACTCGATCGTCCTCGTCGCCGTGCCGATCTACAACGCCGACGGCAACGAGCGCTTCGCGGCGCAGGCGACCAACCGCGGAGAGCAGAATGGGCCGGAGATGGTCGGCCAGCGCCCTAACGGTCAGGGACTCGACCTCAACCGCGATTACGTCAAGGCCGAGGCGCCGGAAACGCGCGCCTCACTGGCCGCATTCGCGGCCTGGGATCCCGACCTGTTCGTCGACCTGCACACGACGGACGGCAGCTTTCACGGCTACGCACTGACCTATGCGCCGCCGCTTGCGCCGGTCGGCGGCGCAGCGACGTTCGTCCGCGACTCGCTGCTCCCGGTGCTGCGCGAGCGCATGCGGTCGCGCGACCATTTCGAGACCTTCGACTACGGTAACTTCGACAACGAGGATCCCTCGTATCGCGGCTACGCCGCTGGCGACGGGAATCCCGGTGATACCGTGACCCGCGCATGGCAGACCTACGATCACCGTCCGCGGTTCGGCACGAACTACACCGGCATTCGCGGACGAGCCGCCATCCTCAGCGAAGCGTTCTCGCACGATCCATTCGAACGGCGAGTGCGGTCCACGTATGCCTTCGTCCGCGAGATCCTCTCCCTCGCTGCCGAGCGCGGGCCATCGTTGGCGCGCGTGAAGCGCGACGCGGCCAGCGGACCAGCTGTCGGATCGATGCTCGCCGTCCGTGCTCGCGTCACGCGCACGCCGTACCGCGGACCGGTGATCGTCGAGGACCTCGAGCGCGTTGCCGATTCGACGGCGCTTACGCAGCCCGGCGTCCCCCGTGGAAAGCGGCGCACAGGGCACTACCGGACGCTGCAGCTCGCCGTCTACGATCGCTTCGAACCGGAGTATTCGGTGCCGGTCCCCGCGGGTTATGCAATTCCGCCGGACGGCGGCGAGATCGTTCGAGCGCTCCGACTCCACGGAATCGTCATCAAACAGGCGAGCGCACCACTGGAGGCATCCGCGACCGCATTCCTCGTCGATTCGGTGACGCACGCCAAGCGACTCTTCCAGGGACACTACGAGACGACGCTGCATGGACACTGGACTCAACCCCGATCCGCCATGCAGCCCGTGGGCACGTATATCGTCTCGACCGCGCAGCCCCTCGGCGCGCTCGCCGTCTACCTGCTCGAGCCTGAGAGCGACGATGGACTCGTGACCTGGAACACGCTCGACGGAATGGTTCGGCGCGGCGCGGATTTTCCCGTTGTCAGGCTCTCGACCGTCCCGGCCGCCGGTCGCCGGCCCGGGCCCTGATGCTGACGACGTGAGCCGCTCCCGCCTATATTCCGCGCTCTCCCGCGTCGCAGCCGGTTGGCTGCGACCGTGTTCTTTTCGAGGATAAATGCTTCGCAACGCACTGCTCTATCTCTCCAATCAGCCGACGGTCTTCAAGTTCGTCTCGAAAAATGGAATCGCGAAAAAGTTCGCGCGGCGCTTCGTCGCCGGCGAAACCGCGGCTGAAGCGCTCGACGCGGTTCGTGAGCTGAACGCGAAGGGAATCACCGCGTCGCTCGACCTGCTTGGCGAGAGCGTGCACAACGAAGCGGAGGCGCGCGCATCGGGGCGGGACTACATCCGGCTCCTCGACCAGATTCGCGAGCGCAATCTCGACGCGAACGTGTCGGTGAAGCTGACCGCGATGGGGCTCGACGTGTCCGAGGAGCTCTGCATCTCGATCATGCACCAGGTTCTCGACCGTGCGCGGCAGCATCATACATTCGTCCGGCTCGACATGGAGGGAAGCGCGTACACGGCGCGCACGCTGCAGCTCTTCGAGCAGCGGCTCTATCCGGCGTATCCCGAGAACGTCGGGATCGTGCTTCAGAGCTACCTCTACCGCACCGCGGCCGATGTCGAGCGGGCGATCCAGCTCAAGTGTCGCGTGCGGTTGTGCAAGGGTGCGTACAAGGAGCCGGCAACCGTCGCCTACTCCGAGAAGGCCGACGTCGACGCGAACTATGTCCGCTCGATGCACGAGCTGATGCGCAGCGCGAACTACCCCGCGCTCGCGACCCACGACGAGGCGATCATCCGCGACGCGAAAGCCTTTGCCGCGGCCGAGAAGATCTCCCGCGACCGCTTCGAGTTCCAGATGCTCTACGGCGTCCGCCGCGACCTGCAGGACCAGCTGGTCGCCGAAGGTTATCGGGTGCGGGTTTACGTTCCCTTCGGGACGCAGTGGTATCCTTACCTGATGCGCCGGCTGGCCGAGCGTCCGGCCAACCTCGCGTTCATCGCCGGCAACATCGTCAAGGAGAGTATCGGCCGCCGCCGTTAGGCAGCGCCCGCCCGACCGCATGAGTCATGGCCGCTTCGTTCCTCCCGAGCACGACAAGGGCGACGCCAACACCATCGGCGGTTACCATGCGGTGCACGCGCGCCCGGCAGCGTTCGAGGGACCGGATGGCTACTCGTACAGCGTCGAGATCGTCGCCGACGAGACGGGAGAGCTCGATCTGCCGTGGGGCGCCTACTTGCTGTTCGTCCGCTGGCATCGCACCGGGGAGCAGACGCCGGCCGGGCACCTCGAGACGGCGTATCTCTCCCGCGGCGCCGCCGAGCCGGAGGTCCTTGCCGACGTCTCGCGGTTGCCGTTGCTCGCGGTGAAGGAGCTGCTCGATGCCTGTGTCGTCGCGGCGGCGGCTGGCGACGCGGTGGCGATCCCGGCGCGCCGTCGCTGGTGGGATGCCATGCGCAACGAAGCCGGCGAAGAAGATCCGCTCCCGCCTAACGCGCGACCGGCAGGCCGTTCGCTCCCCCGGATGCCTGGCGGCGACGCGTGACCGAGGGGGGGGGGACGCCAGGCGCCACCGAGGAGGGCGTCGTGCTGCATGGCACCGGTGGCATCTGGCACGTGAGGACGGAGCGCGGCGCCGACCGTGAGGCGAGCCTGCGCGGTCGGCTCAAACAGGAGGGAAAGAACGACAACGCGCGGAAGCTCGCCGTTGGCGACCGGGTGACCATCGAACCCGTTGACGCCAGTGTGAGCTGGGCGATCTCGGCGATTCATGAGCGCACCTCGTCGCTGTCGCGCCGCTCGCCGGGCAGTGGTCGCACCGAGCGCGTCGTCGCCGCCAACGTCGACCAGGTGGTGGTGGTGTTCGCGATGGTGAAGCCGGAGCCACATCCGCGCATGCTCGACCGCTTCCTCACCATCGCCGAAGCGAACGACCTCGCGGCGCGCGTCGTCATCAACAAAGTGGATCTCGCCAGCGAAGACGCGGCGCGGGATCGTTTCAGGGCGTACGAGACGGCCGGCTACGCGATGCACTTCACCAGCACCAAGTCATCACGCGGACTGGTCGAGCTGCGTGAGGCGTTGCAGGATCGCATCTCGGTGTTCAGCGGACCGTCGGGGGTGGGGAAGTCGTCGCTGCTCAACGCGCTCTATCCCGGGTTATCCCTCCGCGTCGGCGATATCAGCGAAAGTGTCAACAAGGGACGCCACACGACAGTCGGCGCGTTCATGCATCCACTCCCCGGCGGCGGCTTCGTCGTCGACACCCCGGGGCTGCGCGAGGTCGGGATGTGGGGGATCGTCGCATCGGAGCTCGATCACTGCTTCCCCGAGATCCGTGCCTTGCGCGACGGCTGCCGCTTCGCCGACTGCACCCACCGTGCAGAGCCCGACTGCGCGGTCCGCGACGGCGTCGCGGCCGGCTCGGTGGACCGCGAGCGCTACGAGTCGTACGTCAAGTTGCGCGAGGAGCTGGAGACCAGCGAGGCGGGGCAATGGTGACTGTGCGCCCAGTCTGACGTCAACACTACGAGCAGGGACGTGGAAGGCTCCGATCGAGAGAGGAGAGACGAGCGACGAAAACGCTCCGGGCTCGTATGCCGTTCGGACCGTAAGGCACGTTCACTCGTCTCTTATCTGTTACTCGCAGTCTCGATCGTCTCTCAATCGTAGTGTTGACACTCGCTACGCTCGCATCAACGCCATGCTCGCATCAACTCCATGCTCGTATTCCTCAAGCTGCTCCAGTCGCTCATCAAGGAGCTCCACTCCGACGGAACTCCGCTGCAGATCGCGCTCGGTGCCGCGCTTGGCGCCGCGCTCGGGCTGACACCGATCGCCAATGTTCATAACGCGCTGATCGTTGCGCTACTGCTCGTCCTCAACGTCTCGTTCGGCGCGGGGATGCTGGCGTGGGGACTGTTCGTGCCGATCGGGTTCGTCCTCGATCCGCTGTTCGATCGAATCGGCCACCGGCTGCTCGTCGAGACGCCGGCGCTCACCCCGCTCTGGACGAGCTGGTTCAACGCGCCGCTGATGCCGTACACGAACTTCAACAACTCCGTGGTGCTCGGCAGCGTCGTCGGGTGGCTGGCACTGGTCGTCCCGATTGCGGCGGTGGTGTATTTCCTCGTCGTCCGCTATCGCGCGACCTACGGCGAGCGCGTTAGGCAGTCGCGGTTCTACCGCGCGGTCACCGCGTCGCAGGCGTACAACGTCTACCGCTGGTTCAGCCCTGAGTAGCGAGCGAGTGGACACGAACGCACCGGCCGTGGTCCGGCGCCGCGGCATCGTGCGCTGGACGGGACTCATTCCCTTTGCCCTGCTGCTGCTGGCGATCGTCGTCGTCTGGCTGACCCTTGGCGAAGTATTCCTCCGCAACACCATCGAGGAAGCGGCCACCAAGTTCCTCGGCACCGAGGTCGATATCGCGACGCTCAACGTGAACCTCGCCGACGCGACCGTCGAGCTGCGCGGGGTGAGCATCGCCGATCCCTTCGACCGGATGCGCAATCTCGTCGAGGCCGATCGCGTGCATGGCGTACTCGAATCACGGCCCCTGCTCGAGAAGAAGATCGTCATCCGCACGCTGGCGATCGGCGGCATGCGCACCGGCACCAGGCGGCGTACTGCATCGGCGCCGGCGCCGCGGAACGGCTTTGCCGCGGCGACGCTCCGTTCGCTCAACCGCTGGGCAGCCCAACTGCGGAAGCCGATCGCCAGCTTCACGCCGATCGATACGATCCGCTCGATCGTCCTCGACCCGACGCAGCTGGCCACCGTCAAGCGTGCCATCGAAGCGGCCGCGCGCGCCGAGTCGCTCCAGCAGGCGCTGACCACCAGCTATCGTGCGCTCGCCCTGCAGCCTGTGCTCGACTCGGCGCGCGCCGTAACGACGCGGCTGAGCGGGGTCAACCCGCGAACGTTAGGCATCGCCGGCACGCGCCAGGCGGTCACCGACGTCCGACGCACCCTCGCCCAGGTCGACTCCGCCCGCCGGCGCGTCGAATCGCTCGCCCGCGACGCGCGGACCAGTGTCGCCCTGGTCGACGACGAGTTTCACGCGCTCGATGACGCGCGTCGCGCCGACTACGCGTTCGCGCGCTCGCTGCTCAAGCTTCCCTCGATCGAAGCCCCCGACCTCGGCGGCGCCCTGTTCGGCGACGTCAGCATCGACCGCTTCCAGAAAATGATGTACTGGGCCGCGATGGCACAGAAGTACGTGCCGCCCGGACTGCTGCCGCGCGAACAACCCGGTCCTCAGCGCCTGCGCATGGCGGGAACCACGGTCGCCTTCCCCAAGGCGCGCGAATACCCGGACTTCCTGCTGAAGCGTGGCGACGTCGCACTCGCGGTGGGCGGACGCAACGCGGCGAGTGGCGACTACGTCGCGATGATCACCAACGTGACGACCATGCCCGCGCTCGTCCGCGAGCCAACGCGTTTCACCCTGGCTCGGCGCTCTACTGCCGGCGTGGTCGCCTCGCTCGACGCGCGCGGCGTGCTCGATCACGTCGGCGGTCGCATCCGAGACTCGCTCGGCGTCGACGCACGCGGAGTCACACTGCCAAGCTTTCCGCTGCCGGGACTACCGCTCCGCGCACAGCTCGGCCAGGGGACGAGCCGGATCGACGTCCTGCGGATGGGCGATCGCATTGCCGCACGCTGGACGATGCGCGCGCCAGCGGTCGTCTGGCAGCGCAGCAGCGCGCCGGGAAATGCGCCGGCTGCGCACGACATCCGGAATCAGATGGAAGCGCTGGCCGTGCGCGTCATCGAGGGTATCAACGATCTCGAGGTCGTCGCCGATCTCACTGGGGACATCGCCCGCCCGACGCTAACTGTGCGATCGAATCTCGATCGCCTGCTCGCCGAGCGGCTGCGCGCTGTGGGCGGTGAGGAATTGGCCAAGGCTGAAGCGCGTGTGCGGACCCAGGTCGACCGCATCGTCGATGAGCGGACCGCGCCGCTCCGCGCGAAGGCTGACTCGCTTCGCGCCGAAGGCGAGCAGCGTGTCGCCGACGCCCGCGCCCGGCTCGACGAGGAAAAACAGAAGCTCGACGAACGCCTCAAGGCGCTGGTAAATGCGCGCAGAATTCTTGGGCTGCCTAACGATGAGTGACATGGCAACATGTCGGGCGGTTTGTCCTTGCACCGCCGCTCGAACAACAGGCCAGCAGCCATCCGCTACTAGCTATTAGCCGTTAGCGTTGAGCCACAGCGGTAATCGCAGTCGCTTGCCGCTAACGGCTCAATGGCTAACGGCTCGTATTCGATGCGCAGTCGCTGCTCGCCGGGACGGGCTTGCCGCCGGTCAGCGTGATCAGTGCGACCGCGCCGACGATGATCACGGCGGCAACGATCGTTCGCGGCCCGACAGGCTCGTGTGCGATCGCCCAGCCGAGGAGCACGGCGACGACCGGATTCACGAAGGCGTACGTCGAGACCTTGGCCGGCGTGCTCACGCGCAGCAGCCAGGCAAAGGCCGTGAAACCGATCAGCGAACCAAAAACCACCAGATACAGGAATCCGCCGAGCGACGCGGCGGTCGCATGGCTTGGCTCGAAGTGCGACCATTCGCCGGCGACGATCGCGGCGATGATGAGCGCCGCACCGCCGCCCAGCATCTCGAGACCGGTCGCGAAGATCGGATTCGCCGGCAGATCGGCGTGCCGCGAATAGAGCGAGCCGATTGCCCACGACAGCGAGCCAAAGAGGAGTGCGGCCGCGCCGACCGGATCAATGCGCGTTCCGCCTAACGATCGGGGACCGACGAGGAGGATGAGTCCCGACATCCCGACGACGATCCCCGCCGCGACGCCGGTCCGCGGCCGCCGCCCTCCGGGCCGAACCCACTCGGCGAGCACCATCCAGAGCGGCATCGCCGCGACGAGCAGCGCGGCGAGTCCCGACGGAACACGCTGCTCTGCCCAGACGACCGCGCCGTTGCCGCCAGCGAGCAGCAGCGTGCCGGCGATCGCGGCGGCGCGCCAGTTCGACTTGGTCGCGCGCGCGCCGTGGCGCCACTTCGCCCAGAGCACGAGGATCGCGCCCGCCAGCAGGAAGCGCGTCCCCGCCATGATGAACGGCGGAAGCGTGGCGACTGCGTAGCGGATGGCGAGGTAGGTCGAGCCCCAGATGACATACAGCGCCGCGTACGCAGTGAGCACGAGGCCTCGGCTCGGGGCAGCGGCGTTCGCCGGTGTCACGGCTTCATCGCCGCGCTCGCGATGGTCGGTGCCGACTGGGTGGTCGACTGCGGTCGTATTCAGCATTCTCCCGTAAAGCTCGACAGGCTGCACCCCTTGGGCAACCCGAAAGTTGCGCCGCGTATTATTTAACCACCGAGAACTGCCGTGGCGCTCGTCGGTACGCGGTCGCGCACAGGCAACGATGCATTGGGCGTAAGGCGAGATGGACTTCCCCCGCATGCCCCTAAGTAGTGTGCGAGCCGGCGATTCCGAACCTCGCGCGCCACGGCACTTCTCTGTGGTTCAACTGCTGTCCACCCGTCCGCCGTTCCAACCCTCCGCGCCTGCCCGGTGTCGGATTTCCGGTGTCGGATTTCCGGGCGACGCCGGCAGCGGGGGAATCGACATGGGCATCCCGCTGAGCGTCACCCGCTGGGAAAGGGGTCACGTCATCGAGACGATCGGCGACGGGCAGGGGACGATTCGCATCGATGCCGGCTCCGGCGGCGTGCACCTGAAGAAGCGCAGCTGAAAAACAGCCGTTAGCCATCAGCCGTTAGCGTCGAGCCATCGCGGTATTGCCTAACGCTCCAGCTAACGGCACATGGCTAACGGCTGTCGTTGTTCACTCAATCTCCACTGCCCGGCGGAGCTGCTCGATGTCATAGGGCTTCGGCACGATCGCATTCACTGGCAGCGCGTCGACCACGCTCCGCACCGTGGTGTTGAGCGTGGCCCCAGTCGACAGCACGTAGCGCGCGCGGCTGCCGTCAGGCAGTGATCGCAGGGCGCGCATCGTCTCGATGCCGTCCATCCCCGGCATGCGCAGGTCGCAGACGACGACGTCGAACGCACTCTGCCTGGCCAGTGACAGCGCTTCCGGCCCACTGTGCGCGGCGAGCACGGCGTGTCCCCGCGAGCCCAGGTACTGCGAGAGGAACGCCGTGATCGAGGACTCGTCGTCGATCACGAGGATGTCGAGCGGCGTCTCCGCGGATTCGCCGACGACCAGTCCCGCACTGGTCGTTCGTTTCACCGTCGCCGGTGCCGCGGCCACCGGCAATCGCATCGTGAACGTGGTACCGCCCCCGAGATCGCTCGTTACTTCGATCGTCCCTCCGTGTGCCGTGACGATGCCATGAACCACTGAGAGACCGAGACCGGTCCCCTCGCCCTCGGGCTTCGTCGTCCAGAATGGATCCCAGATGCGGGTCAGCGCCTCAGGTGAGATGCCACAGCCAGTGTCGGAGACCTGGACCACTGCGTCGTCGCCATCGAGCTCCGTACTGATGCCGATCGCGCCATGCGGTGAGCCATCGGAACTGCCGGTCGTCGGCGCGTCCAGGGATTCGGTCAGCGCATGCTCGGCGTTGACGAGCAGGTTGAGGAGGACCTGCTCCATCTGCGAACGGTCGCCAGCGACAGGCGGCAGCGATGGGTCGAGGTGGAGGATGCAGCGCACGCCGCGAGTCTCGAGCGAGTAGCGCCGCGTCGACAGGATGTATTCGACGACCGAGTTGAAGTCGAGCGCCTCGACGCGTGTCCCATCCTGCTTCCTCGTGAACGTCAGCAGGTCGCGGACGATCCGCGCCGCGCGCAGTGCCTCACGGTGGATCGTCTCGAGGCCGACGCGATCCTCGGCGTCGCGCGGCGATTTCGACATGAGCTGCGCGAAGCCGATCACCGCGGTCAGCGGATTGTTCAACTCGTGCGCCACGCCGGCGAGCGTCGTTCCGAGTCCGGCCATCCGCTCGCTCCGGCGCAGCATTTCCTCCTGGCGGAGCTGGTCGGTGATGTCCTCGACGATCTCTTCGAAATACTCGACGCCACCGTCCGCGCGATAGCGCACCTGTGTCGTGCTCCGCACGGTGATCGGGGTTCGGTCGCGCCGCAGCCAGCGCAGCTGCGTCGAATCGGGAAGCTTCTCCCCGCGCTGCGCAGCTTCCACGAGCCTCTCGCGTTCGACTGGATCCGCGTAGAGCGCCCGCACGTCGATCCGCATCAGCTCGTCGGCGGAGGCGTAGCCGAGCATTCGCAGCAGCGCGGCGTTGACCTCCAGCATCCGACCCTCGGGCGACGAGCGGAAGATTCCGTAGCGGGCGCGGGCAATCAGCGAGCGATAACGCTCCTCGCTCGAGCGCAACGCTTCCTCGCTCACCTCGCGATCCGCAATGTGATCGCGAAGCAGCACGCGCAGGCGTTCGAGGTCGCCAGAGTTCGCTCCGGAACGCCGCAAGCGCGCGACCTCGGTCGCGATTCCCGCTCCCAGCATCGCTGCGATCACCGCAACGAGGAAGATCAATCCGCGCTCACTCCCCCGGCGCGCCCGGCTCGCCATTCAACGTCAGCGACCAGGTAAAGAGAATGTCACGGGCCATCGACTCGCGTACCGAGCAGTACTTGTTCAGGCTGAGATCGACCGCCCGCGTTGCCTGCGGTCGATCAATTCCCTCGCCCTCCATCGCGAAATCGAGATGAACCTCGACTAGGCGCCGCGGCGTCGCGTCGGCGCGCCGTCCGGTGACCGTGATATCGAGCCGCGATACGGGGGTCTTCCTCTTTACGAGGATCTCCACCACGTCGATCGAGACGCACGACGCGAGTGCACTGAGCAGCGCATCCATCGGACTCTGCGCCGCCGAGCCGGTCCCGTCAATCAGGAATTCCGGCCCATCCGGGCGTCCGGCCTCGAAGCGCTGGCCCCCCTTCCACGACGCATGCACAACGTTAGGCGGCTTTGCTCCAGCCTTCGCTCCCGCCGCAGTCGTCCCCGTGGCCGTCACCGAGCTTCCTCCCCTGTCTCGATCGGCAGTCCGACGCCGTTGCCCCACTCGGTCCAGCTGCCGTCGTAGTTGCGCACTTTTTCGTAGCCGAGGAGCCGCGTGAGCACGAACCAGGTATGCGACGACCGTTCGCCGATGCGGCAGTAGGCGATCACGTCATCGTCAGGGGTCAGGCCCTTTTCCCCTTCGTAGATTGCCCGGAGCTCGACCGCGCTCTTGAAGGTGCCATCCGCATTCGCTGCTCGTGACCACGGCACGCTCGACGCACCCGGAATGTGCCCGCCGCGCATCGCCCCTTCCTGCGGATAGTCCGGCATGTGCAGCTTCTTCCCCGTGAACTCGTCCGGCGAGCGCACGTCGACCAGCCGCTTGCGAGCGCGCTGGTGCTGCAGCACCTCGTCGCGGAAGGCGCGAATCTGCTTGTCATTTCGCGCCGGCGCGCGGTACTGCGTCCGCGCGAAGTGCGGAATGTCCTCGACCATCGGACGACCCTCGGCCTCCCACTTCATCCGGCCGCCGTCGAGGATCTTTGCCCTGGTGAAGCCGAACAGCTGGAACACCCAGTAGGCGTACGTTGCCCACCAGTTGTTCTTGTCGCCGTAGAACACCACCGTGGTGGACTCGTCGATTCCCTTCGTCCGCAGCAACTCCTGGAAGCGCGCGGGATCCACGTAGTCGCGGACCACCGGGTCGTTGAGGTCGGTGTGCCAGTCCACCTTCTGCGCGCCGGGAATATGCCCCATGTCGTAGAGCAGTACGTCCTCGTCCGACTCGATGATGCGAATCGACGGATCGTCGATGTGCGCCGCGAGCCACGCAGTGCCGACGAGCGCATCGGGGTGCGCATAGCCCTTCGCGGTGATCGCGCGATCGGACACGGTGGCCGGCGCGGCCGGCGGTGGGGTTGGTGTCGCGGTGGACATCGTCGCTCCTGGTTGGTGCCCCTGCATGAATATAGTGCGTCGTGTCAGGCGACCCGCGTCCCGTTGGGCACGGGCGCGTCGAGCGCGAGCAGCACGACGTCACCCGCCTCGGGCATTCCGCCGAGCACCAACACCTCGCTCGAATAGCCGGCGATGCGTCGCGTTCCAAGATTCACCGCGGCGACGATCTGGCGGCCAATCAACTCCGCCGGCTCGTAGCGCCTGGTGAGTTGCGCGCTCGATCGCTTGACGCCGAGCTCCGAGCCAAAATCGACTTCGAGCTTGATCGCCGGTGTACGTGCCTCGGCGAACGGCGTTGCGCTGAGAACAGTTCCGATTCGCAGGTCGAGAATTGCCAGCGCCTCGAGTGGTGTCGTCATCGTGCGTGCGTGGTGAGTCGTTGGAACCAGCTATGATACAGCGTTCGGTGACCGAAGGCCCAGACCACGCCCCGTCCCGATGGTAGAGTGGGGTGCGATCTCTCTCCACGCCAGCCGCCATGCCACAGAGCACTGCATCCGGTTTACCGTCCGCCGCAACGTCCTCACCGCCGGCCGCGCTGCGCGTGCGCGGTGCAGCGACGCTGTATCGGATACACGACGTCGGCTACTCGATCGATCTCGAGCGTGCCGCCGCGATACTCGCCACGCGCACGCCGGCGCGAATCCGCCCCGAGCGACGCGAAGCGGAAGCGATTCGAATCGCCAACCTCCCGATCACGATCGCGCTCGGCGCATCCCGACTGACGGCGGACGGACGCGCGTACGACGTCGAGCTGTCGGCGCGCATCTTTGACTTCGGTGTCGTCTCGCTGCGCATGCGCGTTGCGGCGCCCGACGAGATGATCTGGGTCGACTTCGTCGACTTCGGCAACCGGATCGGTGCACGCGCCGATGCACCGCTGGTGTTCGATCGCGCACTCGGTCAATTGTTGTCCGAGCTCGCCCCCGCGGTCGAACGGCTCCGCATCGCCGACGTCACCGAGGACTACACCGTCTTTCGGGTCACGACGCTGCGCGACAACCACGGTTCGGCGATCGCGCCGACCGCGCTCACCGATGGCGACGTCGTTCCCCTCCTCCTCGGTGAAGCGCGACCGCTCTCGGAAGCCGCGCGGCGCGAGCTGTTGCCGCATCGCTTCTCGTACTATGCCGACGATCTCGCGATCCTCACCTGGGACAACGCGCTTGTCGTCGACCCCGCTCCCGAAGACGAGACGGATGTCCAGTACGTCCTCGAGTTCGCGAACGCGCAGCTGCTCGAGCTGCGCTACTATGATGCGCTGCTCGACGCCGAGCTGCCGCTGATGTACGACCGCGTGGCCGACGCACGCGGCGGGATTCGCGGCTTCCGCAATCGCCGGTTCCGCAACCTCCTCGGCACGATGCAGCAGACCGTCGCCGATTCGACCGAGATCGTCGAGCGGGTGGAGAATTCGCTCAAGGTCACCGACGACGTCTATCTGGCGAGGATCTACGCCGCCGCGCTCGAGATCTTTCGCGGCCGCGTCTGGCGCGCCGGCATCGACCGCAAGCTGTCGATCATCCGCGAGACCTACGCGATGCTCAACGACGAAGCTCAGGCCGCGCGCTCAGAAGCGCTCGAGATCGCGATCGTCCTCCTGATCGTCGGCGAGATCGCGATCGCGCTGTTCAAGACAGCAGCGCTTGGCCATTAGCCGTTAGCAGAGAGCACCTGTGCTAACCGCAGTCGCTCAACGCTAATGGCTAACGGCTAACGGCCGACATGTCGCGGCGCGAGCTTGGCGCGCGGCATCCGTCGCCGCATGATCGCCACCGCCTCCGGATTGTCATCGACCAACGTCGCATGCCGGCCCAGTCGCGCGGCGGCTACGCCTAACGTTCCACTCCCGGCGAAGAAGTCGAGCAGCTGGTCGCCGGGATTCGAGTGCACGGCGACGATCCGCTCGATCACGCCGAGCGGCTTCTGCGTCGGGTAGCCGGTCTTCTCCTTGCCGTTCGGACTGACGATGGTGTGCCACCAGGTGTCGGTCGGCGTCTTGCCGCGGGCGACCTTTTCCGGTCCGACGAGCCGCGGTGCCATGTAGGCGATGCGGTCGGTCGCGTCGCGGTGGAAGGTGTAGTGGGCCGGATCCTTTGCGTACCAGAGGATGTTGTCGTGCTTCGGCGACCAGCGAGTGCGGGAGCGCGCACCATAATCATACGCCCAGATGATCTCGTTCATGAACGACGCGCGCCCGAAAATCCCGTCGAGGACGACCTTCGCGTAGTGCACCTCGCGGTAGTCGAGGTGGAGGAAGAAGCTCCCTGTCGCCGCGAGCAGCCGATGCGCCGCCTCGAGCCGCGGCTCCAGAAAGGTCAGGTAGTTGTCACCGAATGCGTCGGCGAACCAGCGGCTCGCCAGCCGCGTCGTGCGATAGCGTTTCTCCGACCAACCAACACGGTCCCCGTCATCGGCGAGCTCGGTCCGAAGCTGCGTGCGGCGCTGCCGCCGCCCCGTGTTGAAGGGCGGATCGATGTAGATCAGGTCGAAATGCCCGTCGGGCATGCGGCCGATCACCTCGAGGTTGTCGCCGAGGTGGATCTTGATCCGGCTCTTGATCCCGCGGTCGGTCTCGGTAGTGCGCTTCGTGTCGGTCACGCGATCTTCCCTTAGCTTTCCTGACCAATGTCCACCACGAAGACCGCTGCCGCGCTCCGCGGGCTGATGGAGCCGTATCGGCGGCATGTGATCGTCTGCACGGGAGGATATTGCGCTCCCGGCCACGGTGGGCGCGAGCTTTATGCGCTACTCGCCGCGCTGCTCCAGCGCGAGCAGCTGCTCTTCGGGCCGACGCGGGTGAAGCGCGGCGAGACGCCGTGCCTCGGCGTCTGCACCGGCGGACCGGTCGTGGTGGTCTATCCGGAGGGCATCTGGTACGCCGCGGTGACTCCCGCGCTGCTCGAGCGGATCGTCGTCGAGCACCTGCGGGACGGACGGATCGTCGAGGAGGCGGTCTTCCACCGCCTCAGCCCCGGCGACCGTTAGGGAGCAGCGCTTCCGCTGGCGATCGCCTCCAGCGCGGCGACCCGTTTCGCCGTCGGCGGATGTGTCGAGAAGAGGTGCATCAGCCCGCGGCCGCTGATCGCGGCGAGCGGATTCACCACCGCCAGCGATGCCGCGGCCGCCGGCACGTTCATCGGGATCCGGTGGGCCGCGGCATCGAGCTTGGTCAACGCGCTGGCCAGCGCGAGCGGCCGCCCCGAGATCTCCGCGCCGACCGCATCGGCCTTGAATTCGCGCTGCCGGCTGATCGCGAACTGGATCAGCATCGCGCCGAGTGGGGCGACGATCAACGTCACCAGCTCGGCGAGCGGGTTGCGGTCACGACGGTCGCCAACCCCGCCGAAGAAGAGCGCGGTCCGCGCCACGCCGCCGATCGCGCCGGCCATCGTCGCCGCAATCGTGCTGAGCAGCATGTCACGGTTCTTCACGTGCGCCAGCTCGTGCGCGAGCACACCCTCCAGCTCCTCCGGCGAGACGAGCCGGAGGATCCCCTCGGTCACGCAGACCACCGCATGCTCCGGATTGCGCCCCGTCGCGAACGCGTTAGGCTGGTCGTGCGGCGCGATCGCGACCGTCGGCATCGGCAGCCCGGCGCGCTGGCGCAGCCGGTCGACCATCGCGTACAGCTCCGGCGCCTGCTCGGCCGTGACGACGCGCGCGCCATACATCCGCAGCACCATCGACGACGACGCGAAGTACATGAAGAAATTCATCCCGCCGGCGAACAGCAGCATCAGCGCCATCCCGTTCTGCCCGGCAAACGAACCGCCAAGTGCGACCAGCAGGGCCGTCAGCCCGGCCATCAACACGAACACTTTCATGTTGCTCATCGACGTTCTCCCGATCCTCGGTTGTACGCCCCGCTTCCGACCTCGTTGAATACACCGCAGCCCGTGCGGGGAGCCATCCACCCAGCGGAAACACCCCGCCAAAGGGCGACGTTCATTGCTCCGTTATCCTCCGCCCGGTTACGTTCCATTCAATCATGCCTCCCCGTCCCCGCCGCGAGCTGTTCGATCTGGCCAAGCGATTCGTCGTCGAGAACATCGACATCGATCCACTGGGTCTGAACCGCGAGGACGCGCCGCCACGCCTGAACTTCCAGGCCCTCACGAAACTGATGCCTCTCATGTCCCGCACCCGCGAAAAAATCCTCAACAACCTCGACGAGATGTATCGCGAGGCCTTCGAGCGTGCCAAGGCGACTGGCGACGCCAACCAGATGGCGACCCTCGACTTCGCCTATCGCCGCGAGCAGCTCTACTTCGAGATCCTGCTCGACGTCCGCGACGCGACCGAGCGTCGCTGACCGCGGGCGCGGGGTGACCGCGCCGCCCCCTGCCTAACGATCGGCCGGGGCGGCCGCCGCGGCGGCGTCGCTCTTGCCTGGCCAGATCAGCGACGCCGCGATCGACAGCGCCAGCACGCCGATGATCACGGCGAGCGACGCGAAAATCGGGATCGTAAACCAGTGCGCGCCGATCATCTTCACCCCGACGAAGGTGAGGATCACCGCCAGGCCGTACTTCAGGAAGTGGAACTTGTGGACGACGTGCGCGAGCAGGAAGTACAGCGAACGCAGGCCGAGGATCGCGAATATGTTCGAGGTGTAGACGATGAATGAGTCGCGCGTCACCGCGAAGATCGCCGGGATCGAGTCGATCGCGAAAATGAGGTCGGTGAACTCGACCAGCACCAGCACGAGGAAGAGCGGCGTCGCCACTCGCTTGCCATTCTCGATCGTGAAGAACTTCTGCCCGTCGTAATTCGCCGAGAAGGGAAGCAGTCGCTTCGACAGCCGCACGATCGGGTTATGCTCCCCGTCAAATTCATCGTCGGCCTTGAACGCCATCCGGATGCCGGTCACGATCAGCATTCCGCCGAAGACGTAGATGATCCAGTGGAAGCGCGCGAGCAGCAGCGACCCCACGCCGATGAACGTTCCGCGCATGACCAGCGCGCCGACGATCCCCCAGAACAACACGCGGTGCTGATACTTCTCCGGGACCCGGAAGTACGAGAAGATCAGGACGATGACGAAGATGTTGTCGACGCTCAGCGACTCTTCGATCAGGTACCCGGTGACGAACGTCAGCGCGGTGTGGGCGTCCTGGTACCACCACAGCCCGCCGGCGAACAGCATCGCCAGCGCGACCCACACCCCAACCCACGCCATCGCCTCCTTCGGCTTCACCACGTGCGCCGTGCGGTTGAACACGCCGAGATCGATGGCGAGCATCGCCAGCACGAACGCGTTGAAGCCGACCCAGAACCAGATACTCGTTGCCATCGTTCTCCTCGCCGCGGTCCCTCGCCGATCGGTGTCCCCGAGCGGGACGAAAAAGAAAAGCGAGACCCCTACGGCACGTTGCTTCGTGTCGTAGTGGTCTCGCCAAGGTCTCAAGGACCCATCGGACGACCGGGAGCGCGAGCCCCGTCTTGACGATCGTCCGTTCCAGCCGCGCTGCGCATTCCTGTCGGCGCACCGCCGGCCAGCAGGCTACTCCCCACTGATGACGGAAGGAAACCCCGGGCGCATCCCTCGTCAAGGCTGCTCCGTGCGCAAGCAGTGCGACGTGGTTACACACGATGCTGCCGCCGCGTTCGACCTCGCTGATCGTTGCCGCGCCTTCTCCGACGTCGCATACTTGCCGTCATGCGCATTCTCCTCGTCGCGGCCGCCGGACTTCTCATCGCCTGCTCCATGAATCATCCCGCTACGGCCGCGCCTGAACCGCTGTCGCTCGCCATCGTCAACGCGCGCATCTGGACCGGCGACCCTCGGCGCCCCTGGGCGGACGCCGTCGCGGTGCGCGGCGAACGAATCGCCGCTGTCGGATCGAGCGCCGAGATCCGCAAGATGGCATCGGCTGCAACGCGAGTGATCGATGCCAGCGGTCAGATGCTCGTCCCCGGCTTTCACGATGCGCACGTTCACTTCATCGACGGCGGTTCACGCCTCGCATCGGTGCAGCTGCGCGACGCACGCACTCCCGCCGAATTCATCGCGCGCATCAAGGCATTCGCCGCGACGGTCCCTCGCGGCGCGTGGATCACCGGCGGCGACTGGGACCACGAACGCTGGGGTGGCGAGCTCCCCACGCGCGGGTGGATCGATTCAGTCACTCCTGATAACCCTGTCTGGGTGAATCGGCTCGACGGCCACATGAGCCTCGCCAACGGCGCCGCCCTGCGTGCAGCCGGCGTCGGGCGCGGCACCGCCGCCGTGCCCGGCGGGACCATCGTCCGCGACGCGTCGGGCGAGCCGACCGGAATTCTCAAGGACAACGCGTCATCGCTCGTCGACGCGCACGTCCCTCCGGCGAGCGCCGCGGAATCCGATCGCGCGCTCGCCGCTGCGATGCGCTACGTCGCCGCGCAGGGCGTGACGTCGGTGCACAACATGGGGAGTTGGGACGACCTAACGACGTTCGAGCGCGCGCACTCGGCGGGTACCATGATCACCCGCGTCTATGCCGTCGTCCCGCTCGCCAGCTGGGCGCGGCTTCGCGACACCGTCGCCGCGCGCGGCCACGGCGACGTGTGGGTCCGGATCGGCGGCCTCAAGGGCTTCGTCGACGGATCGTTAGGCAGCCACACCGCTGCCTTCTTCGAGCCATTCACCGATGCGCCGGACGACCGCGGCCTCCTCGTCAATACGCCCGAGGACCTCTACGCATGGACCTCAGGTGCGGACAGGGCGGGGCTTCAGACGATCGTCCACGCCATCGGCGACCGCGCCATCCGGCTCCAGCTCGACATCTTCGCCCGAGTGGCGCGCGAAGATGGCCCCCGCGATCGCCGGTTCCGCATCGAACACGCTCAGCACATCGCGCCGGCCGACATTCCGCGCTTCGCCCAGCTTGGCGTCATTGCCAGCGTCCAACCGTACCACGCGATCGACGATGGGCGCTGGGCGGAACGCGTCATCGGCGCGGAGCGCATCAGGACGACGTACGCCTTCCGCTCGCTACGCGACAGCGGTGCGCGTCTCGCGTTCGGAAGCGACTGGTTCGTTGCGCCGCCCACTCCACTCGAAGGGATCTACGCCGCGGTCACTCGCCGCACGCTGGACGACCGCAATCCGAACGGGTGGGTGCCCGAGCAGAAGGTCACCGTCGAGGATGCTCTTCGCGCATACACAATCAACGGCGCCTACGCGTCGTTCGAGGAGCAGGACAAGGGATCCATCGAACGCGGGAAGCTGGCGGACTTCACGATGATCGATCGCGACCTGACCCGCGTCGCGCCGGAAACGATCCGTGACGCGCGAGTGACGATGACCGTGGTCGGCGGGCGCGTCGTCTACGAGATCAGCGAGCGATCATCCCGACAACCTTGACGCCGGCGCCGAGTCGAGCGGTCGGTCGCACGTAGCCGACCGCGCCGGCCGTGGTGCGCACGTACGCCAGCACCTGCTCGTCGCTGCTGCGCTCGGGGGGCGGAACCTGGCGCCCCGAAAAGATCTGCTGTTGCCAGTATGCACGGATCGCCTGGGGCGATTTCCCGTGCACCGCCGCGGTAAAGGCTTCTCGCACCGGATCATCCGGTGGCAGGTCCACCGGGTACACGGTGGTCCCGTCCTCCCACTCCTGCGTCTTCTTGGTGAACAGTGCGGCGAGATTTGCGCGCGGGATGTTCGTCGCCGGGTTGCTGGCATTCACCACGATGACGAAGCTGGCTGCCTGCGCCGATGCTTCGCTCGGAAGCGCCGCGGCGCCGATGGCGACGAGTGCTGTCGCGATTGCCAGGAACCTCGCGTACAATCCAGACTGCTTCTGCATCGAAGCGGGGCAGGGGTCGAAGAAATGAGCGAATTCCAAGATACCTGTTTGGGGGCATCCTGTAGGTGACGATTGTCACCCCCCTTGCAGTTACGAATCGTTACCAATCGAGCCGCGGCCGAGTCATTTGAGGTTGCGGGCGGCCGAGATTTTCTCCGGTCGCGCTCACCCGTGTCGCACGCTGGCGCGGCCTCATCGCATCACCGCGGACCCCTCGGATGACCGGTCGCCCGTCCCGCTTCACGCTCGCCCTCCGCTTCACTGCGTTCGCCGCGCTCGCCCTCCCCGCGATCACCTGCCGCGATCGCGCGCCGATTGGTCCCGGGCTTCCAAGTCAGGCGACGCTGGCCGTCGCGCCCCGCTTCGCTGTGGCCGCACAGGCGGGCGGACCTGGCTTCTTTTCGATTCGAACGGTCCATGGTGTACTCACCCCGGCCGGCGGCGGCAGGTCGTATTCGCGCGACGCCAGCTTCATCGGCGACACGGCGACGCTCGACTTCAACGTCACCTTCCCCGGACTGACGCAGAGTTACACGCTGGCGATTTCCGCGACGGACGTCGCAGGTGATACGCTCTTTCGCTCGCTGGGTGAGCTCATCGCCACGCCTGGTCCGAACGCGGCAGTCACCCAGGTCCTGACCTGGGTCGCCCCGGATACGGCGGTTCGCTTTCTCGTTCTGCTCCCCGCGGACAGCCTGGTGCTCGGCGGCGACACGCTCCGAATCACCGCGACCGGCGTTGGCATTGCGAAGCAGCTCATCACGCCCCTCTTCGTCGGCTGGACCTCACGCGACACGAGCGTGGCCACCGTCGTCTCCACCGGGCCTGCGTCGGCGCGGGTGACCGGCAAGCTGATCGAGACCAGTGTCTGGATCGTCGGCCGTACGTTCAGCGGCGTTGCCGATTCGGTCAACCTCCGTGTCGCGCTCAAGGTCGGGTCGGTCGTCCTCGCCGTGGACACGCTCCACGTTCTGACTGGAGCGATCGCCACGACGTCGGCGAAAGTGCTCGACGCGTTAGGCAGGCTGCTCGATCGGCCGGTCAGCTTCGTTTCCCTCGACACGAACGTCGCTCGGGTGTTGAGCAGCTTCTCGGTGCCACCGACAGTGCAGGTCACCGGCGTACGCGCCGGAACCACCAGGGTGATCGCCTCGAGCGGCGGGCATGCCGACACTGCGATCGTGGTCGTCGACCCCCTGCCGGTCGCACTCGTTCGACTCATTCCCGACTCGATCTCGGTGAATCCGGGAGACTCCGCGCGCTTCAGCGTGCTGACCCTCAGCGCGAAGGGTGATACGCTGACCGGACGTGCCGTGACTTGGGCGACGCTCGATCCCACGCTGATCTCGATCAGCGCCACCGGCACCATCACCGCGCTCGCGGTCGGCCGCGTCGCCGTGACCGCGACGTCGGAGGGCGTCACCGCGACGGCCTTCGTCAACGTGCTGACGACGGGCACCAGCGTCGTCCGCACCGTGGTCAGTCCGCAGACGCTGCACCTGCTCTCGCTCGGTGCCAAGGCGCAGCTCGTCGCCCAGGGATATTCCGGCAACGGGGTGATCGTGCCCGGCCGCTACACGTGGAGCGTTAGGCAGACGCTGCCGCTGCTGTCGGTCGATTCGATCGGTGGCGTGACTGCCCTCGCCATCGGCAGTGCCTGGGTGGTCGCCACCGAGAAAGGTGGCACCGCCGACTCGGCGCAGGTGACGGTCACCGTCCCGTTGCTCGTTGCGCCTGCAGCGTCCGCGACACCACGGAGTTCGCGATCGAGCGGGACGGTCGGCGCGTACTCGCCGGCGAGTGGCGCCACGCGCGCGTCCGCGACGCACGCAGTTCGCGCGCCGCTCCGGGCAGCTGCACCCCGCCGGTGTCTGCCCGGGTCGAGCGGATGTTACGTCGCGCCGAGTCGCGCGTCGCATAGATAGGAGCGTGTCGTCAAGCGCCGTCGTGAATTGGTACTGGCGCTTGCGAATCACGCACTGCACTCTAGTGGCGCGACGGCATTGACGCCGTCCATGATCGGAGGCGGATGATCGGGAGCTCCAGCGATCCTCGACACCGAGATTCGGCACATGACGGGCGGCGAACCTCGCTGCCCCGCACGCTGCCTTCGCTGGCTGCGAAAATTCGTTGCTCGTTCCATGCCCCGCCCGGGATCGTCTCCCGGCGCGGGGTTTCGTCTTTCACCCAGAGGTGAGATGTCGAGACGTCGTTCGAGCCGTCAACGGATGCTGAAGGATCACGCAACCCTTCCACGCTCCGGTTCCTTTGCCCGCCGCCGACGGGAAGCATCGGCCGCCGCAACGAAGCGCGCCTACAAGCATGCCGCGATGCGCGACTGCGGTCATCGCTGCGTGTATTGCGCGTCGTACCTCGGCTACGAGAACCTGACGCTCGACCATGTACAGCCCCTGTCCCAGGGCGGCGCTCACGCACCGGGCAACGTCGTCGCCGCCTGCTCGCGTTGCAACCTGATGAAGGGCGACATGCTGCCGCACGAGTTCTTCATCCGCAATCCGCTCGCTGGCGCGAATTTCATCCGCTACGCGCGCGCCGTGCACCGGGCGCTCAAGCGCGCCGCACGACGCGCCGTCAGCCTCGCGCTTGCGGGCGACGTAATGGTTCCCGCGATGCACCCGCTGGCGGCCTGACGGCGAACCGCAGCCATAAGCGGTTAGCCATTAGCGTTGAGCAACTTCGGTGACCGCAGTCGCTCAACGCTAACGGCTAAAGGCTAACGGCTAGATCCTAACGGCTAGATCCTGACGGCTAGATCCTAACGGCCGACGCATAACGTTCACCGCTCGGCGAAGCGACGGGCACTCCCGCCTCCCGCCGCGCGAACTCCCACGTCAACATCGCCCGCTTCCGGGCGATCCCGCCGCCGTAGTTCCCGAACGCGCCGGTCTTCCGGATCACGCGGTGGCAGGGGATCAGGTAGCTCACCGGGTTCCGCCCAACCGCGGTGCCAACCGCGCGGACCGCGGTCGGCGAACCAGCCGCCGCCGCCAGCTGCTCGTAGGTGACGACCTCGCCTAACGGTATGCGGAGCAGTGCCTCCCAGACCTTCAACTGCAGGTTCGTTCCCTTCACCAGCACCGCGAGTGGCGCCCGCGTGTCGCTCGCCTCGCCAAAGATCTGGTCGGCCAGCGGCTGCGTTGCCCGTGGATTCTCGACGAGCTGCGCCCCCTCCCACGACTCGGCGAGCCGCCGCTGCGCGCCCGGCAACCCGTCGTCGGTGGCGAAGTACATCCCGCAGATGCCCCGCGCCGTCGTCCCGATCAGGCACTCGCCAAACGGCGTGTCGTGAACTCCCCACTGGATCGTTAGGCCGTCGCCCGCTCGCTTGAACTCTCCCGGCGTCACCGCGTCGATCGTCACGAACAGGTCGTGGAGCCGCCCCGCACTCGACAACCCGGCTTCGTACGTCGTGTCGAGCAGCGAGCGCGATTCGGCGAGCAGCGCTCGCGCGTGCGCGACGGTCTGGAACTGGAGGAACCGTTTCGGGCTGATTCCTGCCCACCGCGTGAACAGTCGCTGGAAGTGCGACTCGCTGAGCCCGACGTGCGACGCGACGTCGGCGAGCGACGGCTGTTCGCGGGAACGCTCGTCGAGGAACTGAATGGCCTGCTCGATCCGGTCGTAGTCGGTGCGCATGTGCTGATGTCCGGTCGCGGGTGGTCGCCGCCGATGCGTCATGCCGGTTCCACCAGCACTGAGGGATCGAAGGCTGGGCGCATCATCTGCCCGGCCTGATACTACCACCAACCCGACAGCGCGCCCACCCGATTCGTGCGGAGTTGTACAAATCGTTGCACGCGTGGCTGTGCCCCCTGGTCCACGCGCCGAAGCACGCACCACCGCTTTACCTTCACAGTCTCAGTAGTCGACCGGTCGCAGGTAGCTCTCGCCAATGGCGCTGTGACTGAGCATCGCCACCGTCGGCAGCTTTCGTTTCCAGTGCGTCCCATCCACTCGGCGACGCACGACCTCGACATCGGCCGCGTCGAAGCCGCGGGCGACCACCTCGGACGCCGTGTAGCCCGACAGGATGTGGTTGAGGATGCGGTCGGCTTTTTCATAGCTGATCCCGAAATCCCCCTCGTCCGTCTGTCCGGCAACGAGGTCGGCCGACGGCGCCTTGTCGACGATCGGCGCCGGCACGCCGAGATGCCGCGCCAGCGCCCACACCTGCGTCTTGAACAGGTCGCCTAACGGATTGACGGGCGGCGAATCGTCAGCGTGCCAGGTGAAATAGCCGAACAGCCGCTCGGTCTTGTTCCCCGTGCCTAACGGTATGGCGCCGCGTTTCGCCGAGAGGTCGAAGAGGGCGATCATCCGGACGCGGGCCATCACGTTGCCACGGCGCGTCCCGTCAGCCTCCGGCTCGGCCGCCAGGTAGCCATCGACAGCGCCGCTGATGTCGAGCGTCCGCGCCTCGATGCCTGACGCGTCGATCGCGAGCTGTCCGTGCTCGAGGCTGGCCGGACTCGATGTCCGGTACGGCATCCGCACGCCGATGACATTCGCCGGGCCAAGCGCCCGGGCCGCGAGGAATGCGGTGACCGCCGAGTCGACGCCGCCGGACACTCCGACAATTGCCTTCTTGAATCCCCGTGCGGCCGTCTCGGCGCGGATGAAGCGGACGAGCCATTCGGTGACCAGCGCAGGATCGATGTCGAGTTGCGGCGGACCGCCCGTCTCGGCGGCGCGCACGACGGCGATCGGCTGCGGTACGGCACGATCGACGGCGTCGGCGGCGGATTGATGCTGGGCAGCCGGCGTCGCGGTGCGATCGTTGGATTTCGGGGGGGCCCCCCGCGCCGAACCACCCGCCGCGCTCACCTCCTCGTCCACCGCCTCGTCATACGACACCCACGACTCCTCGCGCTCGATCACTCGCCCGAGGTTCGCCACGATGTGCGGCATCATCGTCTCGAGATCGGCGATCAATGGCATGTCCGCCCGCGCTCGCGACAAATCATTCAGGTCGATGGTCGCCGTCGCGATCGCCTCGTCCCACAGCGGCGCGCGCACCCTGACATCGCCCTTCGGCCCGATCACCACCGAGCCGCCCGGAAACAGCTTTCCCCCCTCGCTGCCGGCCAGGTGCGACAGCGACACGAAGATCCCATGCTCGTCCGCCATCTCGCGCACCAGTCGCTCCCAACGCGCCAGGCTCGCCGGTCCCGGCACCTCCCCGCCGCTGTAGGGACCGCGCGCCGGTGCCGCCGCCAGTACCAGGACGATCTCCGCTCCGTCGAGCGCCGCCAGAGTCCCGCTCAGCGAATGCCACGCGTCCTCGCACACCAGCATCGCGACGCGGCCGAGTGGCGTGTCGAATGCGCGCACAGAGTTGCCTCGTTCGACGAACCGCTCTTCGTCGAACAATCCGTAGGTCGGGAGGAATACCTTCCGGTGCACGTGATGGATCATCGGCTCGCCGCGCCCCAGCGTCACGTACATCGCGCTGTTGTAGAGCTTGTGCTCCCACAATTCATAGAAGCCGATGGCGACGTCGAATACCGCGCCGCTCGCCTGCGCCGCGTGGACGCGCGCTAGGTCACGCGCCAGCGTGCCGGCGGTGACGGCGTGCTCGCGGACCCCGCCCTCGAGGAAGTAGCCCGTCAGCGCCGATTCCGGCAGGTGAATCAGCTGTGGCTGCGGCGACTCGGCCGCCGCCCGCGCGAACAGCGCCCCGAGTCGTTCGAGGTTGTGTTCGTAGTCACCCTTTCGTGGCGCGACCTGGCCGACGGCGATGTGAATGGGGCGGGGCATACGGTGAAAGTTGCGGTGCCGCCAACTCCCGGGCAACCGTCGTCGCCACTGCCAACGTCCTGCCTTACCAGCATTGTCGCCCGGTCGTCATTCGCCGCGATACCTTTCGGAGAGATCGCCACTTCGATCCGTCATGTCAGTCGCCTGTCAGCGCTCCCCTGCCTCGCTGGACCCGTGCATCGTTCAACAAAACGCAATTTGCGCCAGCATTCGCCCGCTGCCCTGATTCTCGCCACGCTGCTTGCAGTCGTCGCCGTGCGTACGAACGCACAGCAGGCGCCTCCGCCCGCGACCGGCGAAGCGTGGACTCTCATCCAGCCATCGCAGTCCTCGCTCGTCTACGCACGCGACGGATCACTCATCGGGGAAATCGGCCGCGAATGGCGCACCAGCGTCTCGATTCGTACCCTCCCCAAGTACGTCGGCCAGGCGTTCGTCGCGACCGAAGATCATCGCTTCTACCAGCACAACGGTGTCGACGTCGTCGGCGTTCTCGGCGCACTCAAGGATGCAGCACTCGGCGACGCGCGCGGGGCGAGTACCATCACCCAGCAGCTCGTCGGGAACATGCATCCCGATCTCATCGACCGTCGCGACAAGTCGGTTGGACGCAAGCTCCGCGAGCAGGAAGCCGCGCGCGAGATGGAGCGGCATTACACCAAGGAGCAGATCCTCGAGGCATATCTCAATCAGATCAATTTCGGCCACGGCTGGTACGGAGTGGACGCCGCGGCGCGTCACTATTTCGGCAAGCCGGCGTCGAAGCTCACACTCGCCGAAGCGGCGTCGCTCGCCGCCCTGCCGAAGACGCCAGTCGGCTATGACCCGATCGCGCACCCCGACAAGAACCAGGAACGTCGTGCCATCGTCCTCGCCCTGATGGCCAACCAGGGATACATCACGCATGCGCAGGCAGATGCCGCATCGCGCCAGCCGGTGGTCACCGCGCCTAACGCTGGTCTCTCGGCGCCCGCGCCTTATTTCGTCGACGTCGTCAGGCAACAGTCCGAGCGGGCCGGCGTCCCCGTCGCCAACGGTGGCTACCGGATTCACACCACTCTCGATCCTGCGCTCCAGCGCGCCGCGACCATCGCCCTCGTCGAGGGCACCTCCGCGGTCGAGCTCCGGCCGGGCTATCGGCACCCGACCTACACCAGCCGGCCGAAGGGTAGCACTGATTACCTCCAAGGCGCCGTTGTGGCTATCGACCCGATCGACGGTGAGGTCCGTGCACTCGTCGGCGGTCGGAACTATCAGGAATCTCCGTTCGACCGCGCGGTGATGGCCGTCAGGCAGCCGGGCTCCTCGTTCAAGCCGATCGTCTACGCGCTCGCGATCGCCGACAGCACGACGCCGAACACCATCGTCCAGGACACGGCGTTGAAGATTGCTCTCCCTAACGGCGAGACATACGAGCCGGGAAACAGCGACGGCCAGTTCCTCGGCGCGATCACCCTCCGCGAGGCGCTCACGCGGTCGCGCAACCCGGTTGCCGTCCAGCTCGGGATGAAGTTCGGGATGGACTCGGTCGCCGCCCTCGCGCACGCAATGGGGATATCGTCGCCGATCGTGCCGGTCCCGTCGAGCGCGATCGGCGCGTCCGCTCTCCGCCCGATCGAGCTGGTCGCCGCCTATGTCGCGATCGCCAATCTCGGCTCGGCCGTCGAGCCGTCGTTCGTCAACCGCGTCGAGGATCGCGCGGGAAAGACGGTCTGGGCGCCGAAGCCCGCGTCGTCGTCCCTTGCCCTCGACCCCCGCGTCGCCTTCATCGTCCGCGACATGATGCGCGATGTCGTCGAGCGGGGCACCGCGACCGCCGTTAGGCGCTACCTGCCGGCGACCGTCCCGGTGGCCGGCAAGACCGGCACCACCAACGACAATGCCGACGTCTGGTTCGTCGGCATGACACCGGAAATCGTCGCCGGCGTCTGGCTTGGCTTCGACCGCCCGAAAACCATCACCCCCGGTGCCGCCGGCGGCTCCCTCGCCGCACCGATCTTCGGCGCGATGATGCAGCGCTGGTACGCCGGCCGCACCGCCGGAAGCTGGGAGCCACCGGCCGGACTGGTATCAGGCGAACTCGATCGCGTGACGGGACTCGTCGCCGACGCGACCACCCCCCGAGACCGCCGCTACACCGAGTACTTCCTCGAAGGAACCGAACCCGCCGGCCTGCAGTTCGACCCGTGGCGGCTGTTCGACCTCGGCCCGATCGGCGCGACGTTCTGAACCCCAGTTAAATCCCCGCCAGCTCGAGCTCCCGCTCCAACAGCTTCGCTGACTTCTTGGCCGCCGGCAGCAGCGCGATCTCGAACAGCTCGTCGAGCGTGCGCACGAAGTGGAAGGTCAGCTTGTTCCGCACCTCTTCCGGGATGTCCTCGATGTGAGCCTCGTTCTCCTTCGGAAGAATGATCGTCGTGATTCCGGCGCGGTGCGCGCCTAACACTTTCTCCTTCACTCCGCCGATCGGCAGGATCCGGCCGCGCAGCGTGCTCTCGCCGGTCATCGCGACGTCCCTTCGCACCGGGCGCCCCGACATCGCACTCACCAGCGCAGTGGACATCGTCACCCCGGCGCTCGGCCCGTCCTTCGGGATCGCGCCCGCCGGCACGTGGATGTGCACCTCGATCGATCCCAGGCGGTCCTCGGGAATGTTCAGCGAGCTCGCATGGGTCGCCGCATACGTCAGCGCGGCGCGCGCACTTTCCTTCATCACGTCGCCCAGCTGCCCGGTGAGGATCAGCGAGACATTCCCCCACCCCGTCACCTGCGTCGCCGAGTCGGCAGCCGGCGTCGAGCCGTGCAGACGACGAATCGCCGCTTCGACGAACATGATGTCACCACCCGCCGGGGTGTAGTACATCCCCGTCGCGACGCCGACTTCATCCTCCTCGGCCATGTGCTCCGGGTGCACCCGTGGCCGTCCGAGCAGGATGCCCACTTCCTCCGCCGTCAGTGTCTCGTCGGTGATCGCGCTGGTGTCACCACTCGCGATCTTCCGCGCGACCTTGCGAGCGACCGCGCCCACTTGGCGTTCGAGCTGGCGCACGCCGCTCTCCCGCGTGTAGCGCGAGACGATCTCCATCACCGCTTCGTCGGTCAGCGTGATGCCGCGGCTGCCCAGGCCCGCCTCCTCCATCTGGCGCGGGATTAGGTACTTCTTCGCGATCTGCGCCTTCTCCCGCTCGGTGTAGCCGGCGAATTCCACGACTTCCATGCGGTCGAGCAGCGGACCGGGAATGTTCTGAATGAAGTTCGCCGTCGCGATGAACAGCACCTCGCTCAGGTCGAAGCTCAGGTTGAGGTAGTGATCGGTGAACGTGTCGTTCTGCGCCGGATCGAGCACCTCGAGCAACGCGCTCGATGGATCGCCCTGGTGCGACGACCCGAGCTTGTCGACTTCATCGAGCAGGAAGACGGGATTCTTCGTCCCCGCCTGCTTCATCCCCTGGATGATCCGACCCGGCATCGCCCCGACGTAGGTGCGCCGGTGGCCGCGGATGTCGGCCTCATCGCGCACGCCGCCTAACGCGACGCGGACATACTCGCGTCCGAGCGATCGTGCGATCGATTTTGCGATCGATGTCTTCCCAACGCCCGGCGGCCCGACGAACAGCAGGATCGGACCCTTCGCCATCGCGCGGGCCTTCACTTCCTGCGAATCGGAGATCGTCCGCTCGTCGGTTGCGTCAGCGGCCAGCGACGGCGTCGCGTCGTCCTTCGGTGGCGCGATCTTCGACACTGGCAACTCGCCCGTCTTCTCCACTTCAGCGGCCAGCTCCTTCGCCCGGAGTTGACGCACCGCGAGGAACTCGAGCACGCGATCCTTCACGTCCGGCAGTCCGTAGTGGTCGTCGTCGAGCACCACCTGCGCGCGATTCAGGTCGAGGTTGTCGTCCGAACGCGTGCTCCACGGGAGCTCGGCGATCCACTCGAGGTACGTGCGGATCACCTGCGCTTCCATGCTCTCGCGCCCCGACCGCTCCAGCCGTCCCAGCTCGCGCTCGACTTCGAGGCGCGCATCCTTGGTCAGCGGCAGCTTCGTCAGCTTGTCGCGCAACTCGGTCACTTCGCGCGACTGGTCGTCGTCGCCAAGCTCCTTCTGGATCGCCTTCAGCTGCTCGCGCAGGTACATCTCGCGCTGCCGCTCGCCCAGCTCTTCCTGGACCTGCGACTTGATCTCTTCCTGCGCTTCGAGCATGCCAATCTGTCGCTGAACGTGCACCAGCACACGGCGCATCCGCTCCTCGACGCTCAGCGTCTCGAGAAGTCCCTGGCGCTCGGGCACGGCGAGGTCGATGTAACCGGCGACGAGGTCGGTGAACTTCCCCGCTTCGGTCACCGAGTCGAGCACCTGGTGCACGACTTCCTCGGGCAGCCCGCGCCGCTCGCCGAGTTCGGCGGCGCGCTCGCGCGTTTCCTTGTGCAGCGCGGTGAACGCCGCATCGTTTTCGTCGAGCGGTCCGAGTTCCTCCGCCGGTACGACAACGGCATTCATGAAGCCGTCGCCCTGTCCGTACTGGAGTGCGGTCGCCCGCTGCTCGCCCTGGAGCAGCAACTGGACCCCGCCCAGCCCGCGCTGCACCTGTCCGATGCGCGCGATCACGCCCATCGAATAGAGGATGTCGGCGGACGGCTCGTCGGTGTTGTCGCGCTGGGCGACCGCGAACACCAAGCGGTCGCTCTTCAAGGCGCTTTCGATCGCGCGCAGGGTTCCCGGCCGTCCCGCCGCGATCGGCGCGGTGAGCCCCGGGAAGATGACCGTTCCCCGGAGTGGAAGAACGGGAAGTGTCTGTCGCTCAGCCATGTTTGGTACCAGTTGTAGTGCTGTCGCGCGACCTCGAACATCGGAGCATGCTCGCACATCGCAGACCATGCCGCATTCGGTCGCCTGAGATCATCCCGCTTCTGCTATATGAGGACTTCATCGATCGCCTCCGTTCCTTGTGCGCGGCGCAAATCCGAGCCGCGTCAGCCGGGCAGGGACCGCGCGGATATCCGGCCGACCTGGCGCTTGCTCGCCCGCAGATGCTGCCGCTTCGGCGGACGGCCGTGCTGCGCCAGCTTCGACGCCTCCTGCCTCACGTTCGCCTTTTCAGGCAGGCGGGGCGGTGCTACTATGTGGGACACGCATCCCCCCTCCGTGGAATCCATTAAGTGAGCGAACCCGCCGCGTCCACTCAGGACGCCGAACTCCGCGCGCATGTGTCGCGAGTGCTTGGTACGCACTACGACATCGAGCAGGAGCTGGGGCGCGGTGGCATGGGAATCGTCTATTGCGCCCGTGATCGCCGGCTCAAGCGCACCGTCGCGATCAAGATCCTTCCGCCCGAACTGGCTTTCCGCTCCGACATCCGTTCGCGCTTCCTCCGCGAAGCCGAGACCGCGGCGCAGCTCAGCCACGCCAACATCGTCCCGATTTACAGCGTCGATGAGATGGAGAACCTCGTGTTCTTCGTCATGGCCTACGTCGCCGGAAACAACATCGCCAAGGAGCTGCACGAACGCGGGCGACTCGGCGTTGTCGAGACGCGGCGCATCGTGCGCGAGGTCGCCCAAGCACTCGCCTACGCCCATGGGCGAGGAGTCGTGCATCGAGACATCAAGCCGGACAACATCCTGCTCGATCGCGACACCGGCCGCGCGATGGTGACCGACTTCGGCATCGCGCGCGCGGTGACTGAAAACACCGATTCATCGCGGCTCACCGCGACCGGCATGGCGATCGGCACGCCGACCTACATGTCACCCGAGCAGGCCGCGGGCGAGCGCGAGATCGACGGGCGCAGCGATCTCTATGCACTGGGCGTCGTCGCCTACCAGATGTTGAGCGGCGCGCCCCCGTTCCATGCGTCGAGCACACCGGCGATGCTGGTGAAGCATCTCACCGAGCGTCCGCAGCCGCTGCGCTCGAAGCGGAGCGATGTTCCCGAGGAACTCGAGCGGATCGTGATGGTCCTGCTCGAGAAGGACCCGGCGAACCGCCTGTCGAGCGCGGGCGCGCTCGTTGCCGCACTCGATGGAGCGCCGGTCGCCGCACCGCCTCGCACCGAATCGGTGCCCGGCAGCGCGCTCGGCTCCGCGTCACAGCTCCCGCCGCCACCACCGCTCCCGGTCCCATTCAGCGGTCCGGTCAACGAGCCAAGCCAGGAGACCATCGCCCGCTGGTACGCCCCCGAGATCGTGCGCTTCCGGGGCAAGGTCCGGAAGTGGGCCTACACGTCGGCCGGCTTCTTTGTCATGTCGTTGTTCATCAGTCGATTTCCCTGGTTGACGATCTCCGGCTTTTGGGGGATGGGGCTCGCCTGGAACTTCACCTCGCTCATGGGACGCGGCCACAGTTGGCGCGACGTCCTGCACCAGCCTAACGATCGCGAATTCGTCGACCTGCTCGGCGACTGGGTCGAGTCGACGCAGTCGATCTTCGACGGCGAGAAGCGCATGGCTCGGCGGCTCGCCCGGAACGATGCCCGCGCCGCGCGGCGAACCCTCCCCCGCGGACGCCCCGCCCTCCCGCCACCGTCGCCGTTGCCGCGCGGCAATCCGTTCAGCCCGCTGCCTAACGGCCGAGCCGACCAGCCAGCGCCGCTCCCCGGGTCACGGGAGGCGGTCTTCGCGCAGGCACAGATCGACCGCGACGAGATCAAGCGCTTGATCGAATCGATGTCCGGCAACGATCGGCAGCTCGTCGGCAACGTGATTCCCTCGGCCGATGCGCTGTTCGAGCGGGTGCGGACGCTCTCCATGTCGCTCGCGGACGTCGAGCGCAACATGCCGAAGGGACAGCTCGAATCCGTCGTCAGCGAGATCTCGCGGCTCGAGGGCGAGGCGAATCCTCTCGATCGCGTGCGCAGCGAAGAGCGCGTGCGCCGGCTGGCCGCGCTCCGCCGGCAGCGGCGCGCCCTGAGCGATCTCGCCGCCCGCCGCGACCAGATGGCTTCGCGCATCGAGAGCTGCGCGCTCGCGCTGCAGAGCATGCGCTTCGACGTGCTGCGCCTCCGCGCCGGCGCGCAGTCGCACGCCCAGGTCACCTCGCTCGCCCTCGAAGCGCTCAACCTCGCTCGCGAGGTGGACTACGCCGTCGCCGCGGGCGACGACGTCGCCCGGCTCACCGACACGGCTCGACCCACCGCTGGGGGCTGAGGTGGCCGCCGCCGGGGCGCGCGACCTCGCGGCGCTCGTCGGTGCCGAGACACTGGCCGGCCGCTGGGGCGACGCCGTTAGGCAGGCGCAGGCCGATCGCGACGCGATCGCCGCCGCCCGCGGCCAGCGCGACCCGCGCACCACCCTCGACGTTCCGGACCTCCTTCCGACCGCCGAGGAACTGGTCGACGGGGTGGTCTCCCTCGCGCCGACCCTGCACGCGCTCGACGCCGCGCTGACGCCGGCAGCGCTGCACCTCCTCGACGAGCGGATTGCCCGCGCCACCGGCGATGCCGCCAATGAAGCGAGCGCCCGCAGTCTGGCGATGCTCGAGCACCAGCGCGCGACGCTCCGTGAGATCGAAACGCGGCGCGACCAGCTCGCCCGCAAGATGGAAAAAGCCCTCCTCGCCCTCGCCCGCCTCCGCTACGAAGCCAAGCGGCTGCGCGGACGCTGACCCCTCCCCCGGATTCATGTTCGCACTGCATCGCTCGGCCGTTCGCCACTCGCCGCTGGTCGCACTGCTGCTCGCCGCCGCGTCGCCACCGGCCCTCGCCCAGCACGCCAGGCCCCTCCCGTCGCCCGCGTCGGTGATCGGCTTTGCGCCCGGGGCCGACCGCCGGCTCCCCGCCTGGCGCGATGTCGTCGCCTGGTTTACCGCGCTCGACGCCGCCAGCCCGCGGGTCTCCGTCCGAACGTTAGGCCTGACGACGCTTGGCCGTCCCTTCATCGCCGCCTTCATCGGTGATTCCGCGGTCATCGCCAACCTCCCGCGTTACCGCGAAATCCAGCGCCGGCTCGCCGACGCGCGACTCCGCTCGACCGGCGAGAGCCAGCGGCTGGTCGCCGGGGGCAAAGTCGTTGTCCTGATCACCTCGAGCATCCACTCGACCGAGGTCGGTGGCATTCTCACCCCACTCGTCCTCGCCGAGCGGCTCGCCGGCGGCGAAGACACCGAGTCGAAGCTGATCCGCGGCGCGGCACTGGTCATTCTCGTCCCGTCGCTCAATCCCGACGGCGTCGACATCGTCGGTGACTGGTATCGCGCAACGTCAGGCACCCCCGCCGACGGCACGACGCCCCCTTGGCTCTACCACAAGTACACTGGCCACGATAACAATCGCGACTGGTACTTCTTCTCGCAGGTGGAGACGCGACTGACGGTCGACTCGCTCCACAACGTGTGGCACCCCGAAGTCGTCAACGACATCCACCAGCAGGGCTCGAATGCGGCGCGGATCTTCATCCCGCCCTACATGGATCCCGTCGAGCCGAACGTCGACCCGATCATCACCGCCGGTGTCAACGCGTTAGGCACGGCAATGGCCTGGCGGATGACGGCCGACGGCTTCACCGGCGTCTCGATCAACTCGACCTACGACGCGTGGACGCCGGCCCGCGCCTACCAGCACTACCACGGCGGCGTCCGCATCCTCACCGAGACCGCCAGCGCACGGCTGGCCACCCCGATCGACATTCCCTTCGACTCACTCCGCCCGGGACGCGGCTATGACTCGCGCACTCCGAGCTGGAGCTTCGTCGCCCCATGGCGCGGCGGGCATTGGGGTATCGGCGACATCGTGCACTACCAGACGGCAGCGACGTGGGCAATGCTCGCATCGGTCGCCAGTGACCGCGCGTCATGGCTCTCCGGCTTTGCAACGCTGGCCGACCGCGCCGTCGCCGGTCGCGATGCGCCCGGTCGCACCGACTGGCCTACCGCGTTCGTCATCCCCGCCGCGCAGCGCGACAGCGTCGCACTGGCGGTGCTCCTCCGCACCCTGCAGCGCGGGCAGGTCGAGATCCATCGCGCGACATCGCCCGCGTCAGGCCGGGATTCCGACGTGCCGGCGGGGAGCTACGTGATCCCGCTCGGACAGCCATATGGCTCGTTCGCCAAGGCGCTGCTCGAGCCGCAGCACTACCCCGATCTTCGCGAGTATCCCGGTGGCCCGCCCAAGCGACCCTACGACGTCACCGCACACACGCTTCCCCTGCTGCTCGGTGTGACAGTGACTGCCGTTAGGCAGAGCACGGCGATCGCCGTCGGCTCCGTGCTCGCGCCGATCGCGGCACCGGCGATGACCGTGGCCGGACTGAGCGACCACACCACGCGCCGCATCGCGATCTACCAGAGCTGGTCGCCGACGATGGATGAGGGTTGGACTCGCTGGGTCTTCGATCAATACCGCATTCCATTCACCACTATCACTGACCGCGACGTCCGCGCTGGTGACCTGCACGCGCGCTTCGACGCGATTCTGCTCCCCGATCAATCGGCGCGCGAACTGTCGCGTGGGTTGACCGGCAGCTACCCCGACTCGCTGAAGGGCGGCCTCGGTGACGCCGGTGCTCGTGCGCTTGCCGCCTTCGTCGACGCCGGCGGCACCGTGGTCGCCCTGAACCAGGCGAGCGACTACGCGATCAGCGCCCTTGACCTCCCCGTCCGCAACGTGCTCGCCAATGTCGCCGACCGGGACTTCTACGCCCCGGGTTCGATTCTCGCCGCGATGCTGCGGCCGGGAAGCGCGCTGTCAGCCGGCGTGCCGTCGCCCGCTGCACTCTGGTTCGAGGAGGGGCCAGCCTTCGGCATCAGCGACACCACCCGCGCCACCGCGATCGCGACGTACGCCAGCGGCAATCCGCTCCTCTCCGGGTGGCTGCTCGGCAGCGAGCGACTCGCCGGCACCGCGGCGCTGGTCGACGCTCGCCGAGGGCGCGGGCATGTCGTTCTGTTCGGCTTCCGCCCCCAATACCGCGGACAGAGCATGGCGACGTTTCCGATTCTCTGGAACGCACTGCTCGGCCGCTTCGACCGTTAGGCGCGCCGACCCGGCGACCCGACCGCGTCGCCGGGCGGCGGTCCCCGGGTCCAACGACTAAATTTCGCCGATGCTCCTGCCCCACCCGCCCCACCGCGCTACATTCGCGGCCCTGCTCGTCGCTGTCGGCGCCTGCGCGCCCCGCGACTCACGGTCACCAATCGGCGACAGCGCACGCGACACCGCTCGCCCCGTCGCCAGTCACGCCGCGCCACCTGCGCCGGTGCCCCTTGTCCCGCGCCCGAAGGTGGTGCGCGGACTCTACGTCAATCGCTGGGCTGCGCTCGGCGACCGGATGTGGCAATTGATCGACGTCGCGAAGACGACGGAGGTAAATGCGCTCGTCATCGACGTGAAGGATGACCGCGGCCTCGTGCTCTATCGGTCGCGTGTCCCACTCGCCCACGAAATCGGCGCCGATACCGTGATGCCCATGCGGGCAACTCGCATTCGCGCGATCCTCGACACGATGCGTGCGCACGGCATCTACCCGATCGCCCGAATCGTCGTCGTCAAGGATCCACTGCTCGCCTCGACGAAGCTCGAGTGGTCGATCAAGCGCCGCGCCGATACTACCACCTCGTGGCTCGACAAGAACGGGCATCCCTGGCTCGATGCCGGCCAGCCCGGAGTCTGGAGCTACGCCGCCGATCTCGCTGACGAAGCTGTGGCCCTCGGATTCAGCGAAGTGCAGTTCGACTATGTCCGCTTCCCCGACGAAAAGAGCCTCGTCGCCGAGGCGATCTTCCCGCTGGCCCGCGGCCGAGTCCGTGCCCAGGTCATCCACGACCAGCTCGGCGCGCTGCGCAAGCGCGTGAGCGCTGCCGGAGTGCCGATGACTATCGACGTCTTCGGATTGACGACGTCGGACACGACCGACATGGGAATCGGCCAGCGCTGGGAGATGTTCATCGATCAGGCTGACGCCGTGCTCCCGATGACGTACCCGTCGCACTATGCGCCGGGAAGCTATGGCATCGCCGTGCCTAACGCGCGGCCGTACGACGTCCTCTCGCACGCCCTGCGCGACGCCCGCCGCCGCAGTGCCGGCATCGCTGGCGCGGCGCGAATCGTCCCCTGGTACCAGGACTTCACCCTCGGCGCCCCGCATTACGGCGTCGAGCAGGTGCGGGCGCAGATCCGCGCCGGCTACGACGCCGGGTATGACGAGTGGCTGTTATGGAACCCGGGATCGCGCTACACGATCGCGGCGCTCAAGCGCGACGGGGACTCGTCACCACGCGATTCCGCCCGGCCCGCCGCGCACGACAGCGCGGCGACCGGTGGATCGCGGTAAGCGCTACCGCTTCTTCCGATTCGATTCCGCGACGATCCAGTTGGTCGCCATCTGGACTTCGCGGAAGAGCCGGACATTCTGCTCGGTGATCGGAATGGCCGACTGCTCGAGCCGCTTGCCGTTCACCACCGAGCTGACCTGACCAGCACCGGGCGGCAGCAGGTAGCCGTTCACCCGGATGTGCGTTCCCTTGAAGAACCGCACGTCCGTCGCCTGCACCACGAGGAACCACCGCTGCGGGTTCGGCTTCGCGGTCGACGCCTCGCGCAGGTACTCGGGCACGGCTTTCGGCGACGTCACCAGCACGTCGCTTCCCGCACCGGTGACGGTGAAGCCATGATGAACCAGCTGGGTGCGCGCGACTTGGAGCGTCTGCGCTCGGTCCGTACTCACGGTGGTCGTGACCGCGTCGCCATGTGCCGTTCCGCGGATCTTTGCGCAACCGCCGAGAACCGCGAGCGCAATCAGGGCCGTGACTTTGAACATTCTCATCGTTTATCTCCAAAACGCCCGGCGGCACGCGCCGTTGTCGGGCTTGCTATGCACGCGTCGGGCCAACCGACTTGAAGGCCCGGAACGCCACTTCGGCGGGCCCGTTCCGCCGGACCACCCGCCACCTGCCGGTCAAACTATGCGAATCGGCTCCGATGTCCACCAAAACCGCGCCACGCCGCGCTTCGGCGGCCGCAGCTTATTCCAGTTCCTCGAGCCTCCCTTCCAGTTCGCCCGCGAGCCCTCCATGTCCATGGCGCCGCGCGGCAGCGACGCCATTCTCCAGCGCGGACCGCGCCTCCGCCGGTTGCCCGAGGGCGAGGCGGCATTCAGCGAGCCGCTGCCACCCGTTCCCTTCGTCGTCGTAGCGGGCGAGGTACGCACCGAGTTGCTCCGCCGCTTCTTCGTGCAACCCTGCTTTCATCGCTTCGTTGGCCAGTCCGAACCGGGCGAGTACGTTGTCCGGATTCTTGGCGACCATCGCGCGAAACGTGTCGAGTTTGATGTTCGGGGTTGATGAATTGGGCATCAGCTAACGGGCGAGCAGGGTAGTGATCGCCGCCGCAACGCGCTCGGGCGATTCCTCAGGAAGAAAATGTCTGGCGTCGGGCACGATGTCGAGCGTTGCGCCGGGAATGGCGGCGCGCAATCGCTCGCCGATGACCGTTGACAGGAATGGATCATGTGCCCCGCAGAGAATCGACGTTGGCGCGACCACGTTGGCCAAGCGAGGAGACAGCCCCATCGTGTCGCGCGAGTCCAGCGCCTCCATGTTTGCCACGAACGCATCGCGCCCGTCAACGCTCGCGAAAGGCCGGACATACTGTTCGACCGAATGAAGCCCGCGCGCGCGATCGGTATAGCCACGCAGCAGGTCGGTTCGCAGCACCGTCAGCATCCAGAGCGGTGGCAGGTAGCGGGTCAACGGCAGCGTCGCCCGCGCCAGCTTCACGTCCCTGGCCGGCCAGCAATCGAATCCGACGCTGTTCACGAGACACAGCTTGGACACCCGCGTCGGCGCATGTACGGCGAGCCATTGAGCGACTCCGCCTCCCACGTCATGCCCGACGATGCACGCGTAGTTGATGCCAAGCGCATCGAGGAGCGCGATCGTTCGAGCTCCGTGCCCCGGAATCGAGACGTCGTGTCCCGTCGGCCGGTCGCTCCGGCCATAGCCGAGCAGGTCGAGGACGATGAGCCGTCGCCCTCCTGACAGGAGAGGGACAACTCCGGCCCAGAGATGGGACGATGTCGGAAATCCGTGGAGGAAGACAACCGGCTCGCCGCTTCCCGGCGTTCCAGCCGCGTAGCAGTAGACCCGCGCCCCCGCGAGATCGATGAATTCACCGCGCATATGGCGCCAAGATGCTCGCCAGTACCGGGTTAGAGAAGCCCCGTTAGGCGTGTTTCCCGGCGATCCTGTGACATTCTCCCTCTGGCGTTCGCCGGAATATTATGTATCGTTACGAGCCTGCCGCCCGAGGTGCCGCAAAAGTTGGATCGAAGTCCGCATCACGTTGTCCTACAACAGGTTAAAGCGAGCGCCCGATAGTGACCGTTCCCACGCAGCCGCTCAGTCAGGTGTCCCTCAACCCGATTTCGAGCGCTGGGCCCGCGCCCTCGTTGACCCCGCCCGAGCCGGTGATTTTCCCGGTGACCTGGCTACTCGAGAACGCGGCCGCTCCGATCAAGTGTCGAGCAGTCACCGACGTGGTCAAGCTCGCGGGACCTGCGCATGACGCGGTCTCGCAGCTTCCCTATACCTACCCACCGGCGCTCCTGCTGGCGCTCGCGCAGAGCGTGGACGGGACGTGGAATCGCTGCATGCTGGGCATTCCCACGGCGCGGGCCGAGAATTTCGAGGGTGTCGGAGCGATCCACGCTTTTCGCCGGCTCCTCGAGTACGGGTGGGATCGTGAGTCCCCACCGCTCGCGCACGCCCGGCGCGTGCTCTTCCGGTTGCTGGCTGAAGACGAAGACCCGGCGTATCTCTACGAGCTCGCAGGGAAGGGGACACCCGACCACGACACCATCGTTCGCGGAAGGATCCTGCTCCGTGAAGCGGCGGCGTCCGTGCTCGCCCAGGCTGGATACGAGAGCGACCCGCGACTCCGTGGCGCGGCCCGCCGGATCATGGAACGCGTCGGCAATTTCCTCCGCTCGCCGCTCGCCGAGAAACCGTTCATCCGCGTCGCGAATCAGCATGCGCTGGCCGCCGAGGCGACGCCGCCGTCGTACTACACGCTCCAGATGCTGGCCTACATGCCGCTCTTCCGGAGCGAGAACTATGCGCTTCTCGAGCTGCTGTACGACTACCTCACACAGCCGCTGCCGCGGAGCGAACTCGTTCAGGTCGTCGGCAAGAAGATCGTTCCCACTCCGCACCTCGTGCTCGGCGACATGCTGCCGCATCGCAACGCCGCCGACGCCGACGTCCCGTTCGCGCTCGTCTGGCTCGAGCTGATGGCGCGACTTGGATATCTCCGCCGGAACGACAACTGGAACAAGCTGTTCGAGCGCTTCCACGACGATCGCGACAGTGGGGGCGTGTGGCATCCACACAAGGGAATGGCGGCCGTGCGCAGCACCAATCCCTTCGTCTGGGCATCGTATCCACTCGAGTCAGGGAGCGCCGGCGAGGACCGTTGGGCCGACGCGACATTTCGCCTCGGGCTGATCGCGCGCCTGTCCGGCCGGCCGATCGAGCCCGTCTGAGCCCCGGTCGGGTCCCGCCGGCGCGCATGTACCCGGCGGGCGAAGCGGAAGTCAGCTCCCGCCATATCTCCCTCCCGAACGGCGAACGGATCCACGTCGCCGAGAGCGGCCCGCGTGACGGAGCTCCGGTGCTGCTCTGTCACGGCTGGGGCGCGTGCGTGTATGGCTGGGCGGGGACGTTGCCCGTCCTCGCCGCCGCCGGCTACCGCGCGATCGCCGTCGACCTCCGCGGTCACGGACGCAGCGATGGCGGAGATCCAGCTTCGGCCTACACCACGCCGGCGATGACGGCGCAGCTGGCGGCGATCATCGACGCGTTAGGCATCGACCGGCCGGTGATCGCCGGCCACTCGATGAGCGGTCGCCTTGCGCTCCAGTATGCGCTCGACCGCCCCGGGAAAGTGCGCGGGCTGGCGTTGCTCGCGCCGATCGGCGTCGGGTCGGTGCGGCCGAGCGTCAAGCACCTCGGACTCCCACTGCTCGCGCTCGGCGCCTGGCTCGGACCGCTCGCCGTCAGGCGCTGGATGATTGCGATGGTCATCAGCGCCGCGACCGGACGGCTGCGGCGGCCGCCGCCGCGCGACATCGACGAATACTGGTCAGCGACACAGTGGGGGAAATACTGCCGGGCGACCCACGCCCTGCTCCGCGATTTCGACTGGCGCGCGTTAGGCGCGACGGTGATTGCCACGCTCCCCGTTCCGACAGTCATCGTGCTCGGCGAGCTCGATCCACTGGTGTGCATCGACCATCGAGACACCCTTGCCCAGCGCCTCGCGCCGCAGCGGGTGGTGATGATCGATGGCGCCGGCCACATCGTCACCGATGAAGCGACGCCGCAGGTGAATGCCGAAATCCTCGCCCTGCTCAGATTGGTCGCATCTGGCGACTAATGGCCCCTCGCCGGTAGCGACCTTCTCGGCGACCGGGTAGATTTGAGGATTGCAGAGAGAGCGTCGCTGTCGGCAGGCGCGGCGCGAAGCCAGACCAGTTGGAGAGACATGGAGCAGAGCACCATCGGGCAATCGCCCGAAACTGGCGCGGACGAGCCGCGCCTCGAGCAGGCCACCACCTTCGAGGCCCTCGGCCTCCTTCCCGAAGTGCTCGACGCGGTCCGCCGCGCCGGATACGAAACGCCGACGCCGATCCAGATCGAAGCCATCCCGGTCGTCCTCAAGGGGCGCGACATGATGGGCCTCGCCCAGACGGGGACAGGGAAGACCGCCGCGTTCACGCTGCCGATCATCAACCGGCTCATTCACGGCCCGCATCGCACTCGCGCGCTCGTGCTGACGCCGACCCGCGAACTGGCGATCCAGGTCGAGGAAAGCGTACGAAAGTACGCAAACGATTCCGGACTCGACGTCATCGCGGTGTTCGGCGGCGTCCCGCTCGAGCCACAGCAGAAGAAGCTGCGCGAGGGCGTCGACATCATCGTCGCGACACCGGGCCGGCTGATCGACCACCTCGACCGGCAGAACGTCGTCCTCGATGACCTCGAGATCCTCGTGCTCGACGAAGCGGACCGGATGCTCGACATGGGGTTTGCGCCGCAGATCAACCGGATCGTTGAGCAGATCCCGGTCTATCGTCAGACGCTGCTTTTCAGCGCGACCATGCCGCCCGAGGTCGAGGCACTGGCCAGGAAATACCTGCGCCGTCCCAAGGTCGTGCAGATCGGTCGCCGCTCGAGCGCTGCGAACACGGTGACGCACGCTGTTTATCCTGTCCCCCGCGAGAAGAAGAGCGAATTGCTCGTCGAGCTGCTCAAGGACACGAAGACCGAAACGGTGCTCGTCTTCACCCGCACCAAGCATGGCGCGGACAAGGTTGTCCACGCGCTGGAGAAGGCCGGAGTGAAGGCGACGGCGATGCACGCCGACAAGACACAGGCGCAGCGGATGAAGGCGCTCGATCAGTTCCGCAGCGGCGAGATGAACGTCCTCGTCGCCACTGACATTGCCCAGCGCGGTCTCGACATCTCCGGCATTACGCACGTCATCAACTACGACGTACCGCAGCAGCCGGAGGACTACATCCATCGGATCGGGCGCACTGGGCGCGCCGCGGCGACCGGGGACGCGTTCACCTTCATGTCGCCCGATGAGATCGGGATGGTGCGGTCGATCGAGCACACGATCGGCTCGCCGATTCCGCGCATCTCGGTGCCAGGCTACGATTTCGGGACGGTCGCGGCGGACTGAATATCCCGTCGAAACAAGCGCGGCGCCCTGATCAGGGACGCCGCGCTTTCCATTTCATGGATTCAGCAGCGCCGGATGGTGATCATCGCCCACCCGAGGGATCGCGATGCTCGCGCGCTTCCCGCCGGTGGTCAGGGCGACGATGCGCCCTGCTCCGCCTAACGGGTCGCGGACGGCGAGGCAGGCGGTGCGTCCGCAGGCCGGTTCGCCGATGCCGAGACTGTCCGACGCAAAGAGTGTGGCGTCGCCGCCGGACACCGGAACGGACCGCAGCAGCGGGGGCCCACCGAGCGCCATGTAGATCACCGCCGCGCCGTTAGGCAGCCACGACGGGGTGTATGCGCCGCGTGTCTCGTGGCTGAGCTGCGTCGCGACCCCGCCCGCCGATGCGACGACGTACACCTGTGACCCGCCAGTCCGCGTCGACGTGAAGGCGATCCGATCACCGGTCGGGCTCCAGCGCGGCGATCCCTCCGGGACGTAGTCGGGTGATCCCGTGTCGAGCGCGCGCTGATTCGCCCCGTTGGAGTCCATCAACCAGAGGCGCGGCGTCCCGCTTCGCCTGCTTCCGAAAACGATCAGCGTGCCCGCGGGGTTGAGCGCCGGATCGGCGTTTGTCGAGGAGTCCGCCGTGAGCTTCGTCTGCGCACCCAGCGTCAGGTCGGCGTTCAACGGCGCGGCATAGATCTCTGCGTAGCCGTCGCGCAGCGAGGTGAAGACGAGCTTGTTCCCGGCGCTCTGTGGGTCGCGATCGTTCGAGCCTGGCGCGGAGAGCAGCGTGACAGCGCCGTCGCGCCAGCGGTAGAGCGCCGATTGGCCCGGCGTGTTCACCGCGAAGACGAATTGCCCGAGGATGAATAGCGAGGGCGCGGTCGCTGAATCGCACGACGCAGCGCTAGCCGCGAGGGCGGCCAGTGCGACGACCGCCGTCACTCCAGCGAACCGGCGCGCCAGGTCGAGTCCGAGGCGCGCCAGCGTCCGCGGCGAACCCTCGGCGATCGCGCCGGCGTAACGGAACCAACGCTCGGCGATCAGTGGCGAACGCGGGATCGCGCCGAGCATGGACCGGGTTCGGCCGACGCGCCTGACGGTGCGCCAGGCGGCTTCGTCGGCGTCGCCGGCCGGCGACCTGAGCCCCCGTGCTGCTCCAAGCAGGGTCGCCATCGGCCGGCGGTAATCGCTGCCCGCTACGTAGTGCGCGACCGCGTCCATGTCGACGTGCGGCCCGAGCAGCGCCGCGACATCGAGGACATCGCGCAGGCGAAAGCGCCCTGTCCAGTTCACTCGCACCGCGTGCTCGAGCGTATGCAGCACGAGATTCGTTGCCGACGGCAACTCGATCGGATGTCCGGCCACGTCAACGCGTCGCGCCGTGGCCCAGATGGCGCTGTCGAGCGGCAACGGATTCGGCGTCAGCCGGGTGTGGAGCTCGATGCCTAACGATCCGCTGCGGGTGAGACCCGCCAGGTGATGCGGATATGGGCGGTCATTGCTCGCGTAGTCGAGCTCTTGCTGGAGCGCATTGTGCAACGCGAGCGCGTCGGTCGGGGCGACCAGCAGGTCGATGTCGCTCATCGAGCGCATCGCCGGAAGTTCGCCGCCGAGCAAGCGCGCGGCGCCCTTGAGCGCCATCACGCGCACGCCGGATGCCGCAGCCAGCCTCGCAACGGCGGGCAGTTGCGTCTGGACGAGCAGCGCGCGGTGCAGGGCCGTGCTGGTCGCGTCGGCAAGCAGTTGACGGAGTCCGGCGGGAGCGTCGGCGTGATGTCCGCTCCGCTGCAGCGCGTGATTGAATTGCACGGCGCAACCGTCGAGTCCGAGGATCCGCTCCCACCGAGCCACCGGAACGGCGAAAGCGCGGGATCGCTGGGCCTGCGTCGTTGCCTTGTCGCGGAGCAGCGCAACGATCAGGGTGAGCACGTCGCCGCTATTCGCCATGTACCAGCAGCGGCAGGTAGCGCGCTACCTGGTCAACGGGTTCGTCGAGCGGAATCCCGCCGAGCGTCACCCAGGCGTGCGCTACGAAACTGGTCGAGTCGCCGGCGACGCCGACCGAGAGGTGCGGATCGTGGCCATGCTGGCGCAGCAGCACGTAGAGCACGAGCGATCGCGTCAGGCAGGTGCTCGCCCACGGACCGCGGCCATGGCGCAACCACCGGCGAACGCGGGCCGCCAGACCGTTAGGCGTGACGCCTCTGCCTGCAACGATCGGCCAGCGATCGCAGACGGCGAGCACCGCGGGCAGTGGAAGTACCGCGAGCATTAGCGGGACCAGCACGACAGCGATCAGTGCCGCCGCGCGGTCGATCCAGTGGCTCATGCCCCGTCGACCGTTATGAGGGTCTTTGCTTCGAGGGCATCGACCAGCGCGTCCACCTCGCGCCGCGCCTCATCGACCGTGACGTCGTAGCTGGCGCTGAGTCGCGCCGGAATCTCCTCGATCGCAACGCCTTCCTCGATCAATCGCCAGATTGCAGCTCCCGTCTCATTCAGCGAGAAGTACCGCTTCGTTCCCATGTGGAGTACCACCGCGCCATCCTCGACATTGGCGCAGGCTACGTCCGCCGGGATGACGAAGCGGGTCACGACAATGCCCCGAGCAGCACGGCGGGCACTGAATGCAGTTCGGCGGCGGTGTGCCGCAGCCGGAACACCGGCAGCGTCGCGGCGTGGCGGAGCAGGTCGAGGTGCGGCCGCGCGTACGCATCGTCGAGAATGACCCACGGCGACTGGCGCACGAGCGCGGCGAGCGCCGACACCGGCCCGGCCGACGCCATGGCGAAAGTTGCGCCCCGCTCGACCAATACCAGCGCGATCACGCCCGCCGAGTGCGCGGCGCGCATCGGCAACGAGATTCGCCGGCGCGGGTCCCCGGCGACCGGTTGCTGCGCGTTGCCAGCGAGCTCGGGAAAGCTGCTTTCCAGTTGCCGGCTGACGCGCAGCGGCTCGCGCCAGGAATGAGCCTTGATCCCAGCGCCGTCGCGCTCGATCAGCACACCATCGTCGCCCAGGACCGTCCACCCTTTGCGGGCGAGCGCGTAGGCGAGTGTCGACTTCCCATTTCCGCTATCGCCGGCCAGCAGCCACGCGCGGCCCGCTGGATCGACGACGCCGGCCGCGTGCACGAGATACCGTCCACGCTGCCGCAGCCGGACGATCGCGCCGACGCGGGCCAGCTCCTGCCTAACGTGTAACGATGCACTCTCGTAGCCATCGCCGCGAACAAGTCGCCCGCCTTCGACCCAGAGGCTCGCGTCGGCGTGCCGATGCGTCAGGCAGGTGCGCGCCTCATGGTCGCTCGCGTCGACGTCGCCCCACTGCCAGGCGATTTCTCCCTTGGTCACGTGGGTTGCACCGCGAGTTGCGTCCACGGATGGTCGGGGAAGTCGGCGAGAAATTCGGTCTGCCCGTTCCGGCGCGCGCAGCTCAGGCAGGGGTATGCGTCCAGCGAGTCCCGCTGGCCGATCTGGTGAAGCCGGGCACTCTCCGCGGCGAACGCGGTGTAGGTGGCGGTGCCGCGTGCGAACACCGCGCGAAGCGGCTCGGCGGTCAAGTCGCCGACGACGTGTTCCGATCCACTCCCATAGCGCGACAGCTGGCAGCAGAAAGGCGCGCGCCCTCGGGCGTCGATGTAGAGGTGCCGTTGCGCCATCGTATCGCAGGCGCGCCGAGGCTGTGCTTCCGCGGTTCCGTAGTCGAGCCCGATCACCGCGGCGCTCCGCGCGGCCAGCGCACGGACCTCGTCGGCGACAACATCCCATTCCCACGGGGCGAGGTCGCTTTGGTCGAGCGCGCTTTCCGGAGTCGGCTGCGGCAGGATGAAATGGAACTCGGCGGTGCCTAACGTGTTGGCGAGGGCGACCGCCTCGTCGAGCTCGCGGCGGCTGTCGCGGGTGACCACCATCGACATCTCGGTCCGGATCCCTCGGCTGAGCAGCGTTGCCGCGGCGAGTAGCGCACGACGGAAGCTCCCGCGCCCGCGCTGGCGGTCATGTGTTGCCTCGGTCGCCCCGCTCAGGCTGATGCGAACGAATGTCGGCGGATGGCGCAGGAGCAGCGGGAGATGCCGCGGAATCAGCCAGCCGTTGGTGACGAACCGATAGGCGACTCCGCGTATCCGCAGTTCCTCCACTGCCGTGGTGAACATCTCCGCGGCCAGCGGCTCGCCGCCCGTAAAGACGACAGCGACCGGAGCAAAATCAGTGGTCGCCTGGTCGAGGATGCTGCGGAACAGCGCGATGTCGAGATGCTCGACGTGCGCCTGGTGCGACCCACGGATGCAATGCGTGCAATGCAGGTTGCAGAGATTCGACAGCTCGAAGGCGAGCGTCAGCGCGGCCAACGCCAGCTCATGGGACGGGCGTTCCGATTTCGTAGATCACGTAGTCGTAATCGCAGATTCCGTTGTCTGGCCCCGCCATCCCGAACTGGAACAGCGGCGCGGTGAGGAGGAAGGCAGTACCAGGGAACGCGGAGTAATTCAACTTTCCTCCACGAACGGCATCGACAAAGTAGACGACGCTGTCCGCGGCATACTTGCGCATCGTGTACACGTGGTATGCGGTTCTCGTGTCTCGCGTTACCGCTGTCCCGGGAAGAAATGTGTTGCTCGTGTCAACGAAGCCGACCTGGCTTCCCGACACGCCGAACGCGATGAATCTGACGGCATCGTCAATGACGAGCCGGGCGGTCGACGTTTTGCCAGCGGGCGCAGTATACTGGAGGCGCCCCTCGACGTAGGCGCTTGTCGTCGTTGCCAGCGAGTCTCTACGATAGAAGCTTATCTCCGCGCTGCTCGGTCCTGGATTCACGTTGAGAATACCGCTGGTTGCCGTGTAAACACCATTACCCGACCTCCGAAGCCTCCATCTCGGCTCGCTCTGGGTGTCGGGAAGCGAATCGCCCTCGTAGTCCACCTTCCAGCGTGTCTCGTTAGGCGCGACCCACGCCGTGCTGACAAGCACGTCGAATGTGAAGCGGGTGACCGCGGTATCCGCTTCGAATATCCAGGGCTTCCGATTCAGCGTCGTATCGGCACCACCATTTGCGGGCCCGACGACTTCCGTCCAGAACCAGTAGGACTGGTTCGGTGCATTGAAGTTCAACACACCTCGGGCATTCTTCACGGTGACTGCGCAGGCCGGGCAGGTGGATGATGTGCCGGTGACCGTCGGCCCGCCGCTCACGAACACGTAGATCCCGAGAGTGTCGGGGGGAGCGAGGGCGCCTTGTTCGTCGCCGATTCGAAAAGTGTGCAGGTTGCGCAAGCCGACATTTGCGCTGTACGTCTTCTTCCCGGCAGTCGGCGCGCTGATCACGACCGCCGAGTTGTAGATGCGGATGTCCACTCCCTGGTTGCCGTAAATTTGAGCGTTAGGCCCGCCACTGGATGTCGACGGCCCGGCCGAGGCGGGTACCGGAGCGAAGGTCAATGTCCCGGTGGCGACGTCCACGGTACCGCGCAACCGTGCGCCACTCGCCGCCGGATGATTCGCCGGTACGAGCGCCGCGCTCGACGACCCCGTATCGCCGCACGCGACGACGACGCACAGTGCGCTCAGGGCTGCGAACGTGCTGATAGTCCGCATCATGGGCAGAATCCTTGGCTGCATGGAATGGATGCCTGCTGAGGCCCGCCACTGGCGGAATCGATGCCGAACTCCTGCGGGTACTGCACCTGCGTCAGCGCCGTCAGCGACGCATGGGACGTCAGTGTGGGCGCGACCCACGGCTTGCGCGGCGCTTCCGGCTTAAGCGTCGATTCGTCGTGCGGCATGAGTCCCTTGTAGATCGAGCGGCACAACTATACCACAGCGGCGCGCATCCGAGTAGACGCGCGCCAAACAGTTACGCCGGCGGATGAAGACGATTTTAGCGCCCCGGTGGTAACCGGCTGATGAACGCTGAACGGCAGTGGTCGTCGGCGGTCGAACCACGATCGTTCTACTACGGGCAAAGCGTCGCAATTGTTGGGAAATACTGTGTGCAATGCAGAACGCGGCGCGAGCTTCGATCGGTTCCTGACCGCGCGCCAAGCGTCGCCTGCTAGCGCCGCGGCGCTCGGCGTGACTCACGGCGTCGCCACGGATCGCACAATCGGAGAATCGACGGCTGTCGGCGCCCGCCCGCGAGACGGCGTGCCGACTGAATTCGCTGGGGGCGAATTATTAGAGACTCTTAATAGTATCACGTGCCGACAAAATGGCCTGGCGAGTCGCGCCAGTCAATGTCGGTCTTTCGCTGTGACCGTCTCGATTGGTGACTTGTCTGACAGCGCGTCAGGCTGTAGGCAGTTCGGACGTCTCGTGCCCAATCGTCAGGCCAAATCGCCGCCCGCGAAGGTGTCGGCAATCGGCGTCGTGCGTGAGCGGGAGATCGAACGCGCCGCGCGACCGAGCGGCACACAGCTCGAGCACCACCGCAAGCTCCCGCCGTCGCGCCGCCGGATCATCCGTGATATTCTCGACCAGCAGGTCGCGCTCGTCAGGCCCGGCGTCGACCGGCCGCGCAGCGAGTCGCGCGTTAGGCACCGCTCCACGCGCCAGGCCGCCGCGAACGACGCGCAGCATCACCGCGCCCGCGTGCCCAGTTTGGCACGCCCTTCGCGCGATACGATCACCGTGTCGGTCGCGCTCCCCCGCGTGATGATGACGCGCAGGTTGGCGCCGCCCAGTCCCAGCCCGTCGGGGTAGAACGACATCGAATCACGCGACGACGTCATCACCACCCCGTGCTCCTCGCCGATCAGTCGCATCAGCAGCGTGTCGCGGCGGCTCACCACGAAGACACGCGCATTTCGCGCATCGAGCACGACCGCGGATTGCTGCCCGAGCGCGATCGCACTCGCCCGTGCAGTGAAGAATGCCGTCAGCACCTCCTGGGCAGCGCCACGGGTGTGGATACGGTCGAAGCCGCGCTTGAACGCGGGCAGTACCAGCCCCGCAACCAGCGCGACGAGCGTGACGACGACGACGACTTCGGCCAACGTCATGCCGGTTTGGCGCGGACCAACAGGCCCAGGCACTAAGGGTTGCCGCATGGCGCAAACTCGCCACGCTCGTGGTGCGGCTCGTCACCGTTCGCCTGCTGCCACAATCGCCGAGGCGCAGCGAGCAGCGCGACTGTAGCTTCTGGGTGGCAGCGCCTGTCGCGTGGGGGCAACTCTCCGGCTGGTCGCCGCGTTCTCACACTTCGGTCGCCCGATGAATCATCGATACGTCCCGTTCGTGCTTGTCGCGATAAGCGCTGCCGTCGCCTGTCGCGGCAATGTGCCGCCGGTCCCGTCGCCTGCGCCCGTGCCCGCCGCGATCCCGCTGCCCGCAGCGACGATGCCGGCGCCAATGATGCCCGATACAATGCGCTCCTATGCGGTTCCGGCCTTCCGCACCGACACGATGATCGTCTGGGGTCCGCTCCCGCGTGGCACGGCGCACCCCGAGCGCGCGCGAATCTACGACCTCCAGCACCAGGTGGTTCACGTCCGTTTCGACTGGCCACGCCACGCCGTCGTCGGCAGCACGACCCTCCGCGTCGCCGCACTCGACAAGCCACTGACTGCCATCCCGATCGATGCGGTCGGCATGACGATCCGGAAGGTCTCCGCGCCTAACGGTGCGCGTCTGAAGTACGACTATGACGGAGCCACACTGACCGTCAGGCTGCCGGGCACACTCCGTCCGCGCTCCGTAACCAGCTTCGTCATTGACTACGAGACGGTTCGCCCGAAGAAGGGCGCCTACTTCATCGACCGCCGCCACGTCGTCTGGACGCAGGGCGAGACCGAGGACAATCGCTACTGGGTGCCGACCTGGGACTACCCGAACGACAAGACCACGTGGGAGTTCTACATCCTCACCGCGAAAAACGAAAAAGCGCTCTCGAACGGCGCGCTGCACGGCGAGCCACGGCCGGTCGGCGACCAGCTCGAGTGGCACTGGGTCCTCGACCAGCCCAACTCGACCTACCTGATGACCGCAGCCACCGGCGATTACGTCGTGCTGCAGGACAAATGGCGGAAGGTCCCCGTCGGCTACTGGACCTACGCAGACTCGGTCGACGCGACCTGGCGCGGCATGGGCAAGACGCCGCGGATGATCGAGCTCTTCTCGAACAAGACCGGCGTCGACTACCCGTTTGCCAAGTACGACCAGATCAACGCCCCCGACTACATCTTCGGCGGCATGGAGAACGTCACCGCGACCACGCAGGCGGACGACGACATCCTCCACCCGGCGTGGGCCGAGCAGCAGGCCAATGCGGAAGGCCTCGTGTCACACGAGCTCGGACACCAGTGGTACGGTGACTATCTCACCACCCGTGACTGGTCGCACGTCTGGCTCAACGAGGGATTTGCGACGTTCATGGAGCAGACGTGGACCGAGTTCGGAATGGGCGCCGACGAGGGTGCGATCGATCGCCTCGGCGCACACCGGCAGACGATCGCCGCTGATCGCACCGCCCGGAGACCGCTTGTCTACAACCGGTGGGTCACCGATCCCCTCGAGCTGTTCTTCAGCGGCCACATCTACCCGAAGGGAGCGACCGTCCTGCAGATGATTCGCCATCAGCTCGGGGACTCGCTCTTCTGGCGCGGCATGAACCGCTACACCGTGCAACACGCGAAAGGCAACGTCGTCAGCGACGACCTCCGCGCGGCGTTCGAACAGGTCAGCGGCAAGGACTTCACCGGCTTCTTCAGGAAATGGGTCTACGGGGCCGGATTCCCCGTCTATCAGGTGAGCTATTCGTATCACGCCGGAGCGCACAGCGTGACGATCGACGCCAACGAGATTCAGGCGCGCGATTCGCTCACCGGCTTCTTCGATCCCGACGTCGACATCGAGATCCTCACTGACGCCGGCGCTGTTCGCGGCGTCGTCCCGGTCCGCAGCGGTGTTGGCCACGCGTCGTTCGACGTCCCATCCGAGCCGCGCTCCATTCGTTGGGACAAGGGCAATTGGCTGCTCGACCTCGTCGATTTCCCGCGTTCGACGGTGATGCTCGCCTGGCAGCTCGCGCACGATGATGACGTCACCGGCCGGATCGAAGCGGTTGATCTCCTCGCCAAGCGCACTGACGAAGTGATCGCGCGGCGGGCACTCATCGCCGCGGCCCACGACTCCGCGCACAGCGTTCGTTCGCGCATTGTCGCTGCGTTGGCCTCGCAGGCGGGAGCACCGAGGGTCGCCGACGCCATCATCGCTGCCACGCGCGACAGTGACGCCCGTGTCCGGCAGTCAGCACTGAAGGCCCTCGTCGCGGTGCACAGCTCGGCGGCGGCATCACGCGCTCGCGAGGCGGCAACCACCGATTCCTCGCTGATCAATCGCGGCGTCGCACTGCAAACTCTCGCTGCGCTCGACGGGTCCGCGGCACTTGGAGTCATCAAGTCCTCGCTTTCCGTCGCGAGCTGGCTCGACCTCTCCCGGACGCAGGCCGTCACCGCACTCGGCGCGATCGATTCGCCCGAGTCGATGCCGATCCTGATGCGCTATTTGGGCTCAACGACCAGTCGCAACACCCGCGTTGCTGCCATCGATGCATTGGCGGCCCGCGCCGCGGGGCACGAGGCTGCAGTGGCGGCCGCGATCGAACCGCTGCTCGGAGTGGATGATGACATCTTCGTCCGCCTCGAGGCGGCGCACGTGCTCGGCGAGCTTAAGCAGCAGACGAGCGTCGCGGCACTCGAGGCGCGGCGCAAGATCGAAGCGGAGAGTCGGGTCATCAATGCCATCGACGCCTCGCTCGACGCGATCAGGAAATGATCGGCGACGATTGACAGTCACTCCTCTGGCAGTCCAGTGCTAGATTCAAGCGTCCATCGAACCCGTCGAATGAAAGTCTCGATCGAATACTGCACGGTTTGAAATTACGAGCCGCGGGCGACCAGTCTGGCCGCCGAGCTTCGCAAAGCCCTGCCTGACGCCGAGCTGACGATGATTCCTTCATCGAAGGGGCGGTTTGAAGTGTTGCGGGATGGTGTCCCGGTCTTCGAGAAATCGAAGCTCGGCCGGCACGCCAAGCCGGGTGAAATTCTCGCGCTGCTTGAACGTCAGGCCTGACGACGTCGGCTGCGGGGACTTGTTCGGCGCCGCGCAGCATCTGCTACTTCACATCTCCGACCCACGCACCATCGCATGCGTATCGCGATCTCGACCGGCGGCGGCGACGCGCCCGGACTCAACGCCGTAATTCGCGCCGCCGTCCTCTCGGCGATCGGCCGCGGCTGGGATGTCCTCGGCATCAAGCGCGGATTCGCCGGATTGATGGGCGAAGATGAAGTCATCCCGCTTACCAAGCAGAGCGTTCGCGGGATCGCGCACCTCGGCGGAACGATCCTCCGCACGACCAATCACGGCAATCCGTTCCACTACCCGCGGAAGCGCGCCGATGGAACGTTCGGCGAGGAGGATCGCTCCGACGAGCTGATCGCCAACGCCAAGGCACTTGGGATCGATGCGATGATCTCGATCGGTGGTGACGGTTCGCTCGCCATCGCCCAGCGGCTCTGCGAGAAGGGCGTCAACATCGTCGGCGTCCCGAAGACGATCGACAACGACGTGAGCGGGACGATCACGACGTTCGGCTTCGACACCGCCGTGAACACCGCGATCGAGGCGATCGACAAGCTGCACACGACTGCCGAGTCGCACGACCGCGTGATGGTCATGGAGGTGATGGGCCGCGACACCGGCTTCATCGCGCTCCATTCCGGACTCGCCGGCACCGCCGACGTCATCCTCATCCCGGAAATTCCCTACGAGATCGACAAGGTCTGCGACAAGATTCGCTCGCGCGACAAGAGCGGTCGCTTCTTCTCGATCGTTGTCGTCGCCGAGGGCGCATTCCCGGTCGGCGGGCACTCGTCGACGATGGGTGCATCCTTGCCGGGACAGGCGCGCCGCGTCGGCGGGATCGCGGAGCACATCGCACACGAGATCGCGGACCGGACGGGGAAGGAGACGCGCGCACTCGTGCTTGGCCACTTGCAGCGCGGAGGCATGCCGACCGGCTACGACCGCCTGCTGGCCACCCGGTTCGGAGGCGCCGCGGTCAAGGCGATCGCCGAGCAGAAGTGGGGACACATGGTCGCGCTGCAGTCGCCGCACATCGTCGCGATTCCGATCACCGACGTCCTCAAGGAATCGAAGCGCGTCGATCCGACGCACGACGTGGTCGAAACCGCCCGGGCGACCGGAATCTCGTTCGGAGACCGGTAGGTCCGTTGCGCCGCGCGACTACCGATACCCCGCTGCCTGCATCGCGAACAGTTCGGCGTACAGCCCTCCGGCGCTGACAAGATCCTCGTGCGCGCCCTGCTCCGCGATCGAGCCGCCGCGCAGAACCAGAATGCGGTCGGCCATGCGCACCGTTGAAAAACGATGCGAGATCAGGATCGCCATGCGCCCGGCGATGAGTTCGGAAAAGCGCATGAAGACCTCATACTCGGCGCGCGCGTCGAGAGCGGACGTCGGCTCGTCGAGCACGAGCAGTTGCGCGTCGCGCATGTAGGCGCGGGCGAGCGCGATCTTCTGCCACTCGCCACCCGAGAGTTCGACGCCACCCTGGAACCGCCGGCCAAGCATCTGTCCGAATCCGTCCTTCAGCCGCGGAAGCAAGGAAATGGCGAGCGATTTCTCGGCCGCGTCGACAATTGAGTGTGGTGTCGGAACTCCGTTGCGTGGCCTGTCGATGAATGACCGCTCGCGTTCGATCTCGCCGATCGCGATGTTCTCGTCCAGCCGCATGTCGAAGCGCACGAAGTCCTGAAAGATCACGCCGATCGATGCACGAAGCGACGTGAGGTCGTAGTCGCGCAGGTCGCGGCCGTCGAGCAGGATGCGTCCCTCGGTCGGATCGTACAGCCGGCCGACAAGCTTGGTGAGCGTGGTCTTGCCGGCGCCGTTTTCACCGACGAGGGCAATTCGTTCTCCGAGGTGAAGCGTGAAGGAAATATGTCGTACCGCCCAGCGGTCGCTGCCCGGATAGCGGAAGCCAACGTCCTCGAAGACAAACCCCTCACGCAGCTGCGCCGGAACCACCGGCGCACCGGCCAGCGATCGGGTCTTCGGTATCGTCGCGAAGAAGTCGGCAAAATCCTTGAGGTAGAAGGTCTGAGTGTAGATCCCGCTTGCCGACAGGAGCAGTCGTTCGATGACATCGCGGCTCCGTGCGAACGATCCGGCGAGCAGAGTGAGCGTGCCTAACGTCAGCACTCCGGCGACCGTCCGCTGGAGGATGACGACGTACGCCACGTAGTAGCCGAGCGTCCCGAGAATCGACAACCCGCTGCCGATGACCGTCCGGCGAATGGCGAGTCGCTTGTTGTCTTCGTAGAAGCGGTCGGCAAGTGCCTTGAACCGCGCAATCAGCCAGGGTGCGAGGCCGAGGCTCTGCACTTCCTTCGCCGTGCGCTCACTGGCACCAAGAAGGCGGAGGTAGTCGAGTTGGCGCCGCTCGGGCGTGCGCGCGACGAACAACGCCCGCTCCACTGCACCGAAGTGTGCCTCACCGGCGAATGCGGGAAGCACGGCCACTACAAGCAACAGGACGAGCAGCGGGCTGTAGACCAGCAGGGCGGCCGCCAGGGACGCGAGCGTGATCACATCCTGCGCGATCCCGAGCAGCTGCTTGATCAACCCGAGCCGGCCGGCGGTCTGCTGTCGCGCGCGTTCGAGTTCGTCGTAGAGTTCAGGGTTCTCGAGCTGTTCGAGATCGAGCGACGACGCGTGCCGCATCAGCCGCACACTGGAATGATTCGAGAACAAATCGCCGAGCAGTCCTTCGACGAGCGAGGAGGTGCGCGAGAGCAGCTCGCTGGCTACCACCAGGCCGATCTCGATCGCCACCAGAGTCCAGAGCGGCGCGTAATCGCGCGGTTCGGTCCGCAGGGCAATCACCGTGTCGATGATCAACTTCCCGACCCACAGCATTGCTACCGGGATCCCGGACTGTACCAGCCGCAGCGCGACCATCAGTGAGGCCAACGCGCGATCGGTCTCCCAGACCAAACGAACGAGCATCGGCACATACCGCAGCGCCTCGAGGCGCGCTCGCCACGTAGGCGTGCCGGCGGCCGTTCCTCGGGCGTCGCGCGTCGTTCCCAAATCGCCCTGCGCCATGATCCTCCCGCAAACCGTTCGACGATCGACTCTTAATGGCTCAGGTCGCTGTCTCGCCTGAGTTGTATGGCCGCTAGGACAATACCGCCGACCCGCGCCACTCACCGAAAACGTAACCGTATACGGCGCGGGCTGTTACAAATCCACTTGCAGACTCATTCTTGTGGCATCGCTCCTGCCTTTCATCACCCCGGGCGCCTTCTGGCGTTCGTGCTCCACGAGTCGCAAAACCGGAGGATCAATGCTGAAGACTATCGGAATCTCACTGGCGCTGGCTGTTGCCGTGACCGCGCCGCTCAGTGCACAGGGCAGGGGAACGAAGGCAGGGAAGATCCCACGTGGCCAGCGTCCTCCCGCCGGAATGTGCCGCATCTGGCTGAACGGTGTTCCACCGGGACAACAGCCGGCACCAACCGATTGTGCCACGGCGGTTCGCAATCGCCCGGCAAACGGTCGCGTCATCTTCGGCGATGACTACGCGAACAACAACGACCGCGGCAAAGGCAAGAAGGCAAAGGGTCGCGGCAATCGCGATGACCGCAACGAGGCTTCGCGCGACGATCGTGACGATGACAACCGCGCCGAGCGCCGTCGCGACAATGACGACAACCGAGCCGACCGTCGAGATGGCGACGATAACAAAGACAACCGCGGGGAACGCCGAGACGACCGGCGGGGCACGCGGAACGACAGTGGCCGCGTCTGGGGGCGGACCGGGAGCAATCCCGCCGACAGCACGCGGATCTGGCATCCACGCAACCCGACAGGCCGCGACACCAGCAAGGCGAAGCAGAAGCCGTAGTCCGAGCGGTGCCTCCGTCACAGGCAAGCTTTCACCGAAGTAGCTTCGAAGAGCCGGTCAGGGACATCTCCTGACCGGCTCTACTCTTGCACCTCCGCGTCGACCGTGCATCGCCCAGTTCGCGACAACTATCTCCCGCCCGATCGCGAAGCATTCGCCGCGGCGGAGCCATCGACGGGACGCATCATCGTCATCGCGCCCACGCGCGCAGCTTGCGAGACGATCGAGATTGGCGTCAGCCTCACTCTCGATACCTACCTGCAGCGGCAGCACGGTGCGCGGATCCGCGAACTCGCGCGCACAGGGAAAGGTTTCGGGATCGTCGCCGGCACGGGCACCGGCAAGACGCTGGCAATCCGGCCGATTGCCGAGGAGATACTTGGTGCGCCGCTCCGCGTCGGCGTCGTCAACCGCGAGCGTGAGGCGACACCCGACACGCCGAGCTGGAATGTCGTCATCGTCACCACCGGCATCGCCCGGCGGTGGTTCCAGGATGGCGACATCCAGCCGCGCGATACCCTCATCGTCGATGAGATACACCAGACGTCGGCCGAGCTCGAGCTCTGCCTCGCGTTAGGCAAGAAGGTCGGGTGCCGCTTCATCTGGCTGTCAGCGACCGTCGACCCGACCTTCTACTCGCAGTATCTCCGCTCCGATGAGGTGATCGAGAGCTACTCGTTCGATCCGGCGCGCGCGGCCCGGGTCGAGGTGTTGTCGAAGGAACCCCTCGAATTCCTCGACGAGAAGTTCCTCAAGCACGTGATGAAGGGAAAGCGCGGTGTAGGCGTCTTCCTGCCGACGCGTGCCGGCGTGCAGGGAGTGGCCGAGCACATCCAGCGCGTTTTTCCGCGCATCAACGCCGCGTACTACCACGGGGGTGAACCGATCAGGATCATCCGCCCCTTCCTCGAAGGGGAAGGTGAGACGCGGCCATACGTGCTGGCGATGACCGCGGCCGGCCAGAGCGCACTGAACGTGCGCGGGCTCGACACCGTGGTCATCGACGATGTGCGGTTCACCAACATCATCGACAAGGGACGCAACGTCCTGACGAAAGTGCACCTCGGCGCCAATGAGATCCTCCAGATGGGAGGTCGCGTCCATGGGCGCGTCGAGGGGGGGCGGGTGTTCATCCTCAGCGACCGAGAAATCGATTTCTTCTCGCTGCGCCCCACCGCGCCAGAATTCCAGCTCGCCGGCGACAGCGAACGCGTCGCGATCACCTGCGCCGATCTCGGCGTCCGCGCCGACGAGCTGGATCTCCCGGTGCCGCTCGATCGGGTTGCCTACCGCAAGGCGGTGGAGCTGCTCGAGACGCGCGGCATAATCGAGAACGGCCGCCTGTCGCGCTACGGGAAGCTCGTCGAAGCGATGCCGGTGGACCGGCCGTGGGCCGAGCTGCTGGTGAACGCTGACGACGAGCTCGTGCCCTACGTCGCCGTGATGGCCGGCATTGAGTCCCTGCACCGGATGACGAAGGAGGAGCGCGATCTTCGCGGCTTGATCGTTCAGGGAAGCGACAACCTCACCGCGTACAACCTCTACGCCGACGCATACCGCGCGGCGGGGCGCGTCGGTGAAGTCTACGGACTCCCGCGGCACCTGTTCGACGAGGAATTGGTCACCGAGTGGTCGGAGCACCGCGGTGTGCTGATCAAGTCGGTCGAGGACGCCGCACTGTCGATGGCCAGCATCTACCGGTCGTTAGGCATGCCGTTACCGGCCGAGATGCCGCTTGCCGGCGAGCGCGTACACCGCGCATTCGCCGAGTTGCTTGCGCGGTTCATGCCTTTCGACCTGGTGATCGACGAGCAGACCGCAGACGGCCAGGACGCGCGCGTGTCGAAGACCAGCGTTGCCGGGAACTGGGGTGCGGTTGCCGGCACGTTGCGCTACTTCGCCGACCGATTCGGCAATCCGCGCGCGTCGATCGAAGGCACGTCGATTCCAATGCAGCTCGTGCGAAAGTACTCGACGCACGGCGAGGCGGAAATGCGCTACGATCCCGACCGCCGCAAGGCGGCACTCTCGCTGCGCCGCCGGATCCATTACTTCGGGTTCGAGCTGGAGCGCGAGATCGAGCCGGTCGAGGAACCCTTCGCGCCCGATGTCGCGCCGCTGGCGCGGCGCACCCTGGCCGAGGCGATGGCGCGCTTTGAAGCCCGCCACGTGGCGGTGAGGAAGAACCGGGACGCGATCGATCGCGTCCGCGAGGTGTATCGGCGTTCTGGGGGAGCTACCGCGAAGCTTGGTCTTCCCGAGCTGAGCGCGCTCTACGAAGCGCAGCTCACGCAGGTAAACTCGGCGGAGGAGTTCTCGCACACCGCACTCCGCATCGATGCCGACGCGCTCGTGCCACATGAGGAGCAGGCGCGATGGATGGCTCTGCCCGACGCCGCGATGATTCGCGAGCGCGAGGTCCCCATCGAGTACGATATCGAGGAGAGCGACGGCGCGCAGTCCGGCGTGGCGCGCCTGGTCCTGAACGAAAAGATGGCGCGAACACTCACCGAGGGAGAGCTCCCTGCGCTCGACCGGCCGCTGCGGTTTGTCGTCCCGCGTGGTCAGCGCGGGGCCGCCCGGGCGACGTCGCTCGACGAATTACAGGAACTGCTCGATCAGCCGTGGACGTCGGACGAGATTGCGCGGCTGGATCGCGAGCGCAACCGCGAGCGCGAGGAGCGAAAGCGCGAATTCGGAGCGCGGAAGGCGAAGGGAGACCTGCACCGTGGGCGCGCGCCCGGTCGCGGTGAGTCGCGCGGCGACGGTCGCGGGCGGGATGGCCGCGGCGGCGAGGGCGGCGGCGGAAAGCGCGGCGGGCGCGGACGCCCTGACGCTAATCCTCGGCGTCGCGGCGGGCGCTGAGCATCAGCGGCTGCGCGACGCAGCGGCCGAAGCCGGCGCCCTTGCACGTCGACTGCGCCACGCGCTCGACCGATTCGCGAACCTTGTCGGGGTAACTGTGGCAGTCCCGGGTGATCGTGCCGAGAACACAGCCGTTGTAGCGAAGCAAGCCAACGCGCCACTGGTCGTTGGCCTCCACCCCGGCGCGCGGCTTCTTCAAGCCGTAGCTGAGAATGAAGACCCCATACTTCAGGTTCGTGCGGTCATCGCGGAGGTTTGCGCCGAAGCGCTCGCGGAGCGACCTCCACGGGCGCGGATGCACCTGCATCAGCCCAAGTGCGCCGACTTTCGATCTCGCGCTCGACTTGAGGATGTCGTTCTCGGTAAGCATCACCCCGAGCACGAGCGCGGGCGGAACCCGGCGCACATACGCCTCGTGCACCGCGGCATCAGCGAGCGAGTCGGCGCGGCCTGCGGTGACGTAGCCGGTCCGCATCAGGTCTTGAGCGAACGCCTGACGATCGGCCTCGAACTGCGGCGACGCCGTGGATGCGGCGCTGTCGGCGTGAATCCAGGGCGCATTGGCGAGAATGCTGTCGCGCCATCCCGCGTGCGCGAACAGGCGTTCGCCGAGCGGCTCCTGCCCCCGGAACACCGGCGCGATACCACCGGCGGCGAAGTCGATCGTCGCGAGGGCCACGGTCGCAAGCAGCAGCTGACGGAAAACTGGACGGGCCAAAACAACTCCGTATTCGGGGACACCCGCGCGACGAAGTTGCGCTCGGACTGGAGTCCGCCGCGCTGCCTTATCGATCGATCCTCGAAAACTAGCTGGATCAAGCGGACGCGACGGGAACTTTTAGCGAGCTCGGCAGGGGATTGTTACAGAGGTTGCGAGGCGAGCTCTGCAGAGAGAAGCTGTGACCTCGACGCGGTGCTTATGTTTGTGCGGATGCTCAGACGGATGCCGCGAATCGTAGGCGCGCTGGCCACGCAGGTTGTATTGGTCATTGCGCTGCTGGCGTTCGGTTTGGCGGTTCACGTTTACCGAACCGAACCGCGCCCCGCGCGCGCGCTGGTCGAGCGAGAGCTGCGCGGTGGCCTGATCGCTCCCGACGAACACGTCGAGCGGATCGCCGCGGTGTTCCGCCGGCGTGCGACCGACTACTTCAGGGCCACGCGCGGCATCCTCGCTCTCACCGACCGGCGGCTGATTTATGTCGGTCTGGCTCCGCGCGACATCCTTGGGCCCGAGGAGGGCGCGCCGGCCTTCGAGTCGCGAGACTTCGCACTGGACACGTTGACTGCAGTAGTAGCGGGACACGCGCTGCTCGGCGCGACGCACGCGGTAGTCCTGCGGCAGGCGGGTGATCGTGAAGTCTTCGGTGTTGGCGCCGATGAATGGATGGCGGCGCGAGCGATCATCGCAGCGATCGAGACGCATCACGAGGCGCAGCGATCGGAGGCAGCTCGGAACCGTCGCGCGCAGGCGAACGCCGACTCGGTAGCGCGCGCCCCGAAGTGGCACGTGGTTGCACGCGGCGAAGCGCTGAGCACGATCGCCACGATGTACAAGACTTCCCCCGAGCAGCTCCGTGCGCTGAACGCGCTGACATCGGACCGCATTCGCGTCGGCCAGCGCCTGCTGGTGAAACCGCAGAGCTGACGTGAATCGCCGGAGGCCATCGTGAGGGGTCTGCTCGGCAAGGCGCGGCGACTGCTCGACCGCGATCCATACAGCGTTGTCGGATACCGGTCGTACGGCAGCAGGGATCGAGTGCTCGTTCGGGGCCGAGCGATGGAGAACGAGGGGATCACGCGGGCGGGGGAGCGCGACTCGCTCTGGCGAAACCTCGTCAACAGCTACCCGCGAATCGAGAGCGATCCCCTGCCTAACGCGCGGATACGGGCGACGGTCGGCGGGGCCAGCGCCGAGCTGACGACCGACGACGAGGGATTCTTTTCGGCCTGGGTGGATCTGCCCACGCCCGTAGCTGCGCCGGACGGGTGGATCCCGATCGGACTCGAGCTGCTCTCGCCGATCGAGCCCGGGCCGCCGGTACTCGGCGAGACGCAGGCGCTGCTCGCGCCGCCGACGGCGCGGTTCCTCACGATCAGCGACATGGACGACACCGTACTCCAGTCGCACGTGACGAGCCTTGTCCAGGCATTTCGCACGGTGCTCCTTGGTAACGCGCGCACGCGGCTGCCCTTCCCGGGGGTGGCCGCGTTCTATCGCGCGCTGCACGCCGGCGCGAGCGGTGGGGAGCAGAACCCGATCGTGTACGTCTCGAGCAGCCCGTGGAATCTGTACGACCTGCTGACCGACTTCCTCGATCACCAGGGGATACCGCGCGGTCCCCTGACGCTGCGCGACTGGGACCTGAACCGTGAAGCGTTAGGGAGGTCGCGCCTGCACCGTTTCAAGGACGCTGCGATCCGCGAGATCATGGGAGCGTATCCGACACTGCCAGTCATTCTCGTGGGCGACAGCAGCCAGCAAGACCCGGAGATCTATCGCGATATCGTCCGCGAATTCCCCGAGCGCGTGCTGGCGATCTACATTCGCGACGTGAAGCGGACCGCTGAGCGTCGCGCGGCGATCGCTGCTCTGGTCGCTGAGGGTCGAAGCTTCCCACTCGGTGCTGGTACTGGCCGAGGACACGATGGCGGCCGCGCGCCACGCGACTGAGCGAGGGCTGATCGACCCGAAGGCCCTGATCGAGATAAGCGGCGAGAAGCGAATGGATGAAGCGACTGTGCCGGGAACCGGGTCGCCGGCTGTCAAGCCGGGGACCGCTGCGACCGCGCCGGTGGTCGTCGATGCGGAGACAAACCCGCCGCGGCGCTCGCCACGAGGGGAATGAGCGGGCAGCGAAAACGTTTACACAGGCGCTCTACTCGAACCGGCCGGCGAGCCATATGTTGGGGCGCTCGACGGAGTCCTCCCCCCAATACCAAGAGCGGACGATGACTACCCCTGACTTTGCGACGCCTAACGCGGTGGCAGCAGCCGATGGATCGGTGATGGATGACATCATCGAGATCTTCTACGCACCGTCGCGCGTGTTCGCTCGCCGGCGCGACAATCCCAGGTTCTGGGCGGCGCTCATCATTTTCAGCGTGCTGTTTGCGCTGGGTATCTGGGTGATGATGCGCAACTATGCCGACGTCATGGATGCCCAGATGACGCGTCAGATGGACGCGGCGATGGCGAAGAATCCGCAATTCACTCCGGAAATGGCGGCGAAGAGCCGGAGGGTCGGCCAGACGGTCGCGCCGATTCTAGCGGCGTTCACGGGAGTCATCGCGACGTTCGTGCTCGGGCTTTGCGTGTGGCTGGTCGGCAAGCTGTTCGATTCGACGGCAGATCTCCGCCATGGAATGGTGATCGCGACGCTCGCCTCGTTCCCGAAGGTGATAGACCTGCTGATCGCGGCGGTCCAGGCGTTGGCGATGGGGACGGCCGGGGTGACCAACATGATGGCGGCGGGTCCGAGTCTGGCGCGGTTCGCACCGGAAGGTACGTCGCTCGCGCTCGTTGGGGTGCTGTCGCGGTTCAGCATCGGAACGATCTGGGCGACGATCCTGGTCGGGATCGGGCTGCACGTGATCGGCCGCATCAGCAAGGGGCGCGCATACGGAGCCGCCGCGGTGATCTGGCTCCTCGCGACGGGCCTGGCTGTCGCGGGCGCGCTGAGAAACGTGGCGTAGCGTTAGACGACTGAACGAAGCGCCCGGCGAGACTGAACGGTCTCGCCGGGCGCTTTGCGTTCGGGCGATGGGTCAGCCGTGTGGCTGTGGCGTGTCGGCGGCGGTTCCGTCCGATGCGGTGTGATCGCCTTTCTCGTTGCGTTTCTCGCGCTTCTTCTCCTCGGCAGCTGCATACTCCTGCTTGCTTCGCTCGAGCAGGCCACTGTTCTCCTTCGCGCTATCCCGGTCGGCCCCGCCAGATTCGGGGCGATTGCTCGGGATCAGGTTCGACGGCTTGCCACCCATTGGAGTGCTCCTGTGAGGTTTCCGTGAGCGATATGGTCAGGAACCGTGCCGCGCGCCATTCAGCGCGGGAGCTGGCGCTGGACAAGGCACGCGCGGCTATTCGAGCGACGCCTCGTAGCTTTCCGTGCGGTAAGGCTCGAAGCCTCGCGCGCGATAATTGGCGATCGCGGCCGGATGATCGAGCGTGCAGGTGTGGAGCCAGACGGTGGTCGCTCCCGAACGCCATGCTTCTTCGGTTGCAGCGGTGAGCATCGCACCGCCGAGTCCCTGGCCAATCCTCTCGGGAACCAGTCCAAAGTAAACCAGCTCGACGTCGCCTCCCGGGTGGCGCTGAAGCTCGAAGTAGCCAGCCGGCTCGCCTGAGACCTCGAAGAGGTGAATGCTCACGGTGGGGTCGGCGAGGTACTCGGCCAGGCGCTCGTCAGACCAGGCGTTCCGATCCCGCCAGTGCCAGCGGTCGCCGACGGCGCGATAGAGATCCCGATACTGGTCGGTCGCGCAGTTCGTCACGCAGCGTGTCGTCGCGCCAAGCGCGTCGCGGGCTGGCCGAAGCGCATCGGCTGCGAGCATCCGGAGGTAGGTACGAGTGACGAGGACAGTGCCGGTCATGACGCTATATCGCGACGGCCTTCGACAGTTGCAAGGCCTGTGGAATCGGAAATGCATAGTATGACCATGAAGTCCAGTCGGAGGCCGGATTCAGGTTCAAACGGAAAGAGGGTGGGCCCAACAATCTGTTGGTAAAGCTTTACCGGTGCGTAACTTACATCAAAAATCCGACGTCACTTGCAGAACGGACTGGACGGTCCTACATTCACCGGATGCGAGACAGGAAAGCAGAGATTCTCGACGCAGCGGCGCGGCTGATTGCGCGGCAGGGCTACAAGCAGACCTCGATCGACGACGTGATCGCGGCATCTGGACTGTGCGGGAAGAGTCATTTCTACCACCACTTCAAGTCGAAGGAACAGCTCGGGCACGAGGTGCTCAATCGGTCGTTCGAGCGGTTCGGTGAGCGTGGGCTTGCAATACTGCGCGAGCCATTGATCGATCCGATCGAGCGGCTCAACCTTTTCATCGACTCGATTGTAGTTGCGCAGGCGGAGCGTGGCTGCGCTGGTGGATCTCCCTTTTGCGGAGTCGCCGCGGAGATGGCGGATGCGTGCGAGGGCTTCCGTGTCCGGATCGACGCGGTGTTCAATCGATGGTGCGATCAAATTCGGTCGCTGCTCGAGGAATCCGGTGATCGTGTTCGTGTCGGAGTGGATATAGGGCGCGTTGCGCGATTCGTGATCGCGACGCTCGAGGGCGCGGTGCTGATGACGCGTGTGACACGCGAGATCACGGTCATGCAGGGGATCGCTGATGACCTGAAGCGGTTCATCGCGATGCACCTGCGAGATGGGGTGGTTGGTGCAGTATCGAAGGAAAAGCGCGAGTTCGACGAGTCTGGACGTGGCGCGACACTGGCCGGTTCCGGGGTGTCGTGACGGCAGCGAGCCTCGCCGCGACGGGCGTCGCAGGGCGAGACTGGCACAAGCGCAGGTGGAGGAAAAAACGAATGGACGGCACGGTAGTGAACTCGCGAAGCGCGGACGACCAGGGCCTTTCCGGCAAGAGTTCCGGAGGCGGCGTTGCGGCAAAGGACGCCGCCGGTCGAAGCGCCACAGCGACCTCCGGTGAGTCGGCCGACGTCGAGGGGCGTCGGAAACGGTTTGAAACGGAAGCGATGGCGCATCTCGATGCGCTCTACGCGTTCGCATTGAAGCTCTCGCGGTCGCGTGACGACGCCGAGGACCTGGTCGGCGACACGATGCTACGGGCGTTCGAGCGGTGGGATCAATACAATCTCGGGACGAACATCCGAGCGTGGCTCTTCACGATCCTCTATCACGTGTTCGTCAGCCGGAAGCGGCGGATCGATGCACGGGAAGTGCACGCGCCGGACGACTCGGAGGGCTGGTCGGCGTTCGAAGCAGTCGGCGAGATCGATCCGGAGGGGAAATTCTACGATTCCTTTCTCGACGAGGAGATCACGCAGGCGATCGAGGCGCTGCCCGACGAGTATCGCAGTGCGGTGGTGCTGAGCGACCTGCACGACCTGCGCTATGCGGAGATCGCCGAGATTCTCGGTGTACCTGAAGGAACGGTGAAGTCGCGGCTGTTCCGCGGACGCCGCATCCTGCAGAAGAAGCTGGTCGATTACGCCGTCGACATGAACTACATCAAGCGGCCTGCTGCCTGACGATCCCCGCAGCGCTGGCGGGGATCAAGCGTGTCGCGGTCGGCTCGACCAACCGCGTGAAGATCGGCGCGGTGCAGGCTGTCCTGCACCGCGCCGGACTGCGCGCGACGGTCGAAGGAATTGGCGTCGAATCTGACGTCCCGGCGCAACCGCGTGGCGACGAGGAGACGATCCGCGGCGCCCGGACTAGGGCGGAGCGGGCTCGCGTCGCGTTAGGCGCGGACCTCGGCATAGGGTTGGAAGGGGGCGTCGTCGGGTTGCCTGACGGTTCGCTGCGGACCTGCGCGTGGGCGGTCGTCGTCGACGGCCACGGGCGCAGCGGCACCGGCGGATCGCTGGCGATGCCGCTGCCGCCGGCGGTCGCAGCGCTGATCGGTGCGGGGCTCGAGCTCGGCGATGCGATGGACCGGCTGACGGGCACACTCAACGTCAAGCGTGGCGCCGGCGCGAGCGGGATCCTGACAGGCGGGCTGGTCGATCGCCAAGCCGCCTACGAGTCGATCGTCACCTTCGCCCTGGCCCCGTGGCTGGCCGGTGAGCACTGGGCCTGACCACCGGTTGCCGCGCGCACCCTCAGCCGCGGGAGCTGCCTAACGGCCGGAGGGCACGGCCGCGGCGACTGCCCGAGCGTTGCCCGTCGCGGAGCGTAACGGCACCGTTGACGATGACCGCATCGATTCCGGCCGGATACTGGAACGGTTCGGCGAAGGTGGCGCGGTCGACGACCGTGCCTGGGTCGAAGACGACGACGTCGGCAGCCATTCCGGTCGCGAGGCGCCCGCGGTCGGCGAGCCCGAGCCGCGATGCAGCGTACCCGCTCATCTTGTGGATCGCCGACTCGAGGGAGAGCGTCCGCGTCTCGCGAACATAGCGACCGAGCACGCGGGGGAAGGTACCGAGTCCGCGTGGGTGCGGGTGGCCGCGACGGGCCGGACCCTCGAGCGCGAACGCGCCGCCGTCGCTGCAGACCATGCCTAACGGGTGGGCGAGGAAGCGCTGCAGGTTCTCCTCGCTCATCGCGAACACCACCGTGCCGACATCGGTGTGGTTGCGCTGGAGCAGGGCAAGGGTGAGCGCGTAGGGATCCTCCGCCAGTTTCGCTGCATATTCGCCAAGGCGCTGGCCTTCGGCGGCGCGGTCGACGGGATTGGCCACTCCGGAGATCATCACGCTGTTCCAGCCGGCCAGCTTCTCGATCTTGGCCAGCGTGTCGGTGCGAATCCGGTCGGCGGTATCGGGCGCGGTGAGGCGGCGGAGGAATGCATCGGCCCCACCATCGAGCGCCCAGATGGGGAAGAGGTTGGTCAGCCCGGTCTGATAGGCGACGTACGGATAGCGGTCGAAGGCGACGTCCATTCCCGCCGCCTTCGCCGATTCGAGCCTGCCTAACGCCTGGGCGATCTTGGGCCAATTGCGCGGCCCCGAGGTCTTGAGGTGCGAGACGTGCAGCGGGCAGCCAGCGCCGCGAGCGATGGCGATCGCTTCGTCGAGCGCTTCGATCAGCGTGTCGTCCTCGTTGCGCATGTGGGTGGCGTAGGGCAGTCGACGGGCGGCGAGGGGGCGGCAGAGGGCGATCAACTCGTCGCGGCTGGCGAATGAACCGGGCGCGTATTCGAGCCCGGTCGATGCGCCGCAGGCGCCGTCGGCGAGGGCGGCCTCGACGAGGGCGCGCATCTGTGCCAGCTCGCCGGGTGTCGCCGGCCGGTCGTCTTCGCCGACGACGAGCCCGCGGATGGTGCCGAGGCCGACCATCGAGGCGACATTCACCGCCGGCGGCAGGTTGTTGACCGCCCGGAAGAATTCGTGCATCGAATCGAAGACGGCGCTCGTGCCTAACGCGCCGCGAACGATGCCGGCGGCGGTGGTCGGACGCTGAGCGGGCGCGCGCGAATCGCCATCCTGGCCGACGACGATGGTGGTCACGCCCTGGCGGATGACCGACTCGGACCGTGGATCAGCGAAGAGGGTCTCGTCGCCGTGAGAATGCACGTCGATGAAGCCCGGGGAAACCGCCTTGCCGTGCGCGTCGATCTCGTCGCGACCGCGGCCGGCAATCGCACCGCCCACCTGGGTAACGACGCCTCCGGAGATTGCGACGTCGCCATCGACTCCCGGCGCGCCGCTGCCGTCGAAAACGGTCCCGCCGCGGACGACGAGATCGTGTTTCGGACGCGACGCGATCCTGACTGCGGGGGCGCACGCCGACGCGGCGATCACGACGCCGCCCGCCGCCAGGAACTCGCGGCGTGTCGGGCTCACTTCACCTCCTCGCCCGGCGGTTGTTCGCCGGGCGGCGCCGAGAGAGCGTCTTCGCGGTAGACGAGCCACCCGGTCTGATCCTCGGCGACCAGCTCGACCTCCGTACCGATCGGGAGCGTCAGGTTCGGAACCTCGTGGCCTGCGGGGAAATCGGTGATGATCGGGATGTCCAGATCGGAGACGAGGTCGAGCAGGAAGTTCTCGAATTCCTCCTCTTCCGACCGGTCGAGGGAGAATTGGCCGAGAACGATTCCCCGAACACCACGAAGAAGACCCGCGGCACGGAGTTGGACCAGTCGCTCGTCGACATACGACATCGGATCGCGCGTCTCCTCGAGGAAAAGAATCGAGTCGCGCGTGTCGATCTCGTACGGGGTGCCGATGGTCTGCTGCACGAGGGAGAGGTTACCGCCGACCAAGCGGCCGGTGGCGCGGCCCGGCCGGACCGAACGCGCAACGTCACGACCGATGCGCGTGGTTGGGCGCGCGTTGGTCATGCACGCAAGCAGCGACGCCATGGTCGGATCGCGCGTGCTCGGAATGAGGTCGTCGACGGTGGGACCATGAAAGACGCGCAGTCCGGCGCGACGCATGAGCCAGAGGTGCAGTGCAGTGACGTCGGAATATCCGACGAAGATCTTCGGATTGCGGCGGAAGATTTCCGGCTCGAGATGCGGCAGCATGCGTACGGCGCCGTATCCGCCGGTGCCGCCGATGACCGCTTTCACCTCAGGATTGAGCCACATGCCCATGAAATTCTCGGCGCGCCGCTCATCCTCGGCGAGGTTGAAGCGGCGCTGTGTGAGAATCTCCTGATCGAGGACGACGCGATAGCCAGCGCGCTCGAGCGCATGACATCCGCGCCGCAGCCAACCGGGACGCGGCGAGTACGACGGTGCGACGACGCCGATCAAGTCGCCCTTGGCCAGCGGAGCCGGGCGCAGCAGGGCGGGGAGCGGATCGCCCGGGGGAAGCGGAAGCATCCGGGTGATTGTAGGCAGCGTCACATGCGCGCGGAAGTGAGATGATCGGGGGCGCGGCCGATGCTGGAACAGCGTGGTGGCCCGGGTATTTCAGATGCGAGAAGCTCCCGCGCCCTATAGATTTCCATGATGCCACCGTCGGATACCACGTATTTCCGAAAAGGCTTCGGGCTCAAGTCCGAGGTCCAGAATGAGCTCGCCTCGGACTACGATGGGCGGCTGGTCGACTTCCTTCGCGCAAACGACTTCACACTGACTTCGGGTGACGTCACCGTGCGGCTGGCCAAGGAGTTCGGCTTCTGCTACGGGGTGGAGCGCGCGGTGGAGTATGCCTACCAGACGCGGCGGAAATTCCCCGAGAAAAAGATCTTCATGGTCGGGGAGATCATCCACAACCCGCACGTGAACGAGAAGCTCCGCGACATGGGGATCGAGATCCTCGTGCCGGGCTCCGACGGGGCGTTCGACTACTCGGCGGTCCGCCCCGAGGATGTAGTGATCATGCCGGCGTTCGGCGTGACGATCGCCGACTTCGAGACGTTGCGGGCGAACGGCTGCATCATGGTGGACACGACCTGCGGGTCGGTGCTCAACGTCTGGAAGCGTGTCGACAACTACGCGAAGGATGGATATACCGCGCTCATCCACGGGAAGTACTACCACGAGGAGACGCGGGCAACGGCGTCCCAGGTGCGGAAGTACCCTAACGGTCACTACATCGTGGTCCGCCACATGGACGACGTGCGGGTGCTCTGCGACTTCATCGAGCAGAAGGGGGTGACCGCTGCCGACGTCCTGGAAAAGTTTGCACATTCGATTTCTCCGGGGTTCAACCCGGATCTTCACCTGCAGCGAGTGGGAGTTGCCAACCAGACGACGATGCTGGCTCGCGAATCGCTGGCGATCGGCGAGGAGGTCGGCGCGGCGATGGAGCGTCGATATGACGCGGGGCACCGGGCAGAACACTTCCGAACATTCGACACGATCTGCAGCGCGACGCAGGATCGGCAGGATGCGGTCCGCGAGCTGCTCGAGGAACCGCTCGATGTGATGGTCGTCGTCGGCGGGTACAACTCGAGCAACACCATCTCGCTGGCAGCCATCTGCGCCGAGCGGGTGCGGACGTACCACGTCGAAGACGCGATGGCGATCGACCCAGCGACCGGTCGAATCCGGTTTCGGCCAGCCGGGCTCCATCATCACGAGGAGGTCGTCGACGGCTGGATGGCGCCCGCGGGACCGCTGCGGATCGGGCTGACGGCGGGGGCGAGCACGCCGAACAACAAGATTGGCGAGGCAGTCGCGCGAATCTTCGCGACTCGCGGAATCGTCCCCGCCATTGGCTGAGCGTCGGACGTCGAGCGTCGGGACGCTGCTGTCGCGGCTGACGGGGCGGCACGTGGCGTTTCCGGCACCGGCCGAGTCACCCGGCGAGGTCGAGCTGCAGGCAGCGGGGGTCAGGATCGTGATGATCCCTTCGTGGGGGGGACGGATCACGGTGCTCGAGTTGGGGGGCCGGCAGTGGCTGGCTCCCTCAGAACCACCGAGCGCGGACCCGGAGCGCCGTGCGCTCGACGTCGCGCTGGCGGGCGGGTACCAGGAATGCTTCCCGACGGTGCTTCCCTGCCGCGTGCTGTCGAAGCACACCGGTGTCGCCTTCGAGCAGCCTGCGTTAGGCGAGCTGCACCGGCTGGTGCCGAGCGCGAAGATCGCCACGCTCGACGGTGCGGTCGAGGCGACACTGGAGTGGACGGGCGATCGACTGCCCTATCGGTTCAACCGCGTCGTCCGCGCGTCGCCGGGGGAGATCGTGATGCGCTACGCGGTGACCAACACCGGGTCGGCTCCGATGCCATTCCTCTGGGCGGCCAATGTCGCGATGCCGTTAGGCGAGACGACGCGGGTCTCGCTGCCGGAGAACGCGCGCTCGCGCGTCATCTCGCAGGAGGGGATCGACCTGCTCGGCGTCGGGGCCGAGCATCGGTGGCCGCGTTTCCGGACCGCGAAGAAGCTGGTGGACATGAGCACGCCCGACTCGATCGGCGGGCGGTTCGCCTGCCATCTCTCGTTCGACGTGTCGTCCGGCCTGGCCTCCGTCGCCGAGGGCGGGCACCGGCTCGAGGTGCGGTTCGACGTGGACGAGATCGCCCGCGTCGGGTTGAACGTCAGGCGGAAACTCGGCGGTAACAACGCTCGGCTGGTGACGCTGCAACCGGCGATCGGGATCCCGGGCGCGCTGGCCAGTGCCGCCGGGGTGGACGGGAGCGCCGCGTGGCTCGAGCCTGGGCAGACGCGCCGCTGGGGATTGTCGTGGCGCGCCGTCGGCAATGATCCGCTACCCGCGCCGGGGGGGGGGCGGATGGCGGACGGGCAGTGAGCGCGGGCGCGATCCGCGACATCGCGTCGCGGTGGCCGCGGGCCACGGTGCAGAACCTGGCCACCGACGGGGCGACGATCGGCGACGTCTTCGGCGACCAGCTCGACCAGGTCGCGGAGAGCACCGAGGAGGCGATTGTCACGGTTACCGTCGGCAGCAACGACCTGCTGTGCGCGTACTCATCGAAGCCGCGACAGACGTTGATGGAACGGATCGTCCGCGACATCGGGGGGGCGTACGATGTCATGCTCGACGCGATCGCCGACAAACTCCCCCGCGCGCGGCTCGTGGTGACGACCGTGTATGACCCGTCGGACCGGAGCGGGGCGATTCCGGGGATTCTCGAGGATGTCGGCAAGCTGCCGTTGGTCCATCTCGATGCGCTGAATGCACACATCCGCGGCGCAGCATCGTCGCGCGCAGGTGCGGCGCTGGCTGACGTGTACAGTCACTTCCTCGGGCATGGCGCCAGTGCGGAGCCGGCGGACCGCTGGTACTGGAAGCGGTCGTTCGTGGAACCCTCGGCGCTCGGTGCGAGCGAGATCCGCCGGAGCTGGCTCGACGCGCTCGACATCGACTGAGATTCGGCGGTTGTTCGGCGGACGAAGCGAGCGGACGGCTGCGGGCGTCAAGAACCAAGCGCGGAAGCGACGGAATTGATCGCCGCGGATTACACAATTCCAATGTGACCGGGCAATGGTTCGGTCCGTCTAGTGTTTACGCGACGACGCCGTTGCGCCGGACAGCAGAACCAGGCCCAATGAAGCGAACGTTTCGGCTCTCGTCGCTGATCCTCACGATCGGCGTGTTGTCGTCCGCCATGGTCGCAGGTGCGCAGGAGTTCACGGTCATCGTGAACGCCGCGAATCCGCTGGCCTCGATGCCCCGAGACGATGTCGCCAAGCTTTTCCTGAAGAAGACGGTGTCCTGGCAGTCAGGGCAGGCCGCTTCTCCGGTGGAGCTCCCCGCCGCCGCGAAGGCGCGCGAAGCGTTCGCGCGCACCGTGTTGAACAAGTCGATCCCGCAGGTGAAGTCGTACTGGCAGCAGCAGATCTTCTCCGGGCGTGACGTACCGCCACCGGAAAAGCAGAGCGAGAACGACGTCGTCGCGTTCGTCAGGTCGAACCCGGGAGCGATCGGATATGTCTCGAAGGGCGTCGACATCGGACGCGGCGTAAAAGCGCTCACTGTAGCCCCGTAGGTCCCGCACCGAACGCGCGGTCGGGAGGGGGCGCGTGGCGATACCATCGCCGACAAGAATCGTCAACAGACTGCGGTAGCTGCACACGGTGGCGCCGCGAGACCGAGTGAGTGCGCAACGCGGCGCGCCGCCCCACTGATCCCGAATGCTTCAGCAATGGCGAGAGCGCTTTCAGCGCCTCTCCTTTCGTCAAAAACTTCAGGTCTTTCCATGGGTCGCCGCCGGCGCACTCATGTTCGTGTGCATCGTGGTGTTCGCGATGGGGCAGTTCACCGGCGAGCGGCTGACGCGCATCGAATCGGGATATTATCCGTCGCTGCTGAGCAACCAGTCGGAAGCCCAGATTCTCGAAGCGATCGGCGGCACGTTCAAGGATCTGATCCGGGCGAGTGAGCCGGAGCGGCTGTCGGAGACGGACAGCCTGCGCGACCTGTTTCTCGCCGACATCGAAGCGCAGCGCGCGCGGCCGACGAACGACAAGGCGACGCTGGCGCGACTCGACTCGACATTCCGCGGCTACTACGTCCTCGCCCGCGGAGTCGCCAACGACATGGCGAGCGGTATCGCGATGAACGACCAGGCACGTGAGCGCGCATCGCAGCAGGGAGAGCTGCTGCGGCAGACGCAGGCGATCATCGAGGTGCAGACGAGGGCGAACCGCGCCGCGATCAACACGTCGTTCACGGCTGCGGCCCGGCTGCAGAACGGGGCGTTGATCGTGCTCGGCCTTATCACGATCGTCGTGATCCTCGCATTGTCGCAGCTTTCGAAGTTCGCGACACGCTCGCTCACCGAGCCGCTGGCGGAAGCGGTGGCGATTGCCGATCGCCTCGCGCAGGGCGACATGACGGTGAAGGTCGTGGCGAGGTCTCAGGACGAAGTCGGCAAGCTGCTGACGTCGATGCAGCAGATGGTGGCGTACCTCGGCGAAATGTCCGGGACCGCTGACGCGATTGCCCGCGGGGATCTCTCGATCACGGTGACCCCGCGATCGGAACGTGACACCTTCGGCAACGCGTTCGCCAACATGACGCAGTACCTGCGCGACATGGGCGCGGTGGCGGACCAGATGTCTGAGGGGAACCTGACGGTGCAGGTGACGCCGCGCTCGGCCGACGACAGCTTCGCGAACGCATTCGTGTCGATGATCGGGACGCTCTCGCGCGTGATCGGCGACATGCGCTCGGGGGCGGCGGCGATCACGTCCGCGTCGCAGCAGTTGACTGCCTCGGCGCAGAGCCTGTCCGAAGGCGCGAACGACGAAGCGGCGAGCGTCGAAGAGACGACGTCGTCACTCGAGGAGATCAACAGCTCGATATCGCGCAATGCGACGAGCAGCCGCGAGATGGAGCAGATGGCGCTCAAGGGCGTGAAGGATGCCGACGAGAGCGGGAAGGCGATCCAGCAGATGGTCGCCGTGATGAAGACGATATCCGACAAGGTGTCGATCATCGAGGAGATCGCGAACCAGACGAATCTGCTCGCGCTCAATGCCGCGATCGAAGCGGCGAGAGCGGGCGAACATGGTCGCGGCTTCAACGTCGTCGCGACCGAAGTGCGCAAGCTTGCCGAGCGCAGCCAGACCGCGGCGAAGGAGATCACGCGGCTGACCGGGTCGAGCCAGGAGGTCGCCGAAGCGTCAGGGGCGCTGCTCTCCGAATTGGTGCCCTCGATTCGCAAGACAGCGAACATCGTGCAGACAGTGGCGGCTGCGTCGGCCGAGCAGGCCTCGGGGATCGAGCAGGTGACCCGCGCGCTCGGACAGGTGGACGAGATCACGCAGCGGAATGCGGCCGCTGCCGAGCAGCTCGCCGCGATGGCCGAGGAGATGTCGGCCCAGGCGGATACGCTGCAGCGGCAGGTGAGCTTCTTCCATGTGAAGAGCGAACCGGTCGCAGCACCCTCGTATCGTCCGACCGCAGCAAGGGAGCGTGTGGTCGGCGTCTAAAAAAAACCGATCGGCTTGACGCGAATGAGGTCCGGGGCACCGGACCTCATTCGTTTTTTCGGCAGGGGATGACATCGGCTTGGCGGTGGCGGTAGTCTTCCCCCGACATGATTCTCGCGCTTGTAGTCCTGCTCGTGCTGGCGGAAACGTACCGCCGCACGCGCCATCGCCTGCGTGCAATCTGGCCGCTGCTGAAGCGCGATTGGCACGAGCTGCGCAACGATGCGCGAGGCTCGCTACGGCGCGTGCCACGCTGGGAGTGGCTCGCAATATCAGGGATCACGTTGGTGGCTGGACTCGTGCGGTGGGCGCCGCTGTTCCAAGCAATCCGCTACGACGAAGCAGCAACCTGGATCGACTACGCATCGCAGCCCTTGGCGAAGGCGCTGTCCGACTACCGCTTCCCGAACAACCATCTCTTCCACACGCTGCTCGTACACATCTCAGCGACGCTGTTCGGTGACGAACCGTGGGCGCTGCGATTACCGGCATTCATCGCCGGGGTACTCGTTGTACCGCTGGCGTGGGCAGTGGGTCGCGCACTCTACTCACAGTCAGCCGGGCTGATCGCGGCGGCGCTGGCGGCAACGTCGGCAAGCCTGGTGCTGTACTCGACCAGCGCGCGCGGCTATACGATCGTCTGCTGCCTAACGCTCGGCGCAGCGCTGATCGCAGTGCGGCTGCCGCGGCGGGAGAACACGGCGGCATGGGCGGTACTGGCGCTCTGCGCGACGATCGGGCTGTGGACGATCCCGGTGATGCTCTATCCACTCTGCGGCATTGCGCTCTGGCTGTGGTCCGAAGCGCGGGCCGGCGATACGGTAATCCCGCCGCGGATGATGAAGGAGCGGCTGCAGTGGACGACGACGGCGATGCTCTGCGGCGTGGCATTGCTCTACCTGCCGGTGATCGCCCGCAGCGGGATCGCGCTGGTGGTCGGCAACCGGTTCGTACGCCCGCAGTCGCGGTCGTCGTTCTTTGTGGAACTGCCGGGATTCTATGGGAGCGTGTGGAGCGACTGGACTCGCGGGTGGCCATGGTGGCTGTCCCTGCTGATGGGGGCCGGCCTCGTCGCGGCGACAATTGTGCGCGAGACGCGAGCAAGGCGCACCGTGTCGCTGTCAGGCGCCGCGATCGTCGCCGCGTCGCTGTTGCTCGTCGCGAATGGGCGGATCCCATACGTGCGGGTGTGGTTGTACCTGCTGCCACTGGCGCTGATCGGCGCAGGGGGCGGGCTGGTGCAACTGTGGCGCCGGATCGCGCGCTTGGTCCCGTCGTTAGGCAGTCGGCGGGTGAGTGCCGTGGCATTGCTTTCCACGCTCGTCGTGACCGCTGCCGCCGGCGCAGCGGGCACGGTCTCCAGCCGTGTCGTCTGGTCGGCGAACGATACGGGGGTCTTTCCAGCGGCAGAGATGACCGCGAACGAACTGCTTTCGCGCTCACACCGCGGTGACCGGGTGATCGCGACGGCGCCGAGCGACCTGCCGCTCGAGTACTACCTGGTGCGGAGCGAAGCGGGGCGTGCGCTACTCGCGTCGACTCCTGATTCGGCGCAGCGAATCTGGGTGGTCGTCAACGAGGTGGAACAGCACGATGTGAACGTACTGCTTCGGCGCGCGGAGATCATGACGATCGATTTTTCGCCGCCGCACGCGGTGTGGCGCGGCGACGGCGTGCGGCTGTTCGTGGTAAACCGGCAGCGGCCGGGGTGCATTCTGGCGCCTGAGCGGTGCCGTTAGGCGAGTCGGCACCAGCGCCCGTGTGACGCGGTTGGCACCAACCATGTGCGCCGTGTCACAGCGTAAATCAACGCGCAAATTCTCCTGCTGGCGGCGACCAGGTTGCGGTGCGAAGGTTCGCAAGTTGCTTCAGGCGAACATGTCATGACCAACCGATAATACAAGGAGAGCCCCGAATGCATACGACCAAAGTTCTCACGCTCTGCCTCGCCGGCGCGGTCGCGGTGACTGGCTGCGCAACGCGCGGCCAGTTGAAGCGTGGACTCTCCCAGCAGCAGACGGCGCTCGAGTCCGAGCGCCGCGAGCGGATGGCGTCGGACAGTGCATACGCCGCGCAGCTCGGCGCGGTGCAGACTGATGTCGCATCGCTGCGCACTGACCTGCAGAGCCTGCGCACCGAGTTCGGCGCGAAGATCACGGCGATGGAAAATGGCGTGAAGGTCACCTTTCCGGTGAACTTCGCGTTCGATGACGCGAACGTCCGGACGGAAGACCAGCCGGCGATCGAAAAGTTTGCTGACGTCGCGCAGAAGCACTTCACCGGCTCGACGATCACGGTCGAAGGGTTTGCCGATCCGGCGGGGACGCAGGCGTACAACATGGGGCTGTCGCGCCGTCGTGCGGACGCCGTCCGCTCGGTGCTTCTCGCGAAGGGACTGAGTGGCGAGCAGATTCGGGCGGTCGGATACGGCAAGACGCGGCTCGTGGTGCCGCGCGCATCGGGCAACGACCCGGGCGCCGAGCAGAACCGTCGCGTGGTGTTCGTAATCGAGTCAAAGGGCACGGACGGGCCGAATACGCCGAGCACGTTCTAGTCGCGGCGCACACTCCGCAACCGGAGTCAGCGAGGGGGCGGGTCCGGTCACGGTTCCGCCCCCACGCGCTTGCGCGGGGGGAATTCCCGCGCGAACCTCAGGGATGATA
>JANMBU010000068.1:0-2550 GCA_031360575.1 Gemmatimonadaceae bacterium
CATCGGCCCGCGCATCTTCTCCACGGGGCCCGGCATCTTCGCGTCCGATCCTATCGCGAGCCTCGACGACGCGCGCGACGTCGTGCGCCGCTATTCCGAGTTCTACCACACGAAGACCATCAAGCAATACCTCGCGGGCGACCGCAAGGTGCGGCAATGGGTGATCACTGCGGCCCGCGAGCAGGGCCTCACGACGACCACCGAGGGCGGCGCCGACTTCAAGATGAACCTGACGCTGATGCAGGACGGCTATCCCGGCCTCGAGCACTCGCTGCCCATCCATCCGTTGTTCAAGGACGTCGTGCAGCTCGCGTCGTTCAGTGGCATCACTTACACGCCGACGCTGATCGTGAGCTACGGCGGCCCGCAGGGGAAGTATTACTGGCTCACGCACTATGACGTGGCGAAGGATCCGAAGCTCCGGCGCTTCACGCCGCGCGACGAGCTGGACAAGTGGGAGCGCACCTACTTCCACCGAGATGACCAGTACGTCTACCCCGCGCTCGCCCGCGAGCTGGCGAAGCTCGTCGCCGCCGGAGGCAAGGTGGGCTTCGGGTCACATGGTGAGGTGCAGGGACTCGGCGCGCACTGGGAGCTCTGGATGCTCGCCAGCGGCGGGCTGTCGAATCACGACGTGCTTCGCATCGCGACGCAGACGAGCGCCGACGCGATCGGCCTCGGTCGCGACGTCGGCTCGCTGGAAGTCGGGAAGATGGCGGACTTGCAGGTGCTCGATGCGAACCCACTCGCGGACCTGAAGAGCAGCACCGCGATCCGCTACGTGATGAAGAACGGGCGCCTGTACGACGCGCTCACGCTCGACGAAGTGTGGCCGCGGCAGACGAAGCTGGGGCGGCAGTGGTGGTGGGAGGACGAAGCGAGCCGGTGACGCGAGCACCTCGGGGGACTCACCCCCCGAGGGCAGACCGACGTCGGCATCAACAGGCGTCTCGGATCAATGCCCGAGGTTCGGGTTGCTCGTCCACTCGAGCTGGCCGATCTCGAAGCACTTGTCGCGGCGCGTTGCCAGGAACGGATCGGAGAAGCGACGCAGGTCGCTGAGCGACTGCGCCTGCAGCCACAGCTCGGCGCTGCGCTCGAACTGGATCTGGGACAGTACGGCGGCCTGCGTGACGGGTCCCGCGTACGCGGACAGCACCGCCGAGGCGCGCACGAGGTTGACGAGGTCCACCGCCAGCGCGACGTCGCCGATCCGCGCGTCGGCCTCTGCCTCGATCAATCGTGCTTCCTGCCAGCTCGCGACGGGAATCGGCGTGCCGCGCTGCGGGTACTTCAGCTGTTCGACGAACTGCCGTATCGGATCGGGGCCCTTCGCGGTGTCGCCGCGGTTCAGGAACGGCGTGCGCGGATCGAGCTTGTAGCGCGCGTCGTTGTAGAAGCGCGGATTCACCCCCGCCTCGCGGCGGATGAGCGTCGTGGTGAGGGTGGCGACGGTGTTGTTCTCCCGCGTGCTGTTGGACGAGTAGATGGCATTCCACCGCCATCCGCCGGGGATCAACTTCGCGTCGTCGCGTGCCCCGGCATAGTCCTTCAGCATGAGCCGCGCGCGCGCGCGGCCGGCGATCGCCCGGTACCGGAGATCGCTCTTGTTCGCCGCCGTCGCGATGCCGAGCGACTGGGTGAAGATCGACTGCGCCCGCCGGTACAGTGAGTCGGGCGTGATCGCGGGACCAGCCTTGATCGTGCCGGAGCAGTAATTGTCGGCGAGCAGGAAGTGCGCGAAGCCTCCATAGATCATCGCCTCGGCCACCTCCGGACTCGCGCTCGCAACTTTCACTTGGGCGGCGATGCGGGTGGAGGCGGTGTCGGCGACCCAGATGGCGCGCGAGACGGAATTGTACATGTTATCGCCTTCGGTGCTTGGGCGCGTGCCGATCCCGGCTTCCACCTCGCGCCAGCTCGGGAAGGATCCGGTGTGGATCAGCTCTCCGCCAATGAGGCCGATAATGTCGACGGCGTTAGCGTATGCGACGCCATAATCGCCGGCGACCCCGTTGAGGAGGGGCGCGACGGCGTTGGGGCTGTCGAGGTTGGTGTCGAGAACGTCCTGCTCGTTCTGTACGTCGAGGGGGTTCGAGCACGCGGCCACCGCGAACGCCAGCACCGCGCCAAGAATGCGTCGATTGTGCATGTCTCTCAAATCCAGCGTTTCGGGTGTCAGAAGGAAGTGCGAACGGTGAGGAGAAAAATGCGCGGTATCGGTTGCGAGTCGAAGTCAGCGCTGCCACCGACAGAGACGTTCCCGCGCCAGTTGGTCTGCGGGTCCACGCCGGGGAACTTGGTCCAGAGCTTCAGATTCCGTCCCGAGAGGCGCAGGCTCGTGTTTCTGAACCGCACGGGCCTCACCCAGCCGTCGGGCACGTCGAAGGAGAGGGAGAGCTCGCGGAGCGCGATGTAGTCGGCGCTCTCCACGTAAGCGGTGCTCCCCAGCACCTGGGCGAAATCGACCAGCGAGTCGGCGGCGGGGGTTGTCGCGCCGTCGGGTTTGCGAACGAGCGCAAGGTAGGAATCACCAGAGCGGACGCGCGT
>JANMBU010000074.1:0-11449 GCA_031360575.1 Gemmatimonadaceae bacterium
TGTCTGGACGCCGACGATTGCGATCGGCGCCGGCTTCTGGTCGGCCGAAGTCACCCACACGCAGGTGACGGGCAAGAGCTGCCAGATTGCGGTCAACACGAACAACACGCTCGTGACGACTGCTGGCGACGGCGAGCCGGCCTGCAAGTAACGCTATCGTAGTGAGAGAGGGGGCCGGGCATTACGCCCGGCCCCCTTTTTTCACTCTGTGCACGAGCACTCGGTACGCGCTGCGTCGCACACGCCGCCGCGGCCTCGGTGTAACGCGGGTACTGCTCTGTCGTCACTCACAGGTCATGTCCCCCTCTATCAAACCCGGCGCTGCTCCCGCTCCGCGTCCGCCTGGCGACCGCTCGTCGTTGCGCGCCGAGCTACTTGTCGGACTAGGTCTCCTTGCTGCCGCCGCGCTGACCGTCGCCGTAGCGAGTGTCGTGCTGTTCTGGGGGTTCATCGACACGCAGCTCGGGGCAGTCTGGCTTGCGTTACTCATCGTCGGCGATGTGACGGTGTTCATCGCGCTTGGCGCCCATCAGCTGAAGCATCTCGTCACCGGACCGCTCGCACGTGCGGTCGATGCGACGTCGGCGATTGCCGGCGGGGATCTCTCGCGGCGCGTGCCCGATGCGCGAACGCGCGAACTGGCAACGCTCGCCGCGAGCATCAATCGGATGACCGACCACCTGCTCGCCGAGCAGGTGCAACGCATTCGCGCCGAGAAGCTTGCCGGCATTGGCCGGCTCGCCGCCGGCGTCGCGCACGAGATCGGAAATCCCCTCGGCGCCATCATCGGCTATGCACACCTGTTGCGACGCCGCAGCGGCGGCGACTCGCGCGCGGCCGAAGTACTCGATGGTCTTGAGCGCGAAAGCGCGCGCATCGATCGCATCGTCCGAGGTCTGCTCGATTACGCGCGGCCGCGGCGCGAGACCGGCGGGCGCGTGGACGTGAACGAAACAGTTCGCTCGGCGGCGCAGCTGTTGACCGATCAAGGTGTCTTCCGGCGCATTGACCTCGGGCTCGCGCTCGACGACGGTGCACCGGTAATCCGCGGCGAGCGGCATGAGCTCGAACAGATGATCGTCAATCTTCTGCTGAACGCCGCCGACGCGATGCAGAAGGCCGGTGCGATCTCGGTGGTGACGCACAGGGTCAAGCGATCGGCGCTCGACGCGAGTGTCGTCAGGCGGGAGACTGATCCTCCCGGCATTGCAGTCGTGCGGCCCCTCGCCCCCCGGGTCCAGCACTGGCTCGAGACGACGCAGCCCGCCGAGATCGTCAAGATCGTGGTAGCCGACAGCGGGCCGGGTATTCCGGAGGACGACGCCGAACGGATCTTCGATCCCTTTTTCACGACCAAGGAGCCGGGGCAGGGGACCGGGCTTGGCTTGGCGATCGTGGCCCGAGTCGTCGACGATTTACGGGGGACGATCTGGGTACAGCAGGCGCGGGAGGGTGGCGCTGCCTTCCATATCCTCTTTCCGATCGCGCCCGCATCGCTGACTCCCGTTTCGGCGCCCAGTCGCGCGGCGCTCGCGCCCCGCGCTACCGGCCGCACCGCCGTCCCGCGTTAGGCGGCCATGCGAATCCTCGTCATCGACGACGAACCCGGCCTCCGTCACACGATCTCGTTGATCCTCCGCGAGGACGGCCACGAAGTCGAGGCGGCCGCCGATGGGGCAGCGGCGTTAGGCAGCCTGGCCACCACCGACGCCTCGCTGATCGTCTGCGACGTGAGGATGCCGGGGATCGACGGCCTGACCTTTCTCGACCGCTATCGTGCAGCTGCCGGCCGGGCGCTCGTCGTGATGATGAGTGCGTATGGTGATGACGAAGCCGCTGTCGAAGCGATCCGTCGTGGTGCCTACGACTACATCTCGAAGCCGTTCCGCGCCGACCAGCTGCAACTCGTCATCCGCAAGGCGATCGAGCGCGAGAACCTTCGCCACGAGGTCGCGCGCCTCAGCGACGAGCTGGTGGCACTGCGCGGTGCCGACGGCGTGGTCGGCCACAGTGCGGCGCTTCGCGAAGTCGTTGCGGTTGCCCGAAAGGTCGCGCGACATCCGTCGACGGTTCTGGTCACCGGCGAGAGCGGAACCGGAAAAGAGCTGATTGCGCGACTCGTGCATTCATCGAGCCCGCGTTCGGCGGCCGCTTTCGTCGCAGTGAATTGCGCGGCGATTCCCGAGGCATTGCTCGAGAGCGAGTTGTTCGGCCACACGCGCGGCGCCTTTACCGGTGCCTCGCAGGATCGGCGCGGCTTGTTCGAGGAAGCCGATGGCGGGACGCTCTTTCTCGACGAGATCGGCGAGCTTCCGCTGGCGCTGCAGGTGAAGCTCCTCCGCGTCCTTCAGGAGGGCGAGATTCGCCGCGTCGGGGACAACGCATCCCGCACTATCGACGTCAGGCTGGTCGCTGCAACATCGCGCGATCTCGAAGCCGAAGTGGCGGCCGGCAGGTTCCGCGCTGATCTCTACTATCGCGTGAATGTCGTGCGGCTCGAGCTTCCTCCCCTCCGTGAGCGACGCGATGACATCGCGGAACTGGCTCGCCACTTTGCGCAGGCGCACGCGGCGCGGCTCGCGATGCCGGCGCCGGCGATCGCCGCGGATGCTATGCGCGCCCTGCTCGAGTACAACTGGCCCGGGAACGTTCGCGAATTGGAGAATGTCATCGAGCGCGCGCTCGTCCTCACCGACGACGCTCGCATCGACCTCCCGCAGCTGCCACCGCAGGTGAGCCGTGTCTCCGAGCCGGCGGGCGCAGTGCGATCGCCTAACGGCACGCATGCACCAACGGAGCATGACCTCTCGGTGAAGAGGCGCACCGAATCTCTCGAGCGTGACCTGATCGCCCAGGCACTGGAGCGGACAGCCGGCAACCGGACGCGCGCCGCACAGCTGCTCGATCTCTCGCATCGCGCGCTGCTCTACAAGATCCGCGAATACGGACTCGGTTAGCCCGATGCGCTACGCAAGAAGTTGCAGGTCTGCAAGTAAATGCAGGGTTTGAGGCAGAGCCACAAAGCCCAAGTGATTGCGATCAAACGACTTCACATCTGGCACCGATCGCGCATTAGCCCGGTACAGAGAACACACGAGGACGCAATGCAAAAAGTCAGGGACGGATTCACGCTCGTCGAGATCCTCATCGTCATCGCGATCATGTCGATCGTGCTGTCGCTGACGCTCCCCAAAATGGGAAACATGAACGACCGCAATCAGATGCGGTCGGCGAAGGACGGTATCTCGGCCAGGCTCGCGACGGCTCGCGCCACGGCGATCGGCACAGGTCGGACGACGACGTTCTATCTCGAGGCCGACTCAATGCGCTACACCACGGGAAGCGGTTCAGCCGAGACGGCGAAGGGCACGACGATCAACCTGTACCGTCAATTCGGGGTCAAGGTGATCTCGAGCGCGGTAATGATTCCATTCGACGGTCGTGGGATGACGAGCGGCAGCGGACAAATCGTGAAATTCACGCGGGGTTCGCTGACCGATTCGCTGTGTATCTCGCCGATTGGCCTCATCAACCGCCACGGGTGCGCCAAATGAACATCATGTCGAACGTTCCCCGACGCGATGCATCACGCGACGGATTCACCATCGTCGAGGTCGTGGTCGCGATCGTCATCCTGTCGATTGGAATTCTCGGGCTGGCGGCGACCGCTGGTGTCGTCGTCCGTCAGATGACTGGCGCCGTTCACCAGTCGGTCGCGGCGACCGTTGCCTACTCGCGAATGGAAAAAATTCGCACCGGCAACTGCGTGGCGATGAAGGACTCGTCGAGTCCGGCCGCGGGTGTGACGACGCGCAACGTGACCGAGCATTGGGGGATCGTCGGCACGGCCGGCAGTCACGCCCTGCTCGTCTACGACACGATCAGCTACATGGTCCGCGGCAAGAAGAAGACACAGCTCTACTACTCGGAGTACCCATGCGATCCCATCTGAGCCCCCCACGGCGTGCAGGTTTCTCGCTGGCCGAGATCATGGTCGCGCTGGTCCTCCTCGGAATCGTGGCGACCGGAATCATGACGGTCATCATGCGCCAGCAGCAGTTCTATCGCAGCGCGACCGAAGTGATCGACACCCGGCAACAGATTCGCCAGGCGACAGCGGTCGTTCCGGTTGACGTCCGAGGAGTCTCGTCGGTCGGCGGCGACATCCTGAACATGAGCGATTCATCGCTCGACGTCCGAGGGAACATTGGCAGCGGTGTGGTCTGCTCGCACACTGCGAACAGCGTCACGATCCCGCCACTCAACCTGGTGAACAACCGCTACTTCACGACGTTCCTGACGCGTCCGAAGGTCAACGACGTCATCATCATCCTCGACGACAAGGCCGCTGGTAACGCCGATGATGACTGGATTCCCTACACGATCAGCGCGATCGATTCGACGCTCGGCGGTTGCGTGAACTTCACGGATATCGCGCTCGACGCGACGAAGTACCGCTACCGCTACACGTTCAGCACGAACCTGAGCACGACCATTGTCGACGGTGCACCGCTGCGGATGGCGCGTGGCGTCAAGTATTCGATCTACAAGTCGGCCTCGGACAACCTCTGGTGGATGGGCTATCGCGAATGCCGCGGTGACGGCTCCGGTTGCGCGGCTGTACAACCCGTTTCTGGTCCGTACCGCGCGTACGCGGCCAATGACACGGTCAACAGTGGTGTCAGCTTTGTTTATCGCGACTCGACCGGTGCGGTCACGGCGTCGAAGATAGATGTCGCGCGCGTCGAGCTGTTCGTGCACGGAGAAACTCAGAGTCCGGTTGCATTGGGCGGCGGTCAGATAGCGCTGTATCGGGATTATGTGAAGGTCACCATTGCGATCCGAAACCGGCAGTAGCCGGACGGCGCTTACACGCGGAGAAGGCAACCATGCGTACACTCTACAACAACAAACGCGAAGGGATGGCGCTCGCATTGGCAATGTTTGCCATCGTCGTCATCGGAGCGCTGATCGCCGGCGCCTTCTTCGCGTCGAATCAGGATTTCAAGATCGGGCGCAACTCGCTGGTCGCGCAGCGCGCCTTCTCAGCGGCCGAATTCGGCTTGAACAAGACGATGGCCGGGTGGGATCAGGCAATGAATCTTGCCGTCAAGGTCGGCAAGGACACGAACTTCAAGTACGCGACTGGCGACAGTGGGTCGGCGGCAGTCAAGATCACGCGCCTCAACGACTACACCTATTGGGTTGTATCGGAGGGCAGCGCCGGCGTCGGCACGTCGGTGGAAACGCGCCGGCGCACCAGCCAGGTACTCCGGATGGCGTATCCTGCGGTGCGGGTGGGCGGCGCGGTGACGCTGTACGGCGGTGGTGACGTCAAGGGAAGTACGCAGATCCTCGGGACGAACGTCAATCCCGCTGGCTGGGCATGCGCCGACTTCCCCGGGAAGGACACGACCGCGATTGCCTACAACCCGAACTCCGTACTCACGATTCAGAAGCCGTCGAACGCCATCGGCTTCCCGCAGTCATACAAGGACCCGGCAGCAGGCGACAGCGGATCGTATGTGCACTACGGGGACGAGTCGTGGCAGACGCTCGTGAAGAACGCCGACATCACGATCAGCGCGGACCCGGGCAACGTTTCACCAATCGGCACTGCAACGAGCTGCAACCAGGCAGTGACCACCAACTGGGGCGAGCCACATCGCGATCTGACGGCTGTTGTCGGCTGCGAGAATTACTTTCCGATCATTTACTCGACGACGGACCTCCATCTCAACAACGGCCGCGGACAGGGGATCCTTCTCGTCGAAGGCGACCTCCAGATCAACGGCTCATTCGAGTGGAATGGTCTGATCATCGTGCGCGACGACTTCAACAAGGGTAACGGTTCGGCGACGGTGAACGGCGCGGTCATGGCGCGGAACGCCAACTTCACCGACGGCGGCTCGTTATTCCAGGGAAACTCGACGTTCCAATATTCCAAGTGTGCGCTCGAAAGTGCGCTGCGCGGCTCGGCGCGCCTCCTCCCCGCGAAGAAGCGGGCATGGGCGGAGATGTGGTAACAGTTCGCGCGCAGCGGTAACGCGACCGTAAGGCAGGGAGCAGTGACAGCGGCGCGTTGGGGAAACCCGACGCGCCGCCTGTCTTTCGCCTGTTACCATTTTCCGCGCCGCTCGTGTGTTCGGTAGAAACGACCGCTCCGCCGGTCACACTGTCTCCTGCTGGCTGTCTCCCTCCCCGCTACATCCATGGCGCTCTTCGGTGGCAAGAAGACGACGATCGGACTCGACATCGGCTCCGGGCTGATCAAGGTCGCGGTCGTCGATCATTCCAAGAAACAGCCGGAGCTCGTGAAGGTCGCGATCACTCCGCTGCTCGCTGACGCGATCGTCGAAGGCGAAGTCATGGATCCGGGCATCGTCTCCGATGCGATCCGCGGCGCGCTGTCGGCGGCGGGCGTCAAGTCGAAGAGCGTCGTCACCGCCGTCGGCGGCCGCGACGTCATCATCAAGAAGATCCAGATCGAGCGCGTGAAGGAAGCGCAGGCGCGCGAGCTGATGCGCTGGGAAGCCGAGCAACACGTGCCCTTCGACATGGAGTCGGTGGAGCTGGACTTCCAGATCCTCGACCCCGATGGCAGCGGCGACGAGATGTCGGTCCTGCTTGTCGCGGCCAAGCGCGAGCTCATCGAGAACAAGCTGCGCATCCTCACCGAATCGGGGCTGACGCCGTCGCTGGTCGACGTTGACGCGTTCGCTCTTCATAACGCTTTCGAGCTCAGTCACCCCGATGCGATGAACGGGATCGTCGGTCTCGTCAACATCGGGCACGAGGTGACGAACATCAACGTCCTCGACGAGGGCGTGCCGATCCTGACGCGCGACATCACGGTCGGGACCCGCCGCTTCCGCGAAGACCTGCAGCGCGAGCGCGGACTCAGCGTCGATGAAGCGGATCAGCTGCTCCAGGGTTACGATCGCTCGCCGCATCTCGATGCGGTGATCGAGAGTCGCGGAGAGGAGATCGCAGTCGGTGTCGAGCGCGCGGCCGCATTTCTCGCGTCATCGGCCCGCACCGGGCAACTCCGCGCGGTCTATACCTGCGGCGGTGGCGCGCGCATCCCCGGGCTGAACGAGGCGCTGGCCAACCGGCTGCGCATCCGCGTCGAACAGGCGAATCCGCTGGCGAATCTCAAGGTGCGTGACGGTGCTTTCGGGTCGCTCGTCACCGACGAGATCGCGCCCCTCATGATGCTACCCATCGGACTCGCGCTTCGCAGCGCAGCCTGATCAACCGGCGACAAGCATGATCGAGATCAATCTTCTCCCCGGTTCGGGGAAGAAAGGAAAGAGCAAAGGGGGCGGCGGTGGTGGCTCCTTCGACGCAGCCGCGACGTTCCGCGGATTCGCGGCGAAGGTGACCGACCCCTTCCTCCTCGGCGCGATCGGCAGCGGCGTGCTCGCCGCGGCGGCAATCGGCGCGCTCTACACGCAACAGCTGTCGCGGCAGAAGAGCCTCGATGACAAGGAACGGCGCGCGGTCAAGGACTCGATCCAATACTCGGTCGTGGTCAAGAGCATTCGCCGCGCGCAGGCGCAGCGCGACTCCGTGGTCCGCCAGCTGAACATCATCAAGGTCATCGACAACAACCGCTTTGTCTGGCCGCACGTCATGGACGAGGTGAGCCGCGCGCTGCCGCCCTACACGTGGCTGACGTCGCTGCAGCAGACCAACACCTCCACCGCGCCGGAACCGAATGCGCCACCCAAGCCGCACCGCAAGGGCGAGAACGCCGACAGCGCAGCCGCTGCGCAGCCAGTACAGCTGCAGATCGTCGGCAACACGGTGGACATCCAGGCGTTGACGCGATTCATGAAGGCGCTCGAGGCGTCACCCTTCCTCGAGAACGTGACGCTCGTCAAGACGACGGTGATTCCGGTCGAGGGCAAGGAAGTCACCGAGTTCCAGCTCACCGGAACGTATCAGCAGCCGGACAGCGCACTCGTTAGGCGCGTGCCAGTCACGCTCTCGGTCAGGTAGAGGACATCATGGCAATCTTCAAGAGCGAGCGGGACAAGCTGCTGCTCGTCGTCATCATCGCCGCGATCGCCGCGGTCTACGCGTTCTACACGTTTCGCTACACACCGGTGAACGAGACGCTGCAGGCTTCGCAGGCGCACGTCGATTCGCTCGAGGCCTGGAATCGGAAGGCGCAGAACGAGATGTCGAAGAACTCCGAGAAGGCATTGCTGCAGCAGGCGGCGCGCTCGGCGCAGAGTCTCCAGGTGATGCGCGAGCTGGTGCCGACGGGGAACGAAGTGCCGACGCTGCTCGAGCAGGTCTCAACGGCGGCGCGGCGCGTCGGTCTCGACGTCAGCGACATTCAGCCGCAACCGGTGATTCCCGGCGAGCAGTTCGACACCTATCGCTACTCGCTCAAGATCATGGGCGATTTTCACTCGGTCGCCGAATTCCTGACGAACGTGGGATCGCTGACGCGCATCATAACGCCGGTCAACGTCAAGCTGCTGCCGCCCGCCAACGCGGCCTTCGCGGCGAAGCTGAAGCGGCGCAAAGACGATGCGATCATCCAGGCGAACTTCGACATCCAGACGTACGTCGCGAAGACAGCGACAGCAGCGGCAACGCCGCCACCGCCGAGTGGTGGCGCGGCGAGCACCTCGGGAGCCAACTGATGAAGCGGTCGATGACGACCCTCGCGCTCTCCGCGCTGCTCGGTGCGAGCAGCGTATCGGCGCAGGGAATTCCGGCGCTCGGTGCGGCGAAAGCCGCAGCCAATCGCGCGGTGAACGCGACGAACGCGCATACCCACGAGGAAACCGGGCAGGCGATCACGCCGAAGCCGGTGAACCCGGCCAATGCTGGCACCGCGACGGCTGCACCCGCGCCTGCGCAGCCAGCGCCAAAGTCCGGGACCGCGCCTGCCCATTCGGCGGCGCCAGGCAAGCCCGCGGCTGAGGCACCGGCGACGACCAGCCTGAGTCGCGAAGTCTTCAGTTATGACGGCGCTGGGCGGCGCGACCCCTTTCTCTCGTTGCTCTCCACGGGGGAACTGCGTCCTGCTTTTAACGACCTCAAGCTCGTCGCGGTCGCGTACGACCCGACCGGCCGGAAGTCGGTGGCGGTGATGCGCGACATCACGACGAAAGACCAGTACCGGGTGAAAGTCGGCCAGACGCTCGGCCGGATGCGGGTTGCACAGATCCATCCGAAGTCAGTGACGTTCACGATCGACGAATTCGGCTATTCGCGCCAGGACGTCCTGACGCTCGGCGACTCCACGAATATGAGGAATCCATGACGCGTGTCGTGTCCTTGGCCGCCCTTGCGGCCGTCCTGATCGCTGCGCCAGCGCGCGGCATGGACCCGACACCGCGTGCGACCGCGGTTACGTCGGTCAGCATCGTCGCCGCCACCGGCAAGGCGGAGGTCGTGATCGGCGTCGCCGGTTCGGTGGACGTCGCCGACTTCGCGCTCGAAGCGCCCTACCGGATCGTCCTCGACCTCAGTGGCGCAACGTTAGGCCTCGCGCCGCAGATGTACGATCGCATCGCGCGCGGCGGCATCAGGAACATCCGCTACGCCCAGTACCGCAAGGACGTCGTGCGGGTCGTCATCGACCTCGACACGACTCGCGCCTATTCGATCGTTCGCGGATCGGGTGATGTTCGCGTCTCGATCTCGACACCGCATCCGAAGTTCGAGAGCTGGCGGAGCAGCACCCCGCGCGCGCCGGTCGAGCAGCGCGCGGTTGCCGAAGAGGCCCAGACGCGCACCGTCATGCCCGTTTCGAGCCGCACACCGCTCCAGCAGTCCACGCAGCCGCGGATCACCGTCACCTACAACGACGCCGATATCCGCGACGTGCTCGCCGCATTCGCCGCCTTCTCGGGACGGACCATCGTCGTCGGCAAGGGCGTCGAAGGAAAGGTCACTGCCGAGGTGCGCGACCAGCCCTGGGACGTCGCGATGAACGCGATCCTGCAGTCGCAGGGTCTCGCCGCGGCCGAGGACAACAACGGCATCATCACGGTCGACAGCTACGCGAGCATCCTCGCGAAGCAATCGACCGAGCCGCTCGTCACGCAGCTCATCCCGGTCAACTACGCCCGCGCATCCTCGCTCGTCGAGACGATGGGCAGCCTGCTTTCACGCGATTGCCCACCGCCCGCGCCTGGCGCGACAGTGCAGCAAGCGAGTTGCCCGGCGCGCGGATCCGTCCGCGCCGACTCGGCAACGAATACGCTGCTCGTAACAGAAGTGCCGTCCCGGATCAACGATCTGATCGGCTACGTCCGCGATCTCGACGTGCGCACGCCGCAGGTCGCGATCAAGGCGAAGATCATCTTCGTGAACCGCACCGACATCGAGGACATCGGCATCGCCTATGACCTCGGCTCGGGCGGCGCGTTCTTCAACAAGCTGGTTCCGCGTCCGAGCTCGTACGGGCCGGTCGACACGAATGGCGACGGCATCAACGACGCGATCGTGCCGACGAACTTCTATGATCCGGTCACCACGCCCGCCGCGTTCACCGTCGGTGGCAACCAGCTCGCCGCCATCGGCAACGCCAGCCAGCGTGTCTTCAACCCGGCGCTGTCGCTGCTCTTCTCGACAACGTTAGGCAAGTTCTCGCTCACCTCGTTCATCGACGCGCTTCAGGAAGTCCGGTTGGCCGACGTCCAGGCCGAGCCGAGCATCGTGACGCTCGATAACAAGAAGGCCCGCATCGTCGTCGGCGAAGAGACCCCGATCCGCGTCGTCGACGCCGGCAACGGGTCGACCGCCGCCCGCGCGACGGTCCAGTTCAAGGAGACGGGCATCATCCTCGAGGTCGTGCCGCACATCACCTCGAACCGGCAGATCCTGATGACGCTGCACAGCGAGCGATCCAACCTCGCGCTGGCGGCGTCCGACCTCGGCTACACCTTCGAGAAGCAGCTCGCCGAAAACCAGCTCCTCGTGAACGACGGGGAGACGGCGGTGATCGGCGGACTGACCGTGACCTCGGTGACCGTCTCGAAGGTCGGCATCCCGTTGCTCGTCGATCTGCCGCTGATCGGCCGCCTGTTCGGCCACACGACGCACCAGGAAGACAAGCGCGATCTACTGATCCTCGTCACCCCGCACATCGTCGATGACGGGGACAAGCTGAGCCAGGCCAGCGCGCCGCGCTGACCCGACTTTTTTCTCGGAGTTTCCTCATGACGTATCGAGCTCTGCGCCTGGCTGTAGGGGCGCTCGGATTCGCGGGTATTCTCTCGGCGTGTGACGCCGGAACGACTGTCGCGGGCGGCGGCGGCACTGCTTCGGCGGCGCCCCGCCTCATCATCGACATCCCCGGATTGGACACCGTCCGCCGCCGCGTGCTCTTCGGCTCGCCCGTCACGATCACGGCGACCGGCACCGATGACCTGTCGCTGCTGAAGATGGATGTGTTCGCGACACGCGACACCGGATCGAC
>JANMBU010000086.1:0-11662 GCA_031360575.1 Gemmatimonadaceae bacterium
TGGCGAAGCGTTAGGCGAGGAGGAGCGCGATGCCATCAACCTCGCGCTCCGCGAACGCTACAACCGGAGCGGCGACGGCTGGATCACCACCACCATCCTCGATGGCCGCCGCGTCCTGCGCGTGACGGTGATGAACCCGCGAACGACGAAGGAGCACGTCGCTCGGATGGTTGCGGGACTGGCGGCGCTGGGCGATAAGCAGTAAGCGGCAAGCAGTAAGCGAACGGCGTCGACGTTGCGCACGTCAACCGCGGTTCGCTACCCGCTTCCCGCTTATCGCTTACAGCCAAGGCCTAACGCCCGGCTGGCCAGCCACCACGTCTTCCCCTACAGCACTTTCCGTATCGCCGCGTCGATGTCCTGGTCGGCACCAACCCCGGTGTAGACGACTCGTCCGTCCTTGTTCAGGATGACGATGTAGCTCGTCGCCGGGACGTCGAACTTGTCGGAGGCGTCGCCGGTCTTGTCGTAGACGACGGTGAGCGGCAGCGCGTGCTTGGTCGCATACGCGTTCACCAGCGCGGCGCTCTGGTTCACGCCGACGGCGACGCCGACCATCGCGAGCTTGCCGGCGTACTTCTTCGCCGCGGCCGACATCTGCGGCTCGAGCGCCTTGCAGTTGCCACACCAGGTCGCCCAGAACTCGAGCAGTACCGGCGTCTTGCCGTAGTGCGACGACAGCCAGACGGTCTTCCCGTCAGTCGACTGCACGCGCGCTTCCGGCGCCGTCGCGCCTAACGCGATGCCCGTTTGCGCAGCGAGAGGAGCTGCGAATGCTCCAACGAACGCCAGCGTTGTTGCGCACTTCAAGATTGCACGAATCATGAGACTCCTTGTGTATGGCGGTAAGCGGTAAGCAGTGAGCTACTGCGGCACTTGAACGCCGTCGCTGACTGCTTCGAGCTTATCGCTTACCGCTGCCTTCACAGCCACAGCTTCCCCGCCGAGATCAGGTACCACTCTCCCACCGCAATCATCGCGATCGCGAAGAAGCGCTTCACCCAGCGCATCCAGCCCCCCGCACGCGGGAGTCGGGCAAGTGAGCCGGACGAGAGCCCGACCACCACCAGCAGAGTGCACATTCCGAGCGAGAACGCGAACAAATAGAAGAAACCGAGCACCGCACTGTGCGTCTTCGTCACCCATGTGAGCACGGCGGCCATAACTGGTGCCGAGCATGGTGCCGCAACGAGGCCGCTGACCGCGCCCATCACCAACGCGCCAGAATAGCGTCCTGCTCCACCGGCAGTAGCCGCCCGCGCCGTCAGCGACGCGGGCAACCGCACCGGGATCACGTCGAGCATCGCCAGTGCAGCGATGATGAGCACGTTCGCCATGGCGAACAGCGCCCACGGGTTTGCGCTCACCGAGCCGAATATCGTACCCGACAGGCCGGCAAAAAGTCCGAGCAGCGAATAGACGAGCGCGAGGCCAAGCACGTACGTGAACGTCAGGCCGACGACCCTCGCCCTCGGCTGCGCCTCCGTCGCGCCACTCGCCCCGACACTCTGTCCGCCGACAATCGCCGCAGTGATCGGGATCATCGGGTACACGCAGGGCGTCAGGCTGGTGAGAACCCCGCCGAGGAAGAGCAGCGGAATCGCGACGAGCGGCGAGTCCGAGAGGTGCGACGTGAACGACGCGGAATCGACGAGAAGCAGGGTGAGTCCTGGAAAGGGTGACCGACGCCACAATCTGCGTCATAACATCGCACGGTACGCTGACGTCTACCAGTCAGGAAGGTGCGGACCGATGCGTCGCCGACGGGGGCAAACCGGCGACCGACTCACCCAGGATACGAACACACCGCCGACGGTCGAAGTTCCGGCGGACATCACACTGACGGAGGACGTGAGCATGACGCAGGGAACGGATGCGACGAGGGCTCGTGAGCGCGCGGCGATCACACCACGGAGGATCAACCTGCGCACGATCAGCGCGCTGGCAACCGCCGCGATGATCGCACTGCCGGCGACGTCTGCGGCGCAGCACTCGGCGCACGCCTTACACGCGGCGGCGGATTCGATGCCTGGCATGGAGGGGATGCACTCGATGCCATCGATGCAGGGTGAGACCGAGGCCTCGATGTCTGGCCCGATGGCGGAGATGTCATCGCATCCACACATGCGGATGACCGCGTCTCGGCCGGCGACCGCAGCCGACAGCGCGCGCGCCCGCGCGGTCGCCGACACGCTGCGGCGGGTGCTGGCGAAGTATCGCGACGTCAGCGTCGCCGAGGACGATGGCTACAGGATGTTCGCGCCACGCGTGAAGCAGCAGCGCGTCTATCACTTCACGCGGAAGTGGTCGGGGGTGAAGGCGGCGTTCACCTTCGACGCCGCGGCGCCAACATCACTGCTCTACACGCGCGACGCGGCGGGGCGCTTCACGCTGACCGGTGCGATGTACACCGCACCGCGCCGCGCGAGCGAGGACGACCTCAACGCGCGCGTACCGCTGTCGATTGCGCACTGGCACGAGCACATCAACATCTGCCGGCCGAAGGGCAGCGACGACCGCTGGAAGGAGACACGCAACGGCAAGCTGCTCTTCGGTCCTGCGGGCGCGATCTCGACCGAAGCGGATTGCAGTGCGAACGACGGTCGCTGGAATGCGCAGCTGTTCGGCTGGATGGTGCACGCTAACGTCTTCACCGGCGAAGACCTTGGCGTTGTGTGGGGCGACAGCCACCACGCGGCGGGCATGGCGCACTGAAGCTGACAGGCCTACCGGCGCACGCGTGGGCGGGGATGATACCCCCGACTCGCACTCGCTGGAGAAGCGCGCGACGTGCGTTAGTTTGCACGGGTACGGGACGACCGGGGATTCGTCAGTCGAGGCGACGCCGTGGAGAGAACGCTGACGACGCTGCGGTTCTTCCGCGGGAGCGAGCAGAGTGAAGCGCCGGACGCGACCGGCTACAGGGGGTTCTACTACCACTTCCTCCACATGGGCACCGGGCGCCGCGCCTGGGAGTGCGAACTGTCGACGATCGATTCGACGTTTCTGCTCGCCGGTGCGCTGGCTGCCGGCGCGTACTTCGACGGCGACGCCGACGAGGAGCGCGAGATCCGTGAAATCGCCGCGGAGTTGTACGAGCGCGCCGACTGGGACTGGGCGCTCAACGGCGGAGACACCGTGTCCATGGGCTGGAAGCCCGAGCACGGATTCCTGCGCCACCGCTGGCGAGGGTACAACGAGGCATTGATCCTCTACGTGCTCGCCCTCGGCTCGCCGACGCATCCGATCCCGGCCCGCAGCTACACGGCGCAGACAAGCACCTACCGGGGGAAGAAGATCTACGGCTATGAGCACCTCTATGCCGGCCCGCTCTTCATCCACCAACTCTCGCACATGTGGCTCGACTTCCGCGGAATTCAGGACGAGTACATGCGCGCCAAGGGGATCGACTACTTCGAGAACAGCCGCCGTGCCACCTACGTACAGCGGCAGTACGCCATCCACAACCCTCGGAAGTACGAAGGTTACGAGGAGAATTGCTGGGGGATCACGGCCAGCGACGGTCCCGGTCCCGCGTCGCGGTCGATCGACGGAGTTCGGCGTCGCTTCTTCGACTACAGGGCGCGAGGTGTTCCCTTCGGACCTGACGATGGCACGATCGCACCGTGGGCGGTAATCGCGTCGCTGCCGTTCGCGCCGGAGATCGTCCTCCCGGCCATCCAGCACTTCAACGAACGATATCCGACGATGATCAGCGAATACGGATTCAAGTGCAGCTTCAATCCGACGTTTGCTGCGGCGCGTCCGGGGGAGCGCGGGTGGATATCGAAGGGATACTATGGGCTCGACCAGGGACCGATCGTGATGATGATCGAAAACCATCGCTCGGGATTCTTCTGGGAGTTGATGAAGATATGTCCCGCCATCACCGACGGCCTGCGCAGGGCAGGATTCGGCGGTGGATGGCTGTAGCTGTCCCGTCACGAGAACCCGAATGAAAACGGAGAACCACTACGAAATCGTCGTCGTCGGCGCGGGGCAGGGCGGGGGACCGCTGGCCGGTGCGGCCGCGCGCGGCGGGAAGTCGACGGCGCTGATCGAGCGCGCCCATGTCGGCGGCACGTGCGTCAACGAGGGATGCAGTCCGACCAAGACGATGGTCGCCAGCGCGCGAGTCGCCCACCTCGTGCGCCGCGCCGCGGACTACGGCGTGCACGCGCCATCGCCGCGGATCGACCTCGCGCGAGTGCACGAGAGAAAGCAGCACATCGTCGACAGCTTTCGCGCCGGCAGTGAGCGTGCGCTCGTTCAGGCGGGTGTGGAGCTGATTCGCGGCGACGCGTGTTTCGTCGGGCCGCGGACACTCGACGTCGACATCGGTGAAGGCGCGAGACGAACCATCAGCGCGGACACGATCGTCATCAACACCGGGCTGCGCGCGGCGATCCCCTCGATCCCCGGCCTCGACACCATTCGATATCTCACCTCGACGTCGATCATGGAGCTCGTCGAGGTTCCCGCCCACCTCGTCGTGCTTGGCGGCGGTTACATCGGGCTCGAGTTCGCGCAGCTGTTCCGTCGCTTCGGGAGTCGCGTGACCGTGCTGCAACGTGGCGCGCAGCTGCTCGACCACGAGGATGCCGACGTCGCGGACGCAGTGGCGGCGATCCTGCGCGACGAGGGCATCGAGGTGCTGCTCGGCACGACCGTCACCGCGGTCGAGCAACGCGGCGTCGAGACGCTGGTGCGGTACTCGACGCGGACTGCCGACGGCTCGGCGCCAGGTACGGTGTCCGGTACGCATCTGCTGGTCGCGAGCGGGCGCCGGCCGAACAACGACGATCTCGGACTCGATGCGGCGGGGATTGCGACCGACGACCGGGGTTACATCCGCGCCGACGATCGGCTGGCGACCAACGTGCCCGGAGTCTTCGTGATCGGTGACGCGAAGGGCGGACCCGCGTTCACGCACATCTCCTACGACGACTTTCGCATCCTGCGCGCGAATCTGCTCGAGGGGGGCTCGCAGACGACGAGTGGGCGTCAGGTGCCATACACCGTCTTCATCGATCCGGAACTCGGCCGCATCGGAATGACCGAGAAGGAGGCACGAGCGGCCGGCCTGACCGTTCGCGTCGGCAAGCTGCCGATGACCAGCGTTGCGCGGGCTCTGGAGACCGACGAGACGCGCGGCTTCATGAAGGCAATCGTCGACGCCGGCACGCAGCGGATCCTCGGCGCCGCCGTACTCGGGATCGCCGGCGGCGAGGTCGCGACGATCCTGCAGGTGGCGATGCTCGGCGGACTCCCGTACACGGCACTGCGCGATGGGATCTTCTCTCATCCGACGGTCGCCGAGGCGCTGAACAACCTGTTCACCGCAATGGATCGCGCACGTTAGGCAGCGTCGGACGCGACTCGAGGCTTGCGCCGGCGTCTCACCGGCGGGAGCTTCCCCGACGATGACCACCGCACATTCGACATCGGTCGGGACCGCATCGATGCTCGCCGCGATCGACGTAGTCCATTCCTACGGCTCCGTCCGTGCCCTCGACGGCGTGAGCGTGGAGGTCGCCGCCGGACAGAGCGTCGCGCTCGTCGGGGAGAGCGGATCGGGCAAGACGACGCTGCTCCGCTGCTTCAACCGGATGGTCCAGCCGACGAGCGGTGTCATAACGGTCGGCGACGTCGATGTACGGTCACAACCGCCGATCGACCTGCGCCGGCGGATCGGCTACGTGCCACAGCACGGTGGATTGCTCCCGCACTGGACGGTACGGCGCAACGCCGCGCTCGTGCCAAGCCTCCTCGCGATGGATGACGTGGCCGCCGTCGCTGACAACGCGCTGGCGCTCGTCGGCATGCCGGCGCGGGAGTTCGGCGAGCGTTACCCGCACGAGCTGTCCGGTGGCCAGCGGCAGCGCGTCGCGCTCGCCCGGGCGATCGCCGCGCGCCCGCGGGTAATCCTCCTCGACGAACCGTTCGGCGCGCTCGACGCGATCACGCGCGCCGACTTGCAGACCGTCTTCGCGGATCTGCGTGCGGAGCTCGGCGTCACGACCCTCCTCGTCACGCACGACATCGCCGAGGCCGCCCGGCTCGCCGACGAGCTGGTGGTCATGCGCGCGGCGAGGATCGAGCAGCGCGGGACGCTGGCGACCCTCGTCGACTCGCCGGCGACGCCGTACGTGAAGGAGCTGCTCGACAAGGCGCGCGCGAGCGCGTTGCCGGCGGCGCGATGAGGCGAGTACCGCGCGCATTTGGGGCGGGGCGGGTCGCCGCGACGGGGCTGCTGGTAATCGCGACGGCCGCAACGCTCGCCGCCCAGCGACCGGACGCACGCCCGGTCATCGTCGCATCGAAGCCGTTCGGCGAGTCGTATCTGCTCTGCGAGATGTTCGCCCAGCTGCTCGAGTCGCGTGGGATCGCGGTCGATCGCCGGCCGGGCCTGGGCGCGACCGAGATCGCGTTCGGTGCGCTCCGGCGCGACGCGATCGACGTCTACCCCGAGTATACGGGCACCGGGCTGCTCGTGGTGCTGCACGACACCCTCGCCGACGCGTCGTCGCGAGACCCGCGGCGCGTCTTCGCGCGGGTCGCGAAGGAATCGGCGGCCCGCTACGGGGTGCGCTGGCTCCCGCCGTTAGGCTTCGAGAACACGTACGCAATCGCCGTCCGCCGCGAGACCGCTGAACGCTACCACCTGCAGACGTTGAGCGACCTCGGCGCGGCGAGCCCGGCCCTGGTCGGCGGGTTCACCGCCGACTTCATCGGCCGCGCGGATGGTCTCGTCGGGCTCGCGCAGACCTACGGGCTGCGGCCGCGCGCAGTGCGTCCCCTCGCACCTGCGGTGAAATATCAGGCGCTCGCAGCGGGCGGAGTGGACGTGGTCGACGGATATTCCACCGACGGCCTGCTTGCCCGCTATCCGCTGATGACGCTCCAGGACGATCGCCATTTCTTTCCACCGTACCAGGCCGCCGCGGTGGTGAGCGCACGCCTCGCCCGGGAGCGGCCCGACGCGATCGCGGCGCTCACCCTGCTCAGCGGAACGCTCGACGAGGCGCGGATGCGGGAGCTCAACCGTCGGATCGAGGTCGACCGGGAAGACGTCGCGCACGTCGCAGCCGACGCGCTGCGCGAGATCGGCGTCGTCGGCCGGACGTCCGCCGTGCCCGTGAAAGAGGGGCGGGCGAGCGGCTTCGGGCGATATCTATGGGAACGCCGGGCGAGCATCGGCGCGCTGACGATGCGCCATCTGCTGCTGGTGGCGATCGCGCTGCTGGCGGCGATCGCCGTCGCGGTACCGGTGGCCCTTACGCTCGAGCGGTCGCGCCGGGCCGCCGAGCCGGTCGTCGCCGTGCTCGGCGTACTGCAGACGATCCCGAGTATCGCCCTGCTGGCGTTCATGATTCCCCTGCTCGGCGTCGGCATGGCGCCGGCGCTCGTCGCGCTCTGGCTCTACGCGCTGTATCCGATCGCCCGTGCGACGTACAGCGGCGTGCGCGACGCCGACGCCGAGGCCGTCGCGGCGGCCGAGGCGTTAGGCATGACGCCACGCCAGCGGTTACTGGAGGTGCGGCTGCCGCTGGCGGCGCCGGTAATCATGAGCGGCGTGCGAACAGCGGCGGTGATCACCGTCGGCGCGGCAACGCTGGCCGCCTTCATCGGGGCCGGCGGGCTTGGCGATCCGATCGTCGCCGGGCTCGCGCTCGCCGACACGCGGATGATCCTCTCCGGCGCGCTGCCGGCCGCGCTGCTCGCCCTCGCGCTCGACGCCGCGCTCGGCCTCGTCGAACGCGCCGTCGCACCCGCCCACCTCCGCCGCCGCGCGCCGACGCGAGGAGGGTGAGCGCGCTTCCCGCCTAACGGCCCGGGTCGCGGTCCACGGTCACGCCCCGCCAGAAGGCGACATGGTCCTTGATGTTCGCTGCCGCTGGCTTCGGGTCGGGGTAGTACCACGCTGCATCCCGGTTCACGTCGCTGCCAACGCGAACGTTGTAGTAGTGGGCTTCCCCCTTCCACGGGCAGTGTGTCACCGTGCGACTGGGCTCGAACTCCGACCGGCGGATCGTCGTCGGGGGAAAGTAGACGTTACCCTCGACGATCTCGTAGTTCTCGCTCTCGGCGAGCACCGCGCCCTTCCATGTTGCTCGTGCCATCGTCCCTCGAAGTGTCGAATGAAAGTGTCAATCGCGGCGCTGGCGCCGCTCAAGGCTGCCGCCGCTCGTCACACGGCCTCGAGGTACGCGACCCAGAAGAGGCCGCGAGCGTCGGTCCACCGCTCGACGACGCTAAAGCCGGCGGCGCCCGCGAGCTCGGTGAGCCGAGACGCGTCGTACTTGTATGACGACTCCGTCCAGATCGTTTCCCCCTCGTCGAAGTGCACGTCGACGCCGCCGACGCGCACCACTTGTGAGCGGAGGCTCACCAGATGCATCTCGACGCGCCCGGCCTCGACGTTGTAGAAGGCGCGATGGGCGAACCGGTCGAGGCGGAAGTCCGCGCCGATCTCGCGATTGAGGCGAGCAAGCATGTTGAGGTTGAATGCCGCGGTGACGCCCTGGCTGTCGTCGTACGCGGCGTTCAACACCGCGGCACTTTTAGCACGATCGACGCCGAGGACGAGGCCGCCCCCTTCACCGATCGTGTGACGGATGCGATGCAGAAACGCGGCGGCCTCCGTCGGATGGAAGTTGCCGATCGTCGATCCGGGAAAGAACGCGACGCGCCGGGCACCGGCCGGAAGCGGCGGCAGCGCGAGCGGCCTCGTGTAGTCGGCGCGCACAGGCCTGACGGCGAGTCGCGGGTATTCGACAGCAATCGCCGAGGCGACCCGAACGAGTTGCTCGCCGGAAATGTCGATCGGTACATACGCCGCGGGCCGCTCCAGCGTATCGAGAAGCACTCGCACCTTCACGCCGGCACCGCTCCCGTACTCAACCAACGCGCACCCGGGACCGGCGAGCGCGGCGATCCGCCCGGCGCGCGCGCTGAGAATCTCAAGCTCGGCGCGCGTCAGGTAATACTCTGGAAGCATCGTGATGCGCTCGAAGAGCGCCGCTCCCGCGGCGTCGTAGAACAGCTTCGGCGGCAGCGTCTTCGGTATGCCGAGCAGCCCGCTCAGCACTTCGTCACGGAGTGCGTCGACGACGCCCGAGGCCGAACGCGGTGCCGCGCTCGCGTGTTTGGTCGACGCTCTCATCCCTGATCCTCCGGACCGCTCGCGAGCCGGATTCCGGTGAATTGCCACCGCGCGTCGGAGGGGAAAAAGTTGCGGTAGGTGAGCCGCGCGTGAGACCGGGGCGTGGCGCATGACGCGCCGCGGAGCACCCACTGATCGGCCATCCACTTTCCGTTGTATTCGCCGATCGCACCCGACTCCGGGCGGTAGTTCGGGTAGGCGACGTAGGCGCTCTGCGTCCACTGCCAGGCGTCGCCGTAGAGCTGCTCGAACGTTAGGCCGTCAGGACCGGCGGCGGGTCCCGGATGGAAACGCTCTGCTTCAACGAAAGGACCATCCACGGGGCTCGACGCCGCCGCCACTTCCCACTCGAATTCCGTCGGAAGCCGGTGGCCGCTCCAGCGTGCGAATGCGTCCGCTTCGTAGTAGCTCAGGTGACAAACGGGTTCGTCGAGGGCAAACCCCGCGAGCGCGCGAGTGCCGCCGAGGGTGAACTCGGTCCACTGCCCGTCGGTACGCGTCCAATACAGGGGTGCTTCCCAGGCGCGGTCCTGCGCTGCCGCGAGCCCCGCGGATAGCCAGAGCTCGGGACGCCGATAGCCGCCATCCTCGATGAACTGGAGATACTCGCGATTCGTGACGAGCCGCGACGCCAGCCGGAACGGCTCGAGAAAGACGCGATGCCGAGGCGCTTCGTTGTCGAAGGCAAATCCATTTCCGCTGTGACCGATCTCGTGAATTCCCTCGGCTACGGTGCACCACCGCACCGGCGTGTCGGCGCGACGCTCGGTGACGCGCTCGCGGTAGACGGGGCGGAGGGGATTCGTCCACAGCACGTGCTTGATGTCAGTGACGAGCAGTTCCTGGTGCTGTTGCTCGTGATTGAGTCCAAGTTCGACGAGAGCCATCGCCGGGTGTGCGGCGTCCTCGCCGATGTGTTCGATGAGCCGCCGCATCGCTGCGTCCACGTGCGCGCGGTAGGCGAACACTCCTTGCACCGTAGGCCGGGTAACGAGCCCACGTTTCGCACGGCAATGACGCTCGCCGGCCTGGAGGTAGTAGGAGTTGAAGAGGAAGGCGTAGCGCGGGTCCGGCGAGCGATACGACGGGTCGTGCTCGCGAAGGACGAAGGTCTCGAAGAACCAGCTCGTGTGCGCGAGGTGCCACTTGGTGGGGCTCACGTCGGGCATCGAGCTGACGACGAAGTCTTCTGTCTCGAGTGGCTCGCAGAGTCGTTCCGACTGCTCGCGAACGGCGATGTAGCGCTCGGCGATTGTCGGCCGCCGCAACGCGTGGATTGGTACGCGCGCTGGTGCGTGTACTGGCCGAGCGGGAATCGCCTCCGCGGGCATTTCCTCGACTGTGCTCATGTTGCCTCTCTGCGTGGAGGGTTACCCGTTGTACCGCGTCTTGCGTGCGCACGAGTACCCCAACGGCAACTCGTACGGGGGCAAGTCAGTTCCCGCCGGGCAAGACCTCGCCCCGTTGACCAGCAGTGTCGTCCCATGGCCCACCTCGGGGGGTGGCTCAGCTCACTACATTTGGACGACGCGGCGGCGTGAGCGGCCCCTGGACGGGCGCGGCCGGTGGGCGCGCCGGAATTTGCGCCGCGTCGCGTCCCAGGCAGCGCCGCAGAGAGCCCCATTTTCGAGGATTTCCATTGGCTCCACAGTTCATCTATGTAATGAAGGCGCTCCGGAAGGTGATTCCACCTTCGCGGATCGTGCTCGACGACATCTGGCTCTCGTTCTATCCCGGCGCCAAGATCGGGGTGCTCGGGCCTAACGGTTCAGGGAAGTCGTCGCTGCTCCGCATCATGGCCGGTGTCGACCAGGAGTTCCAGGGCGAGGCGTGGGCGCACAAGGGGACGCGGATCGGCTACCTGTCGCAGGAGCCGAAGCTCGACGAGACCAAGGATGTGCGCGGGAATGTCGAGGAGGCGGTGAAGCTGCAGCGTGCGAAGCTCGATCGCTTCAACGCGATCGCGATGGAGTTCGCCGACCCCGACGCCGATTTCGACAAGCTGATGGCGGAGCAGGGCAAGTTGCAGGAATACATCGACCTCCACGACCTGTGGAATCTCGACAACAAGGTCGAGATCGCGATGGATGCCTTGCGGTTGCCGCCGGCCGATGCGGACGTGAAGACGCTGTCGGGTGGTGAGAAGCGCAGAGTGGCGTTGTGCAGGGTGCTGCTCGAGGAGCCGGACATGCTGCTGCTCGACGAGCCGACGAATCACCTGGATGCAGAGTCGGTTGCGTGGCTCGAGCACTTCCTCGAGTCGTATCCAGGAAATACCGATCGTGCGTCACCGCGACCACCGTCCCCGGATAACTCTCGAGGAAGTGCTCGAGCCACGCCACACTCTCGGCGTCCAGGTGGTTCGTCGGCTCATCGAGCAGCAGCATGTCCGGCTCCTCGAGCAGCACCCTGCATAACGCGACGCGCCGCTTCTCTCCGCCCGACAGGGTCTTCACGTCCGCGTCGGCCGGAGGCAAGCGTAAGGCATCCATCGCG
>JANMBU010000013.1:0-16394 GCA_031360575.1 Gemmatimonadaceae bacterium
CCTCCTTGGCATCGTCGACGAGGCGGAAGAAGAGGCACCGAAGGAGGAGATTCCGTTCCTCATCGGACAGGCAGTGGCGATCACCGAGGGTCCGTTCACCGATTTCAACGGGACGGTCGAAGAGGTGATGGCCGACAAGGGCAAGGTTCGAGTGAGTGTCAGCCTGTTCGGAAGGCCGACCTCCGTGGAGTTGGATTACCTGCAGCTGAAGGGCTACTGAAAGATCGCGGCGCCGGGCGGTGGTCAACACGGCGACGAGGGGCGAGAGCACGACGTTAGGCAGCAGCGGTTAATCATCTCTGATCGCCGTGTCATAGCCAACGTAGGCGAGATGAACGAGGGACGTCGACGACCACTTCGACGATAAAAAACAATGGGAGTCTTGGCCGCGCGACAGCGCGGTGGTACGCAACACCGAGGCAACGATGGCGAAGAAAGCAATAGGGTTCGTCAAGCTGCAAATTCCGGCGGGGAAGGCGAATCCAGCGCCCCCGGTCGGAACCGCTCTCGGTCCGCAGGGCATCAACATCATGGCCTTCTGCAAAGAGTTCAACGCTCGGACGCAAGGCCAGGACACGATTCTCCCGGTCGAGATCACGATTTTTTCGGACAAGTCGTTCACCTTCATTACCAAGACCCCGCCCGCGGCGGTCCTGCTGAAGAAGGAAGCTGGCATCGAGAAGGGGTCTGGCGCGCCTAACCGTACGAAAGTCGGCAAGGTCACCAAGGCCCAGGTCAAGAAGATCGCCGAGATCAAGATGCCCGACCTGAACTGCGACACGCTCGAGTCGGCGATGGCGATGGTCGCCGGCGCTGCACGCTCGATGGGACTGGAGGTCATCGGATGACCACCCACGCCCACGGCAAGAAGTATCGGAAGAGCGCCGAGAAGCGCGTCGAAGGACAGGGCTATCAGTCGAAGCAGGCGCTCGAGCTGGTGAAGACCGGCGCGTTCGCGAAGTTCGACGAGACGATCGAGGTCGCCGTTCGCCTCGGCGTCGATCCGCGGCACGCGGATCAGGTCGTCCGCGGCACCGTCGTGCTTCCCGCGGGTACCGGTAAATCCGTGCGCGTGCTCGTCATCGCCGTCGGCGACAAGGCGCGTGAAGCGGAAGCAGCGGGCGCGGATTTCATCGGCGTCGAGTTCGTGCAGAAGATCAAGGACGGCTGGCTCGATTTTGACGTCCTGATCGCGACACCGGACCAGATGGGGCAGGTCGGCCAGCTCGGCCGCGTGCTCGGTCCGCGTGGTCTCATGCCGAATCCGAAGGCTGGCACCGTGACGTTCGACGTCGCACGTGCGGTCCGCGAGACGAAGGCCGGCAAGATCGAGTTCCGCGTCGACAAGGGCGGCAATGTCCACGCGCCCATCGGCAAGGTCTCGTTCTCGCTCGAGTCGCTCGAGACGAACTTCGGCGCGCTGATGGATCAGCTGATGCGCTCGAAGCCGACTGCGGCGAAGGGCGTCTACATTCGCAACGTTGCGGTCTCCAGCACGATGGGACCCGGCGTCACCGTTGACGCCACCCCATACCGGTAACGAGCGATGAAGCGCAACGACAAGGAGCAGCTCGTCACCGAGCTCACCACCAAGATCAAGGGCGCGAAAGCGCTTTACTATACGGACTTCACTGGTCTCAACGTGAAGCGGATGACCGACCTCCGTCGCCGATTGAAGAAGGCGGGGATCGAATACGTCGTCATCAAGAACACGCTCGCGCTTCGTGCGGTCAACGACAGCGGGCTTGTGGGCACTCGGCTGAAGGGCCCGACAGGGCTCATCGTCAGCAAGGACCCGGTCTCGGCCGCGAAGCTCCTTACGGACTTCGCGAAGGAGAACGAGCAGCGCCCGACCGTGAAGGGCGGGATGCTCGAGGGGGTCGCGATCGACGAAGCGCAGGTGAAGAAACTGGCGTCGATGCCGTCGCGCGAGCAGATGCTCGCCGAACTCGGTGCCAGCATGCAGGCCCCGATGGCGGCATTCGTCGGCGCGCTGAATGGATTGCTGTACATGTTCGCGGGTGCCCTCGACGCGCTGAAGACTCAGCGCGACGAGGCGAAATAACGTCCCAGGCGGAAGTGGCGCGCGCCGAAGGGGTATCGCGCCAGCCTGATTCACATCCCAGGAATCGCCTGGGTTTTATCGAGGAAAACGACAATGGCTAACGCGACCATGAGCAAGGACGAGATCATCGAGGCGATCGGCAACATGTCGGTCTTCGAGCTCGCCGAGCTGATCGAAGCTTTCAAGAGCAAGTTCAACGTCACCATCTCGGCCGCCCCGGTTGGCGGTGGAGCCGCGGCCGCTGGTGGCGCGGGTGGTGGTGCAGCGGCTGCGGTCGAAGAGCAGACGGAGTTTGCCGTTACGCTCAAGGAGCCGGGCGCGAAGAAGATTCAGGTCATCAAGGTCGTTCGTGAGATCACGGGCCTTGGCCTGAAGGAAGCGAAGGACCTTGTTGACGGCGCCCCGCAGGTCGTGAAGTCGGGCGTCACGAAGGACGAAGCGAACACCATCAAGACGAAGCTCGAAGAGCAGGGCGCGACCGTCGAGGTGAAGTAAGGGAGTCGGGTGCCGGGTGGCGATTCAGTCGCCGCCCGGTCACCCCGCCCCCTTCCTTTACCCGGCCCGCCCCTGTGCCCAGCGCCACCAGTTCTACAATCGAAGTTCCTGAACAGCTCCGTTTCACGTACGGAAAGCCGCAGCTGCATGGCTGCGAATTTCACTGCGAGGGGAACGGGGCGTTTTTCGCCTGCCTGCGGGTGAGACATGCATAGCCTGATGAAACAGATTTCTTTCGCGAAGCTCGAGCAGGGGATGGACATGCCCCATCTCCTCGACATCCAGACGCGCGCCTTCGAGGCGCTCCTGCAGCTGGATGCGGCCGCCTATGACCGTGAGGATGTCGGACTGGAGCGGGTCTTCAAGGACCTGTTCCCGATCACCGACGTCCACGAAAACTTCTCTCTCGAGTTCGTGCGCTATCACCTCGGCGAGCCGAAATACTCGGTCGAGGAGTGCATCGAGCGCGACATGACATACTCATCCCCGTTGAAGGCGACGCTGCAACTCGTCATCAACGAGGAAGTGAACGGGGTCAAGCGCCCGCGGAACATCATCGAGAAGGAAGTCTATCTCGGCGAGCTCCCGGTCCTGACCTCCCTCGGAACGTTCGTCATCAACGGCGCGGAGCGGGTGATCGTCAGCCAGCTCCACCGGTCGCCGGGCGTCGTGTTCGAGGAGTCCACGCACCCGAACGGACAGCGGCTGATCTCGTCTCGCATCATCCCGTTCCGCGGATCATGGGTCGAGTTCACCGTCGACATCCACGACATCGTGTATGTCCATATCGACAAGAAGAAGAAGTTCCCGGCCACCGCGCTGCTGCGCGCTTTTGGCTATGGGAACAACTCGGACATTCTCCGGCTCTTCTTCGCCGTGCGCGAGCTCGATCTCAACAAGAAGCGTGAGAGCCGCGGCGACCTGCGCGAGATCCTCGGTGCGATCATCGCCGAAGACATCGCGCTTCCAGGTGAAGCGACCGCCGAGGACGCGCCGAAGGCACGGACCAAGAAGGCGCGCGCCGAGCGCGAGCGCTCCGAGAACCTGCTGCTCGTCAAGGAAGGCGACGAGTTGACCGAGGAAGTGCTGAACCGCCTCCGTCGCCAGAAGATCGATACGGTGAAGGTGTTCGCGTCGTACATGACAGTTGACATCCGTGACGAGATCGACGCGGTCGAGCGTGGAGAGCGCCCGGCGCGGCGCGTGCTCGCCGTCGACGTCGTCAACGAGGAGTCGGGCGAAGTGATTGCCGACGTCGGACAGTCGCTCACCGACACGCTGCTCAAGAAGCTGCGCAAGGCAGAGGTGACGCGCGTGCAGGTGTTCGTCAGCTCCGGTCGCGCCGAGTCGATGCTGATCAAGAACACGCTGGCAAAGGATCCGACCAGCGACGAGAAGGAAGCACTGCAGCAGATCTATACGCTCCTCCGGCCCGGCGATGCGCCGAACATGGAGACGGCGAAGCAGGCGCTCGAGCGGCTGTTCTTCTCGCCGAAGCGTTATGATCTCGGCCGCGTCGGCCGCTACAAGATCAACCAGCGTCTCCAGCTGACGACGCCGTCCGATGTCACCGTGCTCACGCGCGAGGACTTCGTGGCGATCATCCGCTACCTCGTCGAGCTGCACGAGGGGCGCGGTCACGTGGACGACATCGATCACCTCGGCAACCGTCGCATCCGGTCGGTTGGTGAGCTGATCGCGAATCAGTTCTCGGTCGGCCTGTCCCGCATGGCGCGCCTGGTAAAGGAGCGCATGTCGATCAACACCGATCCGGAGAAGATTTCGCTCGACGACCTGGTCAACGCGCGGACTGTCAGCGCGGTCATCCAGGCGTTCTTCGGATCGTCGCAGCTGTCGCAGTTCATGGATCAGACGAATCCACTCGCCGAGCTGACGCACAAGCGTCGCCTGTCGGCGCTCGGACCGGGTGGCTTGACGCGTGAGCGCGCCGGCTTCGAAGTCCGCGACGTGCACTATTCGCAGTATGGGCGCATGTGCCCGATCGAGACACCGGAAGGCCCGAACATCGGCCTGATCACGTCGCTCGCCTGCTACGCGCGCGTCAACGATCTCGGCTTCGTCGAGACGCCGTACTTCGTCGTCCGCGACGGCAAGGTGACCGGTGAGCTCGAATGGCTGGATGCGAACAAGGAAGAAGACGTCATCATCGCCCAGGCGAATGCGCCGCTCAACGACGACGGGACGTTCGTCGACGAGCTCGTGCTCGCCCGGCAGCAGGGTGACGTGCCGCTCGTTCCGCCCGATCGCATCGACTTCATGGACGTCGCGCCCGAGCAGCTCGTCTCGATCGCCGCGGCGCTCATTCCATTCCTCGAGCACGACGACGCGAACCGTGCGTTGATGGGCTCGAACATGCAGCGGCAGTCGGTTCCGCTGCTCAACCCGCGCACCCCGCTCGTCGGCACCGGGCTCGAAGAGAAGGTCGCGATCGATTCCGGCGCGGTCGTCATCGCGCGCCGTTCGGGTGTCGTGTCGCGGGTAACCGCGGACGAGATCATCGTCGACGCCGGTCCGGCCGAGCGCACGTCGAAGGCGGACGAGAACCGGCCACTGGCGCGGCTCACGCAGCATGACCGCTACAAGCTCAAGAAGTACTGGCGCACCAACCAGGATACGGCGATCAACCAGCGCCCGCTCGTCAAGCTCGGTCAGAAGGTGGAAATCGGCGATATCCTCGCCGACGGCGCCGCGACCGAGATGGGCCAGCTCGCGTTAGGCTCGAACGTGACGGTCGCGTTCATGCCGTGGTTCGGGTACAACTTCGAGGATGCGATCGTGCTCAGCGAGCGCCTGGTGAGTGACGACGTCTATTCGTCGATTCACATCCAGGAGCTCGAGCTGCATGTCCGCGACACGAAGCGCGGCCAGGAAGAGATCACGCGTGAAATTCCGAACGTGTCGGAAGAGGCGCTGCTCGACCTCGACGAGCGCGGCATCGTCCGCATCGGCGCGCATGTCAAGCCGGGCGACATCCTCGTCGGCAAGATCACGCCGAAGGGCGAGACGGAGCTCTCACCGGAAGAGAAGCTGCTGACGGCGATCTTCGGCGAGAAGGCGAAGGACGTGAAGGATTCGTCGCTCAAGGTCTCGCCAGGCATGGAAGGCGTCGTCATCGACGTCAAGATCTTCTCGCGCATCGAGGACCAGGTCGTCGAGAAGGATCGCGGCGAACGGATCGGTGAAGTGCGCCGGCTCGAGGGCGAGGAGAAGATCCGCGTCAACGACGTGCGCGACGCCGAACTGGTCGAGTTGCTCGATGGCCAGAGTGTGGCGCTGGCGCTGAAGAGTGGCACCGTCGAAGAGGCGATTCCGGCCGGGACGAAGCTCACCGCCGCGATGCTGCGCGACTTGAAAATTGCGTCGCTCGACCTGAAGACGTTCCGCGTCGAGAACAAGAAGATCAACGAGCGGGCGCGCGAGATCATCGACGCGTCCGATGAAGAGAAGAGCCGGATCGAAGAGCGGGCCGAGGAGCGGATCGACGGCATTCTGCAGCCGGACGAGCTTCCGCCAGGCGTCATCCAGCTGGTGAAGGTGTACCTGGCCGAGAAGCGCAAGATCTCGGTCGGCGACAAGATGGCCGGACGTCACGGGAACAAGGGCATCGTCGCGCGCATCGTGCCGGAAGAGGACATGCCGTTCCTCCCCGACGGTCGCCCGGTGGACATCGTCCTCAACCCGTTAGGCGTTCCGAGCCGGATGAACGTCGGGCAGATTCTCGAAACCCACCTCGGGTGGGCGGCGCGGCTGCTCGGATTCTATGCGAAGACGCCTGTGTTCCAGGGCGCCAACGAGCGCGAGATCTCGTTGCTGCTCAAGTTGGCGTCGCTGACACAGCTTCGCGATGCACTCGCCCTTCGCGGCGAGCGGCTCGTGATCAACGATGCCGACGTCCGCCAGATCCTGGCGGACGTGATGCCGGCGGCGGGGAAGGAAGAGTTCATCCTGCTCCAGGACGCGACGATCAACGATCTCGGGGCGCGCGGCATGTCGCAGGAAACGCGCGACGTGTTTCACCGCGTCCGCGATTACCTCGCCGGAGCGGCCAGGGAGTTTGCCGAGCGAGAGCTGGGCAACATCGACATCGAATCGGCGTTCCACCAGTCGCTGGTGGACGACGAGGCGGCGTCAGCGCCGCGCAAGGCCGAGGCGAAGGCTGCACTGCGGACGCTCGAGAAGCGGAAGGCGTTAGGCGCGTCCGAGCTGCTCGAGCAGATGGAGTTCCGCGCGCTGGCACAGATGGTCGCCAAGAAGAGCGACGGCGACGTTGACGCGTCGGCGGGCGAGCTGCTTCGGCTTGCCGGGATCACGACGGCCGGGAAGATCTGGCTGCGCGATGGTCGCAGCGGCGAGACGTTCAACAACGCGGTGACCGTCGGCGAGATCTACATGCTGAAGCTGTCGCACCTGGTGGACGACAAGATCCACGCGCGCAGCATCGGACCGTACTCGCTGGTGACGCAGCAGCCGTTGGCCGGCAAGGCGCAGTTCGGCGGCCAGCGTTTCGGAGAGATGGAAGTGTGGGCGCTCGAGGCGTATGGCGCGGCGCACACGCTGCAGGAAATCCTGACAGTCAAGTCGGATGACGTCAACGGCCGTAGCCGTGTCTACGAGGCGATCGTGAAGGGTCAGAACCTGCCCGACCCGGGCATTCCGGAGTCGTTCAACGTGCTCGTGAAGGAACTGCAGGCGCTCGGCATCAAGGTCACGTTAGGCGCGACCGCCGCAGGCGACACGTTTGCGGGAAATGGGAACGGAAACGGAGCGGGCTTTGGTAATGGAGGCGAGGGTTAATCGATGATCGACTTCCGTAGCGTGCGCGACGCGCGCGCATCAGCGTTCGACTATATCCAGATCCGGATCGCCTCGCCCGAGGAAATCCGTGGTCCTCGCGATCCGAAGGAGCGCGAGCGTCTCGAGCTGAGTGGGCTTCGCACCTGGTGGTCATGGGGCGAAGTCACCAAGCCGGAGACGATCAACTATCGCTCGTTCAAGCCGGAGAAGGATGGCTTGTTCTGCGAGCGGATTTTCGGTCCGGTCAAGGACTGGGAATGCCATTGCGGCAAGTACAAGCGGATCCGCTATCGTGGCGTGATCTGCGACCGGTGCGGTGTCGAGGTGACCCTGAGCAAAGTGCGGCGCGAGCGCATGGGTCACATCGAACTCGCCGTACCCGTCGCGCACATCTGGTTCTTCAAGACATTGCCATCGCCGATGGGCAATCTCCTCGACCTCACGCTCCGTGATCTCGAGAAGGTCGTCTACTACTCGGCGTACGTCGTCATCGAGCCGGGCAGCCAGGAAGTGTCGGCGAACCAGCTCCTCGACGAGGATGAATACCTCGCGCTGCGCACCAAGGCACGCGAAGAGAACGACACGGCGTTCAAGGCCGATATCGGCGCGCCGGCGGTTCGCGAGCTGCTGATGAAGCTCGATGTCGACAAGGTGTCGGAAGAACTCCGCGCCGCTGTCGTCGTCGAGACGTCGCAGCACCGGAAGAAGGCGCTGCTCAAGCGGCTCAAGATCATGGACGCGTTCCGTCTCTCGGCGGAAGGCGGCGATGTGCGCAACCGTCCGGAGTGGATGATCCTCGACGTGGTCCCGGTGATTCCGCCGGACCTGCGTCCGCTCGTTCCGCTCGATGGCGGCCGCTTCGCGACGTCGGACCTGAACGATCTCTATCGCCGCGTCATCAATCGCAACAACCGCCTGACGAAGCTGATCTCGCATCGCGCGCCGGAAGTCATTCTCCGGAACGAGAAGCGGATGCTGCAGGAAGCGGTCGATGCGCTGTTCGACAACGGGCGCCGGAGCAAGGCGATTCGCGGCCGCGGCAAGCGGCCGCTCAAGTCGCTCTCCGACATGCTCAAGGGCAAGCAGGGCCGGTTCCGCCAGAACCTGCTCGGCAAGCGCGTCGACTACTCGGGCCGGTCGGTCATCGTCGTCGGGCCAGAGCTCAAGCTGCACCAGTGCGGGTTGCCGAAGCTGATGGCGCTCGAGCTGTTCAAGCCGTTCATCATCCACAAGCTCGTCGAGAAGGGGATCGCCGAGACGGTGAAGCGCGCGAAGAAGATCGTCGAGCGCGAATCGCCGGAAGTCTACGAGATCCTTGAGGAGATCATTCGCGATCACCCGGTGCTGCTGAACCGCGCGCCGACGCTGCACCGGTTAGGCATCCAGGCGTTCGAGCCGGTGCTGGTCGAGGGCAAGGCGATCCGCATCCATCCGCTCGTCTGCGCGGCGTTCAACGCCGACTTCGACGGCGACCAGATGGCGGTGCACGTGCCGCTATCGTTCGAGGCGCAGCTCGAGAGCCGCCTGCTGATGCTGTCGAGCAACAACATCCTCAAGCCATCGGACGGTCGTCCGGTGGCCGAGCCGAGCCAGGACATCGTGCTCGGATGCTACTTCGCGACAAAGGCGGGTCCGGATTTCGAGGAGAAGGCGAAGACCGCGAAGCGGTATACGTCGGTCGCCGAAGTCGAAACCTCGCTGCAGCAGAAGCGCGTCACCTTCCACACCCCGATCCACTTCTGGGTGAAGGACGAGGACGGTGCGCGCTGGGAAGCGACGACGGTCGGCCGCGTGTTGTTCAACGCGATCGTGCCATCGGAGCTCGGCTTCCAGAATCGCGAGATGAAGAAGAAGGCGCTCTCCGAGCTGGTGTTCGAGTCGTATCGTCACGCGGGACTCGCGTCGACGGTGCGCTTCCTCGATCGGCTCAAGGAGTTCGGCTTCGCGCACGCCACGCGCGGCGGCATCTCGATCGGCATCGAAGATCTCGAGATTCCCGACGAGAAGCAGACGCTGCTCGAGGAAGCGTCGCAGCGTGTCGAGCGGTTCCAGAAGGCGTACAACACCGGCAACATCACCAACGGTGAGCGTTACAACAAAGTCATCGATACCTGGACGCACGCGAACTCCGACATCGCCGACGCCATGGTCAAGTCCATGCGCCAGTCGAAGAACGGGTTCAACCCGGTGTTTATGATGTTCGACTCCGGCTCGCGCGGAAGCCGCGACCAGATCCGCCAGCTGGCGGGCATGCGCGGACTGATGGCGAAGCCGCAGAAGAAGCTGACGGGAGGTATCGGCGAAATCATCGAAAGCCCGATCAAGTCGAACTTCCGTGAAGGTCTTTCCGTGCTCGAGTACTTCATCTCGACGCACGGTGCACGGAAGGGTCTGGCCGATACCGCGCTGAAGACGGCGGACGCCGGCTACCTGACTCGCCGCCTCGTCGACGTCGCGCAGGATGTGACGATCACCGAGGAAGATTGCGGTACGATCATGGGACTCGAGGTCGGCGCGCTGAAAGAAGGCGAAGACGTCATCGAGCCGCTGTCGGAGCGCATCGTCGGCATCTTTGCCGCCGAGGACGTCGAGGATCCGCATGAGATGGACGAGGCGGGCCGGCGCACGCTGCTGGTCGAAGCTGGTCAGCTCATCGATGAAGAGGTCGCTCGCGCGATCGAAGATTCGGGGATCGAGACGATCAAGATCCGCTCGGTGCTCACCTGCGAGGCAAAGCGTGGTCTCTGCCGGATGTGCTACGGCCGGAACCTCGCGACGATGGGTGTCGTCGACATCGGCGAAGCGGTCGGCATCATCGCCGCGCAGTCGATCGGCGAGCCGGGCACGCAGCTGACGCTGCGTACCTTCCACATCGGCGGCACCGCGGCGCGTATTGCCGAGGCGACGGCGCGGAAGAGCAAGGTGTCAGGCAGCATCGAGTACAGCGACCGCCTGATCGCGGTCATCAACCCGCAGGGTCAGAAGATCGTGACGTCGTACGAGGGCGAGATCGTGATTCGCCCGACCGGCGACCGGACGGGCGCCGTCGGCGCCCGCCTGATGGTACCGTTAGGCGCGACCCTGATGGTCGAGGACGGGGCCGAGGTGAAGAAGGATCAGGTCATCTTCACCTGGGATCCGTATACGAACCCGATCATCGCCGACATCGAAGGCACGGTGCGCTTCGTCGAGATCGTCGAGGACGAGTCGGTGTCCGAGGAGCTCGATGAGCTCACCGGTCTGCGCCAGCGCGTCATCATCGAGGATCGCGAGAAGAAGCTGCATCCGCACATCGAGATCTGGCAGGAGAAGGGTGGCAAGGAGAAGCGCGTGCGCGACTTCGTCATCCCGGTCGGTGCGCAGCTGATCGTCGAGGACGGAGCGCGGGTGCATGCCGGTGAGACGATCGCCAAGGTCGGTCGTGAGGCGTACAAGACGCGCGACATCACCGGTGGTCTGCCGCGCGTCGCCGAGCTCTTCGAAGCGCGTCGGCCGAAGGATCCGGCGACGATCTCCGAGATCGACGGCGTGGTCAGCTTCGGCGAGATCAAGCGCGGGAAGCGCGAGATCTTCGTCACGCCGACATCGATCGTCGGTGGCCAGGTGACGGTGGACGAGACGCAGGAGCGTCAGACGTACGAAGTGGCGGCCGGCAAGCACTTGCGCGTGCACGAGGGCGACCGCGTGCGCGCCGGTGATCGTCTGTCGGAAGGTCCGGTGAACCCGCACGACATTCTGCGGATCAAGGGTCCGCGCGCGGTGCAGGAATACCTTCTGAACGAAGTGCAGGAGGTCTATCGCCTGCAGGGCGTGAAGATCAACGACAAGCACATCGGCGTGATCGTCAAGCAGATGCTCCAGAAAGTCCGGATCATGGATCCGGGCGAGACGGAGTTCCTCGAGGGCGAGCATGCCGACAAGCAGAACTTCCGCGACGTGAACGAGCGTGCGAAGAAGCGGAAGGAGAAGCCGGCGCAGTCGGAGCCGTTGCTGCTCGGCATCACGAAGGCGAGTCTGACGACGCAGTCGTTCATTTCGGCGGCGAGCTTCCAGGAGACGACGCGCGTGTTGACGGATGCGGCGATTCGCGGAATGCGCGACGACCTGCTCGGCCTGAAGGAGAACATCATCATCGGGCACCTGATCCCGGCGGGCACGGGGATGTACCGGTACTCGGAGGTGGACGTCGACGCGGGGACGCAGCCGGAAGCGATCGCCGCCGCCGAGTTGCGGGCGCAGGAAGCACTGCTGCCGCAACTGGTGGACGAGGAGCTGGAAGACACGAAGCTTTGATCGCGGTAAGAAGGAAGCGGCCGGCCCAAGTGGGCCGGCCGCTTTCTTTTTTGGGATTCGGGCTGGCTATGACACTGCGACGAGAGATGAGCGAAAGACGGGAAGGGCGGAGCCGGATGTCACGGTAGGCGCTGTCCCACGTTGAGTAGCAGGCCCCAGTTGACTCATCGCCGCTGACGCACTAACTTTTGCAGTCTCTACCGCCGCGCTGTGGCGGTGTTGTCGTCTTATCCAGCAAGCATGCCAACGATCAATCAGCTCGTCCGGCAGTCGCGCCGCGACGTCGTGAAGAAGGAGAAGTCGCCCGCGCTCAAGTCGAATCCATTTCGACGGGGCGTCTGCACCCGCGTGTACACCACGACACCGAAGAAGCCGAACTCGGCGCTGCGGAAAGTGGCGAAGGTGCGCCTGACGAACGGGTTCGAGATCATCGCCTACATCCCTGGCGAAGGCCACAACCTGCAGGAGCACTCGATCGTGCTCGTGCGCGGCGGCCGCGTGAAGGATCTGCCTGGCGTTCGCTATCACATCGTCCGTGGCACGCTCGACGCATCCGGCGTCAACGGCCGCAACAAGAGCCGTTCGAAGTACGGCACGAAGAAGCCGAAGGCGGGTGCTGCCGCGGCTGGAGGTAAGAAGAAGTGAGCCGCCGCAAGACAGCAGTGAAGCGCACGATTCTGCCCGATGCGCGTTATGACAGCCAGACGGTGTCGAAGTTCGTCAACGTGCTGATGTACCAAGGCAAGAAGTCGACGGCCGAGCGCATCTTCTACGGTGCGATGGATCTCGTCGAATCTCGCTCCGGCCAGCCCGGTGTGACCGTGTTCAAGCAGGCGCTCACGAACCTGAAGCCGGTCGTCGAAGTGAAGAGCCGCCGTGTCGGTGGCGCGACCTACCAGGTCCCCGTCGAAGTTCGTCCGGAGCGCCGGACAGCACTGGCGATGCGCTGGCTGATCAGCTACTCGCGCGATCGTAATGAGAAGTCGATGGCCGAGAAGCTTGCTGCCGAAGTCATCGCTGCGAGCAAGGGCGAAGGCAACGCGGTCAAGAAGAAGGAAGACACGCACCGCATGGCCGAAGCGAACAAGGCGTTCGCGCACTACCGCTGGTAGCCGGTCGCAGGTTGCGCACGATTTTCCGCCCCGCCCGGCTATTGCCGGGCGGGGCGGTTTCGTAGCGTTAGGCGGTGGTCCGGTGGCGCGGCCCGGCGGAGGCTCATGTCGACGCCGGCATGTTCGCGAGTTCGCCTGGACAAACGTGAATAGCTTCATGGCTGCGCTCGCCTCGCACAATTACCTAACGTCAGCTCTTACAATTCGGCGGCAACGGGTGCACACTAGGGATGCTTCCTGGAGGTGCGAAATGGGATTTCTCAGCAGATTGCGGCGTGGGGCGATGTACGGACCGGACTCCGATAATGTTCACGCGCACGGCGCGTCCGCGGCGAGCGAGCGTATCGCTGGAGCCGCCACAGCCGAACTGTCCGCCGCACAGTCACGAGTGATCGGGCTCCGGGCGCGCATGATGCCCCCGATGGGCCGGCCGCATCCGGTCGAGGGCACGACGTCGGCCGAGCGCACGTTCATGGACCTGCGGCGCGGCAGCAACGACTGAGGCTGACTGCCTAACGCGCGGTGGTTCGGCGGGCGGGTGTGGGCGGGGAGGCAGCGAACGGCAGGCGGGGCGCCCGGTGAGGCGAGGCCGATGCGTCGCGCGGTCGGGGACGATGGGCCGGCGGGGCCGATGGTCCGCGCCAGAGCACGGGTCGAGGGCGGCGTTTTGCGCCATGCCGCCCGCAGTCCGCGGTTCGCCGCGACTGCCGCGGATCAACACGCGGCGCCCGTTGACTTTACAACTCGACGGACTACCTTTCTCAGGCTGCCCCACGCGGATGTCGCGCGAGGTGGCGAGCCGCCAGCATCAGGGCGGCATTTCGGCAAGCTGCGCGCCGATACCTATGGGCCCGCGAGAGGCTGCGAGAGCGGCTTCGATGCACGACTGAACGACGCGGGGGTGCCTCTTCGGGGGCAATGCAGACCGACCGGATCGCCGTAAAGGTGAGCGGGTTCCCGAGAAGCAAGCGCAGGACAATTCAACGCCTGACATCAAGCGATCGGTGATGTTTGGCGCGCCTTGGGTCCCCATTCGTGCTGCAGTGCGAGTGTACCCGGCGATGGCGGATGGATACCGGCTCTCATTTTTGAGAGCGACACGGTCCACCCGCGTTTTTGCTGGTTTGAGGCTCGGTTCAGCGGCCGTCGCGGCCGACATTGCAAGGGACGGAGGCGGTGGCGGCGTTGCCACTCTCCTTGACGGATAAGTAAAGGGTCAACCGACATGGCACGAAACACCCCGCTCGAGTTCTATCGCAACATCGGCATCATGGCCCACATCGATGCCGGGAAGACGACTACGACCGAGCGCATCCTGTACTACACCGGCAAGAACTACAAAATCGGTGAAGTACATGATGGCGCCGCGACGATGGACTGGATGGAGCAGGAACAGGAGCGCGGCATCACGATCACGTCGGCCGCGACGACCTGCTTCTGGCAGCGCCACGGCCAGAGCGACAAGACCGGCTCGGGTCCCGAGTACCGCATCAACATCATCGACACGCCGGGCCACGTCGACTTCACCGTTGAGGTGGAGCGCTCGCTGCGCGTGCTCGACGGCGCGGTGACGCTGCTCGACTCGGTTGCCGGCGTCGAGCCGCAGACCGAGACGGTGTGGCGACAGGCCGACCGTTATGGCGTGCCGCGGATCATCTTCGCGAACAAGATGGATCGCGTCGGCGCCGACTTCGACCGCTGCATGACGATGATCCGCGACCGGCTGAGCCGGAACGCGTTCGCGCTGCAGCTGCCGGTCGGCTCGGGCGAGCTGTTCACCGGCCACATCGACGTCATCGAGCGGAAGCAGTACATCTTCGACGACGAGACGTTAGGCAAGACGTTCGCCGTCGTCGAGGTCGCAGCGGAATACAAGGACGCGGTCGAAGCCGAGCGTCACGCGCTGATCGAGCACGCGGTCGCATCGTCGCACGACGAGGCGGTGCTGGAGAAATACCTCGGCGGCGAGGAGCTGACGTTCGACGAGATCCGGACGGCGATTCGCAAGGCGACGATCGCCGGCACGCTCGTGCCGGTACTCTGCGGTGCCTCGTTCAAGAACAAGGGCGTCCAGGCGCTGCTCGACGCGGTGATCGACTTCCTCCCGGCGCCGATCGAAGTCACGGCGATCAAGGGACACCTGCCGCATCACGACGAGACGGTCGAGGAGCGTCAGGTCCGCGACGAGGAGCCGTTCGCGGCGCTCGCGTTCAAGATCGCGACCGATCCGTTCGTTGGAAAGCTGACCTTCTTCCGCGTCTACTCCGGCGTCATGAAGTCGGGGTCGTACATCTACAACTCGACGAAGGACAAGCGCGAGCGCGTCGGCCGTCTGCTGCAGATGCACGCCAACAAGCGGGAAGAGATCGAGGAAGTGCGCGCCGGCGACATCGCCGCCGCGATCGGCCTGAAGGACACGCGCACCGGCGACACGCTCTGCGACGATGACAATCCGATCATCCTCGAGGCGATGAAGTTCCCGAACCCCGTCATCGACGTCGCCATCGAGCCGAAGACGAAGGCCGACCAGGACAAGCTGGCGATCGCACTGCAGAAGCTCTCGGAGGAAGATCCGACCTTCCGCGTGCACTCGGACGCCGAAACCGGCCAGACGATCATCTCGGGGATGGGCGAGCTGCACCTCGAGATCATTGTCGACCGCATGATGCGCGAGTTCAAGGTCGACGCCAACGTCGGCCGTCCGCAGGTTGCCTATCGCGAGACGATCCGCAAGCGCGTCGAGAAGGTCGAAGGGAAGTTCATCCGCCAGTCGGGCGGCAAGGGCCAGTACGGCCACTGCGTCATCAACATGGAGCCGTCGGAGCAAGGCGCCGGCTTCGTGTTCGAGGACAAGATCGTCGGCGGAACAATTCCGCGGGAATACATCGGACCGATCGAGCAGGGCATCAAGGAAGCGCTCGAGAACGGAATCGTTGCCGGCTATCCGATGGTCGACGTGAAGGTGCAGCTGATCTACGGTTCGTACCATGACGTCGACTCGAGCGAGATGGCGTTCAAGATCGCCGGCTCGATGGCGTTCAAGGAAGCCGCGAAGCGGGCGAGCCCGGTGATCCTCGAGCCGATGATGAACGTCGAAGTAGTCTGCCCGGATGCATACATGGGCGACATCCTCGGCGACCTGTCATCGCGGCGGGGGAAGATCGGCGGCATGACGCAGCGTGGCGAAGCACAGGTGATTTCGGCGAGTGTCCCGCTGTCGGAGATGTTCGGCTACTCGACCAAGCTGCGCTCGTCGTCGCAGGGCCGCGCGGTCTACTCGATGGAGTTCAGCCACTACGAGGAAGTACCGAAGTCGAAGATGGAAGAGATCGTTGCCAAGAACGGCAACGAGGTGAAGCGGTCCTAGGAAGCTGGTAACGGCCGGATGGGCGAACGCGCGAGTCGCCCTGACAGCCGAGAAGTCTTTGGTTCTCAGGCGTTAGGCACACACACCTACATCGAGATCATCGATCATGGGCAAGGCAAAGTTTGAGCGGACGAAGCCGCATGTGAACGTGGGGACGATTGGGCACGTCGACCATGGGAAGACGACGTTGACGGCGGCGATCACGACGATTCAATCGAAGAAGGGGATGGCGCAGGCGACGGCCTAC
>JANMBU010000014.1:0-38208 GCA_031360575.1 Gemmatimonadaceae bacterium
CCCCCGGTCCCCCACCCCCGCCCCCCCCCCCCCGCGCGCCCCTGGTTTTTGGCCACGCACACCCCCCCCCCCCACACCCCGCGGGCGCGCCCTCCCCCCAGGCCCCAAACCCCCCGGGGGGCGGGGGGTTTGCACGCGCCCCCCGAATTTGCCAGCGCACCGCTACAGCTTCTTGAGATCTTTCTCGGCGCGCGTCTTGTAAAAGCGATCGTTATAGTCGGTCGCTGGCTGCGAGATCACCGCTTGCAGCTGTTCGCGCGCCCTAGTCTTGTCGCCAACGTCGAGGTAAATCTCCGCGAGATCGATGCGGTGCGAGAGGCGGCCTGGCTCTGCGGCGACTGCCTTCTCCATGTACTGCACCGCGTTCTTCCAATTCGCCGAGCCGAATACCTGTCCCCCCAGAACGTTCTTCGCGATCCAGCGTGTCGGGCCACTGAGCCGCATCACTTCCGCGTTCCACATTCCCATCACGTGCAATCCACCAGGGTGATTAGGCTCGATCTTCAACGCGTCCATTGCATGCGCACGGACGTCGGTCGCGTACTTCACCCGGTCGCGCGGCCCGAGCGACTGAGCGGTTCGGCCGAGCGCGCGCGCGAGAAAGAAGTGCCCGTCTGCGGCCTGAGGGTTGATCTCTATCGCGCGCCGCGCATACAACTCGCCGGTGTGATACAGCCCGAAGCGCGCGTCTTTGTTGTCGGTGAATTCGCCGATGTCGACCGCATCGCGCGATGCGTTGATCAGCGCGTGGTAATTCTTCGGCTCGTCCGCAATCGCCGCTTCGTACTGCTTGAGCGAGGCGGGGAGGTTCATCGCGGTGTGAAGCGAATCGCCCTTCGCGAGGTGATCCGCCGCGGTCTGCGCGCCAAGCATGGGAGCCGTGCCAACAATCATCGTGATTGCAGCGGGCGCTATGTAGTGAACGAACGACCGGGTGACGATGCGCATGACTGCCTCGCGAATTCGCGAAAGAGGAGAGGAGGGAGTGGAACTGGTCTGGCCACGGATGCCGGGCGGTTCGGGATCCGCGCAGCCCGAGCGGCTTGCCGTCATCATATGCCTACCCCCGAGTCCGGTCAATGTTGGCGCATCGGCTGATCGAGCGGAAGCGGGACGGCGGTCGGATCGACGCCGGCGAATGGCGTGCGCTGATGAACGCGTACGCGACGAACCACATTCCCGATTATCAAATGGCCGCGCTGGCGATGGCCATCTTCATTCGCGGGCTCGATCGCGAGGAGACGAGCGCACTCACTGACGCGATGCTCCGCAGTGGCGCGACGCTCGACCTCTCGTCGCTCACCGTCCCGCGGATCGACAAGCACTCCACGGGGGGGGTGGGTGACAAGGTGTCGCTCGTGCTCGCGCCGCTCGTCGCAGCCTGCGGCGTCGCCGTGCCGATGATGTCAGGCCGCGGGCTCGGCCACACCGGCGGGACGCTCGACAAGCTCGAGTCGATTGCCGGATTTCGCACCGACCTCACACTCGCGCAGGCGAAGACGCAGCTCGAGCAACTCGGCTGCGCGCTCATCGGCCAGACGGGAGAGATTGCGCCGGCCGATCGCAAGCTCTACGCGCTGCGCGACGCGACGGCGACAGTCGAATCGATCCCGCTGATCGCGGCGAGCATCATGAGCAAGAAGCTCGCGGAGGGACTGACCGGGCTCGTGCTCGACGTGAAGCGTGGCTCCGGCGCATTCCTTCCCGAGCTCGAACGGGGCCTCGACCTGGCGCGGACCATGATCGAGCTTGGCGCCGATCACGATTGTCCGACCGTTGCGCTGATCACCGCGATGGACCGGCCGCTCGGCCGAGCCTGCGGCAATGCGCTCGAGGTCGAGGAGTCGATGCTGGCGCTTCGCGGCGAAGGACCGCCCGACCTGATGGAAGTGACCTACGCGTTAGGCGCTGAGATGCTGGTCCTCGGCGGCGTGGCCGCCGATATCGACTCGGCGCGTCGCGAACTGGAAAAAGCGATCGGCACCGGCCGCGCCGCCGAGAAGATGCAGGCGATCATAGAGGCACAGGGCGGAAACCCGGGAGTCGTCGACGATCCGGCGGTGCTGCCGCAGGCGTCACACGTCGAGTTGTTCCCGGCGCCGCGCCGCGGCTTTGTCGCGAAGGTCGAGCCGCGGACGATCGGGCGGGGAATCATAGCGCTTGGCGGCGGCCGAACAAAACTCGACGACGTCATCGATCCGAGCGTCGGGTTCGTCATAACGGCGAAGCCCGGCGACTGGGTCGAGGCCGGCGAGCCGCTGGCGACCGTGTTCGCCAGCGACCGGAGCGGGATCGAATCGGGACGAACGACGCTGCGCAGCGCGATCGTCATCGCCGACGAGGCCGATCCTCCCCTCCCGCTCGTCTCACACCGTGTCACCGCCGCTGGCGCAGAGCACTACGCCCGCGATTGACCGCGGACGCTGCTCCACGCCGTTAGGCGGTGTGTCAGAATCTCGACGCCGTCAGCGTGACGTCTGCGGAGCTCCACGCCTTGGCAAGCCGCGCATCGACCACAGTTCCCTCCTTGTGCCTGCCACTCGCGTGCAGCGCCTTCGACAGCCCGTACAGTGACCAGCCGTTGTCCGGGAAGCGGCGCAGGTCTTCGCGATATGCGGCTTCCGCCTCGGCAGTCTTGCCGGCCTTCAGCAGCGCATCGCCGAGGGCGTGACGCACTGGGAAATACCACTGCGGCGGCTCGGTGTAGTTGAAGGTGTCTTCTAATCGCGCCGCCTTCCGGAAATGGATCACGGCATCGTCGAGATCACCGCGATGCAACGCGATCTCGCCTGACAACGCCGCCGTCGCGATATTGAGAACCGTCTTGTTCTCCCCCGCGCCGGCGGACATCGCGACACGATCGGCCGCCGACGTCGCGTTCGCGATTGCGCGCACGCTGTCGAGCATGGCCCGGGCATTGGCGGAGTCTCCCTTCTGCGCGAACGCCACGCCGCGCGCATAGTCGGCGAGCGCCGTCGCGACGCGCAGATCGGAGCGAGGCATCGGCGCGGCCAGTACCTCATCCCATCGCCCGAACGTCACGAGCGCCAGCGGATAGAAAGCAATCAGTGGCTGGAGTTGAATCACCTCGTGTGCGACATCGGGATCCACCTTCTCGCCGAGCGACCGCGCCGCGTCGATTGCCGTGTGACTCCGACCGGCGAGCATCGCAGCGAACGCAAGGAAGTGATAGTTGTGCGGGTAGTATCCGATCGGATAGAGACCCTGCGGATGCTCGCTGGCGATGTAGCTCTCGTCGGCATGCACCGCATGGACGTTGGCGTCGATCGCGTCGGCATAGCGCCCGAGGCGGATGTAGATGTGCCCGGGCATGTGGACCATGTGTCCCTCGCCGGGCATCAGCGCCGCGAGTCGCTCGGCGCATGGCAGCGCGCGAAGCGGATCGACCGCTTCGACGGCGTGGATGAAGTAGTGACAGGCGCCGGGATGATTCGGGTTCGCCTTGATCACCCGCTCGAGTTGCGACACGATGATCGTGGTGCCCGGCTGGGGCTTGCCGTCCTTCGTCCAGTAGTCCCATGGGCGCGTGTCCATCAGCGACTCGGCGTACAGTGTCGCAACGTCGAGGTCACGCGGAAATGCCTTGGTGACATCGCCCATCGCTCGGGCGTAGGCCTTGTCGAGCGAGGCACGGTCCGCCGCCGGGACGGCGGCATAGCGGGCGGTGAGCGCCTTTATCAGCACCTGCTCGATTCTCGACGCATGCGGCGCGAGCGCGATCGCCTGCTGCAGTTGCGCGTAGGCGGCGACTCCCGACGCAGAGTCCATTGGTGCGTTGACGTGCGGACCATACGCGAGTGCGGCACCCCAGTGGCAGATCGCGCAGCTCGGATCGATCCGAGCTGCTTCATTGAACGCACGGATCGCTTCGCCGTGGTTGAAGCCGTAAACGAGCCGCATCCCCTGATCGAAGTAGCGTTGCGCCAGCGGCACTTTGGTGCTGATGGCAACGTGATAGTCCCCGAGATTGGTGTAGAGGGGGACGGTGGTGGTGTCGGAGCGGACGGCCGGCGCCGCCGGCGCGTTAGGCGCGAGCGCGGCAACGAGCAGCCACCCGAGCGGCAGCATGACCATATGGAAGTCCTCCACGAGGCAGGGAGATCAGGCGGCCCGATTGGCCTCAGCGCTGAGCCGGAGAGCAGGTAGGTCGACGATAGCACCAAACGGCTGGCTGCGCAAATGCGCCGCCGGCCCCCGGGGCGAACGTTAGGCAGGCGCTCGGCAGACCGGGGTCACGGTGCTCCGCCCCACGGGCGGGGCCGCACGCTGCTGCGGCCCCGCCAATGGCCGTCGGTCATCAGGCGATCTCGAGGACCACCCGGAACCGCGCCTCATGCTTCATCATCCGGTGATAGGCTTCGTCCGCCTTCTCGAGCGGATACCGCTCGACCATCGCCTTCGACCCGCTGCGCGCGCTGAAATTCAGCGTGCCCTTCGGCGCCTTCACCTGTACCGCCTTCATAGTCTTCGCCATGTGTTCTCCGATTGGAAGCAACGACGTCGCCGCCGGAGAACGCGACCATCCGTCAGGAAGTTCGCTACGCGCAGAAGCTTGTCGCCGTATTGTAGATGCAACGCAGCGAGGGGCGGCCACCCCTGGTAGCCGTCCCTCGCTGTTCATCGCTCATCGCCCGGTCACAGCCCGCAGGGCGCACCTGAACCTAGACATCGATGTTGCTCGCGAACTTCGCGTTTGCCTCGATGAATAACCGTCGCGGCTCGACTTCGTCGCCCATCAGCATCTGGAAGATCTGGTCGGCCATCAGTGCATCCTCGAGCCCCACCTTGAGCAGCGTGCGATGCTCGGGATCCATCGTCGTCCGCCACAGCTGGTCGGGATTCATCTCGCCCAGTCCCTTGTAGCGCTGGATGTTGATCCCCTTGCCATCGCCGTTGCCGTTGCCGCCGCCTAACCGTTTTGCATACTCGTCGCGCTCGGCAAGATCGTAGGCGTAGTACTCTTCCTTTCCCTTGGCGACGCGGAAGAGCGGGGGCTGCGCGATGTAGATGAAGCCAGCGTCGATCAGCTCCGGCATCTGGCGGAAGAAGAACGTCAGCAGCAGCGTGCGGATGTGCGCGCCGTCGACGTCGGCGTCAGTCATGATGATGATCTTGTGGTAGCGCGTCGCGTCGATCTTGAACTCATCCTTGATCCCCGAGCCGATCGCGGTGATGATCGTCCGGATTTCCTCGTTCGAGAGGACCTTGTCGATTCGCGCTTTTTCCACGTTAATGATTTTACCGCGCAGCGGTAAAATGGCCTGGAAGGAACGATTGCGTCCCTGCTTGGCCGAGCCGCCGGCCGAGTCCCCCTCGACGAGATAGATCTCGCAGAGCGCGGGGTCGGACAGCGAACAGTCGGCCAGCTTGCCCGGGAGGTTGCCGATGTCCAGCGCCGACTTCTTCCGGGTGAGGTCGCGAGCCTTGCGCGCTGCCTCACGCGCGCGAGCCGCACTCATCGCCTTGTCGATGATCGCGTTGGAGACGCGTGGGTGCTCGTCGAGGAATGCGGCGAGCAGTTCGTTGACGACCGACTTGACCGCGCTCTCCGCCTCGGAGTTGCCGAGCTTCGTCTTGGTCTGCCCCTCGAACTGTGGCTCGCGAACCTTGACCGAGAGGACGGCCGTTAGGCCTTCGCGGACGTCGTCGCCGGTCAGTGTCGTTTCCTTGTCCTTCTTCGCGAGGCTCGACTTCTGGATGTAGAGGTTGATGACGCGGGTCAGCGCGCTCTTGAAGCCAGTGAGGTGCGTTCCGACTTCGTGGGTGTTGATGTTGTTGACGAAGGAGAAGACGTTCTCGGTGTAGCCGTCGTTGTATTGCATCGCCAGCTCGATGCCGATGTCGTCGCGCTCGGTTTCGAGGTAGATGACGTCGTTGTGCAGCGCCTTGCGGCTGGCGTTGAGGTACTGGACCATCTCGCGAAGCCCGCCCTTCGCGTGGAAGGTCTCATCCTTCTCTTCGCCCGGCCGCTCGTCCCTCAGCGTTATGGTCACGCCCTTGTTGAGGAACGACAACTCGCGCAGTCGCGCCTGGAGCGTCGTGTACTGGTAGACGAGGACCGTGAAGATCGCTGCGTCGGGCTTGAACCAGACCTTCGTGCCCGTCTCCTTCGCGCCGACCTTGGCCAGCATCTTGAGCTTCGTGCGCGTGTCGCCACGCGTGAAGTCCATGTAATACTCCTGGCCGGAGCGCTTCACCCAGACCTTGAGCTGCTCGGAGAGCGCGTTGACCACCGAAACGCCGACGCCGTGCAGCCCGCCCGAGACCTTGTAGCTGTTCTTGTCGAACTTCCCGCCAGCATGGAGGACCGTCATCGCCAGCTCGACGCCCGGAATCTTTTCGATCGGGTGGATGTCGACCGGAATTCCGCGGCCGTTGTCCTCGACGGTGATCGAATTGTCCTGGTGGATGATCACCGAGATGCGATCAGCGTGTCCGACGAGTGCTTCGTCGATCGAGTTGTCGACCACCTCGTACACCAGGTGGTGGAGGCCGCGCTCCGACGTCGAACCGATATACATACCGGGGCGCTTGCGAACTGCTTCGAGGCCCTTGAGCACCTGAATCTGTTCCGCACCGTACGCCGACTTGTTGTCCTTGTCGTCCGATTTTGCCATGAACCACGCTGTCCGAAGAAACGCCGAAAAAATCTCAGGGGTAGCTTCGGAAAGGTAACGCGTTCAAGGCCGGAAATCAACTCGGCGGCGTCTTGGTATCACGTTGTGGTGGAACGAGTTAGGGGCGCATGCGAATCCTGCGCTGTCGCCGTGGGTCGCGGGGCTGGTCCGCGGTGGTACTCGAAACAGCGATGAACGGGCCAACGTGATACCGCGATCCTCGATGCATGATCACCGAAACCAACGCGCAGCGATGCCGCGTTCGCGAAAACTACGGCGCTTTCGAAACGCCCCCGTGCATCGCGCATCGCCTCCGCGTGACCGTTCATCGCTGCCTCGAGTATCGCGTGCATTGCCGTCCCCTGAACGTTAGGCCGCCCCCGTCGTGATAGCAGCCGGGACCCGTGGCGCGCGAAGGGGCGGCAGCGTCGCCTCGATCTCGCGCCGCCGCGGCTCCAACCAGGGCGGGAGCACCAGCTGCTCGCCAAGCGTCGCCGCCGGTTCGTCGATCGAGAACCCCGGTCCGTCGGTGGCGAGCTCGAAGAGCACGCCGCCCGGCTCGAGAAAGTACACGGACTTGAACCAGAACCGGTCGATCACCGGCGTGGGTCGGCGGTGCGCCTCCTCGACGCGCGTGCGCACCGCCAGCTCGCTCGCATCGTCGGGAACGCGCCAGGCGAGGTGATGCACGCTGCCCGTCCCCCACTTTCCGCGCGAACGATTGGGTTCGGCGCGGATATCGAGAATCCGCCCTGACCGCGCGCCGGGCAGGACGAACCGGTGCCATTCGTCCTCACTACCCGCAGCGATGAAGCCGAGCGTACCGGTGAGAAACTGCGCTGTCGACTCGGTCTCGCGCTCGACGAGCCGCATCGAGTGAAGTCCACGCACCTGACGGTCGGTGGCGACCGGGCTGTCCGTCCAGGGCGCAAACTCGCGATCATCGGAGGTTTCGACGAGCGCAACCTGCAATCCGTGCGGATCAGCGAACGTCAACACACGTTCGCCGAAGCGCACGATCGGCGGCGTTACAACGACCCCGGCGCTGGCCAACCGAGCCCGCCAGAATTCCAACGTACCGGCGGGCACCGCGAGCCCCACTTCGCTCGCCAACCCAACGCCGAGCGTCGCCGGCGCCATGTCGGGCCACGGGAAGAACGTGAGATCCGTCCCCGCATGGCCGTCGGCGTCGGCGTAGAACAGGTGGTAGGTGCCCGGCACGTCCTGATTCACCGACCGCTTCACCAACCGCATGCCGAGTACGCCGCTGTAAAAGTCGTAATTCTCCTGCGGATCGCCAGCGATGCAGGTGACGTGATGGAGCGCGGTAATCGCGGACATGCCGGTCCTCCGTCAGGCGCGAACGGCTTGGATTTCGAGGTTGATCTTGATGTCGTTGCTGACGAGAATTCCGCCCATCTCCAGCGCCTGATTCCAGGTCAGTCCAAACTCGCGGCGGTCGATCTTGCCAGTCGCGGTGAAGCTGATGCGCTCGCCGCCCCACGGATCCTTGCCGCGACCTTCGTACGCCGCCTTCAGTGTCACTTCGCGCGTCGTTCCGCGAATGGTCAGGTCGCCCACTACGGTGAACTCGTCACCCGTCGAGGCCCGCGCTCCCTGCACTTTCTTGCTCTTGAAGGTGATCGCCGCGTGCGTCGCCGCGTCGAGGAAGTCAGCCGAGGCGAGATGCTGATCGCGCTGAGCGACCCCAGTATCGATCGTCGATGCATTCATCGACGCCTCGACCGTCGAGCGGTCAGGGTTCTGTTCGTCGATGTTGATCACGCCGCTCACCTCGCGGAATCGTCCCTTCACGGTCGTGATCATCATGTGTTTTGCCGAGAACTCGACGAGCGTGTGTGTTGGCTCGATGTTCCAGGTCGTGGTGGCGGTGGGTTGTGCGGTGGTAGCCATGCTGTACTCCCTGCGGTGGTGGGGTCGGTCGAACAGGAACAATCTTACTACTGAGATATAAGTCGGATCATCTTCAAACCGTTCCCGACGCCGCGCTTTCAGCGGCGCGGCGACCGAGGTCGCGGAGCAATTTGGTGGCGATTCGTCGTTCGTCCCGCGACAGGCCGGCAAGGGCGCCGGCGATGACCTCGGCGTGGCCGGGGAAAATGCGTTTCATCAGCACGCGTCCCGCCGGCGTCAACACTGCATAGCGGGCGCGCCGGTCGCCCGGACACGCCTCGCGGGCGACCAGTCCTTTCTCCGCCAATCGGTCGACGAGAAAGGTGATCCCGCCGCTCGACACGAGAATGCGCCGCTGGATCTCGCCGAGCAGCAACGGTCCCTTGTGATATAGCACTTCGAGAATCCCGAACTCGGCGATCGAGAGGCCATGCCGAGCGACGTCCGCTTCGGTATGTCGGCGAATCGCGGCCGTGGCACGCGACAGGACGACCCAGAGCTTCAACTCTTCAGCATACCGTTCATCCAGCGGCGGCGGCGTGTGCGTCGCCGCCGAACGCTCGGCGCGGACCGTCGGGCGGCCGCGCCTTTTCGAGGGAGTTTCGGCAGACATCTTAGTACTAAGATATATCGGTCGACCCGCGGATGCAACCGTCACCGCCCAGCGGGCGATGGACGGTCAGCGCCGGAGCATCCAGCGGATCCGCGTCACCGGGCGGCGACCGGGCTTCGTATTCAGCTGCTTGAGGAGCTCCGGCTCGAGGAGCGACAGCTCCATCATCCAACCGTGGGTCGCGACGGCGACGAACAGCAATCCATCCTGGGTCACCGACAACGGATTGGTGACGGCGGCGATCTGCGGCCCGACGAGCGACGCCCACTCCGGAACCACCGCGGCCTGTTCGACACGCGGCGCAAGCCCGCTTCGCGTGAGGAAGCTGGCCAGTGCCTCACCGATGGACGCGGTCTTGTGCTGCTTCTCGTCAGGCTTTCGTCGCTCGCGCCCCGTCATGCCGCACCAGCCCGCGTCCACGGTGACAGCGCACCCTGTTGCACGCGCCAGCGAGCAAGTCGCGTCAATCCCGCGGGGATGTCGCCCTCGCGGGGCACCGCGAGAATGATCTGGCCAGCGCCCTCGCCGGCGAACAGCTCGAGGATGCGCGCGGAGCGGCGCGCATCGAGCTCGGCGAACGGATCGTCGAGGAGCAGGAGAGGGGCGGCATCTCGCCGGTCGCGGAGCGTTTCCTGCTCGAGCACACGCAGTGCGATTGCGGCGGTGCGGTGCTGTCCGGCCGATCCGAAGGTGCGGAGGTCGCGTCCATCGAGCATGAGCTCGAGATCATCGCGATGTGGGCCGGCGTGGGTGAGTCCGCGCTTGAGGTCGAGGGGACGCTTCGCCGCGAGTGCACCCGCCAGCGCGCCGGCCACGTCGCCCTCGTCGGCGTCGAGCGGCGTGGCGTAACGCATCGTTGCCGTGCCGTGCTCGCCGATGGCTGCGCACACCGACGCAAACCGCGGCTGATGCTGGGTGACCCAGGCAACGCGTGCGGTCCAGATTCGCGCGCCGTGCTCGGCGAGCGCGGGTTCCCAGACGGCGATGCGTCCTTCGTCGCGTGCCGCGCGTGCGCCCTCGCGCAACGCGGCATTTCGGCGGGCCAGTGCACCGCGATAGGCCTGCAGCGCCGTCAGGTACGGCCGCGATGTCAGCGCCAGCGTGACGTCGAGATAGCGGCGCCGCTCGCTCGGCGAACCGGAGATCAGCGCAGCATCGCGCGGCGAGCAGAGCACGGCGGGCAGCGCGCCTAACGCGTCGGACAGTCGCGGCGGCTCGGCGCCGTCGAGGGTGACGCGCTTGCGGCGCGTCGCGCGCTCGAAGCCGACGCCGATCACGTGCCCGCCTCTCGTGACGCTGGTATCCGCGCCGACGTGAAACGCCGGCGCGCCAAACCGAACGAGATCAACATCGCGCGCTCCCCGCGCCGAGCGCAGCAGCTGCAGGTAATAGGCGGCTTCGAGCAGGTTGGTCTTGCCGTGTCCGTTCTCGCCGACGACCACCATCCCCTCGGGAGGCAGCTCGAGCTCGACGCGCGCGAGGTTGCGAAAGTCGCGCACCGACAGCCGCGCGAGCCGCATGAGAGGGACTACTTCCCAGTAAAGTTCGGGGCGCGCTTCGCGAGGAACGCGGTCGCGCCTTCGCGCATGTCCTCGGTGAGCGCGCAACGCCCGAAGTTGTCCGCCTCGAGCGCGATAGCCTGTTCGATCGGCAGGTCGAGGCCCTTGTCGATCGTCTGGATGGCCAGCGCGAGCGCGACCGGCGCATTGGCGAGCATCGCGCCCATCATCTTGCGCGCAGCAGCTATCAACTCGGCGCCGGGCACGACGGCGTTGACGAGCCCGATGCGCAATGCTTCCGGCGCATCGATGGTTTCGCCGGTGAGGATGAGCTGCAGCGCGCGTCCCCTGCCGACGAGCCGAGGAAGTCGTTGCGATCCGCCGTACCCGGGAATGATCCCGAGCTTGACCTCGGGCTGGCCCATCTTCGCGGTGTCGGAAGCGATGCGCACGTGACAGGCGAGCGCCAGTTCGCAGCCGCCGCCGAGCGCGAAGCCATTCACCGCGGCGATCACCGGCTTCGGCGATGTCTCGAACCGGCGGAACACCGTCTGCCCGTGCAGCGCGAACTCGCGTGCCTGACGTTCGGTCAGCGTCGGGAATTGCGAGATGTCGGCCCCGGCAACGAAGGCGCGACCGGCGCCGGTCAGGATCACGCCACGGACGTCGTCACTCGCCCGCGCGCGGTCAATCGCCTCACCGAGCGCCGTAATGGTCGCCTTGTCGAGCGCGTTCAGCTTGTCGGGGCGGGAAACGGTGATCGTCGCGATCCGGTCGCTGACCTCGTAGGTGACCGGAGCGGACGGAGCGACGGAAGCGGTCATCGTTGGGCGAGAGCTCGCAGGGCGGGGCGATCGGGCATTGCGTGGGAGGCGGAATCTAACGCCCCGGACTGCTTTTTGCCCCCTCGCGCTCGCAATGCCGACATCGACACGCGAACGCTGGATTCTCCGAAAGGGAACCCCGGCGCGAGGCTTCCAGTACGTAACGAACAGCGGCACGCGCGTTCGCGACGCGTCGACGGTCGAACGCATCAGGAAACTCGCGGTGCCGCCCGCGTGGACTGACGTCCATCTCGCGGCGAGCCCGCGCAACTCCATCCAGGCGTGGGGATTCGATGCGCGGGGCCGCAAGCAGTATCGCTACCACGAAACGGCGACGAAGCGCGGCGAGCTCCGCAAGTATTATCGCGTGCGACAACTCGGGCGCGACCTTCCGCGAATCCGGCGCGTGCTCGCGGCCGACGAGCGGAAGCGTGAACCATCGCTCGAGCGGGTTGCGGCCGGCGTGCTTCGGCTGATTGCGGAGCGCTGCTTTCGCCCGGGCAGCGACCGGTACGCGAAAGAGAATCGCTCGTTCGGCATCACGACGCTGCGCAAGTCGCACGTCACCGTGAAGGGTGCGGTCTCGACGTTTGCCTTTCGAGGCAAGAGCGGAGTGAAGCAGCGACAGACGGTCGTCGATCCGGCGGTCGCGCGATTTCTGAGGACCCTGCTCGCGACGCCGGGGACGCGTCTCTTTCGCTACACCGAAAATGGCCGATGGTACGATCTCGACGCCGAAGCGTTGAATGACTATCTCCGTGATTCACTCGGCTTCCCGTACACGGCGAAGGATTTTCGCACCTGGGGCGGCACGCTGCGCGCCGCGACGGTATTCGCCGAGCTCGGACCGGCGCGCACCGTCACCGAAGCGAAGCGCAACGTGAACACGGTCATGCGCCTCGTCGCCGCAGAGTTGGGGAACACGCCGACAATCTGCCGGAAGTCATACGTGCACCCGGTGATCATCGAGCGGTATCTCGAAGACGGCGAGACGATTGCCGACCGGCTACCCAGTAACGGGAAGCGCAGCATGAACGCGGTGAGCCACACCGTCGAGGAGCGCGCGCTTGTGCAGTTTCTCGACGAGCATTTTCCCGAGCGACGCAAGCGGCGCCGCGCCGCGCGCTGACCCACCCTTTGCTTCTCGAGACCGAGCGCGGCATTCCTCGCGCGGGCGACGCGGGCTAGCTTTTTCGCGTGCCGACCATTGCTCAGCAGGAGCCACTCGCCAGCGCGCGTCCCAGCGTCATCGAAGCGGTACGGTGGTCGCCCGACGGCAGCGCCGTTCGCATCATCGACCAGCGCCGCCTCCCGTCGGAATACATCGAGCGCGACCTCCGCAGCATCGACGAAGTATGCGACGCGATCACGACGCTGGCGGTGCGTGGTGCACCGGCGATCGGCATCGCCGGCGCGATGGGGCTCGTCGCGTCGCTTGTGTCCGAGCGCGAGCAACCGCCCGAGCGGTTCGCTGAGTGCCTGACGGAGAATGCGGCGCGGATTCTCGCTACGAGGCCGACCGCGGTCAACCTGCCGTGGGCGATCGATCGCATGCTTGCCCGCGCACGGAGTTCCGGCGGTGCACCGGACGCGCTGCTCGCCGCGCTCCGCGAGGAGGCGACGACGATCCTCGCCGAAGACCGCGCCATGTGCCGCCGCATCGGCGACTACGGCGCGGCATTGTTCCCGCCTAACGCGCGGGTGCTCACGCACTGCAACGCCGGTGCACTGGCTACCGGCGGGATCGGGACGGCACTCGCTCCGGTGTACGTGGCTGTCGAGCAGGGGAGCGCGGTCTCGGTGTTCGCCGACGAGACACGGCCGCTGTTGCAAGGAAGCCGGCTGACGGCGTGGGAACTGGCGCACGCCGGAATCCCGGTCACCGTGCTGACCGATGGGATGGCGGCGTCGCTGATGCAGCGCGGCTCGATCGACCTCTGCATTGTCGGAGCAGACCGGATCGCCGCGAACGGTGACGTTGCCAACAAGATCGGGACCTACGCGCTGGCGATCGTCGCGCGGCACCACGGTGTCCCGTTCTACGTCGCCGCTCCGACATCGACGATTGACGGCGGCGTGCCTGACGGCAAGGCGATCGTCATCGAGCAGCGTGGTCCTGACGAGGTGCGTCGCTCGTTCGGAAAACTCCTCGCCCCCGAGGAAGCGCGGATCTACAACCCCGCGTTCGACGTGACGCCAGCCGCTCTGGTTACCGCGTTCGTCACCGATCGCGGCGTGATCCACCCTCCCTACGACTTCAAGCAGTGGAGGCAACGGTGAGCGCCGATGATGCGCCCGGATACTCGTCGCTGAGGACGTGGTCGCAGTGAAGCAGACGGACACGCTCGAAAACCATCTCGCACGGTTAGGCGCCTGTCGCCGGTGCGGTCATCCCGAGCCGATTGTGCCGGTGCTCTCCCGCGCGCGCCGGCCCAAGGCGATGCTCGTCGGCCAGGCGCCGGGCAAGGTCGAGATCGCGAGCCGGATGCCCTTCGCGGGGCGCGCCGGGCGAACGCTGTTCCGCTGGCTGGCGGAAGCCGGGCTCAGTGAAGGCGAGGCGCGCGACCGCATTTACATCGCAGCGATGACGCGCTGCTTTCCCGGACCGCATCCAGGTGGTCGCGGCGATCGTGTACCCGGCCGCGCGGAGCTCGAGCGCTGTGGGACATGGCTCGACGATGAACTCAGGCTCATTCGACCGATGCTGATCATTCCCGTTGGCAAGCTCGCAATCGCGCGGTTTCTCGGCCCCGCACCGCTCGCCGAGGTGGTGGGTAGTGAGCACGTCGTGGAACATCCCGGCGGTCGGAGCGCGGTCGTTCCGCTGCCGCATCCATCAGGGGCGAGCAGCTGGATTCATGGAACGGGGCACCGTGACCTGGTGACCCGTGCATTGCGGCTGATCGGCGAAAGGATGCGGACGCTTGCGTCAGCGGCGGCGCTTCTCGTCGTGATGCTCCTCGCTCCAGCCTCCGCGAGGGCGCAGCATCCGGCGGACCACTGGCTCGGCGCCGACAAGGTGAAGCACTTTTTCACGTCGGCGCTCATCCAGAGCCTCGCATACTCTGTAACTCAGGTCACGACGAAGGGATCTCGGTCGTCCCTACTATTTAGTGCATCCGTCGCCAGTGCCGCTGCCGGCATTGGGAAAGAGGTGCACGATCGCCGGTCATATGGGCATTTCAGTGTTCGCGACCTGGCGTGGGACGCCGCGGGGGCAGGAGCCGCCAGCCTGATGCTGGCCCGCACCCGCCAATGATCGAGAATAACGGACTGTTTCCGAGTGGCGCGTGTCGCCGTATATTGCTCCCGTTGGTCCGTCGCTGGCGTCGTCTCTTACCCGACAGTCGTCCGTTATGACCTCTCCGATCGAGACGTCCGCCTCAGCCGCGGCCAAGCGTACAAGCGGCGGGAGCAACCGACGGAACAACCTCGTACTCCGGGCGCTTATCGACGAAATGCTCGAGCGCGTCCGCGAGCTTAACCGAAGCGGCGGAGTCTGGACCGGCGACGAGCGTGCGCGCGCGGAAGCCGAGCTGGATGCGATCATGGCGCGGGTTCGTCGCGTCGCGGCACAGCGACACGCGAACTGAGCGCCGCGGTCCCCTCGCCGCTGACAGGCAGGTCACGCAGTTAGCCCATCCCGCGCCGCATGCGCGGGAAGTCGAGGGATCGTGAAGGCACGCACGAAGTTTCTGATCGGTGGCGCACTGGTGTTCGGCACCGCTGGCTACCTGATGGCAAGCTCGATCCGGCAGACGGGCGTGTACTACGTCACGCCCTCCGAGCTCGCGACGCACGTCGCTGCCGATGCAGGGTTCCGCGAGACGGGTGTGAAGCTGGGCGCGCGCGTCGTACCTGGTACCATCGTGCGCAACCCGGGCGGCAAGCAATTCGAGTTTCGCGTCACCGACGGCACGACGACATACCCGGTGATCTATCGCGGGCTCGCTCCCGACACCTTCACCGATGGCGTGGATGTCGTCGTCGAAGGCCGGCTCGGTCATGACGGCACCTTCCACGCGACGACGCTCCTCGCGAAGTGCGCGTCGCGCTATGAGAACGCGCCCCCGGGCATGGGGCAGCCCGGCGCGCACCCCGCCTCCGTCCCCAAGACGCAGCAGTCGTGATTCTCATTGGTGAGCTGTCGCTCTGGGTGGCTGTGGTCATGGCTGCCTGGACGACCACCGTTTCGTTCGCCGGCGGCAAGCTGCGCCGCGCCGACCTGATCGCCAGTGGGGAACGAGGGCTCTACTCGACGTTTGCGCTCGTGCTGCTCGCGGCGATCGGGCTCTGGACTGCGCTGCTCGGGCACGACTTCTCGCTCGAGTACGTGGCGTCGAACACGAGCCGCAACATGCCGTCGGTGTACGTCTTCTCGGCATTCTGGGGCGGGCAGGCCGGATCGCTGCTCTTCTGGGCGCTGATCCTCTCCTTCTTCTCGTCGCTGGCCGTGTTCAGCAGCCGGGCGCGCTCGCGGGACCTGATGCCGTGGGTCACCGGAACGTTAGGCGTGGTCATCCTCTTCTTCCTGCTGACCGCCTGCCTCGGGGCCAATCCGTACACGCGGCTGCCGTTCGTGCCGCTGGATGGTCGCGGGCTGAACCCGCAGCTGCAGAACCCGGGGATGGCGATCCACCCCCCGAATCTCTACCTCGGTTATGTCGCGACGACGATTCCGTTCGCGTTCGCGATCGGCGCGCTGGTCACCCGGCGGCTCGACAATGAGTGGCTGGCGGCAGTCCGCCGCTGGGCGCTCGTCAGCTGGTTCTTCCTGACCGTTGGCATCACGTTAGGCATGTGGTGGGCCTACGTCGAGCTGGGATGGGGTGGGTACTGGGCCTGGGATCCGGTCGAGAATGCGTCGTTCCTGCCGTGGCTGACTGGTACCGCATTCCTGCATTCGATCATGATCCAGGAAAAGCGCGGCATGCTGAAGAAGTGGAACGTCGTGCTCGTCGTGTCGACCTTCCTGCTGGCGATTCTCGGGACCTTCATCACGCGCAGCGGGATCATCTCGAGTGTGCACGCGTTCGCGCAGTCGCCAGTCGGCAACTGGTTTGCGGGATTCCTGATTGTCGCGATCGCGGTCACTACCATCCTCGTGATGACGCGGCTTCGCGACCTCGAGGCGCCGGTCACCCTCGAGAGCATGGCCAGCCGCGAGGCCGCCTTCCTCTACAACAACCTGCTTCTCTGCGGGATTGCCTTCTCGGTGCTCTGGGGAACGCTCTTCCCGATTCTCAGCGAGTGGGTGCGCGGGACGAAGATCACTGTCGGGCCGCCGTTCTTCAACGCGGTGAACATTCCGCTCGGATTGCTGCTGCTCGGGCTCACCGGGGTCGGCCCGCTGATCGCCTGGCGCCGGGCGAGCACCGCGAACCTCAAGCGGCAGTTCATCGCTCCAGCCGTCTCGGGGCTCGCCGTCGGTGTCCTGCTCCTCGCGTTAGGCATGCGCGACGTGTACGCGCTGATCTCCTACACGCTGGCCGGCTTCGTCGCGGCGACGATCGTCCAGGAGTTCGTGAAGGGAACGCGGGCCCGGCGGAGCATTCACGGCGAGCCACTGCCGCTGGCACTCGTCCGGCTCATCGGCCGCAATCGGCGCCGCTACGGCGGTTACATCGTCCACCTGGGCATTGTCGTGCTCTTCTCGGCGTTCGCCGGGATGGCGTTCAAGCAGGAGAACGACGTCACGCTCAAGCCGGGTGAGAGCTTCTCGGCGAAAGATCCATGGGGCCACGATTGGCGCTTCATCAGCCAGGGTGTGTCCCGGTTCGACGCGCTGAATCGCGACGTACTGGCAATCGGTCTCGATACCTATCGCGATGGAAAGCGGATAGGCGTCATGACGAGCGAGCAACGGCAATATCGCGATAGCCGCGGCAATCCGACGTTCAATCCGTCGACGGAGGTCGGGATCCACAGCACGCTCGAGGAAGACACCTACGTCGTCCTCGCCGGGGTCACCGGTGACGAGACGGCCGAATTGCGGATCAGTTTCAATCCGCTGGTCTGGTGGGTATGGTACGGCGGCGCGATCATGGCGTTTGGCGGGCTGATCGTGATGTGGCCGGCCGCCGAGAAGCGGAAGCCGAACAGCGGTTACCGGGCGAGCCTCGCGCCTAACGCGGAACTGGCCGAGGCGGCGCAGTGAAGCCGGGTACGCCAGCTGACGGCGCAAAAATGTTGCGCAACCCGCCGATGTCGCGGCGTCGCGCCGTTCGCCTCGGCACCGCGGGCATCGTGATTGCCGTGGCGCGCAGACTGCACGCGCAGGCGGCCGCAACCCGTGACAGCGCCGGCTCGCCTAACGGCCCGACCGACGGATCGTCCGGGTCGAACCTGTTCGCGATGAACCAGGGCGCGGCCCGCACCGTCCACCGGCCGCCGAAGACGGGCGTTGCGCCGCACGTCAGCGATGCCGACCGCGACCAGGTGGAGAAGAAGCTTCGCTGCCAGTGCGGATGCACACTCGACGTCTATGTGTGCCGGACCACCGACTTCGCCTGCGAAGTCTCGCCAGCGATGCACCGCGACATCATTGCGCTGATCGACGGCGGCTACGGCGCGCAGGAGATCGTCGACGCATTCGTCGGCTCCTACGGCGAGAAAGTGTTGATGGCGCCGACGAAGAGCGGGTTCAACCTGGTCGGATGGACGATGCCATTCGGCGCGCTGATCGTCGGCGGCGGTGCGCTCGCGCTCCTGCTGCTGCGCTGGCGCCGGCGCGGCGCGGTCGAGGCGGCAGCGCGCGCCAGCGACCGCGGTTCGCGCCCCGTGGCCGGTGTCGACGCAACCGTGGATGAACTCGCGGAAGTCGACGCCGCGGTGCGCGGAGAGGGCCGGTGATTCCACTCCTGATCGGAACCCTGCTGGCGATTGCGGCGATGGGCTGGGTACTCGCTCCGCTGTTCCGCGCCGATGCAGGGTCGATCGTAGCGCCCTACTCGCCGGCGCGGGCAGACGTCGGCGCGCGGCGCGAACGTGCGGTCGAGGCCCTCCGTGAAATAGAATTCGATCAGGCGACCGGGAAGCTGTCCGATGCCGACTACGAAATGCTCAAGGCGCGGTATACCCGTCAGGCGGTCGCCGCGATGCGTTCCGAGGCGGACGCGTCGGCCGTCGACGAGTCCGAGATCGAAGCCGCGATCCGCCGTGCCCGCGAGGCGCAGGCACAGGGCCCCGCATGCAGCGTTCACGGCATGCGCCCGGAACCCGACTCGATCTACTGCTCCGAGTGTGGACGCTTCCTCGGCGGCGCCTGTGCACATTGCGGCGCCAGGACGTCGGCGCCGGGCGCCCGCTTCTGCGACGCGTGTGGGCATCGGCTGGCTGCCTGAGCGGAAGCGACGAGGCAGCACCGAACTTGCACAGTTCAGCGGTGGCCGAGCACTACTCGCGTTGCTCAGGAGATCCCACCACGGAGAGACACATGAAGGCCAAGCTGATTCTCAGCGCACTGTTCGTTGCTGGCGCGGTCGCACTTCCCCTCGCGCTGCATGCCCAGGACGCGCAGAAACCGGTGACCGGCAAGACCGTTGCCAAGAACACCGGCAAGACAATGGAGAAGGGCGCCAAGGACACCGGCAAGCAGGCGAAGCGTGCCGCCCGCGGCGTGAAGCGCATCTACAGCCGCAAGGCGCGCCAGGAAGCCAATGGAGACAAGGCGCGGAAGGACAGCGTGAAGGCCGCCGCGAAGCCGTAGGCTCCCCGTAACACGAAGCCCCGGCGGAACGTTAGGCGTTCCGCCGGGGCTTTATCGTTCGGGCGGGGCTGGGCGTGTGCAGCCGGCTCAGCCTCGCTCGATTGTCTCCAGCCGACGGAGCGCGATGCGAATCGGAACGATCGTCGACGCGATGCAGAGCGTCGCCGCGAGCCCAAAGCCGACCAGCATCTCGGTGGCGCTCGTCTCGGTGTTGTAGACACGCGCGCTGAGGTAGCCGTACACTGGCCGCGCCTCGAGGATGATCGTGCCGCCGATCAGGCCGACCGACGCCATCATGAACAACAGTCCACCGAACGACGTTGGGATCTGTGCTGCGTTCTCGGTCTCGAACTGCGGATAGAGCGTTCCAAATCCGATCGCCATGCCGGCGATCGCAAAGGTCAGCAGGACGATCGTGAACAGCGACACCCACATGATGAATTCGCTGGTTTTCAGCAGGTAGTTCGTCGACCCGACGATCAACAGCGCGAGTGTCAGCAGCGGCAGCGTCCCGACCCAGTACTTTGCCCACAGCAGGTCGTGCATCGACATCGGGCTGGAGCGAAGCAGCCAGAAAGTCCGCCCCTCGAGGCTGACGCCGGGGAAGATGAACCGTGCGGCGATCGACGCAAGCACGAACCCGGCGAGCACGAGATTCAGGAACGGGACAATATTGACGATGAAGAACGTCAGCCCCTCGCCGGTCAGCGGCAGGTACTTGATGTTGAACACATAGACGACGATCAGTACCGCGAGCAGGATCAGCTGCGACCACTGCGTCGTGTCGCGGAAGAAGAGTCGCAGCTCTTTCAGTACGAGCTCGCGGCGTCGCACACCGAATGGTGTGAGCATCGCCCCGATGACCTTTCGCACCAGGCCATCGCGCGCGAACGTCTGCGCGCTCTCCTGCGCCTTCGTGAAGCCGCGCGCGTACAACGCGCGATGCAGGACGGCGCCGAGCACGATCGACGCCGCGGCAGTGGACCAGAGCAGGTAGAACGCGAGCGGCTCGTCCGGCCCGCGGAGCCATCCCATCACCGCCTGCTGCACCCACTCGCTCGGCAGCATCGGCGACGTCGGCCCGCGGAGGAGTACGATGAAGTCCATCAGCGAGCGGAATCCCTCGGGACGCGCCAGCTTCTCCGGGCGCAGCACGCGGAAGAGCAGCACCAGTCCCGCGGCAGCGAGCACCGCGATCAGGCTGAGGATGTCGCGCGTTCGCCGCGCCGGGAAGATGTTTACCAGCAGCAGCGTGATCGCGCTCCCGATCACCGTCGGGATGATGAGGAATGGCAGGAACGTCGCGATGACGACCAGTGGAAACAGCCATCCGCCGTGATAAGCGACCCCGTAGGCACTGAACATCGGAACTGCGAGCAGGATGATCATCCAGCTCGAGTGCACCATCGTCTCGAGCAGCTTCGCTCCATAAAGTCGCAGCCAGTCGACCGGCGCCGCGACCAGCATGTCGAGATCGCGCGCCAGGAAGAAGCTCGACAGCGCCGTTATGATGTTCGACAGCAGCAGGATCGACATGAAGCTGACGAGCATCAGGCCGAGCAGCTTACCGGCGAGCAGCGCGCCAATGTCAGTTGCGCCGCGGAAATAGACCAGCATCCTGTACAGCATCCCGAAGATGAATCCCCAGAACAGCAGGCCAAGCACGGTCAGGATGCTGAACCGGGCCGCCCGGCCACGTTCCCCGCTCATCGCGCGGACGCGAGCGGTGATCCATTTCGGACCGAGCAGGTGGAGCAGTGCCGGGTTGGGAAGCTCGTCGTCGACCATGGCGGCGACGTCAGGCATTCAACACCTCGACCAGCTCACGCGCGGCGTTCTCGCCCGTCAGGCGGAGGAAGATCGTTTCCAGCCCCTCAGTTCCGGTCGCCGCGCTCGCCCGCAGCTCGTCCATCGTGCCTAACGCACGGAGCTTGCCGGCCTGGACGATGCCGATCCGGTCGCACATCGACTCGGCCACCTCGAGGGCGTGCGTGCTCATCATGATCGTGTTGCCGCGGTTGACGTACTCGCGGAACAGATTCTTCAGGATGCGCGCCGCCTTTGGGTCGAGGCCCACCATCGGCTCGTCGACGACGATCACCTCCGGCCGATGCACCAGGGCGCTGCTGATGATCAGCTTCTGCCGCATGCCGTGGCTGTAACTCTCGACCAGTTCGTCGCGCCACTCCTCGAGATCGAATAGCGCCAGCAACTCGCGGGCGCGGTGCTCCACGCTCGGCCCGTCCTGTTCGTACAGGCCGGCGACGAAGCGCAGGAACTCGAGTCCGGTCAGCTTCTCGTAGATGAACGGCCGGTCGGGGATGAACCCGAGTTTCGCCTTGGCCGCTGTCGGGTCCTTCACGACGTCGACGCCGCCGATCCGCACGACGCCTGAAGTCGGGCGCAGTATGCCGGCGATCATCCGCAGCGACGTCGTCTTTCCCGCGCCGTTAGGCCCGAGGAACCCGAACAACTCGCCGCGTGGCACCGTCAGTGAAAGTCCATCGACGGCGGTGAATTTTCCGTAGCGCTTGGTCAGCGCGGTGAGCTCGATCATGGGAGCGGGCGGGGTGATTCGTTCGCGCCGCGCGCGAACGCATCCCTTAGCGCGCGCTCACGACGTCGATCTTGAGGGTGCCGATCAGTCGCAGAAGCTCCGCTTGGCGGCTCAGGCCACCGATCGTGAAGCGGAGGTGTCCAGCGTCAGCGGGGACCTGGCCGAAGGTCGGATCGACCGCGACCCAGTCCGTCAGGTAGACTTCCGGCCAGGCATGGTAGTAAAACTTCCCATCGACGTAGGCGAGCCCCGCCGCGATCCGGGTTGGAATGCCGTTCGCGCGGGCCAGCGCCGTGAACAGCGCCGCATGCTCGTTGCAATCGCCCGCACGCATGCGGAGCACCACCGCCGCATTCGGCACGCCGATCGTCACCCGCTTCGCGAGCGAATCGTACACCCAGCGATTGAGCAGGCGCACGCGCTGCAGTGCGTCCTTCTCCGTGCCGACGATGCGCCGCGCAGTCGCAACAATTGCCGAGTCCCGTGGCAAGCCCGGTTCGGCGCGCAGTGCCGATATCACCAGCATCGCCTGATTCCCCGACAGCGCCAGCTTGCTCCACGACCTGAGCGCCTCGCCGCTCTCGCGCTGGACCACCAGCGTGTCCCCATGGAGGTGCTGCCGGCCGCCCTCGATCGCAAAGCCGCGCAGGTCGGTCCCGCTCAATCGCGCGCGCAACTCGCCGAGCGCGTTGACGCGCACCCGGCGATTACTCGCGATGGCGGTCGTCTCGAGGATGTCGCGATCGGCGCTTACGTTGGTCCCGCGCGCTCGCGCGTCGAGCTTCCAGTTCTCGAACGCGATCTCGTACGCGAGCCGCCTGATCGCGAGCCCGCCGGGCAGCTCGGCTTGCACGAGGTGACCCTGCTCATCAACCCACCCCGTGAACGGCTGGGTTGCGTTCGTCTTCAACCGCCACGCGCGTACCGTGTCGTCGTGCGCGACGATCCATCGCGCCGAGGCTGTATCGAGCTTCGCGCTGTCGCTCACCACGAACAGGGACTCCGCGATGATCTCGACGATCACCGGCTTCGCTGACTGCTCAACCGGATCGAAGACGCTGAATGTCGTCCTCGCTCCGATCTTCGGCCGCTCGCCGAGCATCACGGCAAGGGGCAAGAGCGTCGGCAGAAGAATCGGTCCGCTCAACTTCAGGCGCGAGCTGTCCGGCTTGAGCGTGTCGCCAACCGAAAGTCGAAGTACCGAATCGCCGACGAGATGCCCACGCGCCGCGAACGGCAGGGAATCGCTCTCCAGCGACACCGTGAAGCTGTCGACGCGCATTCCCCGCGACAGCGAAACCACCGAACGCGCCTCAGCGCGCTTTTCCGCACCGCCGATCGGGAGGTCGGCAACGAGATAGTCGGTCGCGATGATCTGCTGCGGCGTTGTGTCGATCGTCGAGGAGGCGAAGCCGATCTGCTCGCCGGCGCGCGTCACGGCGAAGAACACCGCGCCCGGGTTCACCCGCAGCGCGGCCGCGGCGAGGGTCTCGGCATGCGGGCGGAACATCTCGCGCCGCGCCAGCAGCGCGAGGCCGATCGCCCACAGGGCCAGCACCGCTACCGCGATCGTCCCCCGGCGGCTCCGTTTCCGCCTAACGGTGGAGTCCTGGACGACCGGTTCGAGCCCGCTCACCGGCCCCGCCTCAACGCCGCTGCGTCTCGCGCGCTCTCTGGTAGGCGAGCGATGCCTCGGCCGGCCGGCCCATCCGGTCGAGGATGATTCCGATCCCCTTCTGGGCGCGCCAGTTTGCCGGCGCCAGTGCCGATGCCTGCTCATACGCTGACAGTGCCGCCGGCAGGTTGTCGACGTGGTTGTACGCCTCGCCGAGGTAGTAGTGCGCGCCGGTGGTGATCGGATCGAGTTCGATCGCGCGACTGAGCGGCTCGACTGCTTCGCGCCACCGTCCGCGGCGGCAGAACACGATCCCGAGGCTGAGCCACGCCTCGGCGTTGCGCTCATCGACGCGCAGCGCACGTCGGAGGTCGGCTTCGGCGGCGTCGTACTTGAGCTTTCCGCTGAGCAGCGCGGCGCGATTGCAGAGCACCGACACGTTGTCCGGCTCGACCTCCAGCGCGCTGTTGAATTCCTGCAGCGCGCCGTCGATGTCGCCCTTCTTCTCGAGCAGCAGCGCGAGGTTGTTCCGCGCCCGCACATGCGACGGAAACTTGGCGGTCAGCTGCCGGTACGCCGCGACCGCGGCCGGAATTTCGTTCCTGTCGGCGTGTTCGCGCGCGACGGTGAACATCGCACCGCTCCCATCGTCAGGCAGCGTCGTCGGCTGCGGATCGACCGCGGCGTCCGGCGTGGGAAAGGTCGTCGTGTCTTCGAGCTGTGGATTCTGGTCGGTCATGCGTCAGGCGAGAGCGAGTGAGGTCTCACCGTCTATCCACTCGAGATACTTATCGAGACCGGCAGACACGGGGAGCGCGAGCAGTTCGGGAACCTTGTATGGGTGCAGGTCATCGAAGGCGAGACGCAGCCCTTCGAGACGCGCGGCCCGCGTCTTCAGGACGATGAAGGTCTCCTGCTCGTCAGCGATCTGCCCGCGCCAGCGATAGAGCGATCGCGCCCCGGGCAGCACCGTCCCGCAGGCGATGAGGCGCCGCTCGAGCAGCGCGCGAACCAGCGCGAGCGCCTCGTCCGCCGTGGTGACGGTAGTGAGGACGACGATCGCATCCGTGTGAGGCATTCCGTAACGACTCCGGCGGTGGGACCCTCGCGCAAGCGGACTCACCAGGATCTCCGTCACGTCCCTCGCGCGCGAGACAAATGACTAATTGATCGCCGGGCACTCCGATAGGGGGAGTGACGTGTGGCGGCTTGAACGCGAGCGGTCCGAAAGCGAACTTGTACTGCTTATGGCGGATGAATCGCTGATCGTGCGCGGCGCGCGCGAACACAACCTGAAGAATATCGACGTCACGATCCCCCGCGATCGATTGACGGTCATCACGGGACTTTCCGGATCGGGAAAGTCCTCCCTCGCATTCGACACGATCTACGCCGAGGGACAGCGGCGCTACGTCGAGTCGCTGTCAGCCTATGCCCGCCAGTTCCTCGGGCTCATGGAAAAGCCGGACGTCGATCTTATCGAGGGGCTGTCACCGGCCATCTCGATCGAGCAGAAAACGGCCGGCCACAACCCGCGCTCGACCGTCGGCACCGTCACCGAGATCTACGACTACCTCCGGCTGCTCTACGCGCGCGCTGGAACGCCCCACTGCCCGAATTGCGGCCGGCCCGTCTCGCGCCAGAGCGCGGGGCAGATCGCCGAGTCGATTCTCGCGTGGCCGGAAGGAACACGCGTCGAAATCATGGCGCCGCTCGTCCGCGGCCGGAAAGGCGAATTCCGCGACCTCTTCGAGACCGTCCGCCGCCAGGGATTCGTCCGCGCGCTCGTCGACGGCGAGATGATCGAACTCGCCGATCCGCCGAAGCTCAATCGCCGGCAGAATCATAACGTTTCGATCGTCGTCGATCGCCTAACGGTGCGCGCCGATGACCGCGGCCGCCTCGCCGACTCGGTCGAGACCGCGCTCAAGCTCGCCGAGGGCACACTTGAGGTGATCCGCCACGACGGATCGCGCCCCGAGACCGCGCTCTTTTCCGAACGCTACGGCTGCGCCGAATGCGGCATCTCGATGCCCGAGCTTGAGCCGCGCCACTTCTCCTTCAACTCGCCGTTCGGCGCCTGCCCGGCCTGCAGCGGTCTTGGCACCCGCCACGAAGTGAGCGAAGACCTCATCCTCGGCGATCCGCGTATCTCGATCCTCGAGGGCGTCGTCCTCCCGTGGGGAGAGCCGTCGGGCAGCCTTCGCCGCGTCACCCTCCCTACACTCGCCCGCCGGCTGAACTTCGACCTCAACGCGCCGTGGGGCACGCTCCCGGAGAGCACGCGGACCGCGATCATCCATGGGCTGTCCTCGAAGAAGCCGGGCGAGGAGCCATGGCGCGGCGTGCTGGCACTGATCCGCGAGCGTTATGACGAGACCGATTCGGATGCCATTCGACTCGAGCTCTCCGAGTACATGGTGCCGGTGCCGTGCAACGTCTGCGAGGGCAAGCGGCTCAAGCCGGAAGCGCTCGCGGTCACCGTCGCTTCGATGGGGATCGGCGATGTCGTCGCGCTCTCGGTCAGCGATGCACTCGACTTCTTCGAGGCCGTCGCGATCCGCGGCGACGGACGACCCGGACTCGACCGCGAAATTGCCGGTCCGATTCTCAAGGAAGTCCGCGAGCGGCTGCACTTCCTGGTCGACGTCGGCCTCGAGTACCTGACGATGAATCGCTCCGCTGAATCGCTGTCCGGCGGCGAGGCGCAGCGCATCCGACTCGCGACCCAGATCGGCTCGCGCCTCGTCGGCGTACTCTACATCCTCGACGAGCCGTCGATCGGACTGCACCAGCGCGACAACGCCCGCCTGCTGGCCACCCTGCGCCAGCTGCGCGACCTCGGCAACACCGTCATCGTCGTCGAGCACGACGAAGAGACGATGATGGCCGCTGACTACCTTCTCGACCTCGGTCCGGCCGCCGGAAAACATGGTGGTGAAGTCATCGCCGCCGGGACGGTCGCCGAGGTGATGGCCAACCCGAACTCGCTGACCGCGAAGTATCTCTCCGGCGAGCTCGCCGTCGAGACGCCGGAGAGCCGGCGGTTGCCGACGCCGGATCGGGTCATTCGGGTCGAGGGCGTGACCGAGCACAACCTCCGCAATGTGACCGTCGACATTCCGTTAGGCACCTTCGTCGCGGTGACCGGCGTCTCCGGCTCCGGCAAGTCGACGCTGATCGAGGACGTCCTCCATCGCGCGATGGCGCGCCACTTCTACCGGGCGCGGACGATTCCCGGCGCGCACGCGCGCATTCTCGGGCTCGAGCACATCGACAAGGTCATCGACATCGACCAGAGCCCGATCGGGCGCACGCCACGCTCGAACCCCGCGACGTACACCGGGCTGTTCACCCCGATCCGCGACCTGTTCGCCGAGCTTCCCGAATCGAAGATCCGCGGCTACGGGCCGGGCCGCTTCTCGTTCAACGTCAAGGGCGGCCGCTGCGAAGCGTGCCAGGGCGACGGCCTCGTGAAGATCGAGATGCACTTCCTGCCTGACGTTTACGTCCCGTGCGAGGTGTGCAAGGGCAAGCGCTACAACCGCGAAACGCTCGAGGTTCGCTTCCGCGGCCTGAGCATCGCCGATGTACTCGAGCTGACCGTCGAGGATGCACTCGAATACTTCGAGAACCAGCCGCGCGTCAGGCAGAAGCTCGAGACGCTCAACGATGTCGGGCTTGGATACGTCCACCTCGGCCAGAGTGCGACGACACTCTCCGGCGGCGAGGCCCAGCGCGTCAAGCTGGCGACCGAATTGTCGAAGCGGGACACCGGGCGCACCTTCTATATCCTCGACGAGCCGACGACCGGCCTGCACTTCGAGGACGTCCGTGTCCTGCTCGCCGTGCTCCATCGCCTGGTCGATCGCGGCAACACGGTGCTGGTGATCGAGCATAATCTCGATGTCATCAAGACCGCTGACTGGATTATCGACATGGGCCCCGAAGGCGGCCAGCGCGGCGGAACCGTCGTCGCCGCGGGCACGCCAGAAGCGGTCGCACTGAACCCGGCCTCGTACACCGGCCATTATCTCGCGCCAATGCTCGCCCGTGCGACCACCCGTCGGCTGTCACTCCGCGCCCCCCTCGTCGCCGCCGGGTGACGGCGTTGGTTGACCATTCACCGCGTCGGTAGTTGACGCCGCCGCGTCGGTCCGGCTGTTTCCCTTATCTCTCACCCCTCGTCGGAGCCTCCCTCATCTCTCGTCGCAATGTCTGAGCGCGCCTTGTGGTAAGCCTCCTCGACATCATCGGCCCCGTCATGGTCGGGCCGAGTTCGTCGCACACAGCCGGCGCCTGCCGTCTCGGCCTGCTGGCGCGCTGCCTCGTCGGCGGCACGCCGGAGACGGCGCGCATCGAGCTTCACGGCTCGTTCGCTCGCACCGGTGAGGGACACGGCACCGACAAGGCGATCGTCGCCGGCCTGATGGGCTTCGCTCCCGATGACGACCGGATCCGGACCGCCCTCGAGATCGCCGAACGCGAGGGCCTCAACTACAAGTTCGAGAAGACGACGTTAGGCGAGGAGGGCGATGTCCATCCGAACACCGCCCGGATAACGATTCATCGCGGTGAACGCTCGGCCACGATGGTCGGCTCCTCGCTTGGCGCCGGGCGCGTGCTCGTCACCGAAATCGACGGCTACCCCGTCGAGGTGACCGGGAACTACAACACCGTCGTCCTCGTCGCCGAAGACGTCAAGGGCTCCGTCGCGCGCATCGCCGCGCTGCTCGCCGAGGACAGCATCAACATCGCCACGCTGCGCCTGACGAGGAAAGCCCGCGGTGGCGATGCCTTCATGGTGATCGAAGTCGACGAGATGCCGAGCACCGTGTTACGTGATCGGATTCGCGAGCTTCCGTGGGTGAAGTGGGCATTCCGGCTCGACAAGGTGAGCGCCTAACGGCGGAGGAGCCATGTACAAGTCGCTCGCCGATGCCATTCGCGATGCCGAAGCGCGCCGCACGTCGCTCTCCGCGGTCGCCCTCGCCGCCGAGTCCGAAGACCAGGGGCGCACCGTCGATGACATCCGTTCGGCTCTGGGACGAGCGCTGGTCGTGATGCGACGCGCTGTCGCACAGGGCTTGGTTGGCGACCTGTATTCCGCTTCGGGCCTCGTCGGCGGCGACGCCGCGAAGCTGCGCACCGGGCCGGCCGGTCCGCTCGCTGGAACTCCCTTTCGCGACATCCTGGCCCGCGCCCTCGCCGTGCAGGAAGTGAACGCGGCGATGGGTGTCATAGTCGCCGCGCCAACGGCCGGCGGGGCCGGGGTCCTTCCCGCGGTGCTCACCGGCCTCGCTGCGGCGCGCAATATTCCCGATGAAAAAGTCATCGATGCACTGGCCTGTGCCGGGTTGATCGGCGCGGTCGTCGCCGAGCGCGCGTCGCTCTCCGGCGCAGAAGGCGGCTGCCAGGCCGAGACGGGCAGTGCCGCCGCGATGGCAGCTGGCGCAGCGACCGAGATGCTCGGCGGCAGCCCGAGCCAGTGTGGCCATGCCGTCGCCATGACGATGCAGGGAACGTTAGGCCTCGTCTGCGATCCTCTCGGAGGTCTCGTCGAATTGCCTTGCGTCTTTCGCAACGCGACCGGGTCGGCGATTGCACTAGCCGGCATCGAGATGGCGCTCGCCGGCATTACCTTCGCCATTCCCGTCGACGAGGTCATTGATGTCATGGGCGAGATCGGAGCCTCGATGGATGTCCGGTATCGCGAAACCGCGGGCGGCGGACTGGCCGCGACGCCGACCGGACGTCGCCTCGCCAAGGAGCGCCTGTACCAGATCAAGAAGGGCGGCTGACCGCTCCGTCTTGACAGCGAGGTGCCCGGGCGCCTCGCCTCGGTTCCACGCGGAACGACCTGCCGTGCGTGACCCCGACGCTTCTCACGATTCGCCGTGCGCCTTGTTATCTTCGCCTGAGGCGACAATTCCGGTGCGCCACGCCGCAGAAGGCGCCATCAAAATCGTGTCGAAGCGAAACACTGCCCCCCGGTTCAGCCGTAGGCTGAACCATGGGACACTTCAACCAGGATAAGGCGATGGTGACGCGCGAAGAGATCGAAGGCTTTCTTGACAAGCTCGCCGCCGAAGGGACCAGCTACTCCGAGATCCAGCCAGGGCTCTGGATCGTCAAGCCGACGGGTAGCTTCTCGTTCGACGTCGTGGTGAACTACTCCCCGCCGGTGGTCGTGCTGCGCGTGAAAGTCATGGCGCTGCCGACCGATCCGCGGGCGCTGGCGACCCTCAGCCACCGACTGCTCGAGCTCAACGCCACGGAACTCGTGCACGGATCGTATGGCATCGAACGGGATTCGATCGTGATCACTGAGGCGCTCGAGCTGGCGCATCTCGACTACGATGAATTCCTTGCCAGCTACGAAGGGATGACGTTGGCGCTCGCGTCCCACCTCCGCGAGCTCGGCGCCTATCAGGAGGCCCGCTGACCATGGGACTCATCGATCGCTTGTCATCGCTCCTCAAGTCGAATATCAACGATCTGATCTCCAAGGCAGAAGATCCGGAGAAGATGTTGAATCAGATCCTCGTCGACATGAAGACGCAGCTTGTCAAGGCGAAGCAGCAGGTCGCATCCGCGATCGCCGATGAGAAGCGGCTGCGTGATCAGGTGGATCAGGAGTATCGCCAGTCACAGGATTGGGAGAAGCGCGCGATGCTCGCGATCCAGGAAGGTCGCGACGACCTGGCGAAGCAGGCACTCGTCCGGCACGGCGAGCATCTCGGTCACGGTACCACGCTCGAACAGACGTGGGAATCGCACCGGATGGAGACGGAGAAGCTGAAAAATTCGCTCCGCGACCTCAACGACAAGATCGAGGAAGCCAAGCGGAAGAAGAACCTGCTCATCGCCCGCCAGCGCCGCGCACAGGCGCAGCAGCGCATCGCCGAGACCATGTCGTCGATGTCGGAGAATTCCGCGTTCGAGGCGTTCTCCCGGATGGAAGACAAGATCGTTTCCACCGAGAAGCGGATTCAGGCGAGCGCGGAGATCGACGAGGAGTTCACCGGCGACAAGCTGGCCAGCGATTTCAAGCGACTCGAGAAGAGCGCGGGAACGATTGGCGTCGATCAGCAGCTACTCGCGCTCAAGCAGAAGATGGGGATGCTGCCGGCCGGTGCGCCGCCTGCCAGCCGTCAGCTCGGCACCGGAAGTGCGAGTGGCAACCGCGACGAAACTGTGCACGCCGATATCGAACACCTCAAGGACGAGAGTTAGCCTCCCGTGATCGCTGGGACGACTGCGCGGTTCAAGTTCGCGCCAATTCTCGCGTCGGTCGTTCTCACCATCCTCTTGTTGTGGATGGTTGGCCGGGCGGCCGACATCGTCATGCTGCTGTTCCTGGCGATCCTCATCTCGCTGTATCTCGGCGCGGTGACGGACTTCTTCCAGCGGCGGCTGAAGCTGCCACGCTGGCTCGCCTTCGTGCTCGCACTGTTTGGAACGTTAGGCGCGATCGTCGGGATGTTCTGGCTGCTCGTCCCGCCGGTGATCGCCCAGACGCAGGAGCTGCTGACCGTCCTCCCCAGCCAGATCGAGCTCTGGGAGAAGGGGATCGACAACATGGTTTCGCGGATGCCGGCACTCGCCCCGATGTGGAAGCCGGGCGAGCACACGCTGCTGATCGCCGCATATGATCAGGTGGCCGGAACGTTCAGTGGGCTGGTGCCGAAGGTATTCTCGCTCGTGCACGTCGCGATCAGCGTGTTCTCCGTGCTCGTGATGGCGATCTACCTCGCGCTCGAGCCGGCGTTCTATCGTGAGTACCTGATCGCGCTCTTTCCACCGGTCCACCGCGACCTCGTGCGCGATGTCCTCGCTGACCTCGCGACGACGCTTCGCCAATACATCGTCGGGCAGCTCTTCACGATGGGCGTGCTCGCCCTGTTGACCGCGATCGGGTTCTACTTCCTCAAGGTGCCGTACTGGCTGACCTTCTCGCTCGTCACCGGTGCCGTGGCCGTGATCCCCTTCTTCGGCACGCTGGTGTCAACCGCGCTGCCCGCGCTGTTCATGCTCGGCGAACGCGGCGTGGGCGCTGCGATGCTCGTTGTTGGCTGGGGAGTCGTGGTCCATCTGTTCGAGGGCAATGTCCTCATGCCTACGGTGATGCGCGGCAAGGTGCACCTGCCACCCGTCATGACGATCCTGTCGGTGCTGATCATCGGGACAATGATCGGTGGCGTCGGGCTCGTCGTCGCGGTGCCGATGCTGGCCGTCGTGATGGTGGTCGTCCGACGCATCCTCATGAACCGCATCTACGAAGGGAAGGGGTTTCGTCGGGTCGTACGCGACCGGTTGCTCGTCCTTCGAGTTCCGGTGCCTGACGGGAACGTTCTCCTCCCGACTGCGCCCGCCACCGACATCATCAGCTTCCGCGAGCGCGCTATCGCCGAGATGGCCGATGTCTCCAATCGGCGCGGCGGCAACCGTCGCGCGGGTGAACGGCTCGAAGCCTGACGATCACCCAATTCTCCAAATAAAAAGCACGCGGCCTCCGACAGCAGAAACTGCCGAGCAGTTCAGATGCGCAAACGGGACCACCTCTACGGTGGTCCCGTTTTCATTGCCGCCGCCAGTCGCGCAGAGATCTCGTCGCCGGCGATCGAACGCTGTGTGTCGCGGGCTTCGGATGACGGTCCGCTGACGACTGATTCCTATCGTGCCTTCGCGAATCGGGGGGCGCCTGACACTCAATCTGGAGATGCTCATGCGAATCCGACTCACGCTCCTCGGAGCTCTCGTTGCCGTGGCGCTGTCAACCGCGCCGGCGCATGCGTCGAATTACTGGATCAGCGGGTGGGGCTCCGAATGCGAAAGCATACTCCCCTCGTTCTGGGATGACCCGAATCATCCGTGGTGCCCGATCGGCGGTTCGGTCTGGCAATGATAGCAGAAGCTGAACGAACTGCGCGGTGAGCGCTTCAGCGCAAAGGAGGTTCCATGACTCGAACAAGAACATTACTGCTCGCTGCGGCGATTCTCACTGCGACAACCGCACGCGCGCAGAGCTGCAATGTGACACAGGTACTCGAGAACATCGCATGGTGTGACGAATTCATCGGCGAGGTGGTGCCGGTCTCCGCGGCGGTCCGCGGGTGGTGCTATCTCGTGACGAGCGCCTGCATCGTTTTCTAATCAACCCGGAGATACCATGAAACGGACAATTCTTGCCAGCGCACTCGCGCTCGGCGCAATCCTCGGCACTCCGCGCCAGGCGCGGGCCGACTGCCTCATCGATTCCGTCAACAGCTGCGACGAAGACTTCGGCACGGCGAACGGCAACTACTACACGATCTCGATCCGCGGATGGTGCTACCTCATCCGCGCCGGGCTCTGCGCCTCCGGGAGCTGATCTCACTGCCCATGCCTAACGCTCGCCGATTCGCCCTGTCCGCGCTCCTCCTCGGGGGGAGCGCGGTACTGGCGGCTCTTGTCGCCGTCAGCTCGACGCCGCGCCACGCCGGTGCTCGCGTCCCGGCAGCGGCTGAGTTGCCGTGGCCTACCCGCGCCGCCGTCTCGGATCGGCGGCTCCCGTTTCTGCTGCTTTACGTGGACAGCCACTGTGAGCATTGCTCACGAGCGGCCATCCTCGTCGACTCGGTCGTCACCGCACGCGGGTTGCGTGCAGTCATGGTGAGCGACGACGCACCCGCCGACGCTGACGCATATCAGCATCGCCTCGGTCTCCACCTTCGCATCGAGACCGATTCGGCGTCAGCGTTGCTGCACGCGATCGCGACACGCGCTGTGCCGACGCTTGTCCTGTTTCACGCTGACGGTTCCCGCGAGCTCGTGGTCGGATTCACCCGCGATGCCCCGTACCGCGCCACGCTGGCGGGCTTCTCCCAATGAAGAATATTCGTGCGCCGCGCGACCTCCCGCGCCTGAGTTGCGTTGTTGCGATCGCGCGCATCCGAATCAGGCGCGTGCTGCGGACCGGACTGGGCGTTGCTGCGCTCATCATCGCCGGCGCGCCGTGGTTGCTCGTCGAGGGCGCAACGTTGTTTGCGCGACTGTCCGCGCTCGCCGAATTCAGCGTCGTCGGCATGACGGTGCTGGCTGCCGGCGCGATCGCTGATGACATCGACAGTGGGGAATACGCGATCCTCCTGACTCACGGCGTATCAGCGATCGAGGCCATTGCCGGCGGCGCCATCGGATCGTTAGCGCTTGGCCTCGTGATCGTCGCCCTGCAGCTCCCGATCGCCCTCCGCGATGTTGTCACCTGGCATCTGTCGACAATGCTGCTCTGCATGTTCTGGCTCGCGGCGCTGCTCGCCGGCTGGGTCGGGATCATGCTCCTGTTCGCAACAATGCTTTCCGGAAAAGCGAATGCCGTCGCGATGGTTGGATTGCTGATTGCAGTCCCGGTTGGACTGGGGTCCGGACTGCTCGAGCGATTCCCGCCTGTACCTGCCGCGGTTGTGCGCAGCGCGCTGCAAGCGATCCCGCAGCTCAACTACGTCAATGCGATGTTCCGGGCGGTGATCTACCGATCGCCGGCGCCGCCGCTCGCTACGGTCGTCCTCCTGACGTCACCGATGGTCTGGTTCACTCTCGCCGCACTTCGCCTCACCCGGATTGAAGGTGCAGGGAGGCTGACGCAATGAGCATCGTTCTCTCCGCCTCGCGTCTCGTCAAGCGCTATCGTGCCGGCGTCGCGCAGTGGGGCGCATCGATCGAGGCGCTGCGCGGCATGGACCTCGAGCTTGCGCACGGCGAGCTGCTTGGGCTCCTCGGACCTAACGGCGCCGGCAAGTCGACGTTTCTGCTCTGCGCCGCCGGATTGCTTCGCCCCGATAGCGGGACGCTGAGCTGGTTCGGGTCGTCGCGCGCGCCATTCGGCCGGCCACCAGGCGTCGCTTACGTGCCCGAACGCTCGCTTTACCCGCGCTTCCTCTCAGTCCGCGAGGCACTCGAGTTCTACGCGACGCTGCACGAGCTGTCCGGCACCGAGCGCGCCGAGCGCGTGCGCGCTGCACTTGATCGCGTCGGGCTGGCCGAGCACTCGAACAAGCGCGTCGCCCATCTTTCGCGTGGGATGGTCCAGCGGCTCGGTGTCGCGCAGGCGGTCATCGGCCGCCCGCGCCTGCTGCTGATGGATGAAACGCTATCCGGACTCGACCCGGTCGGTGCGCGCGAGATGCGCGAGCTGCTGCGCGGGCTGCGTGACGAGGGCGTAACAATCATCCTGTCGTCACACGACATGCTCTCACTCGAGCATCTCGCCTCACGAATTGTCGTAATGAAGAACGGACAGGCGCACGCGGCCATCGATCCGTCGGGATTCACCGGTGAACGCACGCTGGTGCTGACGGTCGATGCGCCGCCGCTGGCCGCGCGGCGACTCCAGACCCGCCGCCCCTCTGCGACACTCCAAGGCGATGAACTGCACATCCCGCTCGGCGGCGACTCGCCGGAGGACGTGCTCGCCGAATGCCTCGCCGTCGGCGTTGGCGTTCGTGCATCAGCGATTCGGCGTGACGATCTCGAACAGCGTTTTTTCGACCTCATCGATCGGCCCTCGCGGGTCGCGGAGCCTAACGTATGACACACCTCACCAGCGAATTACGGAACACCAGCCAGTCGCTGCGTACCGCATCCCCGTCAAGTGCTTCCCAACTGCCGGACCAACGCATTCGGCGCGCACGACCCGCTCCGTCGGCAGACTCGGCCGCGATCCTCGTCGCCAGCTGTGTGGCGGTTCACCTGCTCGCTGCGTCGGTCGTCTATCACGACGTTGTCCGAGACCTGTACGCGCTTTTCGACGCCAATCCGCGGCTGCTCGTTCTCGAACACGGGCTGGTACGCCTAACGGCGGTCAGCGTGTTTCTCCCTCCACTCGTTCCGGCGGCGCTGCTCGCCGGCACCGCGCTCTGGCTTGGTCAGGCGCGCCGAATGCCGGGTGTCGCTCGCTGGCTCGCGTTTGGCGCGGTTCCGCTGGCCGCCGACGGCGTGCTGCGCGCGATCGGCGTGGTAATCGCGCCCGCCCCATCGTCGATCGGCGAGCTGCTCGATCTGCCGAGTCGCTTCTCGCTCGGGCCGCGCCTCGTGCTCGATCTCGCTGGGGTGCGACCGCCCGCGTCGGTCGCCTACTGGGTTGTGATCTGCACGGCCGCTGCAGCGATCAGCGCGTGGTGCGTCGCGCGCGCGCTGCTCGCCGCCGAGCGGGCACCGGACGACGCGCGGCGCACTCATCGTCGAGGTACGTCGGCAATGGCCGCCCTGCAGGTCGGCGTCGCAACGGCCGGAGCGTGGATCGCTCTCGCGTTCGCCGGCCACGTTGCGCTTCCCTGGGCGACGCAGCTCTTCCTGCGCGCCTTCGGTTGACGCGCGCGCCGGTGATGCAATCTGCGGGCGAGTTGATTCTCCTTTTCGCGGCGTCTAGCTTCCGCGCGACGGCGACAACGTTGCCGTCACCCTCTCGCAACCGCGCATGTCCATCGAATTCCACCTGTACAACACGCTCACCCGGCAGGTCGAGCCATTCGCCCCGGCTGATGGCGCGTGCGTGCGCATGTACACGTGTGGTCCGACGGTGTACAACCCGGCGCATCTGGGAAACTTTCGAACGTTCCTCTTCGAGGATCTGATGCGCCGCGCGCTTCGGCTGCGCGGTTGGCGGGTCAATCAGGTGATGAACCTGACCGATGTCGACGACAAGATCATCAAGCGCGCGAACGAACGTGGCCTGACGATCACCGAAGTCACCGGCCCGGTGATCGAGACCTTTCATCAGGATCGCGAGTACCTGCGCATCGAGCGCGCCGAGTCGTATCCTCGGGCGACCGAGTTCATACCGCAGATGATCGCGCTCGTCGCGACGCTGATCGAGCGGAACGTCGCCTACCTCGCCGAGGACGGCAGCGTGTATTTCGCGATCGCTCGCTTTCCCGACTACGGCCGGCTGTCTCGACTGGATACGCGCGAGTTGAAGTCCGGCGCCCGCGTTGCGCAGGATGACTACTCGAAGGAGAACGCGCAGGACTTTGCGCTCTGGAAAGCAGCGAAAGACGAAGACGAGCGCACCGGCTCGGCGTGGGACTCACCTTGGGGGCGTGGGCGACCGGGCTGGCATCTCGAGTGCTCGGCGATGGCGATGTCGCTCCTCGGGGAAACGCTCGACCTGCACTGTGGCGGAATCGACCTGATCTTCCCGCATCACGAGGACGAGATCGCGCAATCGGAGGGTGCGACCGGAAAGCCATTCAGCCGCGTCTGGTGCCACGGTGCGTTCCTGCTCACCGACGGCGCGAAGATGGCCAAGCGTGTCGGGAACGTGCAGTCGGTAGCCGACCTGCGGGCGAACAATATTTCCGCGGCCGCGGTTCGACACTTCGTGTTCAGCACTCACTATCGTCAGGAGCTGAACCTGTCGGGGGAGGCGATCGAGTCGGGAATGAATGCCGTGCGTCGCATCGCGACCTTCGCTCGGCGCCTCGAAACCGCCCGCGGCGGCACGCCCGCACTGGCGGCTGCGGCGAAAGTCGCAACCGAATCGGCGCAGGTTGCACTGTTCGACGATCTCAACGCACCCGAGGCGCTGGCGGCCCTGCATGTGTTCATCGGCGCCGCGAATGCGGAGCTGGATCGTGGCGGCTCCGACACTGCGGCGCTCGACGCCGCGCGCGCTGCGTTCACGTTGATCAACAGTGTGCTCGATGTCGTGCCTGACGATGCAGACGTCGACGCTTCGCTTGCCGAACGAATTGAATCGATGCTCGCACAGCGGCGAGACGCGCGAGGGCGTCGCGATTTCGCCGCTGCCGATGCGATCCGTAAATCGCTCGAGGCAGAGGGGATCGCCGTCGAAGACCTCGCGAGTGGCACGCGCTGGACAAAGGTCCGCTAACCAGCGAGATTTTCAGCGAGCTCGGCCGCGCAGCTCGATTCGGGATTGCATTGCGCGCTCGATCAGGCGTAGCGGTGCAACGCCCCGGTGCCCGGTGATTCGGGCGCTTTTCGGATAATCGCTCGCGGCGCGACCACCGCCGGGCGTCGGGCGAACGGATCAGATCGTCGCCGGAGTGCCTAAGTCCGCGCAGGTGCGTTGCTTGACACCCCTCTCCGTGCTGCTTATTCTAAGAGTCTCGCGCAAAATTGCGCCGGACTGCTGACGTAGCTCAATTGGCAGAGCACCTGATTTGTAATCAGGCGGTTGCGAGTTCGATTCTCGCCGTCAGCTCTGAGGGCAACGGGTGCTCCGGCGTGTTGCGTGTGAGCGTTGGGTGGGGTACCCAAGTGGCCAACGGGATCAGACTGTAAATCTGACGGCTAACGCCTTCGAAGGTTCGAATCCTTCCCCCACCATCGTCGGAGCGGCGGAAAGGGCTGGCGCGGACTGGAACGCGCGGCGCGGGACGTCCGGACGACGAACTCGCGGGAGTAGCTCAGTTGGTAGAGCGCAAGCCTTCCAAGCTTGATGTCGCGGGTTCGAGCCCCGTCTCCCGCTCTGCAGGACGGTTGTAGTGAGCAGGTGCAACATCGGTGCGGTGCAGGCGAAGTGTGATGCTGTCGCTCGCGTAGCTCAGTTGGTAGAGCACACCCTTGGTAAGGGTGAGGTCATCGGTTCAATCCCGATCGCGAGCTCTGGCGCAGCGTGAGGCAGCAGCGCAGGAAGATTTCGGTGGTTGGTCGCAATCAGCGTTAGGCACCCTGTTAGTCGAGAATCGGAGAATATGGGCAAGGCAAAGTTTGAGCGGACGAAGCCGCATGTGAACGTGGGGACGATTGGGCACGTCGACCATGGGAAGACGACGTTGACGGCGGCGATCACGACGATTCAATCGAAGAAGGGGATGGCGCAGGCGACGGCCTAC
>JANMBU010000022.1:0-11287 GCA_031360575.1 Gemmatimonadaceae bacterium
GTCGCATGCAAGCGGATGCGCGATCCAGCCGCGACGATGTTGCCGAGCACGTACAACCCGGCGCCGAAATGGGTCGCGATGACACGCCCCTGCTCGGGGTCGAGGTCGACGCTTTCCTCGCGTGCGAGGTGGCCGAGCAGGGCGCGCGGATCGACCGCGCGGAGTTCGCCGGCGCCATCGAGCGTCGTCGACAGCAGATCGACCATCCCTTCACCAAGGTACGCGAGGTCACGGCTGCCGCGAACCGAGAAGGGAAGCACCGCGACGACGTTAGGCGACACGGCTGGCGCCCGCTCGCGCGACAGCGGTGCACCGGGAGCGTGAGTTGGCGCGTCAGGCGACGCACCATTCGTCGCGGCCGAGGCGTGCGCAGCGGCGCTGGTGGGTGCGCCTCGCGGCGGGTGCATCGCCGGGGCAGCGCGCAGTGTCGCAACCAGTGCGCGCGTCTCCGCGGACGGCTCGACGTCGTAGCTCGCGCGAAGCCGCTTCGCGAAATCGTCGTAGGCCCGCAGCGCCCCCGTGCGGTCGCCGACTCGGGCAAGCAGGGTGACCAGGCGGCGGTGGGCGGCCTCGTCGTGCGGTGTCCACTCGGCGATCCGCCGCGCCCACTGCGCCGCATCGTCAGGCGCCTCGGTGGCGAGCTGCTCGGCGAAGGTCCAGCCACTGGCGGTGGCCAGTGCGAGCAGCCGGGCGCGCTCGCTCTCCAGCCAGCGCTCGAATTCCGGGGCGCCGGTGATGTAAAACCCCTCGAGCAGCGCACCGCGATAGAGCGCTATCGCCTCGGCGCGCCGTCCCTCGGCGAGCAGCGTGTCGAAGGCAGCGGTGTCGCACCACAGTGCGCCCGGCGCGAGGCCCACCTCCTCATCGCCGCGACCGACGATGACGTTCTCGCCGACCACGCGGCGCAGGAAATAGAGCGAGCGGCGTAGCGCTCCCCGGGCGTGCTCGGTGTCGAGCTCGGGCCAGAAGATCGCGAGGAGCGCGTCACGGCGGTGAAAGCGCCGCGGCGTCGCGACGGCGAGGTAGGCGAGCAGGGCGAGCCGCTTCGGCTGCTCGAGGACGCGCCGCAGCTCGCCGCCATCCGCTCCGCGCAGCTCGAGCGCGCCTAACGTCCTGAGCTCGATCATCGCGGGATCCGGGGCCGGGGGAACCGATCACCTCGCGCTGCGCGAAAAGAAAAACACCCAGGTCACGCTGGAGGCCACGGGTGGGCCACGCCGGGACGAGAGCTTCCCCAACGTACGAGCGCCGGCCCAGACCTTCAATAGCACACCCACCGGAGGAGAACCCATGCGTCCAGCAGCGAGTTCAACGAGGACTGAATCCGAAGCGTACAGCCCTCCCCGCGAGCGCCCGGCGCGCCGGCCCTTGCACGAGGGCGCGGTCACCTACGACTCGGAGAACTACGCGATGCTGAACCGGCCGATCGAGACCGAGCGGCACATGCGCCGGATCAATCGCTACCTGCGGCCGCACGCCGGCGAGCGGTTGCTCGAAGTCGGATGCGGGCGAGGCTGGCTCACGCAGCGGGTGCAGCAGCTCTGCCCGCTCACCTTCGGCGTCGACGTGAACCCCCAGTCGATAGCGCACGGCGTCGCACCGCGCCTCTCCGTCATGGATGCCGTCGACCTCCACTTCGAGGACGAGCAGTTCGACAAACTCTTCTCCTTCCACGCGATCGAGCACATCGTCGAGGCGGATGTCGCGCTCGCCGAGATGTATCGAGTGCTCGTCCCAGGTGGTCGCGCGCTGCTGGTCTACCCGGCGGAACCGATTCGCGGACTCTACGCGATGCCGGGCGCCTGGATCGGCTTCGGCAGTCCGCTCCTCGCGCGCAAGTTGCACGTCCACAAGTTCACGCCGTCGCGCATTCGCCGGCTGGCGACCGCCTGCGGCTTCGTGTACGTGACGAGCGCGCTCGATTTCCTGATCACGCCGCAATTCATGACGGTGCTCTACAAGCCGGTGCGAAGCGCGTGAGGACGTCGGCGCGTCGCGCGCTGCGGATGGCAGTCAGTGTCGCGATTCTCGCGGCACTGGTCGCCTTCGCACGGACGGTTGACTGGAGTGCAGTCGCCGCCGCCGCACGTGGCGCCGACCCGCTGCTGCTCGCCGGCGCAGTCACCCTCAATCTTCTGTCGCTGCTGCTCAAGGGAGTGCGTTGGTGGCTCTTTCTCCGTCCGATGGGGGCCCGGTCGTTTGCACTGGCAATCCGCGCGACCTTTGCCGGCGCGGCGCTGAACAACATCCTCGTGGCGCAGGGCGGGGAGGGAGCGCGTGTGCTCCTGGTCGCGCGCGGCGCGCAGATCTCGAGCGCGAAGGTTCTGGCCGCACTGGCGATCGAGCGCGTGCTCGACGCGGTGACCTATCTCATCCTGCTCGTCGCCGCTGCCTGGTTGCTGCCCCTGCCACGGAGCATCGCCCGCTGGAGCGGGGCGGCGTCGATCGCCCTCGTCGTGGTGCTGGCCGCGCTCGGCGCGCTCGCCTGGCGCAGCGGCCGGCGGACCGTCAGGCCTAACGTCGCGGACCGGGCCCGGCCGCTGGGGGCCGGGCGAGTCGCGCCCTCGCCGCTGGCGCCTGCTCCACGCTCGCTGCTCGTGCGTATTCGCGGGTATGCGTCGCGATTCGCGTCGAGTGCCGCCGAGGTAGCCGGCCCGGGACGGCTGGCGACTGCGTTGCTGCTTTCGATCGCCGCTTGGGTCCTGCAGATCGCAACCTACGATTTTGTCGCCCGCGCCGCGCTGCTCCCGCTGCCGATCGCCGGTTCGGTGGCGGCGCTGATCGCGATCGGCGTCAGCTTTCTCGTTCGGGCGACACCGGGCAACGTCGGGATCTTCCAGCTCGTGTACGTGGTGACGGTCCATTCCTTCGGCGTCTCGCCGGCGCCCGCGGTTGCGGTCGCGCTCCTGATTCAGGCCGTCCAGGTGATCCCGACGCTGCTCGCCGGCGCGGTCGCCGCGCCGCGGCTGCTGCTGCGGCGTGAGCAGCCGCAAGCGGTGGGCGCCAAGCGGTAAGCCTTGAGCAGTAAGCCTTGAGCAGTAAGCGGTAAGCGTTAGGCGGAGAAACGTAATGCGAATCGACGCCGTTCGCTGACAGCTTTCCGCTTATCGCTTACAGCTGTTTTCAGCCACTTACACTCTCAGCTTGCTCAGGTACGAATAGCTCGAGGCGATCGACGCGAACGGATCCGTCGGGTTATCGTGCTCGACCACGTAGTGCGCGATCCCGGCCTCGGCGCGATGCGCGAAGATCCGCTTCCAATCGATCGTGCCCTCGCCGACCGGGGCCATCTCGTGCTGTGGCGCGCCGCGCGAATCCTTCACGTGCACGAAGGGGAAACGGCCCGGGTACTTCGCGAACCAGGTCAGCGGATCCTGCCCGGCCTTCGTCGTCCAGTAGAGATCCATCTCGAGCGCGACGAGCTTCGGGTCGGTCTCGGCGAGCAGGACTTCGTAGGGAACGATCCCGTCGATCGGTGCAAACTCGAAGTCGTGATTGTGGTAGGCGAGGCGGAGACCGGCGCGCGACATCTCGCCCGCGATGTCGTTGAGCGTCTTCGCCAGCGCGTGCCAGTCGGCCATCGTGCGGCGTGCGGTCTCGTCCAGGTACGGCATGACCACGTAGCTGTGGCCGATCGTTCGCGCCGCCGCGATCACTGACCCCGGATCGCTCTTCAGCACGTTCAATGGGATGTGCGCCGACGGCGCCGTGAGTCCGTTGGCGTCGAGCATGCCCCGGACCTCGGCGGGGCTGTGATCGAAGTAGCCAGCGAATTCCACTTCCTTGAACCCGATGCGCGCGACGCGCGCGAGCGTCGCCGCGACGTCGCGCTTCATCTCGTCGCGCACCGAGTACAGCTGCACGCCGATCGGAGCGATCGCGACGCCAGCACCGCCCTGCATGGCGGCGGCGCCGGCGACGGTGTCAGCGGCGTGTGACGCGTTTCGTGCGCACGCCAGGATGCCGGCTCCGCTCGCGGCCAGCGCGGCCCCACCAAGCGTGACGAGGAAGCTGCGGCGGTCCTGGGGCGGATGTGGGTTCTCGGCCATCTGGTCTCCATGAGTGGGTGCGAGTGCCGGGCGAAGATGGCGTCGGCGTGGGCGTGGCGCAATGTGCCATTCTGCTCTCGCGGGAAGCGAGCCGCGTTAGTACGTTATCGGCCACCCCTCCCCGAGCCCCGTACCCATGACTCGTCTCGACGCAGCACTCATCGTCCGCGCATCCGTCGCGCTGAGCGCCATCACCGCCGCCGCCGCCTGCACGGCGGCTCCCTCGAGCAGCAGCAGTACGGAGACGACCGCGACGACGGTAACGACGACAACAAGTGTACCGGCCGCAATGTCCACTCCTGCGATGACCACTGACACCGCGTGGCACGCCCTCGTCGACGCGACGAACAGCAGCAGCCCATGGCGTGCGTACAAGACTGACGCCTTTCCGGCGAGCTGGCACGTCGCCGACGGCATGCTGTCGAAGACCGGAACTGCCGAAGACCTGATCAGCCGCGATGAGTTTGGCGACTTCGAGCTCACCTGGGACTGGAAGCTCAGCCCGGGGGGTAACGCCGGGATCTTCTACCGGGCGAACGAGGAATACGACAAGGTTTACTGGAGCGGAACCGAGTATCAGCTGCTCGACGACGCGAAGCATGCGGACGGGAAGAGCCGGTTGACCTCCGCTGGCGCCGCGTACGGATTGTATCCGTCGCCGGCCGGCATCACTAAGGCGGGCGGCGAGTGGAACTCATCGCGGATCATCGCCCGCGGTCCGCACATCGAGCACTGGATGAATGGCAAGAAGCTGCTCGAGTACGAGGCGTGGAGCCCTGAATGGACGGCGAAGGTAAAGGCCGCGAAGTTCTCGGCATATCCGAACTACGGGCTGGCGAAGCACGGGCACATCGGGATCCAGGGCGACCATGACGGCGCGCTGAGCATCCGCAACATGCGCGTCCGCGGCCTGCGATGAGCCGCGTGAATCGAACGGTCGACGAGCTGCCTAACGCGGCGGGCGGCAGTGTCCGCAGCCGGCTGGCGGCGATGATGTTCCTCCAGTACTTCGTCTGGGGCGCATGGTTCGTGACGATGGGGACGTATCTGTCGCGCACCCTGCACTTCACCGACCAGCAGGTCGGCCTCGCCTACGGCGCGACGGCGATTGCCGCACTGGTCTCACCCTTCTTCATCGGGATGGTCGCCGACCGCTTCTTCTCCAGCGAGAAGCTGCTCGCCGTGCTGCACATCGCCGGTGGCCTACTGCTCTGGGGCGTGTCGACACAGACCCAGTTCAGCACATTCTACCCGTTGCTGATCGCCTACGCGCTCTGCTACATGCCGACGCTGAGCCTGACGAATTCGATCTCCTTTCACCACGTCGCCAACCCGGCGCGCGATTTCCCGCTGATTCGCGTGCTCGGCACCATCGGCTGGATCGTCGCCGGGATCATCGTCGGGAAGGTGCTGCACGCCGATGCGCTGGCGTTGCCGATGCGCGTCGCGGCGGTGGCGTCGGTGCTGCTCGGCCTCTACTCGCTCGTGCTGCCGCACACGCCGCCCAAGGGTGCAGGCGCGCCGTTCACCGTGCGCGACGCCTTCGGCTTCGACGCGCTTTACCTGCTGCGCGATCGTGCCTTCCTGACGTTCGTACTCGGATCGTTCCTGCTCTGCATCCCGCTGCAGTTCTATTACGCGTTCACCAACCCATTCCTCAACGAGATCGGCGCGCCGGATCCGGCATTCATCCAGACCTTCGGTCAGATGTCGGAGATTGCGTTCATGCTGCTGCTCCCGTTCGCGCTTCGCCGCTTCGGCATCCGCGGCATCATGCTCGGCGGAATGTTCGCCTGGGCGCTGCGCTACTTCGCCTTCAGCCAGGGCAACGCCGGCGCCGGGATGTGGCTGATCTACCTCGGCATCCTGCTCCACGGCATGTGCTACGACTTCTTCTTCGTCGCCGGCCAGATCTACACCGACGAGAAAGCCGGCGCGCGGGTGAAGGGCGCGGCGCAGGGGCTGATCAACTTCGTGACGAACGGCGTCGGCTACTTCATCGGCGCCTACGTCTCGGGGCAGGTAGTCAACGCGTACCGCCTAACGGCGGCCAACGGCGCGGTCACGCACGACTGGCGCTCGATCTGGATCGTGCCGGCCGTCGGGGCGCTGGTGATTGCCATCGTCTTCGCCTTCGTCTTCAAGCCAACCCGGACGGTCGCCGCGGAAAGCTGAGTTCAACACCGCGATGAGAGATGAGTGAGGGTCCGATCAAGAGATGAGAGAAGAGAGAACCCGCCCAGCGGGTTGAACCACGCCTCGGGTGTAGCGCAAAACCCGATCGTCGGTTCGTCTCTCCTCTCTCGTCTCTTGATCGGATCCTTCCGCGTTCCTCGTCGCCGTGTTGACCAGCGCCGGGCGCGGCGATCAGAGTTCCCAACCCTTCCGGTATTCCCGCGTCAGGTACGCATTCGCGTCGGGAAGATTCACGACCCTCATCGCTGCCGCGTCGTATACGATCTTCGCGCCCTGGCCGGCCCGTAGCGCGACGAGGCCGAGCAGCATCGTTTCAGTCAGTGCCGACGCGTACTCGAACGGCGAGCTCGCCGTCGCCTCGCCCTTGCACGCCTGGGCGAAGTTCACCTCGTGCGAGGTGAGGATGCGCGGCACCGTCCGCGGCACCGCGGCCGCTTCGGCGGCCAGCGATGCCGGGTACACGGTCGGGTCTTCACCGTAGGTCCGATAGGTGAGGATCCCCTTGTCGCCGACGAAGATCCCGCCCCCTTCGCCGGCGTTCGGGAAGGGCAGATCGTCGGGGAAGAACGGTGGCCGCGGCGGGAGCAGCCCACCGTCATACCAGTGCAGCTTGACCGCCGGCTGCGTACCGCGCGCCGCGAATTCATAGTGCACCGTCGTCGCCAGCGGATAGGAGGCGATCTCGAACGGCAGCCCACCCCACGGCGTCGATGATGCGCTGACGCTCGTCGGTTGCGTGAGGCCTAACGCCAAGTACGGCTGGTCGAGCAGGTGCGCACCCATGTCGCCTAACGCTCCGGTACCGTAGTCGACCCAGCCCCGCCAGCTGAACGGGTGGTAGACCGGGTGATACGGCCGCACCGGCGCCGGGCCGAGGAAGAGGTCCCAATCGAGGCCGGCCGGCACCGATTGCGGATTGTCGGCCATCGCCTTGAGCACCGCGTTGTCCACCGTCCGCATGTTCCAGTGCGGGGGGGCGGGGGGAAGCGAGGGCATCGCGGCTGGCATCGGTGCCGGGGCCGCCGGCGTCCCCGCCGCCGCCTGCTGCGCGGCCTGCTCCGCGCTCGCCTTCTCGCGCGCGATTCGCTGCGCAACGTCCTGCCCCGGGCGCGGGATTCCCTGCGCCCAGTAGCGCTGCGGTCGGTCGGTCCAGACGTGCACCTCACGCACCGGGCCGATCACGCCGGCGCCGATCAGCTCGACGATCCGTCGCGTCCCCTCCCGCGAGTGACCCTGATTGCCCATCTGCGTAACGCGACGCGTCTCGCGCGCCGTGCGCGCCAGCAGGCGCGCCTCGTAGACCGAGTACGTCAACGGTTTCTGCACGTAGACGTGCTTGCCGGCGCGCATCGCGGCGACCGCGACCGCGGCGTGGGTGTGGTCCGGCGTCGCAATCACCACCGCATCGACGCGCTTCTCCTTCTCGAGCATCTTCCGGAAGTCGGTGTACTTCCGCGCCTTGGTGTACGCCTCCTTGAGGCGGACGGCCTGCGGGTCAGGCCCCGCTGCGCCGGCGTCGTAGCGCAGCCGGTCGGCCAGCGAGCGCTCGACATACGCGTAGTCCACGTCGCAGACCGCGACGACGTTCTCGTCGAGGAACTGCGACATGTTCTCCATCCCCATCCCGCCGATCCCGACGAATGCGAGGTCGAGCTTCCGGCTCGGCGGCGTGTAGCCCGGCCCGCCGAGGACGAAGCGGGGAACGATCATCGCGCCTAACGCGACCTTGGTGCCGTCCTCGATGAAGTGGCGGCGGGTGTATGGCTTGTCGGACATCGGGCTACCTCGTGAAAATTGGCTGTGCGACGCCGGCCGCTGCCGCTCGTCGCGAAATGTCGGATACCTTGAGCGACCGCCTGCCTAACGCGGCTTCCACACTCCACGCGCCACCGCCGGCACGAACGTGTCGATGCCCGGCGACGGAAAGTCGATCGTCCGCCCCTCTTCCGCGCTCTGGTATGCGGTCATCAGCATCTGAACCACCTCGACACCGTCGGCGAACGTCAGGCGCGGCTTCTCCTTGCCGAGGAAGACACGAACGAAATGGCGATCCTCGCCTTCGTAGCCGTAGGCGATCGGTTCGCTCGGCACCACCGGCATCACGCCCTGCTCGGCGTTCTGCTTCTCGACCAGGTCCTCGCCCGCGCTCCCCTTCACCTCGCGCGAGAAGAACAGCTCCAGTCCCGAGTCGAGCGAGTTCCAGCGCATCGAGTATTCGGGGCCGAGCAACTCGGCCGACAGACGCAAACCGGCGCCGACGAAGCTCCACGACGTCGTCGCTTCGCCAAGGACCGTGTGCCCGTCCTCGGTCTCGAACTCGACCATCAGGCTGGCGAAGTCCTCGGACGGACGCTTGGAGTAGTCCACTTCCTTGCCCATCGTCTCGCGCAGCTTCGCCGCGTACTCCGGTCGCGACCACTTGAGGCTCGCGATATGCGCGGTGATGCGCTTCGGCTTGACGGTCGCCAACGGCTTCTTCGGATCGGTGAGCAGGTGCCTGACGATGAGCGCCGAGTGGCACATCATGTCGTTGAGCACCCCGCCGCCCTGCAGCTCGCCGCGCCAGAACCAGGGGGCATGCGGGCCGCTGTGTTCCTCCGCGGCGCGAGCGAGATACGGGCGCCCAGTCGTTGCCGCGCCACGCGCCCAGAGCAGGTTGCGCCCGAACTCGACGTGCGGCGCGAATACCTGATTCTCGAGGTAGCCCGTCGCGAGCCCGACGCGGGCCACCATCGCGGCAACCTTCTTCGCGTCGGCGACGTTGCGGGCCAGCGGCTTCTCGCAGGCGAGCCCGCGAAGCGTCCCCTTGCCGCTCTCGATCGCCGCGACGATCTCCTCGACGTTCTCGATGCGCGCCTGGTTCGGGCCCGTCAACCAGATCGCGTCGATCTTCGGATCGGCGACCATCTCGGTGATCGAGCCGTAGGCCTTCGCCTCGCCGACGTCGAGCGAACGGGCGAGCGCTGCCGCCTCGCCGGCATTCTTCGCACTCGGGCTCCAGACGCCGAGGACGTCGGCGTCGCGCACGCCGCGCCACGCCTGGATGTGGAAGCGGGCGTTGAAGCCGCTGCCGACGAAACCGACTCCCAACCTCGCGTTAGGCATGCTTGGCTCTACCTGCCGCGCTGAGCGGCGAGGGACGCATCGTACTCCGCGTAGCTGACGCCAAGCTTTCGCAGCGCCGGCTCCGGGCAGCCGTCCCAGTTCGGGTTGAAGACATTGCCCATGTACTGGAGATCCTTCCAGCCCATCGGGCTCGAATAGAACGCCGACGCGATCGAGTCACGGAAGCGGGTGAAGAAGGCGACACCGCTGCTCAGCTCCGGCGGCGCCTTCTTCGGCCACGCGATGTCGTTGAGGACGAGGCGGCGCTGCGCGTCGGTCGCGCCGACGAAGGAGGTGCCGAAGCGATGGCGGCACTCGGTGTCGAGCCAGGCCAGTCCGCCGCGCATCGCCAGTCGGGTGCTCTCGCTCGTCGTGGCGTCCATCAGCATGAAATCCACGAACTCCGGCGCCTTTGCGTCGTTGGCACTTCCCGAGTGCGCGTCGCGCGGGATCACGTAGTCAGCGAGCAGCCGCACAGTGCGCCACTCGCGCGCGACAAAGAACTTCGGCGCGTAGCTGTCGTCGAGTGGTGCCGCCGGCAGTTCGCGGACGAATCGCGCCGCGCGCTCGACTCCGTCGGCATTCCAGCCGAGTGCAGCGAACACCGGTGCCATGCCGATGATGCGCAGCGCATCGCGCCGCGCGGGGAGTTCCGGCTCCGCGTTGATCTGGTCGTCGGTGCTCACAGCGCACCCGCCTTCCGCTGCTGCGTGATGTAGTCGCTGGTGCGCCAGGCGAGGGCGAGGATCGTCCAGGTCGGGTTCTTGTCGGCCTGCGTCACGAACGGACCACCATCGGCAACGAAGAGATTCCTGCAGTCGTGCGCCTGGCAGTTGGCGTCGAGCACGGACTTCTTCGGGTCGGATCCCATCTGTGTGCACCCCAGCTCGTGGATGATCTGTCCACCGGCGGCGATCCCATAGCCCTGCTCCCTGGTCGGCATCGGCGAGGCCACCTCGCCGCCCATCTCCGCGATCAGGCTGCGGAACGTCTGCTGCATGTGACGGATCTGGTTGTACTCGTGGTCGGTGAACGCCCAGTGGAAGCGCAGCACCGGAATCCCCCAGCGATCGACCACCGTCGGGTCCAGCTCGCAGAAGGAGTTCTCGTTAGGCAGCATCTCGCCGCGCCCGGAGAAGCCGATCTGCGCGCCGTAGTACTTGCGATAGTCGCTCTTCAGCTGCTCGCCGTACCCGCCGCCGCCAGGATAGTTGTCGATGCCGCCTAACGCTCCGTACTCCGGCTGCGACATCCCGCCCCAGACCTCGATGTGATAGCCGCGCGGGAAGTCGAGCTTGGCGTTGTCCAGCCACCACGGCATGTAGACGTGCATCCCGCCGACGCCGTCCTCGTTGTGCGGCACGTGATCGACCATCGCCGGAATGAAGCCGGCGACGTCGGTGCCGGTTGTGTCGGTCAGCCCCTTGCCGACACGGCCACTCGAGTTGCCGAGGCCCTGCGGAAATGCACTCGACCGTGAGTTGAGCATGATCCGCGCGGACTCGCAGGCACTGGCCGCGAGCACGACGACCTTCGCCCTGACGTGGCGGTCCTCGCCGGTGTTCTTGTCGATGTACGAGACGCCAGTCGCCAGTCCGTCCTTGCCGATCGTCACCTCTCGCGCCATCGCGTTCGTGATCAGCGTCAGGCGGCCGGTCGCCAGCGCCGGTGCGATCAGCACGTCGGGACTCGAGAAGTTCGCCTTCGCCGAGCAGCCGCGCCCGCACTGACCGCAGTAGTGACATGCCTGACGACCGGGCAGCGGCTTGGTGAGGATCGACAACCGCGACGGGATGCACTTCACCGCGAGCTTGTCCGCCGCCTTCTTGACGAGGAGCTCGTAGCAGCGCGGCTTCGGCGGCGGCTGGAACTTGCCGTCCGGATTGTTGCGCATCCCTTCATGGCTGCCGAACAATCCGATCAGGTCATCGATCCGA
>JANMBU010000093.1:0-32981 GCA_031360575.1 Gemmatimonadaceae bacterium
CCGACGTTGAAGATCTGGATGACGCCCTTCGCATCAGTCGCGATACTGGAAAAGTTCGCGCTGTTGAAGATCGCGCTCTGCAGTGCGCCCGCCTTGACGAGCGCTTCCTCGGCCTGCTTGCGCGCCGTGTTGTCGGTGCCGATGAGCAGGTAGCCGATGATCGCGTCGTCCGCGTCGCGGAGCGCCGTCACGGACACCACGGCGGGGAAGCGACTTCGATCCTTCCGGATGTACGTCAGCTCATAGATATCCTCGATGCCGCGCGACGCCTTGAACACCAGCGCCTCGAACCCCGGCGTGATCGGCGTGCCGAATTCGACGCTCAGCGCGGTGGCGCGGGCGATGACTTCTTCCGGATCGGAAATGTCCGCCGGCGTGTTCTTGTTCATCACGTCGGCCGCCGTGTAGCCTAACATCCGCTCGGCGCCGACGTTGAAGATCTGGATGACGCCCTTCGCATCAGTCGCGATACTGGAAAAGTTCGCGCTGTTGAAGATCGCGCTCTGCAGTGCGCCCGCCTTGACGAGCGCTTCCTCGGCCTGCTTCCGCGCCGTGTTGTCGGTGCCGATCAGCAGGTAGCCGATAATCGTCCCATGCGCGTCGCGCAGCGCGGTCACCGAAACGACGGCGGGAAAGCGGCTGCGGTCCTTCCGGATGTACGTCAGCTCGTAGATGTCTTCGATGCCGCGCGACGCCTTGAACACCAGCGCCTCGAACCCCGGCGTGATCGGCGTGCCGAATTCGACGCTCAGCGCGGTGGCGCGGGCGATCAGCTCGCGCGGGTCGGAGATGTCGGCCGGCGTGTTCTTGTTCATCACGTCGGCGGCCGTGTAGCCTAACATTCGCTCGGCGCCGACGTTGAAGATCTGGATGACGCCTTTCGCGTCGGTTGCTATGCTCGAGAAATTCGCGCTGTTGAAGATTGCGCTCTGCAGTGCGCCGGCCTTGAGCAGCGCCTCTTCGGCCAGCTTGCGTGCGGTGTTGTCGGTGCCGATCAACAGGTAGCCGATGATCGCGTCCTGCGCGTCGCGCAGTGCCGTCACCGAGACGACGGCCGGAAAGCGGCTGCCATCTTTCCGGAAATAGGTCAGCTCGTAGATGTCTTCGATGCCGCGCGACGCCTTGAACACCAGCGCCTCGAACCCTGGCGTGATCGGCGTGCCGAGTTCGAGGCTGAGCGCCTTGGCGCGCGCGATGACTTCCTGCGGATCGGAGATGTCGGCGGGCGTGATCTTGTCGATGACGTCGGCGGCCGTGTAGCCGAGCATGCGCTCGGCGCCGACGTTGAAGATCTGGATGACGCCTTTGGCGTCGGTGGCGATGCTGGAGAAGTTCGCGCTGTTGAAGATCGCGCTCTGCAGTGCGCCGGTCTGCAGCAAAGCCTCAGCGTGCCGGACGTCGAAGCTGGTGTCGAGCCCGTCGGCGACACTCTTGTTCACGGTTGTCATGCATCCCTGGGTCCAGATGATTCCAGTACTCGCGCGTCACATCGTCGAACGGGCGATTGGCGGTGACGAGACACTCGCGATTGTCAGGGGCAATGAGCGATCACGACGCGCCGGCGGCTTCGGCCAGCATCTAACGCAAGAAACCTTCCGTTCTTCCTGGGTTTTGTGACGGACGCGCGGCTCCGGCCGGATTCCGGAGGGCATCCGCGATGAATCCGCCGATTGCGGCGTATTGCCCGCCGAAATGGTGGTTCCCGGGCACCGCAATGCGCTGCATGAGCGAAGGCGACGCGTCCCGGCACGCGGACAACCGCTCCTCGACGCCGTATATGCAGAGAAGGTCGATGCGCTGAATGCGCGCGATCTCGGGAAGTGTGAGCTGGTCGCCCTTCCGCCGGACTCCGTGGAGGAGGTCGGTCCAGTGGAACTTGAACCCGGCAAAGGGGGCGAGGCCGAGCATCGCAATCAGGGAGACATGCGAACGGATTGCGGGATCGAGTCGGGTGGCGATGAACGGCGCGATGTCGGCGCCGCGCGAATAGCCGACGATGACGACGCTGTCGCGACGCCAGGCCGCCATGTAGTGCGTGATGATTCTCGCAATGTCGCGCGACGCGTCATCGGGTGTCCGCCTAACGGCAAGGTATGCGCGGCTGTTGAAGCCGACGACGGCGATGCCGTGCGCGACCAGCTCGGCGGAGATTCCCTTGTCCACCTCGAACCAGCCACCGTCTCCGCTGAGGAAGATGGCGAGCGTCCGGCCCCCCGGTGCCGCCGGCACCTCGATGAGCGGCAGGTCGTGCAAGTCCTTGGGGAGGGACTGCGCGCAGGATGTGGACACCGCGATGACGACGCCGAGCAGCGACGCCGCGGCGAACGAGGCGATTCTCACTTGGCGATCACGCCGCGAAGCCCACCCGAAATGAGTGTGGCGACATTGGTCAGGATTCGGGGAAGAACGATCCCCCCGGGCGAGGCGAGGTACCGCGGCTGCCAGACCGGGTCGAACTTCTGCTTGTAGCGGCGAAGTCCCTGAAAGTTGTAGAAGTGCTCGCCGTGCCTGAACAGGACGCCGCCAAAACGATTCCACTTGGTCGACAGTCGCCGCCGCTCGAGTCCGGAGAGCGGTGCCATGCCCAGGCTGAACCAGCGGTACCCCTCGGACTTGCCCCAGACGATGAGCTTGACGAACAGGTACTCCATCGCGCTGGTCGGCGCGCCGGAGGTGAACCGCATGAGGTCCACCGAGAGCTCTTCACGATCCGCGGACGACCAGACGTTGGCGAATGCGACTATCGGTCCTTCGGCGCCCTGTCGCGCCACACCGATGTCGAAGTACGACAGGTAGGGTTCGTCGAATCGTCCGAGCGAAAACCCCTTCTCGCGAGTGTGTTTGTCCTCGAGCCACCCATCCGAGACGCGTCGAAGCTCGGGCAGGATCGACGATACCCGTTCGGCGGGCACAACCTCGAACACGATCCCCGCCTTCTCCACCTCGCGCACGGTGCGCCGGAGCGCCTTTCGCGAGCCACCGTCGAGCGTGAAGGTGTCGAGCGCAATCCGCGCTTCCTCGCCAATCTTGAGCAGCGTGAGCCCGAGGTCAATGTAGATGGGAAGGGCCTCGGTGCTCGCCTCGTAGAACACGGGCCAGCCCCCGTGGCGGTCGGCCAGCTCGCGGAGCCGCCAAGCCAGCTCGCTGCTCTGTGCCGGCGACCCAATCGGGTCGCCTAACGCTACCCAGCTCCGGCCGGACACGCCGTACATGATGAATGCTTCCCGGTCGTCGCTGAAGAGGAGCGCCTTGTCGCCGAGCAATGCGAGGTTCGCTCGGGAATCCCGGGACCGCCGCGCAATGTCACAGGCCAGCTGGAGATCCGCGACCGCTGGCACGACGGTCGGGACGCGGGCCATCCGGAACAGTCCCATCAGCGCAAGGCCGAGCAGCACGGCTAGTGACCCGACGGTCGCGCGCAGGAAGCGGGGTGCATCGCCGTAGGTCGTGAATTGCCACCAGAGCTGGCTGGAGTACTGGACGTGCTTGTAGGAGAAAAATCCCAGCCACGTTGCAACGAACAATACGAGCGCGACAGCGACCAGCCAGCTGGGGGAGAACGACTCGGCGGTCAGCGCCGCTTTCCGATAGAACTCGCGCCGGCACGGCAGGAGCACAGCGAGCACGGTGGCAAGGGCGAGCGCCTCTTCCCAGTCGAGGCCCTTGAGCAGCGACGCGCCGATGCCAAGCACGAGAAGGCCGACGGTGAGCGAGTAGGCCGCGTCGAGCCGGCGGCGAAGCGCTCCGGCGAGCACCAGCAGTCCGACGCCGGCGATGCTCCCCATGAAATGCGACAGCTCGATGATGCCTAACGGCAGCGCGTCGTCAAGTGTCGAAAGCCGGCCGTGCACCGAAGGGGTCACCCCGGAGACGAGCAGGATGGTACCGGCCGCGAACGTCGTTACGCTGATCGCGTAAGGCACCACGGCGGGCACCCACTTCCCGGCCAGCGCACCGGCCGCCGAAACGGCGACGACCACGCGTTCGCGCCGGTGCTGCAGCTCGTACACGGCGAGCATCAGCACGGCGAGGAAGAAGGGCAGCAGGTAATAGATCGCGCGATAGGCAACCAGCGCACCGACCACTTGCGCCGCTGGCATCCATGGCGAGAGGAGGATGACCATCAGCGTCTCGAAGACGCCCGCGCCGCCGGGCACATGACTGGCGAGGCCCGCGAACTGCGCGAGCAGAAATGCGCCAAGGAACGGTATGAAACCAAGGCGGCTGTCGGGCGGCAGAAGGACGTAGAGCACTGCTCCAGCCGCTGCCCAATCGAGCGCGGCGACCGCCAGCTGTGCGATCGCGATTCCGGGCCGCGGCACTGGCAGCAGCCAGCTGCCGACCCTGAGCGGCTCGCTGCGTCGCGCGCTCCAGGCGAGATAGGTCGCGACCACGGTCAGGCAGGCGACGCCCGCGCCGCGCACCACGCCGACCGGGAGCCGGAGCAACTGGATGCTCGCACCTGGCTCGAAAAGGAATACCGCACCGCAGATCGCGATCACGCCTAACGTGAAGGTCAGCCCCGCGAAGCTCGCCGCCTGGGCGATCTCGGTAGCCGACAGTCCCCACACGCTCCAGAAGCGATACCGGACGGACCCGCCCGTAATCAGCGGAAACCCGAGTGTCTGGCTCAGACCGTACGCGATGAACGATCCGAAGCCGATGCGGAAAATCGAGAGCGGCCGGCCAACGTAGGCGAGCGCGATCGCGTCGTAGCCAGGCAACAGCGCATAAGCGAGTGCAGTGAACCCGATCGCGGCGAAGATCGCCGATCTCGGCAGCTCGCGAACGATGCGCGCGATGTCACGGTAGTGGTACGCGTGGAGCTGGTGCCGGAGGACGTAGAGGGCAAGCCAGAGCATGAGCAGCACGAGCACCGGTCCCAGCCAGCGCAGAAAGCTGTATCTGGACTCGTCCTCGTCGGGCGGTACGATTTCAGCTATTTCTTCGGCCATGACCGGCAAATGTCGGGACCTGCGCGCGCGGCCGCCATGCGTGGTATGACGGCCGCTCCCGAGCCGCGGGGATTGTACCTTAACAGCATGGGGAAAGCCTCGGGTTCAGCGCTGGCCGTTGTCGGTGTGGCCCTCGCATCAGCGATCCTCCTCGCCTGCGGCGGCGGGCCGGCCGCCACCTACATTCCGCACGACGCAACGCTGCGCGCGCTGCCGCTCAGCTTCTACCCGTCATCACAACGTGCGCGGCCGGCCAGCGCGTTTGTCTTCTTTTTCGGGAACGACGTCGGATTCTGGAAGCCGCACCGTGAGCTCGCCGCAGCTCTCGCGTCTGACGGATATTCGGTTGTTGGAATTGACATCAGGCCGGTGCTCGCGTCACTCCCGGACCGCGAGCCGGCCCGCGACAGCGCCTTCGCGGCGCGGATCATGTCGATTATCGTGGCCTCGCGCCATGAGCTGTCCGCCGATTCCGTTCCGCTGATCCTCGCCGGCCACTCGCTCGGCGCCGAGATCGCGATCTGGACCGCGGCGCACGTGGACATCGGCCGCGTCACTGGCGTGCTCGCCATGTCTCCCCGCTCTCGCTCGCACCTGCGGGCGACCCTCAACGACATCGCCAACCGGGGCGAGCCGACGGACGCCGAGAGCTTCGACGTTGGCGACGCGGTGCGCGCGCTTCCGGCCCCGGTGCGTCTGGCGATCGTGCGCGGCGAGCACGACAAGTACGCCACGGCGGATTCCGCGCTCATCAGCGCCGGCGGCGCCCGCGCCGATCGGTACGTCGTGCCGCTGGCCGGTCACTCGCTGCGCAATATCCTGATCGCCGGTTACGTCGTCTCCCGCGCACTCGGCTGGATTCTCCAGCCGCTCGCCGCTCGTCGTTAGGCGGCTATCGTCAGACAACTTTCCGTGCGATCCGGTCTCGGGATCGGGGCCGCTGACTTGCGGGTGAGACGGGGTTGTCTTGCACGTTCCGGCGCTCAATTTATCTTGCGGATAGCTTCCTGCATGAAGTGTTCTAGAGGGCTTTACCGGACACACCCCAGCCAGGAACCGCGAATGCGCCATTCACTCGCACGACTCATCGGATGTTTCGCGATCATCGGAACGATCGCCGCCTTCCCCGCCATGGCCAGTGCGCAGGCGGCGGCCACCATCTGCAAGGACGGCACGACCTCCGCCGCGAAGGGTCGCGGCGCGTGCGGCAAGCATGGCGGCGTTGACGCTGCAGCCACCAAGTCGGCGAAGGTAGCTGCTCGGGCCGCCAAGCGAGCTGCGAAGGCTGCGGACAAGGTCGCCGACAAGAGCGAGAAGGCAGCGGCGGCACCGAAGGCTACGGCGAGCGCCGGGGCAGCGGTCAACTGCACCGACGGTACGACCGGCACCGCGGGCCGCGGCGGATGCTCGCATCACGGTGGAATCGCCGGTGCGTCGAGCACGGCACCGGCAGCAAGCAGCGGCGCGCAGGAGGACAACAATCCGGCCGGGGCGCTCGCCCAGTGCAAGGACGGCATGTACTCGCATTCGGCCAACCGCCGCGGGGCATGCGGCAATCATGGCGGCGTCAAGCAGTGGCTGCACAGCTGACGGTCGAGCGATACGAGCCCGGCTGACCGCGACCGGTTGACCGTCAGGCGCCCCGCACCGGACGATCCGGTGCGGGGCGCCTGACGTTTCATCGGTGATCGCCACGGGAACCTGCCCGCGCTCAGCTTCCCGAGGGAGAGCTCCGGTCGGCGACGTCGACGTCGATGTGCAGCGGCACTCCGCCCCACGTCTCGTTGGTATCGAGCCTTCCCTGCCAGACGTTGGCGAATGTATGCCCGACATCGGCCGGCGCGCGATCGATCGAGAATCCGCTCCCGCCCGCGATCCAGAATCGCGGCGACTCGACGTGCCGCTGTGCCATGAACTCGGCGACCACGTCATCGTGAATCGCCGCCGCGTTCGACCGGTGGCAGTAGACGCCCGGCAGGTAGCGGCCATCGGCCAGCAGCTGCGCAATCCATGAGCGGTAATACTCGCGCATCGCCGCGGTGAGGGTCGACATGTACTCGATGTCGAGAAAGATCGTTGACCCGCGAGGGAATCCCTCGTTCGCCGTCTTCGCGATCGCGTCGATTGCGTCGATTGTTCCCTGCGCTCCGCTGAGCAGCGTGCGCGAGCACGTTGCTGCCTGGACCGCGCGCGCCGGGCCACCGGCGAACGGCGCGACCGGGAGGCTCTCCCACGTCTGCTGCCCGACGTACACGACCGCGGTGCCCCAGCCCTGCGCCGCGAGCGTTGCGCGCCGCCCCGACCAGGTGGCGTCCGCGTGGCAGGGCGCCGCGAGGTAGTAGCCCGCCCACTCGTACGGCGACGCCGCCCGCCAGGTGCGCATGGCCGCGTCACCGGGATAGATGCTCGTGTCGAACCCGGGGTGCGACGCCGCGGTCGGTCCGGGGAGCGGCGCGAGGATTCCGCCGAGGTCGCTGCAGCCGCCGACTACCGTTAGGCAGGCGAGCGAGGCGACGAGCAATTGCGGACGGCGCAAGCGAAGGATCGGCATCTTGCCATGAAATACCCCGCGCCGCGCGGCGTTGTTCACACCCTGTGCTCGACGCACCGTGACCGGCGACACCGACCGACCGCGCGCCTTGACAGCGCGCTGCGCCGCTCGAGAGAATCACCGATGCTTCGCCGCCTGCTCGGTCTCATCGGCTATGTCGGCCTCTTCGCCGCCGCGCTGTTCATCCCCGCTGGAACCATCCACTGGCGCGCCGCCTGGATCCTGCTCGGCGTGCTCTTCACCGTTCGCGCCACGAGCGCCGTGCTCCTGCAGCGCGCACAGCCCGGTCTCCTCGCCGAGCGCGCGCGATTTCCCATTCAGCGCGGACAGATCGTGGCGGACCGCGTGCTGCTGCTCGCCTCCATGGCCAGCTTCGCCGCCGTGATCGTCTTCGCGTCGGTGGACCGCTGGCACCTCCATCTGCTGGCGGACCCACCGCGATCGCTTCGCGCAGCCGGGCTCGCGGCATTCGGTGCCGGCTGGTGGATCGTTCACCTCGCGCTCACCGCCAACGCCTTCGCGGTGACCGTCGTCCGCTACCAGGCCGAGCGCGGTCACGTGGTCGCCGACCGTGGTCCGTACCGGTTCGTGCGGCACCCCTTCTACGCCGGACTCCCCTTCGTGCTCGTCGGGCTCGCGCTCTGGCTCGGCTCATTCGCCGCGGCCGTGGCCAGCGCAGTACCGTTAGGCATCCTCGTCATTCGCATCGTTCACGAGGAGCGTATGCTCCGCGCCCGGCTCGACGGCTATGATGCGTACGCGGCCCGAGTACGCTGGCGCGTTGTGCCGGGGATCTGGTAGCGCCTCAGTCCCCCGCCCGCCGGTCCGAACCGGGCTCGCTGCGGTATGGCGAACGAAGCGCATCGTTCGTCCCTCCGTCCGCCTGCGCCGGGAGCGCGGTGTCCTCACGGGCAAAGTCGATGAAGCCGCGCACCGGGTCGGCATTGAGCAGGATGACGGTGAGCGGATCGCCGACACGGACGCGCCGCTGCCCGCGTACCAGCCGTCCTTCGATTCCGTCCGGCGCGACGGTGATCCAGGTGGCCTTCGGTGTCGTCCCCGACACGGTCGCGCTGAAGGTCTCGCCGACTCGGTCGCGGAGCGTCAGCGCTGCGGCGCGTTTGCGCGAGGTGCGATCCTCCTTCGCCGCATCGATCCCCGTCGAGTATTCGAAGTCGATGAAGCCGTGCACGCTGTCGGTGTTGATCAGCCGCACCGGCACCTTCATCCCGACGGTGAGCGGCTTGTAGCCGCGAACGACGCGCCCTTCGGCCGATCCATCGAGCAGCCGGACCCACGTCCCGCTTTCGGAGACACCGGTCACCTCGGCGTCGAACATCTGGCCGATGCGCGTCCGCAGCTTGTCGGCCGCAGCCTTCTTCCGCCGGCTGCGCTCGAGCTTTCGCGCCGCGCCGTCATCGGCGTGGACGAAGTCGATGTAGCCCTTTACCGCGTCGGCCACCTTCAGCGTCAGGCGCACGGTGTCGCCGACGTCGAGCCCCGCCCCGCCGCGGACGACACGCCCCTCGACCGGTGGGCTGAGCACGCGCGCGTAGACTCCCTTTGGCGACGATGCCGTGATCACCGCGGTGAAGCTCTCACCGATGCGGTCGGCGAGCATCGATGCGCCGGCGATCTTCCGCATGGTGCGCTCGACCTTCCGCGCCGCTTCACCGCGCTCGGTGCAGCGGAGCGCGATCGCGGTCAGCTGGTCGTCGCTGTACGGACGCGGGGTTCCCGAATTCACCGCGTGCAGCAGCCGCTGCGTCACCAGGTCGGCGAAGCGGCGGTTCGGTGCAGTCGAATGCACGTAGTCAGCGACGGCGAGCCCGAAGTGTCCCGCCGAGCGGCGGTCGCCTAACCGTCGCTCGAGCACATACTCGCCCGGACCGAGCAGCTTGACCACCGACAGCGAAAGGTCGGCGAAGTGCTCGGGGTCAGCTTCACGGCGCCGCGCGAGGAATTCGCCGAGTGCCTTGTTGTCGGGCGCGTCAGGCAGCTTCTCCCCGAGCTCGGCCGCCAGCGCGACGATCCGGTCCCACCGCTTCGGCTCGCGCACGACACGGCGAATCGACGGCGAGTTGTGCTCGAGCAGGAAGACGGCGACCGACCGGTTGGCCGCGACCATGAAGTCCTCGATCAGGTCGCGCGCCCGGTTGCGCCGCGCGACCGCGAGATCGACCACCTTGCCATTGACCACCACTGGCGAGGCCTCGATGCTCTCGAAATCGAGTGCGCCTGCCAGGCTCCGCGCTCGGCGTAGACGCTGCGCCGCGTCGTCCTGCATGCGCACCTGTTCGCCGAGCGCCGGCCAGCGGGCGATTGCCTGCGGCGCGGGACCGTTGCCCTCGAGCCAGGCACCGACCGCGTCGTAGGTGAGCTTTGCGCGGTTGTGGACGAGTGCTCGATAGACGAGCGCGTTGCCGAGAGCACCGTCGCTGGCGACATCGAACTCGATGATGACGGCAAGGCGATCCTCGCCCTCGTTGAGCGAGCTCAGATCGGTGGACAGCCTCTCGGGCAGCATCGGGAAGACCGCGACACCGGTGTAGACGGATGTCGTGTTGGCCGCCGCGTGCTCGTCCGCCGCCGAGCCGAGCGCGACCAGCGTCTCGACGTCGGCGATGCCGATGCGGACGCGAATCCCGCCGTCGGGCAGCTGTTCGCTCACCTCGATCTGGTCGAGGTCGCGCGAGCTGCGGTTGTCGATCGACGACCATGGCAGTGCACGCATGTCGCGTCTGCCCGGCGGCAGCGGATTGTCGGACGGGTCGTCGAGCGACCCGACTTCCATCATCACCGCGGCGGAAAAGTCGGGATCGAACCCGTTCGCCCGCATCGCTGCCTGCGCGGCGGCGAAGAGCGTGGGGCCAGTCGGAGCGTTGTCCATGGCGGGGCTCAACGCAAGTTGCAATCCCGCTCAGCGATCATCGGCATTCCGGCACCGGAGCGCCCGGCGAGCAACCGCTGCCTAACGTTCTCACACGTCCGATGACCGACCAGGATCGAGCCCGCCTAACGGCAATCAACCAGAGAGCACGGCCGCCGGGGCGAGGTTCGGGATGGGGGGCTGGGAGTGGGGGCACGCGCGGCGAGTAGGGCCCGCCAGGCGTGCCCAAAAGCCTGCGGCCCACGCGGGACCGCGAGCCCCGAAATGGCGCGGCAGTTCTCGGTGGTCATCGTTGACGACCGCCGCTCCGCGTTTGACATCGACTCCGGGCGCTGTATCATCTCCCCTGCACCCCTGACGCTGGCCGTTCGGCTCGCTCGGAATCGCCGAGCGGGCGTTACCTGAAAATGGGAGCCCCCGATGCGCCGCACTTCTTACTCCGCAGTCCTCGTCGCAGTCCTCGCCGCCGCATGCGCCAAGTCTGGCGAAAAGGTCTCCGACTCGTCGGCGGGAATGATGGCAGCAACCACCGCGACGACCGCGATGGCCGCCCCCGGTTTTTCACTGAAGGACGTTGCCGGCAAATGGATGCTCACGGTCCGCCCCGCGGTCGCCGGGAAGGACACCACGACGACCACTGCGATGCTGAACGCGACCGCCGACACCACTGGCTGGACGATGACGTTGGGCAAGCTGAAGCCGGTTCCGCTCCACGTCATGGTGCGCGGTGACAGCGTCGTCGCCACCTCGGACAAGTATCCGAGCGTTCGCCGCAAGGGCGTGATGGTCACGACGACGAGCACTTACCACATGGATGGCGGCAAACTCGTCGGCACGACGGTCGCGCACTACGGCGTGAAGACCGCCGACTCGGTACTCGTCCTCAAGGCCGAGGCAACAAAGGCGCCCTGAGCATCCGCGCCGCGGAGCGCATCCTCGCAACCGGTACCAAGTGATTCGCTCCTCCCACATCGCAGTGCTCGGCGTCGCGCTCGCATTCAGCGCGGCGCCGAGCGCGGCCTCGGTCTCTCATCCGTCGCGATCGATCACCGCCGCGACGCCCGCGGAACTCCGCACCCTCGCGCACGACTACTATACCTGGCGCGATTCGATCTACCCGGTCGGCACCAGCGACGCGGGCAACCACCGCTGGGACGATCGCCTCACTGACTATCGGCTGGCAGCGGTGCAGTCCCGTCGCGCGCGCGTGCACCAGCTGCTCGATCGAGTGCGCGCGATGCGCACCACCGGGTGGAGCAGCGATGATCGCGTCGACTGGCTGCTCTTCCGCTCACAGCTGGTGCGCGACGACTTCTTCTCGCGCACGCTCGCCGCGGAGGAATCGGATCCGCAGGTTTACACCGGCGAGGCGGCCAACGCGATCTTCAGCCTTCTCAAGAAGGACTACGCGCCGCATCACACCCGCGCGCTCGCCGCTACCGCGCGCCTGACGGCGGTCCCCGCGATGCTCGCTACCGCGCGCGCGAACCTCCTGCGCCCGGTCAAGCTCTACGCGCAACTCGCCATCGCCTCGGCGCGCGGCGGAGACGATCTGTACCTGACGAGCATGATGACGCTCGCCGACAGTCTCACGCCCGTCGAGCGCGACGCGCTTGTCCATGCGCGCGACGACGCGATTCGCGCGCTGCATCAGTACGCCGACTGGCTGGAGACGCGACTGCCGTCGATGCCAGCCTGGAAGCCGATGGGGGAGGCAAAGTACAACTACCTCCTTCACGACATGCTCCTCCTCCCGATCGACGCGGCCCAGGTCGCAACGTTAGGCGAGGTCGAGCTCGGCCGTTATCGCGGGTTGGAGGCAATGCTCAAGGATCCGCGCATGGCGTCGCCCGACCCGTCGCGCGCGGCGAACATCCCGAAAGACCAGGCGGACTTCCTCGCCGCGTACGAGTCGCGCCAGCGTGACATCCTCGCTTTCCTCGCAACGAATCATCTCGTCACGCTGCCGCCGTACCTCGGACAGTTCCAGATCCGGCAACTTCCCGAGGCGTTCAAGCCGACGAGTCCGGGTGGCTTCATGAATCCACCGGGGATCTACGACAGCGATCCAACGGGCTTCTACTTCATCCCGACCTACAACCCGAAGAGCGGCAACTTCTACATTCGCGCCGCGATCGAGGACCCGCGGCCGATCCTCGGTCACGAGGGAATCCCCGGGCACTTTCTGCAGCTCTCGATCGCCAAGCACCTCAGCAACGAGATCCGTCGCCAGCACGCCGACAACACCTTCACCGAGGGCTGGGCGCTCTACGGCGAGGAGATGCTGCTCCGCGAAGGGATGTACGCCGACGGGTCGGCGGGCCAGGGACAGGTGCTGCGGCTCAGCCGCTATCGCGCCGCGCGCATCGGGGTGGACGTCAATCTCCAGACCGGACGCTGGACCTTCGAGCAGGCGGTGAAATACTTCATGGACGCCGGCGGACTCGATCGCGAGGCAGCCGAGGGTGAGGCAGCGGGCGCGGCGGCCAGCCCGACGCAGAAGATCGGCTACATGGTCGGCAAGTGGCAGATCATGCGGCTGCTCGGCAAGTATCGTGACGCGCGCGGCACCGACTTCGCGTTAGGCACCTTCCACGACCAGCTGATCAGCTACGGCAGCCTGCCGGCGAGCGTGATCGAACTGCTGATGCTCGGCGACAGCGCCAGCCTCAAAGCGGCGACCCGCTGAGACCGTCGCCGGCGGCGTGCTGCCTAACGGCGGTCCGTGGCCTCGAGGAAGCGCTCGACCGCCGGCCAGACGATGTCCGGACGCTCGGCGTAGGTGAAATGCGCCGCGCGCGGCACACGGAGGAGCGTCGCGTGCGGCAGCGCCGTCGTCCACTCCTCGACGAGGTCCATCGGGATCGACTCGCTCTCGCCGTGGACGATCAGCGTCGGAGCGGGCACGGACGCGAGCGCGGCTCGAAGGTCCCAGGCGCCGTACGAGTTCATCACCAGGCGGTTGGTCGTTGTCAGCCCGTAGCGGATTCCGGCCGGATCGGATGCGCAGAGGTCCGACTTCACCATCGGCAACGACGCATCCGGCTCGGCGAGACGCGGACGCATCGCGATCGCCCAGAAGTCGCGACACGCGGTGCGCGCATCGGCGGTCGCATCGTTCAGGCGATTGTTCGCCTCGGCGAGCTGCGCCTCCTGCGCGCTGTCGAGTCGCGTCGACATGCTCTCGCCAAAGCGCTTCCAGAAATCGCCGCGACGCGGGGGCACGGGACCGAAGAACACCATCCGCGACACGACGTCGGGATGCGCGATCGCATACGTCGCAGCGAGCAGCGGCCCGTACGAGTGCGCGACGAGCGTCAGGTGCGCCAGGCCGAAATGGCGTCGCACCGCGTCGAGGTCCAGCACCTGCTGTGCGGCGTTGAGCGTCGTGGTGTCGCGGGGCAGCGTCGAACGTCCCGTCCCCCGCTGGTCGTAGAAGATCACGACGTGGCGCAGGCCGAGCGGCGCGAAATCGCCGGCGATGCTCTCGAGATCCACCCCCGGGCCGCCATGGATCGCGATCAGCGTATCGCCTGACGTTCCGGCGAGCCGGTAGAAGAGGCGCGCCGAGTCGGCGGTGAGGACGTAGCCCTCGCGCGGAAGCGGGGCTGGCGCGGTGTGGGCACCGCGTCCGCACGCTGACGTCGCGGTCAATACGCCCGCGGCCGCGAGGCGTGCGAGGCGTCGGGAAATCGAAGCTGTCATGTCAGTTGGCGATGGTCGTTCACCGGATGCACCCACCCCTCCGGCAGCGGATCGTGCGCCGCGGCCGGCACGCCAGTCTGGATCGTGGGATAGCGCGGCGCCAGCCCGAGTTGCGCCCAGAGTGGGCCCGGCGCAACGACCAGCGACCGGTTCCATCCGGCCACCGCATCCGGTGTCAGCAGTGTCGGCCGGTCGCGAACGCGCGCGACGAACGCCGGAACCCTCGCGCCTAACGCGGCGAGCGATGGCGGCACGCGGAGCTCGCGCAGTCGCGGGAACTCGCTCCGAAGCAGCGCGACGAACTCACGCCACGATGCCGGCGCATCGTCGGCGATCGGCGCGGATCCCCGCCATCCCGTGGCGATCACCGCGACCAATGCCCGCGCCGCGTCGGCGACGTGCAGGTGCGAGAAGGGAACGTCGCCGCGGCCCGGTGAGACGAGGAGCCCGCGCCGTACCATCGCAAACATCGCATCGCCGGCGCCATAGACATGCGGCAGGCGCAGCACCGCGACGCCTAACGTCGTGCCGGCGGCCACCTCGCCGAGCGCCAGCTCGGCGGCCACCTTCGCGCGGCCGTAGCCGCTCCACGGAGCGACCGGCGTCCGATCGTCGGCTGGACCGCCGATGCCATCGTAGACCATCGTGCTGCTGGCGAAGACGAAATGCGCCACACCCGCTGCTGCCGCCGCCTGCGCCAGCCGCGCCGTGCCGTCAACGAGCGTCGGACGCACCACGGCATACGACTCGAACGTCGCGCGCCCGCCGAGGTGAATCACTGCATCGACGCCATCGACCGCCCGCGCCAGGCTCGCCCCGTCGGCAAGGTCACCGACGACGAGATCGTCCGAAAAGGCGCGCACGTAATGCGCCCGATGCGAACGGTGCACCATCAGCCGGGCGCGACCTCCACCCGCCGCGATCTGTCGCGCAACTTCGACGCCAATGAAGCCGGTCGCGCCGGTGACCAGTATCCTCCCCGATGTCATGCATCGGACATCCGCGCCTTCCGTGCCGGTGAGTAACTTCCCGCAGAAGAGTTCTCACCGCGGAAGAGGTGCAGATGCGCGTGCTGGTCACTGGAGCGACGGGATACATCGGCGGGCGGCTGGTGCCATTGCTGCTCGAGCGCGGGCACGAGGTGACGGTCCTCGTGCGCGACCCGCGGCGCGCCGTTCGGCGCGCGTGGAGTGACCAGGTCACTATCCGCGCCGGCGACCTGCTCGATCCGAAGTCACTCGCCGGCGCGTTCGACGGAATCAGTACGGCGTACTACCTCGTGCACTCGATGTACTCGGGACGCGACTTCGCGGCGCGCGATCGTGAGGCGGCAACGAATTTCGGCCACGCCGCCGCTAGGCTCGAGCGACTGATCTACCTCGGGGGCCTCTTGCCGCGCGGCGGTCGTGCGCCTTCGGCCCACCTGGCGAGCCGCGCCGAGACCGGCCGCGTGCTCGGCGAGCTGCTCCCGACGACCGAGTTTCGTGCCGGACCGATCATCGGCTCGGGAAGCGCATCGTTCGAGATGGTGCGCTACCTGACCGAGCGGCTGCCGGTGATGGTCGCCCCGCGCTGGATCCTCAACGCGGTGCAGCCGATCGGTGTGACGGACGTCCTCCGCTATCTCGTGCTGGCCGCCGAGCGTCCGCCGTTAGGCATCGTCGACATCGGTGCTGACGTGCTCACCTTCCGGACGATGATGCTGCAGTATGCCGCCGAGCGCGGGTTGCACCGGGTGATCATCCCGGTGCCGGTGCTCGCGCCGTCGCTCGCCGCGCGCTGGGTGGGCGCCGTGACGCCGCTGCCGAACAGCATCGCCGTTCCGCTGATCGAGGGTGTCGTCGACCCGGTGCTGGCCGATACCACCGTCGCGAGCGCGCAGTTCCCCGAGATCGCGCCGATTCCGTATCGTGAGGCGGTCGGGCGCGCGCTCGAGCGGACCACCGGCCAGCGCGTCGCCACCGCGTGGAGCGACGCGCTCAACGCGTCCTCGTACGAGCTGAGCGATCGCGAAGGACTGATTCGCGAGATCCGGACGGTCGAGTCGCGCGCCTCGGTCGCCCAGCTGTACGCGGTCGTCGCATCGTTAGGCGGCGAGACCGGATGGCTGGCATGGAACTGGGCGTGGGAGGCGCGCGGCCTGCTCGACCGGCTGGTCGGCGGGCCGGGACTCCGCCGTGGCCGGCGCGACGCGAAGGTGCTGCTGCCCGGCGAGGCGGTGGATTTCTGGCGCGTCGAGGTGAGCGACCCGCCGCGCCGCCTTCGCTTGCGCGCCGAGATGAAGGTGCCCGGCCAGGCGTGGCTGCAGTGGGAGCTGGCGCCGAGTGCGACCGGATCGGTGCTCGCGCAGACGGCGATCTTTGCGCCGCGCGGCCTCGCTGGTGCGCTCTACTGGCACCTGCTCTATCCGATTCACAAGCTGATCTTCAGCGCGATGGCGCGGGCGATCGTTCGGGCGGCCGAGCGGCTGCCGGATGCGGCGCTGGCATGACCGGTTGACGCACGAGGCAGGCTTATCCGGATGAGGACGACGCAGGTCGGCAGTGAAGCGCGTCTCCAACGAGACGAACCACACGCGCGCGTCATCTCGGTCAACGTCGGCGAGATTCGCGCCGTCGAGTGGCGGGGCGAGATCGTCCACACCGGCATCTGGAAGCATCCGGTGCCGGGACGCGTCGCGCTGCGCGGCGTCAACTTCGCCGGCGACGACCAGGCCGACCGCACGGTGCACGGCGGACCTGACAAAGCCGTCTACGCCTACGCGCGCGAAGACTACGATTTCTGGCGCGACAGCACCAAGCTCGAGACACCGCCCGGCTTCTTCGGCGAGAACCTGACCGTCGAGGGGCTCGACCTGAACGATGCGATCGTCGGAGAGCGATGGCACGTCGGTTCGACCCTGCTCGAGGTCGCGCAGCCGCGCATGCCCTGCTACAAGCTCGGCGTTCGCATGAACGATCCGTACTTCCCGAAGAAATTCCTCGCCGCCGGCCGGCCGGGCGCGTACCTGCGCGTGATCGAGGAGGGCGACGTCGGCGCCGGTGACCCGGTGCAGCTGACCGTTAGGCCGGCGCACGGCATCACCCTCCGCTTCATGGTCGAGGCGCTCGAGGACGACGTGAAAGCGGCCGCGCTGCGCGCCCTGCCGCGACTGCCCGAGTTCTGGCGGCGCGTCGCCAGCCGTCGATAGAGGCGCATGCGCGTTATCGGCGCAATTGCTGCTATAACAGACGGCATGTTCTTTCACTCCTGGTCCGGCATCGGGCGGGTGGTCGCGGCGTCGGCGATCATCTTCGTGGTGATCGTCGCGATGCTGCGCCTCGTCGGGCAGCAGGCGCTGGCGAAGATGTCCGGCTTCGACGTCGTATTCACCGTCACCCTCGGCTCGGTGATCGCGTCGGTCGTCGTCTTCCGCGAGATCGCCGTCCTCGAAGGGGTCGCCGCGCTGCTTACGCTGCTCACGCTGCAGGAGGCGGTGCGCTGGCTGCAGTCGCGCTACCTGGCCGTCCACCACGCGGTCCGGCAGCCGCCACGCGTGCTGCTCTGGGACGGGCAGCTCCTCGAGGATCGCCTGCTCGAGAGCAGCGTGAGCGCGGACGAGATCAGGGCCGCCGTGCGCAAGGCCGGACTGCGCTCGCTCAGCGACGCGCGCATCGTTGTCCTCGAGAACGATGGCGAGTGGTCGGTGGTCGCGAAGAACAGCGCGCCGAGCGACGAGTCGGCGTTCTTCGGGTTGCCGATCCCCGGCCGACCGGGCAACGGGCCGTCCGTCGAGGGCGAGCACGCGCAAACGGCGTCGGCCTACCGGCTTCCCTGAGGCGCGCGCGCTCGTAGCTTCTCCGGCAGCGATCTCCCCTCCCGCTCCCGGAGCTACCGTGCCGCCGACCGCGACCTCGCATTTCCGCCCGCTCGTCCTCGGCCTGTTGCTCGCCGCGGCGCCGATGCTCCTCCCCGCCCAAGGTGCGACGCTGCCGAGCGAGGCACCGGCGACCGTCGTTCCGACCAACGATGGCTTCGACCACGTCCGGCGCGACGTGATGATCCCGATGCGCGACGGGGTCAAGCTGCACACCGTCATCCTCGTCCCTAACGGCGCGCAGCGCGCGCCGATCCTGCTCACCCGACGCCGTACGACGCGAACACCCTCACCGGCCACGCCCACAGCGCCCACCTCGCGCCGAATCTCGCCGGCTACGACAATGCGCTCGAGGTCATCATCGGCGGTGGCTACATCCGCGTCGTCCAGGACGTTCGCGGCAAGTACGGTTCGGAGGGCGACTACGTGATGAACCGCCCGCTGCGTGGCCCGCTCAACCCGACGGCCGTTGACCACGCCACCGACACGTACGACACCATCGACTGGCTGGTGAAGAACATTCCCGAGTCGAATGGAAAGGTCGGCATCATCGGCATCTCGTACGACGGTTTTCTCCCGCTGATGGCGTTGGTCAATCCGCATCCGGCACTCAAGGTCAGCGTGCCGATGAACCCGATGGTCGACGGCTGGATGGGCGACGACTGGTTTCATAACGGCGCCTTCCGCCAGCAGAACATGCCGTACATCTACGAACAGGTTGTCACGCGCGACAACTCGGCGCACTGGTGGAGCACCAGCTACGACGACTACGACATGTTCATGCAGGCCGGGTCGGCCGGCGAGCTCGGGAAGCGCCGCGGGCTCGAGCAGAGCGGGTTCTGGCGGAAGGTCCTCGCGCATCCGTCGTATGACGCGTTCTGGCAGCAACAGGCGATGGACAAGATTCTCGCCGCCCAGCCGCTCAAGGTGCCGGTGATGCTCGTCCACAGCCTCTGGGACGCCGAGGACATCTACGGTGCAATTGCCGTCTACAAGGCGCTCGAGCCCAAGGACACCGGCAACGACAAGGTGTTCCTCGTCATGGGGCCGTGGCATCACGGGCAGGCAATCGAGGACGGCTCATCGTTAGGCGCCCTCCGCTTCGAGTTCAATACGTCGCTTGCCTTCCAGCGCGACGTGCTGCGCCCCTTCCTCGATCACTACCTGAAGGACGACGCGCCGAAATCCGACGTCGCCCCGGTCACCGCCTTCGAGAGCGGGACGAACAGCTGGCGGAAGCTGCCGTCGTGGCCGTCCGGTTGTGCCAGCGGATGCACCATCCGGCCGACCCCCTTCTACCTGCAGGCCGGACTTCGCGCCGGCTTCACGGCACCTAACGCTGCGAGCGCGCCGTTCGAGGCGTACGTCTCCGACCCGGCCAAGCCGGTTCCCTTTCGCGCCCGACCGACCCGCCCGGTCGGCTACGACAATGGCCTCACCTGGCCCGACTGGCTCGCCGACGACCAGCGTGAAGCCTCGGGACGCACCGACGTTCTCGCCTTCACCTCGGACGTACTCACCGCCCCGGTCAAGATCAGCGGCCAGGCCGTTGCCAACCTTGTCGCGTCGACCAGCGGCACCGACGCCGACTGGGTGGTCAAGTTGATCGACCTCTACCCCGACGAAGTCGCGCCACAGTCGGCGATGGGCGGATACCAGTTGATGGTCGCCGCCGACATCTTCCGCGGGCGCTATCGCGAGAGTTTTGAGACGCCGAAGCCGATCGAGGCGAACAAGGCGCTCACCTACCGCTTCGCGCTGCCGACGGCGAACCATGTCTTCCTGACCGGCCATCGCATCATGGTCCAGGTCCAGTCGTCCTGGTTCCCGCTCTACGATCGCAACCCGCAGACCTTCGTGCCCAACATCTTCTGGGCGAAGCCGGAGGACTACCACAAGGCGACGCAGCGCATCTATCACGCACCGGGCCAGGCGAGCTTCGTCGAGCTCCCGATCGTCGGTGCCCCATGATCGGCAGCGATCGTCACCTGCCTGACCGCGGCCGCCTGCCTAACGGCGGCTGGCTGGGCCTCGTCCTCCGCGACGTGCAGTTCTGGGTTCCCGTCGTCGTGCTCGCCGCGGGACTGGTCGTGCTCCGCTGGATCACCGCGGCGCAAGCACTGTGAGCGCCGCGACGCAACGCCCCGCGCCGGCGGATGATGCCCCGAGTGGCGCTCCCGATCCGCGCCGCATCCGTACCCTGCAGACGGTCGGCATGGTCTGCGGCCTCACCGCCGGCGCCTGGCTCGGTGCCGCCGAGGCGCCCACCAAGCTGGTGAACTCCGGACTGTCGCCGGTGGTCGTCTCGCTGGCGATGGTCATCGGTGTCTTCCTCGCGCGCTGGTCGCTGCCTGCACTCATCCAGGGCACGTCCTACATCGCCGCCGACCTCCGGCAGGCACCGCATCTCATTGTCTGGGCCATCCTCGCCGGCTGCCTCTGGGCGGTCGCCAACACGCTGACCATCTTCGCAGTGCGCGACGTCGGGCTGAGCATCGCGTTCCCGCTCTGGAACAGCAACAGCCTGCTCGGCATCCTCTGGGGTGTGCTGTTCTTCGGCGAGCTGCGTGGCGCCGACCGGCGCCGCTGGTTCGGCGTGATCGGCGGCGCACTATTGATGTTCGGCGGTGCGACCGCGCTCGCCATCGCCTCGGCGACCCAGGCATCGTCAGGCAACGCGCTGCGCGGCGTGATTGCGGCACTGGCCGCCGGCGTCATCTGGGGAACGATGTACATCCCCTATCGCAAGGCGTACCTGACGGGGATGAACCCGCTCTCTTTCATAGCGTTCTTCACCGTCGGCGAGCTGGCGATGATGTCGGTGCTCGCGATCTCGCTCAGCGGTGGCGTGTCACCGCTCTGGCACGAGCTGTCGGCGGCGCGGCACGCGCTCTTCTGGCTGCTTGCCGGCGGCGTGGTCTGGGTGGTCGGCGACCTCTTTCAGCAGTACGCCGTCAAGTACGCCGGCATCACTCGCGGGATCCCGCTCTCGAACACCAACCAGCTCTGGGGACTGCTCTGGGGGGTGCTCGTCTTCGGCGAGCTGCGCGGCGGATCGCACGACGTGCTGCTCCACGTCGTCCTCGGCTCCATCGTCATGGCGTTAGGCGCCGGCGTGATCGCGCTGTCGTCGGTCAGCGGCAACGAGCACGCCCGCTGGCGCGCGGCCGCATCCCGCGAGGGAGCGCGCTATGGGGTGGACGCCGACTATACCAGTGCTCGCGGCGCCGGCCGCGAACCCGATGTCGCCCGCGCGCATCGGCGGAGCTGGCGCGACTGGATCATCGTCGCTGCATCGACGGCGACGCTGGTCGCCTTCGCAGCGATCGCCGAGCCGCCGCGCATCGCCCTCGACTGGGGATGGGCGGCAGCTCTGGCGCTGACAACGCTCGCTGCACTCGGCGGTTGCGCGTTCGCGCTCTGGCGAACGACGCGCTTCAGCTGATCTCGTCGCCTAACGGTACCGCTACTGGACGCGGCGCCACACCTCGATGTAGTGGATCGGCTTCCCGTGCGTCGCGTCATCCGGTTGATCGCTGCCGTACTCGTGAATCCACTTCGTCGCGGTCGTCCGGCACTTCGCCTTGAAATCGTTCCCGACGTAACTCGGCGTGACGAACATGTCGATGTGTTCCGTGTAGCTGCTGCCGGCGAGCGTGTAGGTCCCCGATCCGCCCGACAGGCGGTTGACGCGGAGGCTGTCGGTCGCGGTCAACAGCGGCAGCGTGTCGCGGTGCTCCGCCTGGCCGATCCACATGAAGTGCGTCCGCGTGACGATCTTCCGCTCGGGGTCGAAATGCGCCGCCTTCCCGTCGAGGCTGATCGAGACGAGCTCCCACGTCCCGATGACGTTGCAGCGCGCGCCTTGCGCGCTGGCAGGGTTGCTCGACGCGGCGAGAAGAATGCCTGCCGTGCCGAGCAGGAGAGTGCTTCGGTGCAGTGTCCGGGACATGACTGAATCCTCCTCGTCTGACATCCGTGAGCGTTGACGCCAACAGTTCGGTGTACCGGCAATCGTAGCCCATTCCGGACCGCTCGTCCACTCCGCCGCGAAACAGCAGTCGGGGGAGGAAAACGAGTAAAATGAGGGCACCGAGGCCGGCCTGAAGGGTGAGCGTTCCTGCCGGCGCCGACCGCCGGGGCTCACGCGGGGCGAGGCCATCTCGTCCCAGATGCCCCTAGCCCCGCCGCCCTACGCCGCACACGTTATCGGCACCCGTAACGCTCCCCACGACCATCACCCGCCGCATGCTTCCCCGCCTAACGCTCCGCCTGCTCGCCCCCGCAATCCTCGTCGCCCTCGGCTGCACCGCGAAGGACGGCGCCGGGGGTGACGCGAAGGCCGGTCCGACCACGAAGACCATCGGCGACAGCCTGCTCACCCGCGAGCACGACTTTTATCGCCAGCTCGAGACCGGATTGCAGGAGGCGGCCGCGAAGCACGGCTACAAGCTGATCATCACCACCGGCGACTTCGACCTCGCCAAGCAGCAGTCGGCGATCGACAACTTTCTCGTCCAGCACGTTGACGCGATCATAGTATGCCCGACCGACACCAAGGGCATCGCGCCGGCGATCGAGAAGGCCAACGCGGCGAACATCCCGGTCTTCACCGCTGACATCGGCGCTGAGGGGGGCAAGGTCGTCTCGCACATCGCCTCGGACAACGTCGCCGGCGGGCGGCTCGCCGGCGAATACATCGGCAAGCTCCTCGGCGGCAAGGGCAACGTCGGCCTCGTCAGCCAGCCCGAGCTCCAGTCGGTGATCGACCGCGAGACCGGCTTCCGCGAGGCGATCGCCAAGTTCCCCGGGATCAGGATCGTCTCGACCATCAATGGCGCGGGGGTGCGCGATCGCTCGCTCAAGGCCGCCGACGACATGTTCCAGGCGCATCACGACCTTCGCGCGGTGTTCGCGATCAACGACGAGACCGCGCTCGGCGTCCTCGCCAGCGCGACGTCACACAGCATGAAGGACCTCATCATCGTCGGCTACGACGCGGCTCCCGAGGCGCTGAAGGCAATCGCGTCCGGATCCGCGCTCAAGGCCGACGTCGCGCAGCAGCCGCGGGCGATCGGAACGCAGACCATCGAGGCGATCGCCGACCATTTTGCCGGGAAGAATCCGCCGGCACGGATCGCCGTGCCCGTGCGCATCATCGACGCCGACTCCATCCGCGCCGCGGGTGGCCCGCCGGCCAGTTGAGGCCCGGCGACGCCCACGCTGCCTGACGTTCCGGCGGCGGCCATCCTGACGGCCAGCCGCTCCGCCGCCCACCGACGGCGCGCCGCCGAGTACGCGCTCGCCGCGGCGACGCTCGTCCAGGTGCTGGTGTTCGCGGCGATCGCGCCCGGCTTCTTCTCGGTCGCCAACGCCGTCAACATCGCGCTCAGCATCGCGATCATCGGCATCCTCGCCGTCGGGATGACCGCGGTCATCCTCACCGGGGGGATCGACCTGTCGATCGGCTCGGTGCTCGCCCTTGCCGGCGTCTCGGCGGCCATCGCCGCGACGAAGGGGGCGCCGCTCCCGGTCGTCATCCTCGTCGCGTTAGGCGTCGGCGCGATCACCGGCATCGTCAACGGGTCGCTGATCGCCTGGCTCCGGGTGCCGCCGTTCGTCGCCACCCTGGCGATGCTGACCGTCGCCCGCGGGCTCTCGTTCATCATCTCAGGCGGGCGGAGCATCGGCGGCATGCCATCGTCGTTCGGTGCACTCGGCCGGGCGGTGGTCTTCGGTATCCCGGCGCCGGTGCTGGTGATGGTCGCGGTGATGGCCGCTGGCGCCTTCGTCCTCAGCCGGATGGTGCTCGGCCGCCACATCTACGCGTTAGGCGGCAACGCCGAGGCGGCCTGGCTAGCCGGCATCCGCGTCAAGCTGGTGACCGGGATCGTCTACACCCTCAACGGGGTGCTTGGCGGGCTCGCCGGCTTCGTCCTCGCCTCGCGGCTTGGCGCCGGGGTGCCTAACGCCGGCGTCCAGTACGAGCTCGACGTGATCGCCGCGGTGGTCGTCGGCGGTACCTCGCTCAGCGGGGGACGCGGCAGCATCGGCAGCACGCTCTGGGGCACCGTCTTCATCGGGGTGCTCACCAACGGACTCAATCTCGCCAACGTCGATCCCTACGTGCAGAAGATCGCCCTCGGCATCGTGATCGTGATCGCGGTCATCGCCGACGGACTCGGACGACGCCACGCCTAACGCCCTGCTGGATCGATTACCATGCGGATCGGAATAGACCTCGGCGGAACGAAGATCGAAGGCATCGCGCTCTCGAACACCGGCGAGATTGTGGCGCGCCGGCGGGTGCCGACGCCGAGCCAGTACGAAGCGACACTCGATGCAATCGCCGAAGTGGTCGATGCGATTGAGCGCGCGGTCGAGGTCCGCTGCACCGTCGGCATCGGGATCCCCGGCACCGTCATGCCGGCGAGCGGCGTGGTCAAGAACGCCAACTCCGTCTGCCTCAACGGCCAGCCCTTCGAGCGCGACCTGAATATCCGGCTCGCCCGTATCGTCAGGCTGATGAACGACGCCAACTGCTTCGCGCTGAGCGAAGCGGCCGACGGCGCGGCCGCCGGTGCGCCAGTGGTGTTCGGCGTCATCCTCGGCACCGGCGTCGGTGGCGGCATCGTCGTCGGGGGAAAGTGCATCATCGGCGTGAACCAGATCGCTGGGGAGTGGGGACACAACCCGCTGCCCTGGCCCGTCGGCGACGAGAGTCCGGGACCCTCCTGCTACTGCGGGCGGCGCGGCTGCATCGAGGCGTTCATCTCCGGACCGTCGTTCGGGCGCGACCACACCGCACACACGGGCAAGACACTCTCGACGCGCGAGATCGTCGAGGGCGCGGTGAATGGCGATCCGGAAGCGAGTGCGACGATGGCGCGCTATCACGATCGTCTCTCCCGCTCCCTGGCCACCATCATCAACATCCTCGACCCCGACGTCATCGTGCTCGGCGGCGGCATGTCGAACGTCGTCGGCCTCGCCGACGCGGCGCAGGCCGGCCTTGGCAGCTACGTTTTCTCGAACACGATCGAGACGCGCATCGTGCGCAACATGCACGGCGACTCGAGTGGCGTGCGCGGCGCGGCGTGGCTCTGGCCCGCCGGCAGCGTCGGATGAGCCAGGCGCGTTAAAGAGAGAGGCACGATGAGAGTGCGCAGATTGTCCTGGGTGACGCGCCGTGCGGCGATCTGCCTCGCTGCCTTGGCTGCCGCGGTGCCCGCGCCGGCCCAGCAGACCGCTGCAAGCGGCGCTCCCGCCCGCCATACCCTGATGCCCTCGCCGACGACCGTCGCCTGGGGCTACTACGACGCCGCCGCAACGCCGGTGCTGCACATCAACTCCGGCGATGTCATAACGGTGGGCACGCTGATCACCTCGAGCCCCACGCGCCTCGAGGGCGCCGGTGTCGCGCCGGCCGATGTCGAGCAATCACTGCGTGACATCACGACGATGGTGACCAACAAGGGGCCGGGCGGCCACATCCTCACCGGCCCGATCTACGTCGAGGGTGCCGACTCGGGAGACGTGCTCGAGGTGCGCATCCGGAAGATCTCGCTGGCGATTCCGTACGCCTACAATGCCTTCGGCCCGAAGCGCGGCTTCCTCCCCGAGGACTACGACTACGCGCGGATGCGCATCATCCCCCTCGACAGGCGTCGCATGCTCGCGCGCTTCGCTCCCGGCATCGACATCCCGCTCCAGCCTTTCTTCGGCAGCATCGGCGTCGCTCCAGCGCCGAGCGATGGCCGGATTAACAGTGCACCCCCGGGCACCCACGCCGGCAACCTCGACGACAAGGCCTTCGTCGCCGGGACCACACTCTTCATCCCCGTGCACACGAAGGGCGCGCTGCTCGAGATTGGCGATGGCCACGCCGGTCAGGGCAACGGCGAGGTCGACATCACCGCGCTCGAGACTTCGCTCGTTGGCACCTTTCAGGTCGTCGTCCGCAAGGACATGCACCTCACCTGGCCGCGCGGCGAGACGCCGACACACTGGATCACCATGGGCGCCGACACCAGTCTCGTCGCCGCGACGAAGATCGCGGTACGCCAAGCGATCGACTTCCTCGTCAGCGACAAGGGGCTGTCGAAGGACGACGCCTACATGCTGACCAGCGTCGCCTGCGACGTCGAGATCACCGAGCTGGTGGACGGCAACGTCGGGGTGCACGTGATGATTCCGAAGAAGATCTTTGCCAAGGCGCGCGGGGCGGAGAAAAAACAGTGATACGCCGCGCATGCGCGGCGTATCACTGGCCCTTGCTTACTGACGGCCGCCCCTGGTCACCGGCCGTTAGGTAGCCTCTTACGTGCCCGCCCCCGCCATCGCGTTCGACTCTGCCGTCGTCGGGTCGATCGTCGTCGCGATCTCCAGCACGCGATTCGCCGGGAAGCCGCCAAGCCGGGCGTGCTCCCTGATCAGTTCAGCGTTAGGGGCGATGTAGACGCAGGTGATCTTGTCCTCGGTCACGAAGCTCTGCACCCACTGGATGCTCGGTCCCAGCTGCTGCAGCACGGCGCACGACTTCTGCGAGATCCCCTTCAATTCGTCGGCTGAGAGGGCCGCGGCGTTCGGGATCTCTCGCTCGATCAGGTACTTCGGCATCGCTGTCTCCGGTCAGGGTGTGAATGTGATCAGTCGTCGGACGTCGTCGAACGCGTGGGTGGTGGCTAGCAGGAAACGTTCGGGTTCCAGTCGGCATACATCCCGTTCGGGTTCTCCTTCCAGACCCACGCGTGCAGCGCCCAGATTCCGAACGCCGCGTTCACGTGGAAGTCATGACCGAACAGCCGTGGCGGCGTGGGTGACGTCCACGCCGAGAGCGGCACGATGTACTCGACCGCGACGAGCCGCATCCGGCCGTTTGCCTCCGGCTCGTAGAGCAGCAGCTCGGGCGCGTCGACGCTCACGGTGCCGTCGATGATCGCCGGGTTCCCGTAGTGGAACCCCATCGCCCCGGCGGGACTCGACATGCAGCCGGTGATCTGCGCCGACCAGCCAGCCGCGGTTGCCGTTTCGAACCGATGATACGGCGCGGTCGCCCGGCGAAGCGTCGCAAGATCCTGTTGCTCCGACGATGCCGTTCCCTGGCCTGGCTCTGACTGAGCCACGGCCATCGCCTGCTCGAATTTCGTGTTCGTGTTCGTCCCCGTCGGTTCGGAACCGCATCCGCCCAGCAGCGTGATCCCGGCCAGCAGTGTTGCCATGCGTCTCATGGTCGCCTCGCGTGTGGTAGGTTATCCTGTCCTCGCGCGAAACATGACGCGGCACGATTAGCTGCTCCTTGCGCCAGGAGTTAGCTGCGGATTAGCGAGCGAACGAGAGGCGATGATCACGGTCCAGCTCCTCGGCGGCGCATCCCTGCGCTCCGGCGATGTACTCGTCAGCGGTCCCCCGGCGCAGCGTCATCGCATCGCGCTGCTGGCGCTGATCATTGCTGCGTGGCCGCAACCCCTCTCGCGCGACCGCGCGATGGCGCTGCTCTGGCCCGAGCGCGACCTCGTCAACGCGCGCCGGTTGCTGAACCTCGCGGTCCATGTGCTCCGCTCCGCACTTGGCGACGATGCCATCGCCTCGACCGGAGACGGGTTGTTGTTGAATCCAGACTGCCTAACGTGCGACCTGCACGCGCTCCGCACGGCGATCGCCGCCAAGGATCCGGCGCTGGTCATCGCGCACTACGGTGGGTCGCTGCTCGACGGATTTCATCTCGACGAATCCTCGGACTTTGGCTACTGGCTCGACGAGCGACGTAACGAGCTGTCCCACGCCTACGTCGGCGCGCTGCTCGCCGTCGCCGCGCAGCAGGAAGCGTCCGGCGACGTCCACGGCCGCGTCGGCACCTGCCGCCGCCTCGTCGCCGCCGACCCGTACTCGGCCGTCCACGCTCAGGCGCTGATGCGCGCACTCGACGCCGCCGGAGATCGCGCCGGCGCGGCCTACCACGCGGCCGAGCATGTCCGCCGCTTGCGCGCCGACCTCGACCTCCCACCCGATCCCGGCGTGGCCGCGCTGGCCGAGAACCTTCGCACAACCGTTAGGCGCCCGGCGGCGGTCATCGCCGACGACCGCAGCGGCTCGCCGGCGGTCGCGGTGCTGCCGTTTCTCAACATCAGCGCCGAGCCCGCAGATGAATACTTCGCCGACGGCATCACCGAGGATGTCATCGCGCAGCTCTCGAAGATCCGTGCACTCAAGGTGATCTCGCGGACCTCCGTCATGCCCTTCAAGGCGCGCCAACAGACCATCAAGGAGATCGGCACCGCCCTTGGCGCGACCGCGCTCCTCGATGGCAGCGTCCGGCATGCCGGCGATAGCGTCCGGATCGTTGCCAAGCTGATTGATGTCGCGACCGACCAGCACCTCTGGGTGGAAACCTATGACCGGAAGCTGACCGACATCTTCGCAATCCAGGCCGACGTCGCGCTGCAGATCGCGGCGGCGCTCGAGGCGGAACTGTCCCGCGACGAACACGTCCGCGTCCAGCGTGCGCCGACGAACGATGTCCGCGCCTACGAGCTGTTCCTGCAGGGGCGGCAGTGGTTGAGCAAGTACACCGCGGACTCGCTCAACAGTGCGGTCGCGTACTTCGACCGCGCCATCGCCCGCGACCCGGCGTTCGCCGCCGCGTGGGCCAACCTCGCGATGACCTGCACCGAACTGGCTGAGGTGGGGGCCGTCGCGCCCGGTGACGCGTACCGCCGAGCATCGGAGGCGATCGCCGAAGCGCTGACACTCGATCCCGAGCTGCCCGCGGCACACGTGACGCGCGGCTATCTCAAGATGGTGCGCGAGTTCGACTGGTCCGGCGCCGAGCATTCGTTCAAGCGGGCATTGCAGCTCAACCCGAATAGCGCCGACGCGTACGACCTGTACGGGCGTCTCTGCTCCGCGCTCGCGCGTTATGACGAAGCGATCGCGCTGCTGCAGCGCGCCCAGGAGCTGGATCCCCTCGCCCACCGCGTCGATGTCGCGACCGCGCTCCTCCGCGCCGGCCGCTTCGACCAGGCCTTGCTCCGGGCCCGCGATGCGGTGGAGCTCGAGCCAAATCTCGATCGCGCCCGTGCGACACTCGGTTGGGCATACATCTTTACGGGACGAACCATCGACGGTCTCGCTGAAATCGAGCGAGCGGTTTCTCTGTCGCCGGCCGTGACGATGTGGCTTGGCCAGTTGGGCGCAGCCCATGGGATGACCGGCAACGAGGCGAAAGCGCGCGCGATTCTGCAGGAGCTCGATGCCCGGGCGCAGCACGGGTACGTGGCGCCCTATCATTTTGCCTACGTGCACGCAGGGCTCGGCGAGGCCGACCGTGCGATCGACTGGCTGGAGCGCGCGGTGAAGGAACGATCCGGGCCGGCGTACGGCCTCAAGGGGTCATTCCTGTTCGCCTCGCTCCACGGGCATCCACGCTTCGTCACATTGCTCCGCGAGTTGAAGCTTGCCTAACGCACTGCGCGACGACGCCGGCCAGTCGCCCGACTGGCTGCCCCTCTTCGACGGCACCACTCTCCGCGGCTGGCGCGGGCTTGGGCTGAGCACCGTCCCGTCCGCGCACTGGGTCGTCGACAACGGCACCATCCACAAGATTCCGAGCGGCGCTGTCCCCGTACAAGCCGACGGCCAGCCCCGCGCCGGCGGCGACCTGATGACCGACGGAAGCGGATCGTGAGCTACGACCTCGGTACCCCGGCGATGGACGCGGCGCTCACCGCCAGCAAGTATCATGGGTGGCCCTGGTTCGCCGACCGGCGCGCCGGGCACATCGTCCTCCAGGATCACGGGGACGAGGCCTGGTTCCGCGCGATCCGCATCCGGTCGCTCGCTCCGCGCCGTTAGGCATTCGTTGCAATCCTGCTCTCGCCCTCGCTTCGATTCCCTGTCTTCCGCCTCGCCATGTCACTCGCTGATTCGTCCGTCAATCGCCGTACCTTCCTCAAGACGACATCAGCCGCCGGCGCCGGGATGCTCGTCGCCTCGCGCGCCGGGCCCCTGCTCGCCTTCGACGGATCGCCTAACGACAAGATCGTCGTCGCGATCATGGGGCTGAACGGCCGCGGCGACGTCCACCTCCAGAACTTTGCTCTCGCCCCGAACGTCGACGTCGCCTACGTCTGCGACGTGGACCAGCATGTGCTGGCCAAGGGCGTCGAGACGGTGGCGAAGCTGCAGACGCGTCGTCCAAAGGCGATTGTCGATTTTCGCCGAACGCTCGACGACAGGGAGGTGGACGCGCTCGTCATCGCGACACCCGATCACTGGCACGCGCCGGCGGCGATCCTCGCCCTCGCGGCGGGGAAACACGTCTACGTCGAGAAGCCCTGCGGGCACAACCCACGTGAGGGCGAGCTGCTGGTCGCCGCGCAGCGGCGCGCCGGCAAGGTCGTCCAGATGGGCAACCAGCAACGCTCGGCACCGCGCTCGATCGAGGCGATCGAGGCGATTCATGGCGGGGCGATCGGCCGGCCGTATCTCGCGCGCGCATGGTATGCGAATACGCGCGGCACGATCGGCATCGGGAAGCCTGTCCCCGTGCCGCAGTGGCTCGACTACGATCTCTGGCAGGGGCCGGCGCCCCGCACCCCGTACCGCGACAACGTCATCCACTACAACTGGCACTGGTTCGCGCGCTGGGGCACCGGCGAGATCTGCAACAATGGTACGCACGAAATCGATATCTGCCGCTGGGCGTTAGGCACCGGCTACCCGCTGAAGACCACCGCCAGCGGCGGTCGCTATGCCTTCGAGGACGACTGGGAATTCCCCGATACGCAGGAAGTCACCTTCGAGTTCGAGGGGAAGAAGGCGATCGTCTGGCAGGGACAGAGTTGCAATGGCTTCACCCCGAACGGCAAGGGGCGCGGCTCGACGATCCACGGCACCGCAGGCAGCGCCTTCATCGACCGGAATGGCTACACCTTCTACGACATGAAAAACACGGTGGTGAAGGAGTCGTACGGCGACGAGACGGCGACCGCGCTCGACACAAAGGCACCGGACCGGCTGACGGGATTCCACATCGCGAACTTTCTTGCGGCGATCCGCACCGGCGCCGCTCTCCACTCCCCGATCGACGAGGGGCACAAGAGCGTTCTCCTCTGCCACCTCGGCAACATCGCTCAACGGTTAGGCACCCCGGTGCTGACCGATCCGGTGAATGGCCAACCGGCGGGGAATGAGGACGCTCGGGCGCTCTGGAGCCGGGAGTACGCGCCGGGTTGGCAACCGGCAGTGTCCGCCTGAGGACTCGATGTCGCAGCCGCTCCTCCCCCGCCGTGATTTCCTCGCGCTCGCCGCGACAGCCGTGACCGGCGCCGCGGTCGCTGGGCTCACTGGCGCCTGCGCCCGACCGGCATCGTCGCCTGGTCCCAGCATCGCCAATTCCAGTGCGCGTTCTCACCGTGACGCGCACACCGCCCTCAAGCTCGGCGTCGCCAGCTACTCGCTCCGCAATTTCCCGCGCGACAAGGCGATCGCGATGGTGCAGGCACTGCGCACCCCGTACGTGAACCTGAAGTCGGTTCACCTGCCCTACAAGTCAGCGCTCGCCGAGCTGGTCGCGGCACGCCATGAAATCGAGAGCGCCGGGCTGACCATCGTCGGCGGCGGGACGATCACCTTCGACAAGGACAACGACACCGACGTCGCCCGCTACTTCGACTACGCTCGCGCAGCCGGCATGCCGCTCATCGTCGCGACGATGAATCCGGCGATCCTCCCGCGCGTCGAACGCTGCGCGATGCGCTACGACATCCGCGTCGCGATCCACAATCACGGCCCCGAAGATCCGCACTTCCCCTCGCCGTACGATGTATTGAAGGCCGTCCGCTCGATCGACCCGCGGGTTGGCCTCTGCATCGACATCGGCCACACCGCGCGGACGGGGACGGATGTCGTGCAGTCTGTCGCCGACGCGGGCCCGCGCCTGCTCGACATGCACGCCAAGGACCTGCGCGACCTCACCAACGCAGAGAGTCAGTGCATCGTCGGTGAGGGTGCGATGCCGGTCGCCGCGATCCTCCGCCAGCTCGTCGCGATGAACTACGCCGGCTGCGTCAACCTCGAGTACGAGATCGACGCTGACGATCCGCTGCCGGGAATGAAGCAGTCGATGGCGTTCATGCGCGGGGTGCTCGCCGCGATTGCCGGCTGAACGGCTCCCGCTGACCACGGTGACGCTTTGCGAGATCATCCCGCTCGATGGCAGGACAGCTCGCGGAACCGGGGTCGGCCGCGCTCGCCAACCGTTAGGCCTCACGGGACGACCGACGCTAGGCAGCCTTCCCGATCTTTGTCGCCTCGGGTACTTCGACCAGCCGGCCGGTTGCGACGTCGTAGATGTAGCCGTAGATCGGGATGTTCGGCGGCACCAGCGGATGCTTGCGAATGCGCTGCACGTCGGCGGAGACGCTCTCGACCTGGTTGGCGATCGTCAGCCAGTCGATGAACGCTCCCTCCTGCGAGCCCGACCCCTTCCCGGCGTCGTGCCAACCGGTCGCGTCCACCGTCGACGTCTTCAGGCTCTTTGCCAGGAGACCGCGCATGATTTCGTCGCTGAACGTCTCCATGCCGCAGTTGGTGTGGTGGACGACGAACCATTCGCGGGTGCCGAGCAGCTTGTAGGAGATCACCAGTGAGCGGATCGCGTCGTCGCTCGCCCGGCCGCCGGCGTTGCGGATGACGTGCGCGTCACCCTCGGCCAGCCCGGCGTACTTCGCCGGGTCGAGTCGCGCGTCCATGCAGGTGAGGATCGCGAACTGCCGCCCCGGCGGCATCGGCAACTTGCCCTTGTCCCCGAATGCTGATGCGTACTTCGTGTTCGCGGCGAGTACTTCGTCGAGGATCTTGCTCATGGCGTCCGCCTCCGGTCGCGCAGGTTGATCAACAATGCGCGCTTCGGTCAGCGCGCGCTACCTCCTGACGAAGGAGTAGCGCCGCCAGATCGTTCCGCCGATTGTCGCACCAGTCAGCGCGTCCCCTCGATGTTGACACCGCCCTCCGAGCCTGTAG
>JANMBU010000009.1:0-45941 GCA_031360575.1 Gemmatimonadaceae bacterium
ATCCGCTTCGGCGCGATCGGGATTCGCGGCGACATCCCGATAGTGACGGAAGAACCGCGCGAAGTCACGCCGGCGAGCCTTATCGCGTACGACCTTGGCGCCGAGGCGGACGCGGTGAGATGGATGCACGACGAAGTGGCGACACGGGGCGAACTGCCGTTGATGGAGGCGGAAGCGGTCGTTCGCTCGCTCGCGGTCGCGATGCACGGCGACAGCCAGATGGTGTTGCCGCTGGTGCAGATGAAGGAGTTCGACCAGTACACCACGACGCACTCGCTCAACGTGAGCGTGCTGACGATGGCACTGGCCGAGCATGTGAAGCTGCCGGCGGCCGACGTGCGGGCGTTCGGCGTCGCCGGGTTGCTGCACGATCTCGGAAAGGTGCGGATTCCGAAGGAGATCCTCGTCAAGCCGGGAAAGCTGACGGAGGCCGAGCGCGAGATCATGCAGCGGCATCCGGTGGATGGTGCGCGGCTGATCGTTTCGAGTGACAAGAACCTCGATCTCGCCGCGGTGGTCGCCTACGAGCACCACATCATGCTCGATGGCGGCGGTTATCCGAAGCCGCACTATGGACGTGGATGCCATCACGCGAGTGCGCTCGTTCATGTCTGCGACGTGTACGACGCGCTGCGCACGCACCGGCCGTACCGCGAGGCGTGGGCATCGGAGAAGGTGCTCGCGTATCTGGTCGAGCGCGCGGGCAAGGAGTTCGACCCGAAGCTCGCGCGATCGTTCGTGGAGATGGTACGCGGCTGGGACCAGCGGGTCGCGACCGCTGAGGGCAAGCTCGCGCGGGAGAGCGAGCTCACGTAGCGGTAGCGGGCGGTGTGCAAGTTCCGGAGTGGCCGGCGTCTCTCTGCAGCCTTTTCGGAGAGAACCTGCCATGCGCCGCATCCTGCTTGCCCTGTCCACCCTCGTCGCGCTGCCACTCACGCTGAGTGCGCAGGGGACGATCATCCCGCGACCCTGCCTGCCGATTCGTCCCTGTCCGCCACCCGGACAGTGGGGGCTCGTGCGGACGGCCAGCCACGTGCGCGTGACGATGCAGGATCGCGTGCTCCACTATGAAGTGGACGAACGGTTCGTCAACCGTGGCGGGGGGATCGCCGAAGCGGATTACATCTTCCCGCTGCCGACCGACGCTGCGTTCCAGGATCTCAAGCTCTCGATCGACGGCGAGTTGGTTTCGGGCGAGACGATGAACGCCGACCGGGCGCGTGGCATCTACGAGGAGATCGTGCGGCGCCAGCGCGATCCGGCGCTCGTCGAATGGATGGGCCGCGGGCTGTTGCGCGCGCGGATATTTCCAATCCGGGCAGGGGAGGAGAAGCGGGTGGTGGTGCGCTTCGACGCCGTGGCGCGGCGGGAGGGGGATGCGCTTCGAGTGGATTATCGCCGGGCGGCGTCGGGGACGGGGACGGGGACGTGGATGCGTGATGCGGGAAACGGACAGCCGATGCGTGATCCGCGAAACGGCGGACAAGGGATGCGAGAGGAGAGAACCGCGGGGGACGAGGGAGAGACGTTCTCGCTCACGCTGCGGGATGATCCGGCGTTAGGCACGCCGTATTCGCCGACACACCGGCTGGTGCGCCGGGTGAGCGACGGACGGGTGACGGTCGAGGCGGAGGGGGGCAGCGGCGAAGTGACGGTGCTCGTGCCGCTGCGGCGATCGGACGAGGCATCGGTGTCGCTGCTGGCCAATGCGAGCAGCGCGAGCGAGCGATTCGCGTTGATCACGCTCACGCCGCCGTCGCGGAACGTTAGGCATACGCCGCGCGATGTCACGCTGGTGCTCGACGTGTCGGGATCGATGAGCGGTCGCAAGCTGCAGCAGGCGAAGGCGGCGGGGCGGCAGGCGCTGGCGACACTGAACGCGGTCGATCGCTTCCGGATCATCGATTTCTCGACCGATGTGCGTACCTTCCGCGATGCGTTCGTCACTGCAACCGCGGCGAATGTGCGCGACGGCCAGCGCTACGTCGAGACACTCGAAGCGCAGGGTTCGACGAACATCTCCGGTGCGCTCGACGAGGCATTGCGGGTGGACACGCCGGATGATCGGCTGCCGCTCGTGCTGTTCCTCACCGACGGTGCACCGACGGTCGGCGAGACGCGGCCGGAGGCGATCGCCGAATCGGCGGCCAGGCAGCGCGGGCGGGCACGGGTGTTCACCTTCGGGGTGGGTGCCGACGTGAACGCCGCGCTGGTCGAGCGGCTCGCGCTCGAGGCGCACGGCACGGCAACCTTTGTCCGCCCCGATGAGGACGTCGAGCGGGCAGTCGGCATCGTCGCCTCGCGGCTGACCGATCCGGTGGTCACCGACCTGCGGATCCACGCCGACGGCGTCCGGCTCGACCGGGTGATGCCTAACGGCGGGATCGACCTGTTCGCCGGCCAGGACCTGATCGTGCTGGCGCGCTACCAGGGTGACGGCGCGGCGACGCTGCGCTTCAGCGGGCACTCGGCCTCCGGTCCGATCGAGTGGACGGAGCGGGTCAACTTTCCGGCCCGCGAGCGGGACAACGCGTTCGTGCCGCGACTCTGGGCGACGCAGCGGGTCGGCTGGCTGGCGGCCGAGAAGCGGCACAGCGGAACCACGACCGAGATCGACGACGAGATCCGCGCGTTAGGCGAGCGCTACGCGATCCCGACCGAGTTCACCTCGTACCTGGTGCAGGAGCCGGGAATGGTCACGAGTGGCCCGCCGTCGCAGAACATGATGCTCGGCGCGATGGTTGGTGGCGGCGCCTCGGCGCCGGCCGCAGCGCGCGAATTCACTGCGGCGAAGGTCTCGTCGATGCAGCGCGACACGCGCTCGCTGGCCGCGGCCGACGAGCTGCTCGAGGCGCGCGCCGACCTCACCACGTCGCGACGGATTGGCGCGCGACTGTTCACGCGGCGCGACGGCGTCTGGACGGACGCGCGGGCCGGTGCGCCCGCAGCAGACCGAATCCGGAAGATGCGGGTTCGTCCGTACTCGAGCGCGTACTTCGCGCTGCTCAATGCGGTGCCTGAGCTGAGGGAATCGTTCGCACTCGGCGATCGGGTGGTGGTCTTTGGGCGCGCGGTTTCGATCGAAGTTGCTGCGGACGGTGACGAACAGCTGAGCGAGGCGCAGGTCGCCGCGGTGTCGGCGGACTGGTAGACTGAACGACATGGACGCCGAGCAGCTGTTCCGGACCTATCACGATACGCTGGTGCGTTACCTGACGCGCCGGCTCGGCGACCGCGACTGGGCGGAGGAAGTGGCGCAGGAGACGTTCGTCCGCGCGCTGCGACAGCGGACGTTCACCAACGAGCGGGCGTGGTTGTTCACGGTGGCGAACAACCTCGTCCGCGACGAGGCTCGGCGTGACGCGCGGCAGCGGAAACACTTGGTGCTGTTGCGGGAGGAGGCGCTGGCGCAGGAAGCGACCGAACCGGAGCCGACGTCGATGGAACGAGCGCAGGAAGCGGCGTTCGCCCGGCGGGCGGTCGACGCGCTGGCCGAGCGCGACCGGCTGGCGCTGCTCATGCGCGAGGAAGGGCTCGACTATCCCGAGATCGCCGCAGCGTTAGGCCTGTCGGTGAGCTCGATCGGAACGACACTGTCCCGGGCGCGACGCCGCCTGGTGGAAGCTTACGAAGCGCTGCAGAAGCGCGACGCAGGAGGGGGAGGGGGACATGCAGCATCCTGACGAAGGAACGATTCACGCCTGGCTCGACGGGGCGCTGAGCGCCGACGAGGGGCGGACAATCGAGGCACACCTGGCGGAGTGCGCCGACTGTCGCGCCGCGGTGATCGAGGCGCGCGGACTGATCGCCGGCTCGACGCGCATCCTGCTGGCGCTCGACTCGGTGCCGGCCGGCGTCCTCCCGGCGGCGGCGGCGCCGATCGTCGGGCAAGAGCCGGTGGCGATCCGGCGGACGCCGCTCTGGCGCTCCACCAGCTGGCGCGCGGCGGCGGCGATCATGCTGGTCGGCAGCGTGAGCTGGCTGGTGACGCAATCGAACGCACCGGCGGACGTCACGGCGGGATCGCCGGTGGAAGTGACTTTCGCGGCGACCGGAGGCGCTGCCGCGGGGGGGATGGCCGTCGCATCGGCGCCGCCGAACGGTGCGGTGCCTAACGCCGCACCGTCCGCCGCTTCGCGGGGAAACACTGCACCGACTAACGCGAAAACATCTAACGCGCCATCACCCAAAGCGACGCCACCCAACGCGACACCACCTGACGTTACGGCGCGCGCCGACCGGCGAGCGGCCGTCGTCGCACAGAAGGCGGTTCCACTCACTGCACGGACGCGGGAATCGGCGCGAGCGTCCGCGGCTGACGCGCTGGAGCGGGAGACGAGATCGGCCGGCGCGGCTGGCGGCCAGGTCGCCATCGCCGCGACTGAGCCGAACGCGCCGGCGGCCAGGAGCTCGCCGTCACCGGTGGTCGGCATGCTTCAGGAAACCGGGGCACCGATGGGGAAAGCGAGTACGGTGTCCGCGCTCGCATCGGCGAGTGCGAAATCGCAGCGACTGACCGGCTGCTACGCGCTGGAGACGTCGCCGTCGTCGTTTGCACGGAGTGGCGATACCGCGACGGCAAGCATGCTGCCGGCTCGTGTGGAGCTGCGCGGTGGCGACGAGGGGTCGGGGATGGGCCGCGGGACAGTGCTGGCACCGCCGCCGGCCGCCGCGGACGCGGCATCGCGAGTGCGCGGCGAATGGACATCGCTCGGCGCGAACGTGCTCGAGTTGCGAATCGCTGACGGGTCGCGCTCGGTGACGGCGACGTTGTCGGTGGCCGGTGACAGTGTCACCGGTCAGGCGCGCGCTGATTCGGGAGCGGTGACCGATCGGCGAACGGCGGCGGTGAAGGGACGGCGGACGAGTTGCAAGACGCCGTAGAGCGCGGCACGCCAGCGACAAAAAGCAGAACGTTAGGCCTGACGACGGCCGGCTGAATCGTCGATGTTGCCGAAGGCGGGTCGCTGTTGCGGGCCTAGCGGACGGCCCGGGCTCCGCGCGCCAGCCAGGCGGTCAGTTCCGGGTCTTCGGCGATCGCGTCGGGAGAGACGACGACCCACGTGCTCATCGGGCGCTGGCCATCGGGCGCGAAGGGCGTCACCCCCAACTCGGCCAGTGCGCGCGGATAGTCGTCGGGCGTCGTCTTCACGATGAGGCCGTCGTCCCAGGCGATCACGAAGGTAGACTTGCCGAGGAGGAAGCCGCGTCCACCGAAGACATTTCGCTGCCGAGCGCCGGAAATGCCGGCGGCTGGCAGCAGGTCGGCGATTCGCGCGACGAGCCCGGGATCGTAGGACACGACTCAGGTGCTCCGGACCTGCTCGACGGTGCCGGACTCGCCAGCGTTAGGCGATTCGTCGCTAGCGTCGCCGGCGTTCGCACGGAGCGCGCGGCTGACTGCGCGGCCGGCGACGATCGCACCGGCGAGCATCGGCAGGTAGAAGGTGTAGAATCGCCACCAGACGAGTGACGCGCCGAGAAAGGCGACGGGGATGATCCCGGAGAGCGCGCTGCGATAGGCGACTTCGACGACGCCACCACCGCCAGGGGCCGGCGCGATCCCCGCGCCGTAATAGAGCGTGAGTGGCCAGAGGATCAGCGGCGCGAGCGAGACCGCCGGCGCGACGGTGCGGACGAGTGCAGCGAGCACCGCTATGCGTGCCGCCACATGAAGGAGCGACGCGGCGAGTGCGCCGAACGCCCAACCCCGGCGCGCCCGGCGCAGTGCACCGAGGCGCTCGCGCAGCTGCCGGAGCGTCTGCTGCATCCGCCGCCAGCGAATCGCGTGCAGCCCGAGTACGCTGGCCCATCGCGGAGGCCCGCCCCGCCGGCGGTCGGGATGTGAGAGCAGCGACGCGATGGCAAGTCCGCCGACGAGCAGCGCGACGAACCCGCCGACGACTCCCGCAAACCCGATCAGGGCGCGGCCGAGCCGGGGAAAGGTGAAGGCGAGCGCGATGACGAAGATGAGCAGCGAGAGCACCTCGAGCGCGAGCTCGGTGAACAGCAGCACCACCGCGTTCCCGGCACCAACGTTTGCCTCGGTGAGAATGAGGAAGCGGGTTGGCTCGGTCCCGGCGCGCGACGGCGTGATCGCCCCACCAAAATCACCGCCGAGTGTGGCGCGAAGGGCGGGGCGGAGCGAGAGCTCGAAGCCGATCGCGCGCGCACTCCAGCGCAGCTTCGTCGCGCGGGCGGCGATGTCGAGCGCGGTGAGCCCAATGGCGAAGAGATGCGCGCGGAAGGGAAGCGACACCCCGCCTCCGCCCTGAGGCCAGCTCGAGACAACCACCCAGACCGATACCCCGAGCGCGGCGGCGAAGGAGACCGCGACGAGAAACCAGCGGGTGGGCGACATCCGCCAATTGTAATGTCGTGCGCAGCGTCCGTCGCCGCGGGCAGCGTGCTGGCGATGAATACGCGATGACGATCGGAACGCCTCTTGCGCGCAGGCGGGTTCGCCCGTCGCTTGGAGGTGAACCGCGGCGCGCAACGCTGCTGAACTCAGCCCGTGAACGTGAACGCAACGCAGAAGAAATCCACCGTGCCCAAGCTGGCGCGAAGACCGATCGCCGCGATCGTGATCGAGTGCGTTTCTCCCGACGTCCAGAATGGGCGCTATCCGGCGAAACGAATCGTCGGCGACCTCTGCGAGATTGGCGCCGACGTCTTCAAGGACGGCCACGATCTCCTCGCCGCGCGCGTGCGCTACGAAAGGCCGGACGGCGAAAGTGGCCACGCGATGTTGGCGTATGACCCGAATCACGATCGCTGGACCGCGAGTGTTCGCCTCGACGTGATCGGTCGCTGGACATTCACCGTCGAAGCGTGGACCGATCGGTTCGGGACCTGGCGCGCGGGACTCGAGAAGAAGCTCGATGCCGGCGTCGATGTGGCGCTCGAATTTCTCGAGGGCGCTGTACTCGTCGAGGCAACGGCAAAGCGCGCGCGAGACGCCACCGCAAAAAGCACACTGCGCGCAGCTGCACAGACGCTCCGTAACGAGACCGCGACGCGGGACGCGCGACGAGCAGTCGCGCTCTCCGACGCGCTGCGTCAATCCGTTGATGCGAACTACGGAGCGGACGACCTCACAACGTTCGCATACGCGATCGAGTTGGTCGTCGATCGGGTGCGAGCTGGATTCGCCTCGTGGTACGAGCTATTCCCGCGCTCGCAAAGTCCGGTGCCCGGCAAGCATGGGACCTTCGCCGACACCGCGAAGCAGCTGCCACGCGTCGCGGAGCTCGGCTTCGACGTCGTATACTTTCCGCCGATTCATCCGATCGGCCGGACGGCGCGGAAGGGGAAGAACAACACGCTCGTGCCGACGGCCACCGACGTCGGCAGTCCGTGGGCAATCGGCAACGAGCACGGGGGGCACGACGCGATCGAGCCCGCGCTCGGCACCATCGACGACTTCGACCGGCTAGTGGCCGCGGCGGACAAGCTCGGACTCGCGGTCGCGCTCGACTACGCACTGCAGTGCGCGCCCGATCATCCGTGGGTGAAGGAGCATCCCGACTGGTTTCACATCCGCCCCGATGGATCGATCCAGTACGCGGAGAATCCGCCGAAGAAGTACCAGGACATCTTTCCGCTCAACTTCTGGTGCGCGGATCGGGAGAATCTCTGGAATGCCTGCCGCGACGTGCTGCTCTACTGGATCGGGCACGGGGTGCGGACATTCCGCGTCGACAATCCGCACACGAAGCCGACGGCGTTCTGGGAGTGGGTGATCCGTGAAGTGAAGGCCGCGCATCCCGATGTGATCTTCTTTGCCGAGGCATTCACGCGCCCGAAGAAGATGAAGAACCTGGCGAAGGCGGGGTTCACGCAGTCGTACACGTACTTCACGTGGAAGAACACGAGTGCGGAGCTCGTCGAGCTGATGACGGACCTCGTCGGGCCCGCGGCGGAGTACATGCGCGGGAACCTGTTCGCGAACACACCGGACATCCTGCACGAGTACCTGCAGCACGGGGGGCGTGAGGCGTTCCGCGTGCGACTGCTGCTCGCCGCGACACTGCTCCCGTTGTACGGGATCTACAGCGGCTTCGAGCTCGGCGAGAACGTCCCCGTGAAGCCGGGGAGCGAGGAGTACATGGACTCGGAGAAGTACGAGCTTCGGCCGCGCGATTTCCGCGCGCCGGGTAACCTCGATGCGGAGATCAAGCTGCTCAATCGCGCCCGGCGCGAGCATCGGGCGCTGCAGCGGTATACCAACCTGACGTTTCACCCGACGGACAACCCGCAGATTGTGTTTTATCGGAAGGCGGGAGATGCGGAGGCGGCGAACGTGCGTGGGGCGGGGATGCGGGATACGGTGAAACCTGAGGCCGGGATACGTGAAACGGGCGATGCGTCGTTAGGCGGCACTCCTCTCCCGAACGACATACTCGTCGTCGTGAACGTCGATCCGACGCAGGCGCATCATACCACGATCGAGGTGCCGATTGCCGCAATGGGAATCGCGCCCGATCAGTTCTACACTGTCGAAGACCTGCTGACCGGGGCGCGTTATACGTGGCGCGGCGCGCGCAACTATGTGCGACTCGACCCCGCGCAGCAGCCAGGCCATCTCCTCCGCGTGCACCAATGACCGCTCCGACGATCAAGGATCCGAACAAGGACGCGCCGACCGATCCGTTCTGGTACAAGGATGCGATCATCTACCAGACACACGTCAAGGCATTCCGCGACAGCAATGCGGACGGCTACGGAGACTTCAAGGGGCTGACGCAGAAGCTCGATTACATCGCCGCGTTAGGCGTGACGGCCGTGTGGTTGCTGCCCTTTTATCCGTCGCCACTGAAGGACGATGGCTACGATATCGCGATGTACGAGGCGATCAATCCGACCTACGGGACGATCGAGGACTTCAAGAATTTTCTCGATGCGGCGCACGAGCGGGGGCTGAAGGTGATCACCGAACTGGTGATCAACCACACCTCGGACCAGCATCCCTGGTTCCAGCGGGCGCGGAAGGCGCCGAAGGGTTCGTCGGAGCGCGACTTTTACGTCTGGAGCGACGACCCGCGCAAGTACGGCGAGACGCGGATCATCTTCACCGACACGGAAAAATCGAACTGGACGTGGGACGGCGAAGCCGAGCAGTTCTACTGGCATCGCTTCTTCGGCCACCAGCCGGATCTCAACTTCGACAATCCCGCGGTGCTCGAGGGCATTCTCAACGTCATGCGCTTCTGGCTGCGAATGGGAGTGGACGGGCTGCGGCTCGATGCGATCCCCTACCTCGTCGAACGCGACGGAACGAACTGCGAAAATCTTCCGGAGACGCACGCGATCCTCAAGGCGATGCGCGCCGCGCTCGACGCGGAGTTCACGAACCGCGTCTTTCTCGCCGAGGCGAACCAGTGGCCCGCCGACGTGATCGCGTACTTCGGTGAGAGCGATGAATGCCACATGGCGTTCCACTTTCCGCTGATGCCGCGGATGTACATGGCGCTGCGCAAGGAAGATCGGACGCCGATCGTCGAGATCATGCAGCGGACGCCGGCGATTCCCGCGGACTGCCAGTGGGCGATCTTCTTGCGGAACCACGACGAGCTCACGCTCGAGATGGTGACCGACGAAGAGCGCGACTACATGTACAACGAGTACGCGGCCGACCGGCGGATGCGAATCAACGTCGGCATCCGCCGCCGGCTCGCGCCGCTGATGGACAACGGCCGCCGGCAGATCGAACTGATGAACGCGCTGCTGATGTCGATGCCGGGCACGCCGATCCTCTACTACGGCGACGAGATCGGGATGGGCGACAACGTCTACCTCGGCGATCGCAATGGCGTTCGCACCCCGATGCAGTGGAGCGACGGAAAGAACGGCGGCTTCTCCGATGGCGACAGTGCGGCGCTATACAGTCCACTGATCGTCGATGCGCCGTTTGGTTATCACGGCATCAACGTGGAATCGGAAGAGCGGACGAAGACATCGCTGCTGCGCTGGATGCGACGATTGATCGAAGTGCGGAAGAAGTACCCCGCCTTCGGTCGTGGCACCTTTGAGGTCATCAACGCACACAATCGACGAGTGCTGGTGTTCATGCGGCGCCATAACGGCGAGGATCTGCTCTGCGTTCACAGTCTCTCGCGCTATTCACAGGCGGTGGAGATCGAACTCATCGACTATGCCGGGCGTGTGCCGATGGAACTGTGGAGCGAGCAACCGTTCCCGACGATCAGCAAGGCGCCGTACCTGCTGACGCTCGGACCGCACGCCTTCTTCTGGTTCCGGCTCGGCAGCCAGGCAGAAGCCGATCGCGCCAGCGCTTCCGCCGGCAGCCTTCGCGCGCCGTGAGCGCCGCGTCGCTCCCGACGATTCGTGTCGCGGGCGCGCTGACCGATGCGCTCACCGCCGATGCGCTGTCGCAGCTCGGCACCGCGCAGCTCGCGGCGTTCCTGCTGCAGCGGCGCTGGTTCGGGGGCAAGGGTCGCGCGCCGGTGCGCGTTGGCATCGGTGACGTGGTCGAGATTCGGCACGGCGATCTGCGCGCCGCGGTAGTGCGGCTCGACGTCGACACGGGCGCCGAAAAAGCGGTGTACTACCAGCTGCCGCTCGCCGTCAGGCAGGCTGGTGGGAGCGAGCCGCTAGCGGTGCTCGCCCGGGTCGAGGCTGGCGCCGAGCGCGGGCTGCTGTTCGATGCGGTCGAGGACGAGTCGTTCCGTGTAGCGTTAGGCAGTGCGTTCGTGTCAGGGGCGACATTCGGCGGGGCGAGCGCGCGAGGTGGAACAAAGACCGCCCGCTGGATCGTTGAGCCAATCGCGACTGACCGCTCGGCGCCCGTAAGGCTCGCCGGTCTCCCCTCGCGCACCGTACGCGCCGAGCAGAGCAACACGTCGATCATCTTCGGGAATGCGGCCATCCTCAAGCTCTTTCGCCGGATGGAGCCCGGGTTGAACCCCGATGTCGAGATCGGGCGCTTCCTTACGACCAGGACCAGCTTCACGAACACGCCGGCGCTGCTCGGCGTCATTCGCTACGAGGGAAGCGACGGCACCGACTGCATCGCGGGAATGCTTCAACACTTTCTCTCGGGCTCGACCGACGCCTGGCAGGACACACTCCAGCGAAGCCGGTTGTACTTCACTCGTCACACGCAGAACGACGCAACGCACCCGTTCAGCGCCGATGCCGAGCGGATTGGCCAGGTCACTCGCGAGCTGCATGACGCGCTCGCCTCGCCGAGCGAGGATGCGGCGTTCGTTCCGCGCCGAACGCTGCGCGTTGATGTCGAACGATGGGCGGCGAGTGCGCGGCAACGCATCGAGGAGTCGATCGCGCTGCTCGCCGCGAGCGTGGAGACGGGCGGCGTTGTCAACGAACACGGTGCACGCGGGGTCATCGAGGAGCGCGACAGCTACCTCCACCGGATCGACGAGCTCATCGCAATCATCGGGGACGACGCCGGGCAAATGATCCGCCACCACGGCGACTATCACCTGGGGCAGGTGCTGCGCACCGACGACGGCGACTACCAGATCATCGATTTCGAGGGCGAGCCCGCGCGTCCGCTCGCCGAGCGTCGCGACCGAAACAGTGCGCTGCGCGACGTTGCCGGAATGCTCCGTTCCTTCGCCTACGCCGGAGCGACGTTGGCCGCCGAGCAGGCGGGAAAAAACAACGCCGCGGAAATGGAACAGCGCGCGGCAGCGTGGGAGCGCGGCGCGCGTGCGGCATTCCTTCACGGTTACCTCGGCGAGGCAAGCGCGCCGTTCCTGCCATCGGCGACGCGGGCGGTCGATGCCATGCGCGAGCTGTTCGAAACGGAGAAGGTGTTCTACGAGCTGTCGTACGAGTTGAACAACCGCCCTGCGTGGGTCTGGATCCCGATCGCCGGCGCGACCACGCTGCGCGCGACGCCGGCCGGGCAGCCGTGAACATGCGGGTCTGGCCCGGCCAGCCCTACCCACTCGGCGCTACGTGGGACGGCGAAGGCGTCAACTTCGCCATCTTCTCGGAGAACGCGACCGCAGTCGATCTCTGCCTTTTTTACGAAAGCGACGACGCCGATCAGTTCGCGACGATTCGCATCCGCGAGCGCACCGATCAGATCTGGCACTGCTACCTGCCTGACGTCAGGCCGGCGCAGCTCTACGGCTACCGCGTGCACGGACCCTATGAGCCGGAGGAAGGACATCGCTTCAATCCCGGCAAGCTGCTGATCGATCCCTACGCCAAGGCGATCAGCGGCGCGATCAACTGGAGTCACGCGCTGTACTCCTACAAGACAGGTCGGCCGAAGGACGACCCCGAGCCCGACTTCTCGAATAACGCCGCCGGTGTGCCGAAGAGCGTCGTCATCGACTCGGCGTTCACCTGGGGCAACGACCGGCAGCCACGCACGCCGTGGAACCGGACGGTGATCTACGAATGTCACGTCAAGGGGATGACGATGCTTCACCCCGAGGTGCCTGACGATCTGCGCGGGACCTATCTCGGGCTGGCCACCGATCCGATCATCGACCACCTCCTCTCACTGGGCGTCACCGCAGTCGAGCTGCTGCCGGTGCACCACTTCGTGACCGACCGGCTACTCGCCGACATGGGGCTGACGAACTACTGGGGCTACAACTCGATTGCCTTCTTCGCGCCTGACGTTCGCTATGCGCGTGGTGGGTTGCTCCAGCAGGTCTACGAATTCAAGTCGATGGTGAAGAAGCTGCACAGCGCCGGGATGGAGGTAATTCTCGATGTCGTCTACAATCACACGGGCGAGGGAAATCATCTCGGGCCGACGCTCTCGCTGCGCGGTGTCGACAACAAGGCCTACTACCGTTTGCAACCGGACGACCAGCGCTACTACACCGACTTCACGGGCACCGGCAACAGCCTGAACATGTTGCACCCGCGGACGCTGCAGCTCATCATGGACAGTCTGCGTTACTGGGTGACGGAAATGCACGTCGACGGATTCCGCTTCGACCTCGCGCCGGTGCTGGCGCGCGAACTGTTCGAGGTGAATCGGCTCGGCACCTTCTTCGACATCATGCAGCAGGATCCCGTGCTCTCGCAGGTGAAGCTGATCGCTGAGCCGTGGGACGTCGGGCCCGGCGGCTACCAGGTCGGCAATTTTCCAGTGGGCTGGGCCGAGTGGAATGGCAAGTTCCGTGACTCGGTGCGCCGCGTCTGGAAGGGCGAGCCGGGGCATGTCGCCGAGCTCGCCACGCGCCTGACGGGAAGCAGCGACCTCTATCAATGGACGCAGCGTGGTGCGTATGCCGGCGTCAACTTCGTGACCGCGCACGACGGCTACACCCTGAATGACCTCGTGAGCTACCAGACGAAGCACAACGAGGCGAACGGAGAGAACAACAACGACGGCCACAACGACAACATCAGTCGGAACTGGGGAGTCGAAGGTCCGACCGACAACGCGGACATTCTCGAGATGCGCTACCGCACGATGCGGAATTTCATCGCGACGCTTGCCTTCTCGCAGGGCGTGCCGATGATCTCGCACGGCGACGAGTTCGCGCGCACGCAGAAAGGAAACAACAACGCCTACGCGCAGGACAACGAGATCACCTGGGTAAACTGGAATCTCGATGACCGGCAACGCGCGCTGCTCGAGTTCACGCGCACCGCGTTCGCGATCCGGCTCGCCAGCCCGGTGCTGCGACGCCGACACTTCTTCAAGTCGGTGGATCCGGGCGGAGGGAACGAGCTTGTCTGGCTGAACCCCGAAGGGCAGGAGATGACCGACGCGCTCTGGGGAGCCCCGGACAGCCACGCGCTGTCGATGCTCATTCACGGCGAGGCGACCGACGAACAGGATGACCGTGGCCGGCCGATCAAGGGCGACACGCTGCTCATGCTGATCAACGCTGGCGATCGTGAACGCCGCTTTACGCTCCCGCCAGCGCCGGGTGTCGGTGTCTGGGTCGCGGTGATCGACACGGCGCGACCGCGCGAACCCGCGGTCAAGGAGAAGACGATGACACTCGCACCGTACTCGCTCGTGCTGCTGCGCTTCGGAAACGACAAGCGCCTGACGCTCGAGGTCGAGTCGCTGCACCAGAAGGCGGAGGCTATTGAATGAAACGCGCTGCCAGCGGATCATCCGCGAGCTCGTGCGCCGCACCGCCGCCGCGCGCGGCGAATGTACCGGCGGGAAATCCGTCCGACGTCGCGCGCCTGGTCGCCGGGACACACGACTCACCGCACTCGATACTCGGTGCACACCCTGGCGCGGTGGATGGTGTCGTCGGCGTGGTAGTCCGCGCATGGCATCCGGTCGCTGCGCGCGCCGAGTTGATCGTGGCCGGCGGTGCGCCGATCGCGATGGAGCGCGTCGAGGGTGGGTTGTTCGCAGCGTTCGTCGCCGGAGCGGCGCTGCCACTCCGCTACCAACAGCGCTTCGAGTTCGACGGTGGGGTGATCTGGGAGCGCGAGGATCCGTATCGCTTCCTGCCGACCATCGGCGACGTCGACCTCCACCTCTTCAACGAGGGAACGCATCGCCGCCTGTGGGACATGCTCGGCGCGCACCCGCACACGATCGACGGTGTCGCCGGCGTTCGCTTCGCCGTCTGGGCGCCTAACGCGACACGGGTGAGCGTGATCGGCGAATTCTGCAGCTGGGACGCGCGGCTCTTCCCGATGCGCCAGGCAGGAACGTCCGGTGTGCACGAGCTGTTCATTCCGGGCCTCACCGAGGGCGCGCTCTACAAGTACAACATCCTCACCCGTGAAGGGGTGACGCGGGTGAAGACCGACCCGGTCGCGTTCAAGACCGAGCAGTCGCCGGAGACGGCGTCGATCGTCGTCGATCTCGATCGATACCAGTGGAGCGACAGCGAGTGGATGCGCGCGCGTCGCGCCGCGAATCCGCTTCGCGAACCGATGCTGATCTACGAGGTGCACCTCGGCTCGTGGGCGCGCCGGCCAGAGGAGGACAACCGCTCGCTCAGCTACCGCGAGATCGCGCCGCGGCTGATCGAGCATGTCAGGGCGTTAGGCTTCACGCACATCGAGTTGCTCCCGGTCATGGAGCACCCATTCAGCGGGTCGTGGGGTTACCAGGTGACGGGCTATTTCGCGCCGACGTCGCGGTTCGGGTCGCCGGACGATTTTCGGTTCTTCGTCGACTCCTGCCATCAGGCGGGGATCGGGGTGATCCTCGACTGGGTGCCGGCGCACTTCCCGAAGGACGACTGGGCGCTTCGCCAGTTCGACGGCACCGCGCTCTACGAACACGAAGATCCGCGACTTGGCGAACACCCCGATTGGGGGACGCTGATCTTCAACTACGGGCGCAACGAGGTGCGCAACTTCCTGGTCGCGAACGCGCTCTACTGGCTCGATGAATTTCACGCCGACGGCCTGCGCGTCGATGCGGTCGCGTCGATGCTCTACCTCGATTACAGCCGGCAACCGGGCGAGTGGCTGCGCAACCGTTATGGCGGGCGCGAGAATCTCGACGCGATCGACTTTCTCCGCCAGATGACCGAGGCGGTGCGCATCGAGCAGCCGGGCTGCATGACGATCGCCGAGGAATCCACGGCGTGGCCAGGGGTGACGAAGCCGGTGTCGGACGGAGGACTGGGCTTCACCTTCAAGTGGAACATGGGGTGGATGCACGACACCCTGAAGTACTTCGAGACAGATCCGCTCTATCGTCGGTGGCACCAGGACACGCTGACCTTCGCGATGATCTACGAGAACAGCGAGCGCTTCATCATGCCGCTGTCACATGATGAGGTCGTGCACCTGAAGGGCTCACTCCTCGCCAAGATGCCGGGCGACGACTGGCAGAAGCTGGCAAACCTTCGCACGCTGTTCGCCTATCAGCACACGCGGCCGGGCAAGAGCCTCATCTTCATGGGTACGGAGCTCGCGCAGAGCAGTGAGTGGAACCACGACACGAGTCTCGACTGGCACCTCGCGGACGAGCCGGCGCAGCGCGGACTGATGCGCTTCATGGGCGACCTCGGACGGGTGTATCGCGGGCGCCCCGCGCTCTGGCGCTGCGATGACAGGCCTGAAGGTTTCTCCTGGATCGACGTCGCCGACCACAACAACTCGGTGATCTCATATGTGCGGCGCGATGGCGCCGACCACGTGGTGGTCGTATTGAACCTCACGCCGATTCCGCGCGAGCACTACGTGATCGGCGCACCAGCCGCCGGCAGCTATGTGCAACTGCTGTCGAGCGATGATGCAGTGTATGGCGGCAGCGGCTACGCGACGCGCCAGCGCGTCGACACCGAACCGGCACCGCTGCACGGATATCCGCAGTCGATGCGCCTGATGCTGCCACCACTGGGAGCGATCATTCTCGCCCCGGGATAGCGCGCTGGCAGATGCACCGATGACGGCGGCCACGCCCGACGGAACAGGCTCCTCGCTCCGCGTGCTCGCCGAGCGCGTGGGAATCATCGCCGAGTATCGCGACCAGACCGGCCGCGAGACGCACTCGACGACGGACGCGACTCGCGTCGCGTTGCTCGCCGCGATCGGAATCGACGCGTCGAGCGCCGCGGCGGCCGAGCGCGCGCTGATTGCGCTCGATGCCGAGCAGCACGCCGCGCTGCTCGAGCCGGTACGCGTCGTCGTGGTGCGGGACGACGCGTCGGCGCTTGACGTCAGGATAGAGGTTGGCCAAGCCGGCGCGCCGGTCGGCGTTAGGCCTAACGTGATCGCAGCGGGCACCGACGGGGCAGTCGACTGGGCGATCGAGCTGCGCGAGGAGAACGGAGCGATTTACACGGCGGACGGTCGCACTTTCCCGGATGCCGGCGGGCGTCTCGATGTCGAGCTCCCCTGGCCGCCGAACCCGGGCTACCACCACCTGCGCGCCACAGTCGGCGCGCGCGCGGCCGAACAGTTGCTGATCGTCGTGCCGGCGGCGTGTCCGTCGGTGCACGAGTTGCTCGCCGGGAGACGAGTGTTCGGCATCACCGCCAACCTCTACGCCGTGCGCAGTACGCGGAACTGGGGAGTCGGCGACCTTGGCGACCTCACAACGCTGCTCCGCTGGGCCGCGCGCGCCGGGGCGGACTTCGTCGGGGTGAATCCGTTGCACGCCCTGCGGAACCGCGACGGCGACATCAGTCCCTACAGCCCGATCAGCCGGCTCTTTCGCAACCCGCTCTACATCGACGTCGAAGCGATCCCCGGTTTCAGCGAATCGGCCGCGGTGCGCGAAATCGTGGTACAGTCGGAGTTTCGCGACGAGCTCGCCCGCGTGCGGGCGAGCGATCGCGTGCTCTACGCGCGCGTCATGGCGCTGAAGACCCCAATATTCCGCGCGCTGCACGCCGAGTATCGCAGCGGGTCCGGCGCGCGCGATCCAGTGTGGACGCAATGGATCGAGTCGGAAGGACCGGCGCTCGACCTTTTCGCGACCTTCATCGCGCTCAGCGAGCACTTCGGCCACGATGGGCAGATGGCGGGCGACTGGCGCGATTGGCCCGCCGAGTATCGTGATGCGCGCTCCGCGGCGGTCCAGCGCTTTCGCGAGACGCACGAGAGCGCGATCGATTTTCATCGCTGGCTGCAATTCGTGATCGACCGTCAACTCGCTGCCGCCGCACAGGCGGCGCGCGAGAGCGGGATGGCGATCGGGCTGTATCAGGACCTGGCGATCGGGACCGCGCCTAACGGTAGCGATCCGTGGTCGTTCCCAGCGCTCTTCGTCGAGCAGGCGAGCGTCGGGTCACCGCCCGACCCCTACTCGGCCTCGGGACAGAACTGGGGGCTGCCACCGATCGACCCGCGCGCACTCCGGCGCGAGCGATACGAGTACTGGATCCGCCTGGTTCGTTCGTCGCTGCGCCACGGTGGGGCGCTGCGCATCGATCACGTCATGGGGCTGTTCCGCCAGTTCTGGATTCCAGCGGGGATGAGTGGCACCGCGGGCGCGTACATGCGCTTTCCCTCGGAGGAACTGCTCGGCATCCTCGCACTCGAGAGCACCCGCGCCGGCGCGCTCGTTGTCGGCGAGGATCTTGGCACCGTTCCCGACGACGTGCCCCCAGCGATGCGGCGTTGGCGGTTGCTGGGGTCGAAGGTGCTGTATTTCGAGCGCGACGGGGCGGCGGCATTCAGGTCAGCCGACAGCTACGCCGCCGACTCGCTGGCCACCGTCAACACCCACGACCTGCCGACAATCGAAGGATTCTGGCGCGGTGATGACATCGCGCTGCGGCGCACCCTCGGCCTGATCGAGAGCGATGATACCGCGGCCCGAGAGCGCGCAGGCAGGGAGGCCGAGAAGCGCGCGTTGCTCGAGCGACTGGTGGCCGAAGGGGTGCTCGCGCCGGGCGCCGCAGCGGGCGAACCGTCAGCGGCGTCAACGAGCGGGCTGCCTAACGCGTGGCTTGGGGCCGGCCCCGAGCTGCGCGCGGCGATGCATGAATTCCTCTGCCGGACGCCGGCCGCGCTGGTTGGGCTCTCACTGGCCGACGTGGTCGGCGAGGTCGAGCCAGTGAACGTACCGGGCATCGGGCACGATCGGTTCTCCAGCTGGACGCGGCGGCTGGCCGTATCGCTCGAGGAGCTCGACGACGATCCTCGTGTTGCCGCCTCGATCCAGTGCGGTCGGGCAAAATCGCCGGTCCCGCTGTCGAAAAACGCGGAACCGACTAATGTCCTGTGACACCGGCGCGCGGCCCGGAGGCTGAGCGCGTCACGATTGCTGCATTCACTCAACTGCTTCGAAATGTCGAGTCCTGGAAATCCGACAATCGCGTATTTCTCGATGGAGATCGCCCTCGAGACGTCGCTCCCCACCTACAGTGGTGGGTTGGGCGTCCTCGCCGGCGATACGCTTCGTGCGGCGGCCGATCTCGGCGCGCCGATGGTTGCCGTGACGCTTCTCCACCGGAAGGGATATTTCGTTCAGCATCTCGACGCAGCGGGCCGCCAGACCGAAACGCCAGTTGAGTGGAGTCCCGAGGCGCGACTCACTCCGCTCGATGCGCGAACCAGCGTCGAGATCGAAGGACGCATCGTGCACCTGCGCGCCTGGCAGTACACGGTGCGCGGCGTATCGGGGCGCACCGTCCCCGTCTTTCTCCTCGATAGCGCGCTGCCCGAGAACACGTCTGACGATCAGAAGATCACCGATGTGCTGTACGGTGGCGATAACGAATACCGGCTCCGCCAGGAAATCGTCCTCGGACTCGGCGGCGCCGCGATGCTCCGCGCGCTCGGGTACGATGGCGACGTGATTCACCACATCAACGAAGGGCACGCTGCGCTGTTGACGCTCGCACTGCTCGAGCGGCAGCGCGACGGACACTGGGATGGTGCCGTCTCCGAGGCCGACGTTGCCGCGGTGCGGCAGCAGTGCGTGTTCACGACGCACACGCCGGTCCCGGCGGGTCACGACAAGTTTCCGCTCGACCTGGCGCGCCGAGTGCTCGGCGCGAAGCGGGTGACGCTGCTGCAGAGTGCTGGCGCGATCGACGGTGACTGGCTGAACATGACCTTTCTCGCACTGCGCTTCACGCGCTACGTGAACGCGGTCGCGATGCGGCACCAGGACGTATCGCGCGAGATGTTTCCGCGCAATGAAATCGAGTCGATCACCAATGGCGTGCATGGCGTCACGTGGACGTCGGAACCGTTTTGCCAGCTGTTCGACCGCCACATCCCGCGCTGGCGGCAGGACAACATGTACCTGCGCTACGCGGTGAAGATTCCCCTCGACGAGATTCGCGATGCGCATGCCGCTGTCAAGGGAGTGCTGCTCGGCGAGGTGCAGCGGACGACCGGCGTGGAGCTCGATCCGAAGATCATGACCATCGGTTTCGCACGCCGCTCGACGCCGTACAAGCGCGCTGACCTGATTTTCACTGATCTCGAGCGGCTCCGTGCAATGGCGCGTCGTGTCGGGCCACTGCAGATCGTCTACGCGGGGAAGGCACATCCGCGTGATGAGCCGGGCAAGCAGCTCATCCAGCGGATCTTCGAGGCGAGCGCGAAGCTTGGCGACGCGGTCAAGGTGGTTTACCTCGAGAAATACGACATGGCACTCGGCGGACTGCTGACCGCCGGCTCGGACGTGTGGCTCAATACTCCGATGCGTCCGCTCGAGGCGAGCGGCACCAGCGGAATGAAGGCGGCGCTCAACGGAGTGCCGAGCTTCAGCATCCTCGATGGATGGTGGGTCGAGGGCTGCGTCGAGGGTGTGACCGGGTGGTCGATCGGCGAGGACCACGGGATGCAGAAGGACCCGTCACACGACGCGGTCGATCTCTATCGCAAGCTCGAACAGGAGATCCTGCCTCTGTATTACGGACTTCCCTACCGTTGGGCGGAGGTTGCTCAGAACGCGATCGCGCTGAACGGAAGCTTCTTCAACACGCAGCGGATGGTGAGCGAGTATTTCCAGAACGCCTACTTTCCCGGCGGGGGCGTGGTGCAGAACCTGGGCAGCGTCGCGGTTGGCTGACGCGAACTACCTAACGTTTGCGTATGCAATGAGCGAACGGCATTCCTCGCCGCCGTTCGCTCACTGCTTACGGCTTATGGCTTATAGCTTTACTTCAGCTGCCAGAGCTGAACCTGCCCCTTGTTGAACAGCGGAATCGCGAGCAATCCGCGCGCGGCGTCGAGGCCGATGTCGGCGGGGGCTTCGACGCCGGTGACGACGTGCGTGAGCGCGCTGCCGTTGATCGCCGAGACGCTGCTGTCGGCCCAGCTCGAGACGAGGACGCGACCGTCGCTGGCGATCTCGACGCCGTCAAACTGACCGGGGCCGGTGGCGATCGTCGTCACCGCGTTACCGGGGCCCGGTGTCCAGGCGTGGATCGCCTTCGTCCCGAAGGGGAGCACGATGAAGCGGTTGTTCTTCGCGTCCCAGACGATGCCGTTCGGACGGCCGAGTGAGTCGGACTGGATCGCGATGCTGGCGCCCTTCCGGTCACGGGCGAGCATGAAGATGCGGTCGACGCCGGTATGCGATACCGAGCCGTCGGCGTTGAAGGCGACCTGCGTATCGGTGATGTAGACGTCACCGTTAGGCGTGGCCGCGACGTCGTTGAGGAACTTCGCGCCCTGCTTCGAGACGTCCCAGCTGTGGATCGGCGCACCGGTCGTCTTGTTGAAGGCCCGGATGACGTCGATGTCGGCAACGAACAGCGTGTCGCCAATGATCGCGATTCCCTTCGGTCCGTTCAGCGTCACGCCGTTCTTCCCGCCGGTGATGAAGTGCAGCGAGTCGACGACACCGTCCTTCGTCAGGCGCGAGATGAAGCCGTTGCCATCCTTGGCCAGTGGTGATCCGTTGATGTTCGTGACGAACCAGTGGCCTGACGATGCATCCCACTTCACGCTCTCCGGCGTCTTGAAGCCGTCGATGGTCTTGACCATCGTCGCGCCGCCGGCGTTGGCGCCCATCGCGCCGCCCTTGGCGGTGTCAGTGCGGGCGGCCGACATCGCCGCCGCGTCCGACGTGTTGCCGTGGGCAGTGGTGTCCTGAACCTTCTCCGAGGTCGAGCAGGCTGCGACGAACAGTGCAACCGCGAGCGCGCACGCGGGGTAGGATCTCATTCGTTACGTCTCCAGCATATGGTGGGGGTCGGGCGACGGCAGGCGTTCAAGCGATGAACGCTCGTTCAATCTGGGCGTTCCCGGCCTTACCCGCGAGGGCCAATCGCAGCTGAGCGCTCACTATCCGCGGCATTCCGTGGCCGTCCGCGGTTCCGATAGCAGTTGTGCAGCAACCCGCGGTTCACCGCTCAGCGTACCGCGATTGCCTCTCCATTTGGCTGGTCGAAAAATACCAGTCGCCCGACATCGATCGCCAACGCAACCCGCTCCCCCGGCTTCGGAAGACTTTGCGGCGCGAGCGCCGCGGTCAGTTCCTGCCCCTCGCTCCGGGCGTGCAGCAGCGTCTCGTTGCCAAGCGGCTCGATGACGTCGACGGTGAATCCGTCCACCCGCTGCGCATTCGGCGGTGGCGACGCGACGTAGAGGTGCTCCGGCCGCACCCCGGCGACCACCGATGCGCCGACATGCTTGTCGAGTCCGCGCGCTCCCGCGTCACCGAGTTGAAGGGTGAATCCCGTGCCACGGAAGACGAGGCCGGCGTCGCTCCGCTCGAGCGTGCCGCGCATGATGTTCATTGGCGGACTCCCGATGAACCCTGCGACAAAGAGGTTCTTCGGACGCTCGTACAGCGCGATCGGCGTGTCCACCTGCTGCACACGCCCGGCGTTCATCACCACGATGCGATCGCCCATCGTCATCGCCTCGGTCTGGTCGTGAGTGACGTAGATCGACGTCACGTCGAGCCGGCGCTGCAGGCGCGAGATCTCGCGCCGCGTCTGGACACGCAGCTTCGCGTCGAGGTTCGACAGCGGCTCGTCGAAGAGAAAGACCTTCGGCTGCCGCACGATCGCTCGTCCGATCGCGACGCGTTGCCGCTGGCCGCCCGAGAGCTGCCGCGGCGTGCGATCAAGCAGCGGCACGATGTCGAGCATCTGCGCAGTGTCCATGATCCGCTTGTCGATGTCGGCCGCGGTCATTTTCCGGATCTTGAGCGCGAACCGCATGTTGTCGCGCACGGTCATGTGCGGATAGAGCGCGTAGCTCTGGAATACCATCGCGATGTCGCGCTGTGCCGGCGCCAGATCGTTGACGATCTTGCCGTCGATCAGCAGCCGGCCGTCGCTGATCGACTCGAGCCCGGCGATCATCCGCAGCGTCGTGCTCTTGCCGCACCCCGACGGCCCGACGAGAACGACCAGTTCGCCGTCGGCGACGTCGAGGTCCACCGCGTGAACGGCGACCGTGCCTCCCTCGTATACTTTACGAATTCCCTCGAGCGTTACGCGGGCCATGATGCCTCCGAACGCGCGGCGTTGGCGCAGAGCGTGCTACCCAAATCGCCACGATGAAAGAATCGTATCGCTTTCCCGACGGCTTTCTCTGGGGCGCGGCGACCTCCGCCTACCAGATCGAAGGTTCGCCCCTCGCCGACGGCGCGGGGCCGAGCATCTGGGAGCGCTTTGCGCACACGCCGACGATGATGCATAACGGCGACACTGGTGACATCGCGTGCGACCACTACAATCGCTGGCGCGAAGACGTCGCACTGATGAGCGAGCTTGGACTGCAGGGCTACCGCTTCTCCATTGCCTGGGCGCGTGTGCTGCCATCGGGCCGCGGCAAGGTCAACGCAAAAGGTCTCGCCTTCTATGAGCGCCTGGTGGACGCGCTGCTCGCGCGCAACATCAAGCCGCTGGTCACGCTCTATCACTGGGATCTCCCGGCCGCGCTCGACGACATGGGCGGTTGGCTGAATCGTGACATCGCCGACTGGTTCGCTGACTATGCCACAGTGATGTACAAGGCACTCGGCGATCGAGTACCGATGTGGGCGACGCTCAACGAGCCGTGGGTCGTGGCCGACGGTGGCTACCTGCACGGGTTGCTCGCGCCCGGGCATCGCAGTCTCTACGAGCCGCCGATCGTCTCGCACAACCTGATGCGTGCGCATGGCGCTGCGGTGCTCGCCTATCGCGCCGTCGCCAGGCAGCAGGTCGGGCTCGTCGTGAACCTCGAGCCCAAGTATCCCGCGTCCGACTCGGCTGCCGATCGCGACGCCGTCGCCCGCGGCGACGCGTACATGAACCGGCAGTATCTCGACCCCGCGCTGCTCGGCAGCTACCCGCCGGAGATGCGCGACATTTATGGGGATGCCTGGCCGGAGTTTCCGGCCAGCGATTTCGCGCTCACCAAGCAGCCGATCGACTTCCTCGGCATCAACTACTACACGCGCAGCGTCACCGAGCACGACCCCGACCGCTGGCCGCTTCGCGCCCGCGCCGTCAGGCAGCCTAACGCGACATACACCGAGACCGGCTGGGAGGTCTACGCCCAGGGACTGGCCGACACGCTCGAGTGGGTGACGAAGCGGTATGGCCGGATTCCGCTCTACGTCACCGAGAATGGTGCGGCCTTCTTCGATCCGCCGGTTGCAATCGACGGCGCAGTGAACGATCCGAACCGGATCCACTACTACCGCGAACACCTGCGCGCCGTGCACCGGGCAATGACGAATGGTGCGGACATGCGCGGGTACTTCGCCTGGAGCCTGATGGACAACCTCGAGTGGTGTCTCGGCTTCGCCAAGCGGTTCGGGATCATCCATGTGGACTTCGCCACGCAGAAGCGCACGATCAAGGCGAGCGGTCGCTATTACTCGAAGGTGATCGAGACCAACGGCGGATCGCTCGGCTGAACTGCATTGCGCGCTTTCAGGCTGCGCGGTCGGGGTTCGGGGCCGCATCAGTGCCCGAAGGCGATGTTCGCCGGCAGCGAGTGAATTACGACCTTGCGACCGTCAGTGGCGACGGGCACCCCGTTCACGCTCGCAGTGAGAATTGGCGTATCGTACGGCGAATGGACGACGATGCCCGCTGCCGGGACACGCAACGAACCGCCGACGTGAACCTGTACCCGCCGTCCGCCTCCCATCATCGTCAGGTCGAGCATGCCTGACGAGGTGTGCAACCCGACGACACGGACGCCCGGTGAGAGGTTCGCCCATTCCTCGGGAATGCCGGCACCGATGACGATTGCCCCGTCCTCGCGCTCGTAGGCGATCATGTCGATCACCGACCGAATGAAGTCCGACGCGACCCAGGTGTGCGGCATGTCGCCGATGAAGCCGGGAAAGCGCACGTTGCGATAGACGACTTCGCCCCACTGGTGCCAGGCCACCGGCCGCCGGTCGCCCATCAGGAAGTTCGCGACGGCGAGCGCACGCTGCTTCTGCCCGAGTCGCACCAGCGCACCGACGTTGCGCCATTCGTATGGCGTGTAGTCAGCGCCCTTCGCGCTGTCGCGCCGGGCGACAATCTGGCTCCAGTAGCGCGCCCACGTCGCGTCGACCGCGGCCCGTGGCAGCCGCGATAGCTCTCCACCGGGAGCCAGCGCGATCGTCGTCGATGTCGCGTCGAAATCGCCAAGGTCGGCGGCGCCGGGGATGAACGCGATGTGGTGCGCCTTCATCGAGAGTGCGATCGTCGCGAGGATGCTGGCGCGAAGCGAGTCGGCCTCGGCCGCGAACCGCACCTGCTCTGCCGTGTGGCCTAACGCTTCGGCGAGCAGGGCGGCGTCCTTCAACCCGGTCAGCGCCCAGAAGTCGTCCCAGTACGAGTGCATCGCCTTCGCCGAGTAGCCTTCGTGGCTGATCGACGGCGGGAGGATGCCGCGGAACATCCGCCCGCTGCCGGTATCGTAGGCCGGTGTCAGGCGCTGCTGGCGCAACGTGTCGATGTAGGCCGCCGCGGCGACGACGCGCGGCCACATCCGGCGGGCGAGCGCGGTGTCGCCGCTGAACTGCCAGTACTGCGTGATGAGATGGATCAGCTCACCGTGGCTGTCGTGCTCGGGCACCGGATCGGCGCCGCGCCCGTCGACGCAGCAGGGAACTTTCCCGTTCCTGTACTGGAAGGGCGCGTACCACTCGATGTAGTCGCGCACTTCGCTGGTGTGCCCGAGCGCGAGCAACGCGGTGGACATCATCGCGCCGTCGCGAATCCACGAGCGCGCATACGAACGCGCGCCAGGGCGAATCGACGGACCGTCCCGGTTGATCAGGATGTGCGCGAGCGCGGTGCGGACAGTCGCCGCGTATTCGCCGCCGCCGCCACCGAGATCGATAAGTGTGCGATCGAGAGTCGCTCGCCAGGCAGCGGTCGTACGCGCGAGCGCCGCCTCGCCTTCCATACTCGAAGGCGTGCGGGAGACAGGCAGCCGCACTCGCGGAGAGCCGCTGTCGAGCGGGACACTGATCCAGCTGTCCCGTACCTCTCCCGCGTGCAGCGCGCCGACGAACGAGAGCACGCCCGATGCACGCCGACCGGCATCGCGCGCGCTGGTCGCCGCCGGCACCTTCAGCGTCCGCAACCCGTCGGTGATGTCCCCAGCGTCGAACGTCGACGCGCCGAAGGTGAGCACCCTGCCGAATGAAATGATCTCCCGCGTTCCGTTGACGACCGCGCCGCGCGCCGAGACGCGGATGCTGTCGATCGGCGCGACGCCGCCGGTCACGGCAAGGAACTGCCAGGACGGGTTCACCTGGTATGGCCGAATCGCCAGGTAGAGCGTCGGCGTGTGGCTCTGAGTGTCCGAGTTCGTCGTTCGATAGCGCGTCCAGAGCACCGCCCGACCCGGCGCGCCATCGACAAATGCAGTTACGTCCAGCGCCAGCTTTCCGTACTCGCGGTGCACCGTGGGAATCGGGAGATCGCCGTCGAGCAATGATTGCGTCGACGGCGCGTCGGCCCAGGTCAACAAGCCAGACCCGTCGTGTACGAACGGCTCAATCGAGAATCCACCGGCGAAGGGTTCCACCGTCCCGTCTTCGCTGAGCAGTGGCCGCGCCCGGTCGCCGCTGACGCCGACGATCGTCCAGTACGACTGCTCCCGCGACAGGTACCGCGGGTACGTCCCCCGCGCTGCGGGCTTCGCCACCGCCTCGGCGAACGCGTTAGGCGTAGCGCTCCAGGCGAGTGGCTCGATCGCGACATCGCGGATCGCGATGCCATTTCGATCGGCCGGGCGAAGGATGCGCAGCCGAAGTCGGCGCGCGTCGCGGTCCGGCAGTGGGATCGGATCGTCGCCGCCATTGCCGCCGCGCACGCGATACGCCGTCGTCCACACACTGTCGTCACCCTGCAGGTCGACGTCGTAGTCGGCGGCGTGGTGCCCGCGCTCCCAGCCGACGACGATGCCGCCGATCTCGCGCATCGCACCGAAGTCCAGCGTCACCGACTTCGCCGGCCGCGACGGCCACCAGCTGGTCACCGTGTCGTTGTCGGTGATGGCGCGTGCATTGCCGATCGCCGGATCAGTGGTGACGAGCGGAGTTGCCAACGCCGCGGTCGCCGCACGAGGGGTCAGCGTCAACTCGTCGAACCAGACCGAGCCCTTGCCACCCTTCCCGGCGGTGATCGCGATCTCGAGCGACGCGAAATGCCGAAGGTCCCCACCGCCTGACGGTCCCCAGGCGAACGAGACATGGCGCTTCCGGATCGTCACCGTCTGCCAGTCGCGAGCGAAGACGAAGTCGCGCCTGTTCACCCACCAGACGTTGTCGCCGCTCGCGTCGAGCATCTTGAACTCGATGTTGTTCGGCGGAACGGTGCCACGAACGCGGAAGGTGATCGTGTAATCGTCAGGCAGGTCGGTTGGCAGCGCGCGATGGATGACCGCGTAGCCGGCGCCGCCATGAAAGTCGACGTCGAAGCGCAGCGCCCGGCCGCGCACGCCGCTATCCGCGTGGATCGTGGCCGACACACCGTCGGAGGGCTGCGCTCGCCACGGCGAGAGATCCTCGAACGAATCGAGCACGCGCACCTGGTGCGCACCGGCGGCCGTCGATGCGACGAACAGCGCGACCGCGGCGACGATCACCCTCACTTCACACTCCCGGCGGTGATCCCGCGGATGTAGTAGCGCTGCAGGAAGAGAAAGACCAGCATCACCGGGAGCACGGTCACCACCGAGCCAGCCATCATCAACTCGGCGTCCTGCACATGCTCGCCGACGAGATTGGCGATCGCCACCGGCAGCGTGTACTTCCGGTCGTCGCTGAGCACGATCAGCGGCCACATGAAGTCATTCCACGTGCCGAGGAAGGTCCAGATCGCGAGCGTCGCAAGGATGGGTGCGATGACCGGCAGCACGACGAGCCGATAGAGCTGCAGCTCGCTCGCGCCGTCGACGCGGGCCGCGTCGAGCAGGTCGTCGGGAATCGCGAGCGCGTACTGATGGGTGAGCAGGATGCCGAAGATGCTGGCCAGTCCGGGGATGATCACGCCCCAGTAGGTGTTGACGAGATGCATCTCCTTCATCATCAGAAAGAGCGGGAGCATCGCCACCTGCGACGGCAGGATCAGCCCAAGCGATAGCGCCTTGTAGACCTTGGCCTGCGAGCGAAAGCGCAGCTTGGCCAGCGCGTAGCCGGCCATCGAGTTGATCAACACCGAAATCACCGTGACGACGCTGGCGATCAGCGCGCTGTTGAACAGCGACCTGCCTAACGCGAGCCGAGTGAATAGCGAGCGGTAGTGTTCGAGGGTGAACGTCCTCGGGATGATGTGCGGCGGGTAGGTGCTCGCCTCGCCGGTCGCCATGAACGACGCCGAGACCATCCAGACGAGCGGGAAGATCGCCAGCAGCGCGCCGGCGATCAGCAGCGCGTAGACGCCGATTCGCGCCAGGATGCGCCGGTTGCGGCGGCGCCTGACGTCGCTGGTGGCCCCGTGCCCGCCGCCGGGGAAGCTCACGCTTCCGCCTTCACGAAGCGACGCTGGATCATCGTCGCGATCGCGATGATGATGAACAGTACGAATGCGATCGAGGCCGCGAAGCCCATCCGCCACCAGCGGAACCCTTCCTCGTACATGTAGAGCACGACGCTGGTCGTCGCCCGCAGCGGGCCGCCCTGCGTCATCACGTACGGTTCGGAGAAGAGCTGGAAGTAACCGATCATCGTCACGATGCCGACGAAGGCGAGCGCGGGCCCGAGCATCGGCACCGTGATGTGCCAGAAGCGCTTCACCGCGTTGGCCCCATCGAGTTCCGCCGCCTCGTACAGCTCCTGCGGGACGCTCTGCAGCGCAGCGACGAAGATCAGCATGTTGTAGCCGAAGTTCTTCCAGACCGACATCACTATGATTGCCGGCATCGCCCAGTGCGGATCGCCCAGCCAGTCGATCGGGTGGACACCGATCTTGCCTAACGCGAAATTGAGCAGCCCGTACTGCGGGTGATAGAGGTACTTCCAGACGATCGCCACCGCGACCAGCGTCGTCACGAACGGCGCGAAATAGATCGTCCGGAAGAAACCCTGCCAGCGGACCAGCTTCGAGCTGAGCAGCAGCGCCGCGCCTAACGATGCGGCCACCGTCAGCGGCCCGCCGACCAGCGCGAAGTAGAAGGTGTTGACCAGCGCCTTCCAGAAGACCGGGTCGTGCACCAGCCGGATGTAGTTACCGGCCCCGACGAACCGTGCGTTGCCGAGGCTGGCCACGGCGTAGATGTCGAAGTCGGTCAGGCTGAGGATCAGCGACGCGAGCACCGGAATCAGAAAGAACACCGAGATCAGCCCGGCGGCTGGCGCGAGGAAAATCATCGCCGCCCGCGTCTGCGCGGTCGCCGGCTCGTGCCTGACGACCTCGTACTCGACCGTGTGGTCGGCGTCGTATCTCAGCGGTGGGCGAGCAGCCATCGGCGCTTCTCGAGAATCCGCCCGACGTCGGCATCGAGCGATGCCAACCCGTCCTTCTCACTTGCTCGGCCGCGCACCACGCGTTCGACGGTCTCGAAAACGCGCGTCGCGATCAGCTCCCACTCCGGCACCTTCGGCGTCGGCTCGACGTTGCGCAGTTGAGTGAGGAATGCGCGCGTCTGCGGATCGGCGTCGAGCTTCGCGAGCTTCCATGCGCTCTCGCGGCCGGGCAGGTCGCCAGTGAGCGCGGCGAACTTCGCCTGCTGCTCGGGCTCGTTGAGGAACTCGATCAGTGCCCACGCTTCCTTCTTGTGCTTCGAGGCGCGGAACATCGAAAGGCTCGATCCGCCCGCCAGCGATGCGCCGGGATAGTTGCTGCCGTCGGGCGACGGGAGCGGCATCGCCGCCCACGAGTCCCGCATCGACGCCGGCAGCCGCTTCCGCAGCTCGCCGACCTGCCACGGCCCGCTGATGAACATCGCGAACGTTCCCTTCTCGAACTCTTGGAAGAGATTCGAGATCTCGTTGCTGCTCACCGTTGGGGCGATACCGTCCTTGTAGAGCGAGACGTAGAAGTGGAACGCCTCGGCGAACTTCGGATCGCTGAAGCTTCCGTAGCGGCCACCACCAGAGAGCAGAGGCGCACCCTTCTGCAGGCCTAACGCGATGACCTGTCCCCACTCGTTCGTTGGCAGGAGGATCCCCCACTTCGCCTTTTTTGCCTTCTGGACCTTGAGCATCGCTTCGCGCCAGGCCGCCCACGATCGTGGCGGCTCGGTCACTCCGGCGGCGGCGAGCAGGTCCTTCCGATAGTAGATCAGCCGTGTGTCGACGTACCACGGCACCCCGTAGAGCGTGTCGTCGACGACATTAGTCCGCCAGACACCAGCGAAGTAATCGGTGCTGTCGATGACCTTCGACGCGCGAACGAGGTCGCCTAACGGCTCGAGCGCGCCGAGCGTCTGGAACTCGGGCACCCAGGTGTTGCCGAGCTGGGTGATGTCCGGAGTCGCGTCACCGACAAAGCCGGTGAGCAGCTTTTCGTGGGCGGCCGTCCACGGCATCTGTTGAATACGCACCCGCACTTCCGGGTGCCGGCGCTCGAACTCGGGAATCAGCTTCTGGACCACCTCGCCCTCGGCGCCCATCGCCCAGAAGCGAAGCTCGACGACGTCGTGGGCGCCGGCTGCGCGGCAGCCGGCGCCAGCGAGCAGAAGCGCGCTGGCGGACGTTAGGCGGGCAAGACGTCGGAGGATGCTGGTGCGTGGCAAGCGGGCTACGAGTCGAGACGATGATTGTGCATTGAACCACAGAGAACCGCCGTGGCGTGCAATGTTTCGCGGTCGCGCGCGGACGGCGATTTGTTGGGCGTATGGTGAAATATTCCCGCCCGGCGTGCACCAAAGTGATTCCGACTCGCCATCCGAACCTCCCTCTCGCGGCAGTGCTCTGTGGTTCACCAGCAGGAGCGGTTCTCTTATTGGGTCGCCAGCCATCCGCCGGTGAAGCCGGCGCGCTCGAGGCCGCGGCGGATGTAGGGACTCTTTCGCATGTACTTCCAGATCAGTTCACTGCGGTAGTTCTCGATCATTCCGAGGATCGGGCCCTGGTCGATGCCGAGGTAGTCGTTGTCCACCCAGCCGATCCCCGCAACGACGCGCCCCATCCGCGCCGCGCCGGCGTCGGTGAAGGTCGGATTGAACGCATCGAGAAAGCCGTACTGCTGGAACAGTTCATTGCCGTACTTGGTGCGCATCGCCTTCAGCGCGGCAATCGAAATGTCGGGCGTGAATGCAATCGACCCGCCGGCCGCGGTCGGGGCAAGCGTACCGTCGTCGACGACCTCGTTTGACGCGACCCCGCGCGCCGCGTAGGTCCGGAACTGGCGCGACCGGCCATCGATGACGAGCGTCGTATCGGATGGACCATCGCTGGCGGTGATCCCCCAGATATTCGCCGAGTAGTCGCGGTAGCCGTTAGGGTTCGCCGTCGCGTAGCTGCGCTGGGACACCGTCGCCCGCCGCGAGTTCACGCAGTAGTCGATGCCGTGCGCGCGCATGAACGGGTCCTGGATCCCGCGGAAGTCGATGAACATCTGCGAGTACTGGTGCCCGAACAGGGGGGCAAAGTTCACCTGCTGCTCGCCCTGATAGGGCGCCCAGGTGTAGCTGCTCGTGTAGGCGGGCCAGGCGCTGGCGTCGATTGGGTGCGTCGGCGAGCCTAACGCGAGGACGTAAAGCAGCATCGCCTCGTTGTAGCCGTTGTAGGTGTACGGCAGCCATCCCTTCTCAGGGCTGTGGCCCATCGAGATCTTTGGCGCGGTGGTCGCCGTCGCCGCCGTCCAGTCGACGCGAATGTAGAGCGAGTCGGCATAGGCGCGGATCGCCGCCTCGGTCCCATCGGTGTGGTCGAAGTACTCGCGGCAGAAGAGCACCCCGCCGAGGAGGAGTGCGGTGTCGATGGTCGAGAGCTCGACGGTCTGGAACCGGAGGCCGGTGTCCATGTCGAGGAAGTGGTAGAAGAAGCCCATGTTGCCGCTGGTGCCCGAGGCGGCCGCACCCTGCGGCGCCCGATAGAACCAGCGCAGCGTCGTCAGCGTCCGCTCGGCGGCCTGGGCGCGAGTGATGTAGCCACGCTCGACGCCGACCGGGTAGGCAGTGAGTGCGAAGCCGACCGCGGCGATGCTCGAGAAGCTTTTTGCCGGCCAGCGATCGGGTGTCAGGCCTGACGATGTCCGCGATTGCTCCCAGAAGAAGTTGAAGGTCCGCGACTGGAGCGTGTCGAGGAAGGGCTCGTTGCGGAGGTCGGGCCGCGGTCCGGTGATCGTCGTGTGCGCGCAGGCGCTCGCGAAGGTCGCGATGGCGAGGGCCACGGCGAGGGAGTGCAGACGGGGCAAGAGTCGGCGCATGAGCGGAAAAATGGTCAAGGTCCGGTCGGCAACAACGAGGGCGCCAGCGGTCAACCGCCGGCGCCCTCGTCACTGCCTAACGATGCATCAGAAGTCGAACTCCGCGCCGAGCTGGAACCGGCGGGGGTCGCTCACCACGCTCGTCGGGCGGGCAAAGTTGAAGTTTGGCTTGCCGCTTCCGTCGAGCGTGTTGTAGTCGGACGTGTAACCACCGAGGTTCTGGTAGTTGAAGACATTATAGAGGTCTCCGGTGACGCCGACGCGATTGCGCGAGATCTTGAAGAAATCCTTGCGGAAGTGCAGGTCGACATTGCGATAACCGAACTTCCCAAGACCGAAGAACGAATGCTGCTCGGGAATCCCGGAACCCGGCTCGAAGGTGCGAATGGTGCACGTCGGCGGGTTGACGGTCGTGTCGTTGCGGCAGCCAAATCGGTCGCCACGATCATACCGGACACCGGTACCAAGGGTGACGAGTCCCCCGACCTGCACGCCGAACAGATACGGCAGGTCGACGACGAAGTTCGTGACGATCCGCTGGCGCTCGTCATTGCGCACCTGCTTCGGATAGTCGGCCGGGTTCGGGAAGCTGAAGTTGTCGTTGAAGCCTTCCGTTTGCCGCTTGGCAAGCGTGTAGGCGACGCCGACGCTGTAGCCCAAGCCTGGACGGATCAGCTGGTACGGGTGATCAGCTTTGACCGCCAGCGCGTCATACCAGGTTTTCCCCTTGTTGTCGAGGAACAACACCGTGCCGAAGCCGGGGACGTTCGTTCCCTGGAAGCAGTCCGGCGTGCCGAATGACCGGGTCGGGCAGGTGAAGTTGAGGTTGGCGAAGTAGAAGGTCGGCGTGTTCGTGCTGCGCACACCCGTGTACGCGGCCTCGAGCGCCCAGTCCCAGACCAGCTGTCGGACGCCGGCGGTAAACTGCCGCGACATCGGCGGACGCAGGTCGTTAGGCAGCAGCTTGATTTCCGGCGTGTTGAACTGCGCGGTACGTGACAGCGAGTCAGTTGCCCCCTTGCCACGCGTCAGGAAGCTCGGATCGAACAGTGCTCGGTTCGGGTCGACCGGGTCGCCCGCCGGACGCAGGTGGATCGTGTAGCTCGGGTGCTGCTGGGAGAACGCTTCCTCGGTGGTCAGGTCGAACACCGTTCGGTCGACGTAGATGCCCCAACCGCCGAAGATCGTCGTACGCTGCTCCTTGTCGAGCGAGTACGACGCACCAACGCGCGGCTGGAATGCGCCGAGATACGCGTCACGCTGCTTCCCGTTCGTGAAGTAGCGGTTCTGGTCCAGCGGGATGAACAACCGGCTCTGGTACTTTACCAGCGAATCGCGGATGTTGGACGGCGTGACGAAGTCGCGATTCAACATCTTCGACTCGTAGTCCCAGCGGATGCCAAGGTTGAACGTCAGGCGCGACACCGGGGTCCAATCATCCTGCGCGTACAGCCCGACCTGCGTGTTGCTGTCCCTGAAGTTCGGGTTACCGGTCTGGAACTCGACACGTTCCGGCGTTTCAAAATTGTGGAACCACGGCTCGTAGACGTACAGGGGAGTTTCCGAGTTCCGCTTGATGACGTCGTATTTCAGGAAGTCGAGGTTCGCGCCGCCCTTGAAAACGTGCTGGCCCGCGAGCTGAACGCCTGAATAGGTCAGGTCATCGCGCAGCGCAGCGCGCCGCTGCTTGAAGTCCTGGGAGGTGCGGTTGCCACCAATCGCCGCACAACAGCCGAATCCGTAGAGCCGCGCGATCGGTCCGGCATTCTCCGGAGTCGGATTGTAGTGGTACAGCTGGAAGCTTGCCGTGCCTTCATTGAGCATGTTGCCCGAGGCATAGGTGTGCTTCGCGACTCCGGTGTAGACCTGATTCTTGAAGTTGGTGGCCACGGTGTAGGCGTTGAATCCACCAAAGTCGCGAATGTCCTTTTCGTTGCGACCGCTCAGGCTGACGTCGAGCGTGGACTTCTCGCTCTGGAGAAACGTCAGCTTGCCGAATACGAGGTTCGACCGGAACGGCGACTGGAACTTGCCGTTGTACTGGGAAAACCTCACCGTGTCGAGCGCGGGAAAACCGGCCGGCGGAACGATGCTCACGTTGTTCGCCCGGTCCTGCTGCTGCCCCTCGTACGACCCGAAGAAGCGCAGGCGATCGGACAACGGACCGCCCCCACTGATGCCCATCTGGTAGCGACTGTAATCGGGGCGCGTGAAGCTGCGGCGGTTGGCAAGAGGAACGTTGCGCGCAACGTCGGCCTTGGCACTGTCGCGGTTCAGCCGGTCGATGTAATCGAGGGCGATGTTTCCGCGAACGAGCTGGTTATAAAAAACGTTGCCCTGCCACTTCGTCCCGCCGGTCTTCGTCGTCGCGGTGATGATCGCGCTCGACGCCTTCTGGTATTCCGCCTTGTAGTTCTGCGTCAGGACGCGGTACTCCTGCACCGCGTTGCGCGGAAACGGATTGCCGCGACTTGCATCCTGTCCGGCGACTCCGCCCTGCAGGATGTCGTTCTTGTAACTTGCGCCGTCGATGAAGACGTTGACCTGCTCCGCGCCCTGCGCGCCCGCTGAGAAGGTCTTGCGCTGGCCGTCGAGCCGGTCGTTCTGCACCGTGACACCCGGCGCGAGCACGGCGAGACTCATGAAATTGCGATCCGGCGTCGGGAGCGAATTAATCTGCTCCTGCGTGACGTTGGTCGCGATCTCGGATGTATGGGTCTCGACCGCTGGTCGCGTCGCGACGACCGCGACCTCGGCGAGCGTCGTCGTTGCCGAACCGAGCGTGAAGTCGAGTGAAATGCTCTGGCCGATCCCGACCGTGATCGTTCGCGACTGCGGCGCAAACCCGATGCGTCGGGTCTCGAGGGCGTATTGTCCCGGGCGGAGTCCGGCCAGGTTGTAGAAGCCGTTCTCGTTGGTGGTTGCCCCCCGCGTGCCGCCAACCTGGACGTTGCGCACGACGACGGTGACTTCGGGAATCGCAGCACCCGCATCGCTTCGTACATATCCACTCACATTGCCGGTCGTCGATTGCGCAGCCGCTGTTCCCCCCAACCCGAGCAGCGCCGCGGCGACCGCGATGCCCCCGAGCCATCGATTCACGTTCCTCTGCATGGTGCCTCCCTCAGTGTGAGCCCTGCCGGTGTTCATGCCAGTGATGTCCTGCATGCGTTCCCTCTGCCTAACGTTGAGTTGATCCCGCCCTCCGCCACCACACCCCTGCCCGCCCCGCACGACGCCCGCACCACCAGCTCGGTCGCCAGCGTCGCCCGCACCCGCGCATGCTCGTTCTTCCGGGCGACCGCGTCGATCAGTGTGCGCACCGCCCGGGCGCCCAATCCGGCGATGTCAACGCGCACCGTCGTCAACGCCGGATGCATGTAGCGAGCGATCGGGATGTCGTCGAACCCGGTCACCGCGACGTCTTCCGGGACGCGGAGTCCCGCGTCACGCAGCGCACTCATCGCCGCGATCGCCATCGCGTCATTCGCGGCGAACAACGCGTCGGGACGTGGCGATGTTGCCAGCAGTTTGCGGACCGCGGCCAGTCCTGCAGTTTGCTGGAAGTCCCCCTCGAGCTCCCATTCGGGGTCCGCCGTAATCCCCGCTCCGCGCATCCCGTCCCGATAGCCGCCAAGACGCGCGTCGGCGTCGGCGTTGCCCTCGGGTCCGCAGAGAAACGCGATCCGCCGCCTGCCTAACGCAACGAGGTGGCGCACCATTGCCAGCGCGCCACCCCGATTGTCGATGTCGAGCGCATCGACGTTGTCCTGCCCGCCGGCGCAATTGAGGAGCACCAGCGGGAGCGTCGGCGGCAGCTCGGCGGCCAGCGTGCGGGCGTCGATCACGGGCGACATGATCGCCACCCCATCCACCCGCCCGTGCATCGTCGCCAGCGCCGCCGAGATTTCGGCCGGCGCATTGTGCGAGCTCGAGACGAGCACATGGTAGCCCTCCGCCTGCGCCGCCTGGTCCACCCCGCGAATGACCTCGGAGAAGAACTCGCCGTGCAGGTCGGGGAGGAGGACGCCGAGGGTGTGCGTGCGTCTAGTGCTGAGACTGCGCGCGGCGACGTTGGGGGAGAACCGGAGCGAAGCCGCGACTTCACGCACGCGTTGCCTGGTGTCGTCCTTCACCGGCCCGCTCCCGTTGAGCACTCGGGAGACGGTGGCGACGGAGAACCCCGATACGCGCGCGACGTCTCGGATCGTGACGGTCATGCTCGCTCATTCGGCGGGTGAGCGCCCGAAAACGGGGCTCGATCCGCGTCGGAGTGACGCGGGATGGAAACGGTTACATGCGGGGCGAAAGGTTGTCAAGCGCGGCAGGTAGCAGCCGCGCGCAGCGCGGCCACGCCATCGATCGCACGTGAGTGAGCGAATATTTCCAGCGCATCCCTGTCAACTCGCGCCGCGCTTGCCTTCGCCGCGTGCGCTTAGTCAACTTCCCGCTCCGTTTCACCTCCCCGGAGAACTCCATCGTGCCCCGCCTGCATCCGCGCCTGATTGCCGTTGCCCTGCTCGCCTTGCTCGCAGCAAGCGCACATGCGCAGACATCCCTTCCCGACTCGACCTTCGCCGCCATGAAATGGCGCGAGATCGGCCCCTACCGCGGCGGTCGCTCCGTCGCCGTCGCCGGATCCAAAGCCAGGCCGAGCGAATACTGGCAGGGCACCACCGGCGGCGGCGTCTTCAAGTCCGTGGACGGCGGGATGTCGTGGGTGCCAGTGACCGACAAGTTCTTCGGCGGCACCATCGGCGCGATTGCGGTCGCACCCTCGAATCCCGACATCGTCTACGTCGGCACCGGCGAGTATCCGATCCGCGGCAACGTCTCGCATGGCCAGGGGGTGTGGAAGACGACCGACGGCGGAAAAACCTGGACCGACCTCGGGCTCACCGAGACGCGCCAGATCTCACGCGTCCGCGTCCACCCGACCAACCCCGACATCGTCTACGTCGCCGCGCAGGGACACGTCTGGGCGCCTAACGCTGAGCGGGGCGTCTATCGCTCGAAGAACGGGGGCCAGAGCTGGGACAGGATCCTCTTCCGCAACGACTCGACCGGCGCGTCGGACCTGACGATGGATCCGTTCAACCCCGACGTCCTCTACGCGGCGCTCTGGCAGGCCGGCCGCACTCCCTGGCAGCTCGTCTCCGGGGGCAATGGCTCCGGCATCTTCCGGACGATGGACGGTGGCAACCACTGGACCGAAATCAGCCACTGGGCCGGCCTTCCCCACGGAACGTTAGGCAACATCGGCATCTCGGCCTCCGCTGCTCGGCGCAACCGCGTCTGGGCCATCGTCGAGGCGGCCGACGGCGGCGTCTACATGTCCGACGACGGTGGCACGACCTGGATGAAGACCAATGAGGAGCGCAAGCTGCGCCAGCGCGCCTGGTATTACTCGAAGATCCACGCCGACCCGGAGGACTCGAATTCGGTGTGGGTGAACAACGTCTCCTTCCAGAAGTCGACCGACGGCGGGAAGACCTTCAAGTCGATCCGCGCGCCGCACGGCGACAGCCATGACTTCTGGATCGCCCCCGACGACAACAAGCGGATGATCGAAGGCGATGACGGCGGTGCGACCGTCTCGTCGAACGGCGGCACGTCATGGTCCGACGAGGACTTCGCCACCGCGCAGTTCTACCACGTCGTCACCACCAACGAATTCCCGTACAAGGTCTGCGGCGCGCAGCAGGACAACTCCACGCTCTGCGGGCCCTCGCGCAAGGAAGGCGGCATCGACGCCGCTGACTGGGAGGAAGCAGGGGGTGGCGAAAGCGGCTACATCGCCGTGCGCTCGGACAACCCGGACATCGTCTACGCCGGGAGCTACGGCGGACTGATCACCCGCCGGGACATGCGCACCGGTATCGAACGCGACATCAATCCGTGGCCCGACAACCCGATGGGCCACTCGGCGATCGACTTGAAGTACCGCTTCCAGTGGACCTTCCCGCTCGTCCTCTCGCCGAACGATCCGAACACGCTCTACGCCGCGTCAAATGTCCTCTTCCGCACCGTCAACGAAGGGCAGACGTGGACGGCGATCAGCCCCGACCTCACCGGCCACGATTCGCGAACGTTAGGCGCGTCGGGCGGCCCGATCACCAAGGACCAGACGTCGGTCGAGTACTTCGCCACAATCTTCGCGGTCGCCGAGTCGCCGCTGGCCCGCGGGCAGATCTGGACAGGCAGCGACGACGGATTCGTCCAGCTCACCCGCGACGCTGGCAAGACGTGGAGCAACGTCACGCCGAAGGACCTGCTCGCCTACACGCGTATCTCGATCGTCGAGCCGTCGCCGCACTCGGCGGGCACCGCCTACGTCGCCGCGAACCGCTACCAGTTCGACGACATGCAGCCGTACATCTATCGCACCACTGATTTTGGAAGGAGCTGGCAGCGCATCGATCGCGGGATCGCTCGCGGCGAATTCGTTCGCGTCGTCCGCGAGGACCCGACGCGCAAGGGACTGCTCTATGCCGGCACCGAGCGCGGCGTCTGGGTGTCGTTCGACGACGGTGGCAACTGGCAGCGGCTGCAGATGAATCTTCCGCCGGTACCGGTGCACGATCTCGCGGTAAAGGACGGCGACTTAGTCGCCGCAACGCACGGCCGGTCGTTCTGGATCCTCGACGACCTCTCCGTGCTGCGGCAGCTGAGCGGCGGCACCACGACCGGCGCGGCGCGCCTCTTCCGCCCGCGCGACGCGGTCCGCGTGAGCTGGGGCGGCGGGTTCGGTGGCCGGGCGGCCGCCGCGCCTAACGCTCCACCGCCGGTTCATCCGCGCGGCGCAAATCCGCCGAGTGGGGTGGTGGTGTGGTACATGCTCGACCGGGCGGGGCATGAAGTCACCCTCGAGTTCATGGACGCGAAAGGCACGCTGATCCGCAGCTTCTCGAGCCGACAGGACAGCGTTGCGGCGGCCGACTCGGTGCGCGGTGAGACCCGGCGTCGCACGCAGATCGACTCGCTGCAGCGCGCTGGTGCCGACACCACCAAGGCCCTCGAGCGTCGCGGCGAGGAGACGACGCCCGATGAAGACGGGCCGCGCCGCGCGCCAAGACCACCGCGAGTGGCCGCGAAGAAGGGATTGAACTCCTTCGTCTGGAACCTCCGCCATGCCGATGCGAGCACCTTTGACAACATCATCATGTGGGCAGGCGGCACGGACGGCCCGGTCGCCGCGCCGGGCACATACGCGGTCCGGATGAAAGTGGACGGCGCTGTCATCGCGACCGATTCGTTTGTCGTCAAGAAAGATCCACGGACGCGCGCGACGCTGGCCGATCTTCGCGAGCAGTTCGCCTTGCTGCTCAAGATCCGCGACCGGGTGACCGAGGCCAACGATGCGGTGAAGCAGATCCGGTCGATCCGGCAGCAGCTCGACCAGCGCGAGCCCTCACTCGGCGGCGCGCCGGCGATCGGCGCGATGGTGCTCACGAGGGCGCTCCGCGAGACGCTGGGCGCGATCGAGGACTCGCTCTACCAGACAAAGAACCGCAGTGGCCAGGACCCGCTCAACTATCCGATCCGCCTCAACAACAAGCTCAGTGCACTGAGCGGCGTCGTCGCCAGCACCGAGGCGCGCCCGACCGATCAGTCGTACTCGGTCTTCAACACCCTTTCGGCCAAGCTCGACATCCAGCTGCTGACGCTGAAGCGATCGCTCGACACGCTGGTGCCCAAGCTCAACGCAGCGTTAGGCACGCTGAAGCTGGCGCCGATCGACCCGAACGCGCCGATGCAGGTGAAGGAGGGCGCGGTCGCGCCGAGCGAGGACGAAGATGAGGATGGGGACCGCAAGCCGGGTTGGTGGTAGTCAAACTCGACGGAAGCCATTAGCCTTTAGCCGTTAGCGTCGAGATCTGGCGGTAACCGCGGTCCCTCCCCGCTAACGGCTAACGGCTAAAGGCTGAGTTTTACAGTGCACGTCTACCTGAACGGCCACTACATCGCGGCGCGCGACGCGTCGATCTCTCCGCTCGACCGGGGCTTCCTCTTCGGCGATGGGATCTACGAGGTTGTTCGCGTCGCCAATGGGAAGCTGGTCGAAGCCGCTGGCCACTGGGCGCGGCTCGGGCGGTCGCTGCGCGAGGCCCGGATCGAGCGGCCGCTGACGTTAGGCGACGACGAGGTGTCGGCGATCGCGCTCCGGCTGCTCGAAGAGAACGGCCTGATGAAGGCCCACGCGATCATCTACCTGCAGGTGACGCGCGGCGCCTTCTCGCCGCGGACCCATCACTTTCCACCGGCCGGCACCCCACCGACGGTGTTCGCCAACGCGGCCCCGTTCACCCCCTTCGACAGCGCCCGCGTTGCCGGCGTGCCCGTCATCCTCGCGCCCGACGAGCGCTGGGCGCGCTGCGACATCAAGACGGTGAACCTCCTCCCGAACACGATGGCCAAGCAGCGCGCCGTCGAAGTCGGCGCGTGGGAAACCGTCTTTGTCCGCGACGGCATCGTCACCGAAGGCACGACCTCCAACTGCTTCGCCGTGATCGGCGGCGAGCTGCGGACCCACCCGGCCAGCCACGCCATCCTCGGCGGGATCACCCGCGACGTGACGATCGACGTTGCGCGCACGTTAGGCCTGACGGTCGTCGAGCGGGCGTTCACGGTCGCCGAGCTCGAAGGCGCCGACGAGGCGTTCCTGACGAGCACGACAAACGACGTGATGCCGATCGTGCGGGTGGACGCCGGGCGGGTGGGGAGCGGAGAGCCGGGAACGGTGACGAAGAGGATCAGTGCGGCAGTGCAGGGGCGATTATATGGGGGCCCGACGTGATGCGGGATGCGTGAAACCGCGAACTGCGATGCGTGATGATTGAAACCGCCTAACCGCGACCACCAGGCATCAGACGTCGCCACATTACTCCGCTAGCCCGTTCACCATCACGCATCGCCGTCGGCCCGTTCACGAATCACGCATCGCTGTGGGCCCGTTCACGAATCACGCATCGCCGGGGGCCCGTTCACCCATCACGCATCGCCGTCGGCCCGCTCACGCTTCACGCATCGCTGTCAGCCGGCTCACGAATCACGCATCGCTGTACTGCGGATTCACTCATCACCGTGGATCGACACTACTCGCTCGCCTCTTCCGCCTCGTCGCCATGCTCGACGATGTTGCCCGGCTTGAAGAGGATCTCCTTCAGGATTTCTCGCCACTCCTTCTTCTGACGCAGCAGGAACTCGAGGTCCATCCCGAAGTGCTTCATTTCCTCGCGCTGCGCGTTCTTCATGATCGCCTTCGCCTCGCCATCCTTCTCGAGCGAGATGCGCTGCTCGTACCACCCGATTGCCTCCGCTTCCTCGGTTAGTGACGTGATCATCCGCGCAAAGGTGCGCGTCTTCTGCGTGAGCTCGTTCGCCGGCTCGTGATATTGGTCGAAGCCCATGGTCGTTCAACGCCTGTGAGAGTTGGTCAAGCAAAAAAAAGAAGAACGGCCTCGAAGCAAGCAACTTCGAAGCCGTCCCTCATCCCACGTCGACTTTCCCTCATTCCTCATTCCTCTTCCCTCCTCGCGTTTCCCGCATCACGCATCGGAGCCTCCTACGTCCCTCGTCGCAGTGTTCCAAGCCAGTCCCGCTACTCGGAAGGCACTGCCATGCCCATCGCATGGTACCCCTTGTCTACGTACACCGTCGACCCGGTGATCCCCGCTGCCAGCGGGCTGGCGAGGAAGCACGCGGTGTTGCCGACATCGTCCGCCGTCACTGGTTCCCTGAGCGGCGCGTTCGCCGTGCAGTAGTCGATCATCTTCCCGATGATGCCGATCGCGCTCGCCGCGCGCGACGCCCATGGGCCGGCTGAGATCGTGTTCACGCGGACGCCATACTTGCGGCCCGCTTCGAAGGCCAGCACGCGGGTGTCGCTTTCCAGTGCCGCCTTCGCACTCGACATCCCGCCGCCGTAGCCGGGGATGACGCGCTCGCTCGCCATGTAGGTCAGCGAGAGAAAGCTCCCCTGCGGACGCATCAGCGGCGACAGGCGGCTGACCATCGACACCATGCTGTAGGCGCTGACACCGACCGCGATCAGGTAACCGTTACGGCTCGTCTCGAGCAGCGGCTTCTTCACGTCGGGACCGTTGGCCAGCGAGTGGACGACGATGTCGAGCGGCTTGTCACCGAAGTCGGCCGTTAGGCGACTGGCCAGTCCGTCGATCGAGAAGTCGCCGTGGTCCTTGTATCGCTTGTTGTCGCGGACGTCGGCTGGTGCGTCGGCGATCGTGTCGTACGCAGCGTCGAGCGGATAGATCTTCTCGAATTCGAGCAGCTTGCCGGACGTCAGGCGACGCGACTCGTCCATCTTGCCGCGCTCGAGCAGGTTCAGGAAGATGTTCATTGCCGGCGGCCAGGTGCCGACGCAGACGCTCGCCCCCGCCTCGGCGAGCGACTTCGCGATCGCGAATCCAAAGCCGCCGTCGTCGGCGACGCCCGCGACCAGCGCGCGGCGGCCGGTGAGATCGATGTTGATCATGTGATGTATATCGCAGGAGATGCCTGGAGCGGCAAGCCCGTCCCGTATGGTTCGCACGCGGCACGGAATATCCATTGTAGCTACTGCGTCCCGCAAAGCGTGCGACGCGGGCGCCTCACGTTCTGAGGCAGTCGAGTGGTCCGCTGCTGGTCCGCTCGCCACCCGCGTCGCCGACGCGAGCCGGGAGCAGGGGGTCAGCATGGCGACGGTCTTGTACGTGGACGACGAACCGGCGATCCGCCGCCTCGTCAGGACATGGTTCGAGCGACGCGGGGTGACGATCATCACCGCCGCCACCGCTGCCGAAGCGCTCGCGCTGTTCGCCGAGCACGATATCGCCGGCGCCTTTCTCGACGTCTGGCTTGGCGCGGATACCGGGTTCGCCATCTACTCCTGGATCGCGCAACACCGTCCGCATCTCAAGGAGCGCGTCGTCTTCATCACGGGCGACGTCGACGCCGGCATTTCCGAGGGTACCCAGCTCCACGCACTCGGCCGCGCCGTGATCGCTAAGCCCTTCGTGCTCGAGGACCTCGAGGTGTACGTGCGGGAATGGGCGAAACCGCTTTCGCGCCCCATCAATCGCGTCGCCGAGCAGAGTCCCCAATGATAATCGGCCGTTAGCCATTAGCGTTGAGCGACTGCGGCTCACGCCTGCTGTTTGCTAATGGCTAACGGCTAATGGCTAACGGCTGCAGTTAGGTTGGACTTCGCGCTCGCGGCGATAGAAATTTGGCGCATGTCCACCACGCTCCAATCGCGGGATAGTCAGCTGCCGGCCCACGGGCCGTCGTTCGCGCGCGGACTCTGGCGCATCGCGGCGGCGGATGTGTCGAGCGGAAATCGTGTCCGCCTGCTGCGCGATGGACCGGCCACGTTCGACGCGATGATCGCGTTGATCGAGAGCGCGCGGTCGAGCGTCCTCCTCGAGAGCTACATCGTGCGGTCGGACGAAGTCGGCGAGCGGTTCGCGGTCGCCCTGATCGATGCCGCGGCGCGCGGTGTCGAGGTCCGCCTGCTCTGCGACTGGATCGGCATTCGCGGCATAGCGCGCAGCTTCATTCCGCGACTCCGCGCGGCGAAGGTGGACGTTCGCGTCTTCTCGCCGATCGGCTTTCATCGCTGGCTTGGGGTCGTGCCGCGCGATCATCGCAAGCTGCTCGTCGTTGATGACGCGTCAGGCATCACCGGTGGCGTCGGACTCGGTGTCGAGTGGACCACCGGCGTGCAGAAGCGCCGCCGCTCGCGCTGGCGAGACACCGCCGTCTGCATCGACGGTCCGGCCGCGCTCGACATGCGCGCCGCCTTCGAGACGATGTGGCGCCGCGTCGAGAGAAAAGAGCGTCGCGGCGGCCATCGGCTCGTCTCGCGGCGGGCGACCCGGACGCATCTCGATCCGGCGACGAGCGAGCCGGCGCTGGTCGGCATCATCGAGGGGGAGCCGGGCCGCCTGCGCGTCGGCCGCGCGCTGCAGATGCAATCGGTGTCGGCCGAACGCTCGATCTGGATCGCCAGCGCCTACTTCGTCCCCAGCTTCGCCGAGATCGAAGCGCTCTGCGGTGCCGCCCGCGACGACGTCGACGTCCGCATCCTCGTGCCCGGGCGGGGTGACCACATCTGGATTCCCTGGCTCACGCGCCGCACCTATCGCCGGTTGCTGACGAATGGCGTGCGCATCTGGGAATGGCAGGGCGAGATGATGCACGCCAAGACCAGCGTCGTCGATGGCCGCTGGATCCGAGTCGGGTCCACCGACTTCAACCCGCTCGGCATCTCGATCAACTTCGAGCTCGACGCGGTCATCGAGGACGTCGCGTTAGGCAGGGAGGCCGAGGCGATGTTTCTTGGCGACCTCGAGCGTTCGATCGAGATCAAGCCGGCAACCTGACCTGACGCTGGTAGAATGCTGGTAGAGCGTCCGTGAGCACGGCGCGGGCGCGGATTCGCTGTATTGCTCGCGCGACCCCGCGTGCGAAAATCGTTACGGCACGCCCCCTGCCTTTTATCGACTGTTCACAGACTAGAACAGTTCTTTCGAGGTGACTATGCGCCGGGCAATTGGATTCATCGGAGCGGCAGCTACGCTGGCCGTGGGGGGCTGCATGACGGAAACGAAGACGGTAGCGAAGGATTCAGCGACGACCTCGTCCATGTCAGCGGGTGCGATCGAGAAGGGCGACATGGGGATGGCGGCTGCCGGCGTCGTGAAGCCGATGGCAGCGCCGGACGACCAGATGAAGAAGGTGCTCGATGCGCACGCCGCGCTCGGCGCGAAGCCGCTCGAGACGCTGACGCCCGCCGAGGCTCGCAAGGGTCCGACGCCGGCCGACGCCGCGAAGAAAGTGGCGGCCGCGGAAGGAAAGTCGACCGCTCCCGATCCGGCGGTCATGTCAGTCGATCGCACGATCCCCGGTCCGGCCGGCGCGCTGCCGGTGCGGATCTACACGCCGAAGACCGGGAAGGGCCCGTGGCCGGTGGTGGTCTACTATCACGGCGGTGGCTGGGTGATCGCGAACAAGGAAGTGTACGACGGTGGTGCACGCGCGATCTCGAAGCTCGCCAACGCGGTCGTGGTCTCGGTGGACTATCGCCAGGGACCCGAGCACAAATTCCCCGCGGCGCACGACGATGCGTTCGCGACGTACAAGTGGGCGCTCGCCAACGCGGCGTCGATAAAGGGCGATCCGAAGAAGATCGCGCTGGCCGGTGAAAGCGCTGGCGGCGGGCTCGCGCTGGCCACGGCGATTGTCGCGCGCGACATGAAGCTGCAGCAGCCGACGTCGATCGTCTCGGTCTATCCGATCGGCGGCACCGACACGACCACCGCGTCGTACCAGGAAAACGCCAACGCGAAGCCGCTCAACCGGGCCGCGATGTCGTGGTTCTTCAAGAACTACCTGAACGGTCCAGCTGACTACAACAATCCGCGCGTCAACCTCGTCACGGCCAACCTGAAGGGGCTTCCGCCAGTGACGATCATCAACGCGCAGATCGATCCGCTGCGCACCGATGGCGAGATGCTGGCCGACAAGATCCGCGCGGCCGACGGCAAGGTGGATCAGAAGACGTACGACGGGGTCACGCACGAGTTCTTCGGCATGGGCAGCGTCATCGACAAGGCGAAGGACGCCGAGCAGATGGCGGCCGACGCACTGAAGAAGGGCTGGTAGGCGCAGCATATTGATCGCTGGCTGCCGGTCGGCGGCCAACGGTCGCTGACGCCGCCCGCGAGCGGCGTTGGCTCGAGAAGCGGGCGGGGTCACGGTGCCCCCGCCGCGTCTAAGGTGGAATTTGTGGGCGGGCCGCCGCCACACGAC
>JANMBU010000016.1:0-111211 GCA_031360575.1 Gemmatimonadaceae bacterium
CCGTCCCCGCCTCGCCAGCCAGAGCAGGAGCAGCCCGAACACCAGCACGATTAACCCCCACCAGAGGTTGATGTTCACGCTCTCACTCCGCGCATAGATCGCGCTCCCCTGCGTCGACAATCCATAGACGACGAGGATCACCCCTAACGTGCTGAACAGCCAGCCGATCGGCAGGCGGATGTCGGTCGCCATCACGAGACTCATATGGTGCGCGCTCCCTTACGCGAAGACGAAGTTGAGGACCAGCGTGAGCGCGAGCACCACCAGGCCTAACGTCAGCGGACGATGGGTCCACCGCTTCTCGACCTGCGCCTCGTGCGGCGTCAGCGAATATACCAGCCCGGTCAGCTCGCTCTCCGGGCGCGGACGGGTCAGCATGCTGACCACGATCGTCACCACGAAGCAGCTCACCCAGGCGACAATCGCCGTCCAGAAGGTCTGGGCCAGCTCGCTCGGATACGTGTGGAGCACGCCGAAGTAGCCGCCCTTGATGCCCGGGCTGGAGCCGATCGGGAGCGTCAGGCCGTGATGAAGCATCGCCCCTAACGTTCCGGAGATGAGGCCGGTGAACGCGCCGTGACCGGTCGACCGCTTCCAGAACATGCCGAGGAGGAAGGTGGCGAACAGCGGCGCGTTCACGAACGCGAACACCAGCTGCAGCAGGTCCATGATGTTGTTGAAGGCGCCGGCCACGTAAGCTGCCGCGATCGCCAGCAGCACGCCACCGACCGTCGCTACACGGCCCATCCACAGGTAGTGCTCGTCCGACGCGTTCTTCCGGATGTGGCTCTGGTAGATGTCGTAAGTCCAGACGGTGTTGAAGGCGGTGACGTTGCCGGCCATCCCCGACATGAACGACGCGAGCAGCGCCGTCAGGCCTAACCCGAGCATCCCCGAGGGGAAGAGCCGGATCAGCATCATCGGCGTCGCGAGGTCGTAGTCGAGCACCATCCGGCCCGCCTGGTCGATCAGCGGCGCGCCGGCGGCGCTGAGCTTCGCCGGGATGATGCCCATCCCCGCCCCACCATTCTTCGACGTCAGCACCAGCGCGATCATGCCGGGCAGGATGACGAGGAATGGGAAGAACATCTTCGGTACCGCGGCAATCAGCGGCGTCCGCCGCGCGGCGGTCATCGAATCAGCCGCCATTGCGCGCTGCACGACGAGAAAGTCGGTGCACCAGTAGCCGAAGGAGAGCACGAAGCCGAGTCCCATCGCCAATCCGAACCACTCCACCCCTATGGGGTTTGTCGCGGCATTCCCGAGGCCCTGCCAGGCGTGCGTCAGCGAGCCTGACGGAAGTCCGCGATCGACCGCGGCGGTCGCGAGCTTTGCAACGAGTCCATCCCAGCCGCCGACTGCGCGCAGCCCGAGGAAGACCAGCGGCGCGAAGCCGAAGGCAATAAGGAAGAACTGGAGCACTTCGTTGTAGATCGCGCTCGTCAGTCCCCCGAACAGCACGTAGGCGAGCACGATCGCTGCCGACACGAGTACGCTGACGTTGAAGCTCCACCCGAGCAGCAGGTGAAAGAGCTTGCCCATCGCGTACATCGAGATGCCGGACGAAAACACCGTCATCACGGCGAACGACACCGCGTTCAGCGTGCGCGTCTTCTCGTCGAAGCGGAGCTTGAGATACTCGGGGACCGAGCGCGCGCGCGAGCCATAGTAGAACGGCATCATGAATAACCCGACGAACACCATCGCCGGGATTGCGCCGATCCAGTAGAAGTGACTGGTCGCGATGCCGTACTTCGCACCCGACGCGCCCATGCCGATCACTTCCTGCGCGCCGAGGTTCGCCGAGATGAAGGCGAGCCCGGTGACCCACGCCGGGAGCGAACGGCCGGCGATCAGGAACTCGCCGCTGGTCGTCATCTTCCGGCGCAACATCCAGCCGACGCCGAGCACCGCGGCAAAGTACACCGCCATGATCAGGTAATCGATCTTCGCGAGACTGGCGAGAGGAGTCGTATCCACGAATGCTCCGTTAGGGTGGGGTCAGGCCCAATGGCAGGTCACCGCCGCACCGGCGGGGACGACGAAGTTGAACGACTTGCCCTTCCACTGCACGATCACCATTCGCTCGACCCGCGCGGTGTTCAGCACGATGAGCACCTTCGATCCGTCATCGACATTCCTGAACGCAACACTCTGCACACTGTCGACATCCGACGACGACGCGACTCGGCGCGCACCGGGCCGCACGAACTGGCTGGCGTGGGCCAGCGCATAGTACTCGACGTTACGCGTCACCGAACCGGTTGTCGACCCGATGGTCACGACGCCGCGACAATCTGCACACCCGCCCAGGTGAGGTCCATAGTTCTCATCGAGGGCGAGATTCCACAAGAGGACCCCCCGCGCCCAGTGGCGGGTGCCGCCGATGATGAGCGTGCCGATAAAGAACCGGAGATTCGCCGCGAAGTCGGGTGACCAGTTGCCCCCCGAGCACTCAGTGAACCAGGCGTCCTTGTCGGGATGGGCATCGTGGACCCTGCCCTGCGCCGAGACGTTGCCGTTGTAGCAGTGCCACGCGACGCCACTGACGTAGCGCGCGGCGCCGCTGTCGCCGAGGACGGCGAGGGGCGACTCGGGCTGATCCCAGTTGTGGTCCCAGTCGAGGATCTGCGTCTTCAGTCCATCGCGCGCGAAGAGCGGACCGAGATGGTCGCGGAGCAGCCGCGCCCGCGCCGCGGGATCGAGCGCCATGCCGGGGTAGTTCTCCGGCTCGAAGTGCGGTTCGTTCTGCACGGTGAGCGCAAAGATCGGGACGCCCTCCGCCTCGTACGCCCGCACGTAGCGTCGCAGGTATTCGGCGAACGGGGCGTACGAGTCGGCGGTGAGCGTTCCCTTCACCAGGCTTCCCGTGGTCTTCATCCACCCCGGCGCGCTCCACGGCGACGCCATGACCTCGAGGCGCGGATTGATCGCCAGCGCGTGCTTCACGGCGGGGAGGAGGTAGGCGCGATTGGAATCGATCGAGAAATGCCGCAGCTCCGGATCGCGCTGGCCGGCGGGCAGGTCGTCGAAGCTGTAGTGGTGCAGCGAGAAGTCGGACGCGCCGATGGTGAGGCGCATGAAGCTGAGGCCGAGGCCCGGATGCCGGCCGAACAGCTCGCGCATGAGGGCGTCGCGCTGCGCCGCTGACATTCGTCGTTCGATGAGATATGCCGAGGCGTCGGTCATCGCCGCGCCAAATCCAACCATCTCCTGGTACTGCGTCGCGTCGTCAACAATCAGGGTCGTTCCGGCGGGCGGCGGCCCACTGCCTAACGTCCGATCGGGCTGGCGGGCGAGCAGCGTTGCGCCGTCGGCGGTGGTCAGCCAGACATCGACCGCGTTCGGCGCCGCGGCCGGTGCGACGCTCGCCCGCGCACCGTTAGGGAGCCGGTTCGCGCAGGCGAGCATGGCGGCCGCGGCAAGTCCCCGGGCCGCCGCCATCAGGCAGCTCGAACGTGGAACCCTCATCGGGCCGCGACCGGAAGCGTGACGACGCAACGCTCAGCCACCGCGACATTCGCTGCTTCGACCACCACAAGACCGGCGACCGAATCGGCGGGGTCCACCGGAAGCGGCGCGCCTGATCGCAGCGCGGCGGCGAGCGCGGCGTAGTAGCGCTCGTAGGCCCCGCGCTCGGTGGGGACGACTCTGCTCTCACTCCCGTTCGCCACGCGCCCCCACGCCTCGCGCGGCTCCTCGCCCCAGTCACTGTCGCCAGGTCGCGCGCCCTCGCGCAGCGCGTCCTCCTGTACATCGGTGCCATGCTTGGTGTACGAGCCATCGGCGCCGAGCACACGGAAGCGGGGCGCCGCGTCGGCCGTCGCGAGCGACATTGTCAGGTGCGAGACGACTCCATTGCGGTGGGTCAGCGCGACGAACACGTCGTCCACCACGGCGCTTGCCGCACGAACGACACGCTGCTCGGCATAGACGGTGGCCGCCGCGCCAAAGAGCACGAGTGCCTGGTCGATGAGGTGGGTGCCGAGGTCGTACAACACCCCCGACCCCGGTGCGTCGGCCTCGTTCTTCCACCCGGCGCGCGGCTGCGGCTTCCATCGCTCGAAGCGCGACTCGAAGCGATGGACGCGGCCGAGCTCCCCGCTGGCGAGCACCCGTTGCACGGTGAGAAAGTCGCCATCCCAGCGGCGATTCTGGAAGACAGTGATCGTTCGGCCAACGGCCCGCGCCTGCGCGATCAGCGCTCGTCCCTCAGCGGCGGTCGGGGCAAACGGCTTGTCGACGACTACGTCGAGGCCGGCGGCGAGCGCATCACCGGCGACCGAGGCGTGCGTCGCGTTAGGCGTGGCGACGACGATGAGATCGAGCTCCGAGGCACCGGCGATCAGCGCCGCGGCGTCGCGGACGATCGTCGCGCCCGGGTAGTCGCGGCGCGCCGACGCCGCCCGCTCCTCGTTCGACGTCGCGATCGACGCGACCCGGAGCCCCAGGGTCGCGGCAATCAACGGCGCGTGGAACACCGACCCAGCGAGCCCGTAGCCGGCCAGGCCGACGCGGATCTCGTCGGCCGGGCCGCGCCGGCCACCCTGCCTAACGGGGGCCGGCGGCGGCGTCACCGGCAGCTGTCGGCGACTCCGACCGGACGGCCGTCGGCGGTCGCGAAAGTGAACTTCACCGACTCACCATGCACCGCGTCCAGCCCCGCGGTCAACGTGAAGCTCCCCGGCTCGGCGACCAGCTGCAGCGGCCCACCGGTGGGCCCGGCGTGAAACGCCAGATCGCGGACGCTGAGTGGGAAGCGAAGCGTGCGACGCTCGCCCGGCGCGAGGGTGCCGCGGGAAAACCCGCGGAGTTCGCGCACCGGACGCGTCGAGCTGCCGACGTCGTCGCCGAGATAGAGTTGCACCACCGCGTCGCCGGCGAGCTTGCTGGTGTTGGTGACGTCGACCTCGACCTGCAGCGTGTCACCGGCATGCAGCGTGGTCGCGCTCGGGCGCGGCGCGCTCGTCGTGAACGACGAGTAGCTGAGCCCATGTCCGAAGGGATAGAGGGGCGTGAACGAGACGTCGATGTAGCGCGACGTGTACTTCTGCTTCTCGTCGGATGGACGGCCGGTGTTCCGGTGCGCGTAGTAGATCGGCACCTGCCCGGTCACGCGCGGGAAAGTGACGGGCAGTGCGCCGCCCGGGTTGTAGTCGCCGAACAGGACGTCGGCGGTGGCGTTGCCATGCTCGATGCCAAGGAACCAGGTCTCGACGATCGCCGGCATGATGCTATCAAGCTCCTGGAGCGCGAGCGGACGTCCGTTCATCAGCACGACGACGGTCGGCACGCCGGTCGCGCGGACGGCGCGAGCGAGGCGCATCTGCGCGCCGGGCAGGTCGACCGTCGCACGACTTGCCGCTTCCGCGCTCATGTCCGGAATCTCACCGACCACGAGGACGACGGCGTCGGCGCGGCGCGCGGTGGCGACCGCGGCCGCGATCGCGCTCGTGTCGGCGCTCTCCGGTGAGGCACCGCGCGAGTAGAGCACCTTGCTCCGCGGCAGCGCGCGGCGAATGCCGTCGAGCACCGAGACCGCGTCACTGCGCTTCCCGAGCCCCGCCCAGTTGCCGAGCGTCGCGCCGGTGTCCGCGCCTAACGCTCCGATGACGGCGACGGTGCCGAGCGTCTTCCGCAGCGGCAGCAGACCACCGTCGTTCTTGAGGAGCACGATCGACTGCCGCGCGCTCTCGCGGGCGGCGGCGCGGTTCGCGTCGGTGACCATCGCCCCCTTCTCGCCAGCGGCGCTCACCCCGCGATAGGGATCGCTGAACAGTCCAAGGCGGTACTTGAGCCGGAGCACCCGCCGAACGGCCTCGTCGAGTTCGGCCACTGGGAGCGCACCACTGCGAACGAGCGCCGGCAGCGTCTTCCGGTAGATGTCGGCCACCATGTCGATATCCACCCCGGCGCGGAGGGCGGACGATCCGACCGCGGCGCTATCGGCACCGATGCCGTGGTTCAGCAGCTCACCAACTCCAGTCCAGTCGCTGACGACCACCCCGTCGAATCCCCACTCCTTGCGGAGGATCTGGCGGGTGAGCAGCGGATTGGCGTGCGCCGGTACGCCGTCGATCTCGTTGAAGCTCGACATCACTGTCTGCGCGCCGGCGCAGACCGCCGCATGGAAGGGCGGCAGGTAGACGTCGCGCAACGTCCGCATCGGGATGTCGGCGATATTGTAGTCCCGACCCGCCTCGGCCGCGCCGTACGCGGCGAAGTGCTTCACCGTCGACGCGAGGCTCGTCGCCGAGCGGAGGCTCGTTCCCTGGAAGCCGCGGACGCGCGCTGCGCCAAATGCGCTGCCGAGATACGGATCTTCGCCGGCACCCTCGACAATGCGTCCCCAGCGCGCATCACGCGCGATGTCGACCATCGGCGCGAAGGTCCACATCACACCGGCCGCTGCTGCCTCGGTCGCCGCGATCCGCGCGGTGCCCTCGGCGCCGGCCGGGTTCCAGCTGGCCGCCTCGCCTAACGGTACGGGAAAGGTCGTCCGGTAACCGTGAATCACGTCGAGCGCGAACACCAGCGGGATGTGCATCCGCGACTGCTCGACGGCGATCCGCTGCAGGCTGCGCGTCGTGTCGGCACCGATGACGTTGAGCAGCGACCCCACCTCTCCTCGCCGAATCTGCCCGGCACCGGCCTCGCTGCCGCCGGGCCCCGTCGGATCGGCCAGACCGGAGAGTTGATTGAGCTGCCCTGCCTTCTCCTCGAGCGTCATCAGCGCGAGCACCGAGTCGACAAATCGCGCTTCGCCCGGTGCGTCGGGTGTGATACGCGGCGGAAGCGGGGCCATCATCGTCGCACTCGCCGGCGATGGCGTGACCGCGCGCGGTGCACACGCCGCGAAGACCAGCGCTCCATCGAGGACGGCGAACGCGAGAAGTGCGCGGGGAGCGAAGGAACGTCGGATCATGATGGTTCGTCCACAGTGGTCGATGTGGTGAAAATGCGTCCGCTCTGGCGGGCGGCAAGCCCCGATTCTAGACTCAATAAATAGACCCGCGCTCACGAACGCGCACCCCACCCACCAGAGAGACCGAGTCGCATGCCGAAGCACTGCGCCACCGCCCGCTGGCATCGCCGCCAGCCCCCGATGGTGAACATCGCTATCGTCGCCACGCTCGCCCTCACCGTCATCGCCGCTGCGTGCGGCGGCGGGTCCACCGCGCCCAAGGTCACGACACAACCGCCGCCGCCGATCGTGACGCGCCAGGCGAAGTGGGGACTCGAGTGGGCGGATGAATTCAACGGCACCGCCGTCGATCCGGCGAACTGGGTCGTGGTCGACGGTCCGGCAATGGTGAACAACGAGCTCGAATACTACACACCGACGGACGCGTACATCGAGGGCGGCTCGCTGGTGCTGCGCAGCCAGGCGCGCACGATGGGCACCCGCAACTACACCTCAGCCGAAGTACGATCGGGGACGAAGCACGTCGTCAGGCGCGGCTCGGCGGTCGAGTGGCGCACGCAGGTTCCGTCGGGAAAAGGGATCTGGCCGGCGAACTGGCTGGTGAGCAACACCTGTGATGGACTCGGTGGCTGCGGTGCGAACTGGCCGCCGGAGATCGACGTGATGGAGATGCGCGGCAGCCTGCCCACCGACAATATCATGACGCATTGGTGGGGGACGTACCCGGCGCAGAAGCACGAATCGTCGGTCTACACCGCCGCGACCGACCTGTCGGCGGCCTATCACACATTTCGCGTCGAGTGGTTTCCCGACAGCGTGATGTGGTACGTGGATGACGTGCTGCGCGCGAAGCACACGCAGAATGTGACGAGCGGCGTGATGCAGCTCGTGATGAACACCGCCGTCGGTGGTGACTTCGACAAGGCGCCTGATCCGAGCACGATCTTCCCGAAATACCAGCGGATCGACTACGTGCGGGTCTATCGGGACACGGCGAACACGTATTAGGCGCAGGCGACTTATATTCCAGTCATGCCCCAGCGTCCGATGAATTCGATCTACCTCGACCACGCGGCCACCACGCCGGTGCGCCGTGAGGTCCTCGACGCGATGCTTCCCTTTTTCGGGGAGCGTTTCGGCAACCCATCGAGCATGCACCGCTGGGGACGCGACGCCCGCGTCGCGCTCGACGAGGCGCGGGAGCGCGTCGCGGCGACGATCGGCGCGCGCTCCGATGAGCTGTGCTTCACCTCGGGCGGCACCGAGGCGGACAACCTGGCGATACTGGGGAGCTGGCACCTGGTACGCGAGACTCGTCCCGCGGTGGTCACCAGCCCGTTCGAGCACAAGGCGGTGCTGGCCACCGCGCACCGGGTCGCCCACGAGGGTGGCGAGGAGCGTCTCGCGCGGGTCACGAGCGATGGCGTAGTCGACATCGCCGACATCGAGCGACTGGTGGACGAGCGCGTCGCGGTCGTCTCGATCATGTGGGTGAACAACGAGGTCGGCACGATCCAGGATGTGCCGCGCATCGGCGTAATCGCCCGCGCCCGCGGCGCGTTGATGCACACCGACGCGGTGCAGGCGTTCGGCAAGCTGCCGATCGACGTACGCTCGCAGCCGATCGACCTGCTGTCGATCTCGGGGCACAAGGTCGGCGCGCCGAAGGGGATCGGCGCGATGTTTGTCCGCCGCGGCGTGCAGATCGATCCGCTCTTCCATGGCGGCACGCAGGACCGTGGCCGCCGCCCGGGCACCGAGAACGTCGCCTTCGCCGTCGGCTTCGCGACGGCGGCCGAGCTGGTGGTCGCCGAGCGCGAGCGCGAGTGCGGGCGACTGCGCGCGCTGCGCGACGAGCTGCAGCAGGCAATCCTCGCGGCGGTGCCTGACGCGATCGTCCACGGTCGCGCCGCAAATCGGGCGAGCCACATCCTGTCCCTCTCGATCGCCGGGATCGACGCCGAGTCGATGCTGATGGCGCTCGATCTCGAGGGAATCGCCTGCTCCGCGGGCTCCGCCTGCCAGAGCGGGAGCGTCGCGCCGTCGCACGTGCTCTCGGCGATGGGGGTCCGCCCCGATCTCGGCAACTCGACAATCCGCATGTCGTTAGGCGCGCTGAGCACCCCCGAGGCAATTCGCCATGTGGCCGCACGGTTTCCGGCGCTGGTGAACAAGGCGCGTGGATTTTCGCGCGCGGCGTGAGGCGCGACACGGCGATGAGAGACGAGAGAGGCGGGCGAGTCCTCGTTGCGATGAGCGGCGGCGTCGATTCGTCGGTGACCGCCGGGCTGCTCGTCGAGCAGGGCTACGACGTCGTCGGCGCGACGATGAAGCTGTTCTGCCATGGCGACGAGGTGCCGGACCGGCCGTGCTGCTCGCTCGACTCGATCAACGATGCGCGGCGGGTCTGCGACACGTTAGGCATCCCGCACTACGTGCTGAACATGGAGAGTGCGTTTGGCCGCGACGTGGTCGACGACTTCGTCGCCGAGTACGCGCGCGGGCGGACGCCGATCCCCTGCGTCCGCTGCAACACCTTCACCAAGTTCCGGGACCTCGTCCACAAGGCCGATGCGATCGACGCGCCGTGGGTGGCGACCGGGCACTACGCGCGGATGGTGCGCGGCGAGCTGCATCGTGGGCTCGATCCGGCCAAGGACCAGAGCTATTTCCTCTGGGGGATCAACCGCGCGGTGCTGTCGCGGCTGATGTTGCCGGTTGGGGTGCTGACCAAGGCGGAGACGCGGGAACGGGCGCGGGCGATGGGGTTGCGCGTGGTCGCCGACAAGGTCGAGAGCCAGGACATCTGCTTCGTGCCTGACGGCGACCACACGGTGATCGTCGCCGCCCGGCTGGGGAGCGGTGCACCGGCGCTGGCGCGTGGCAACTTCGTGCGCGCCGACGGCCGGGTCGTCGGACAGCACGAGGGATTCGTCCGCTACACGGTCGGCCAGCGGCGCGGCCTGCCGGGCGGATTCGCCGAGCCGATGTTCGTCACCGAGATCCGGGCGGCGACGCGCGACGTGGTGATCGGCCCGCGCGACGAGCTGCTCGGCCGCGGGGTGGTCGCCCGCGAGCTGCACTGGCTGGTCGACGCACCGGACGTTGGCGCGCGCGTCGAGGTGCAGGTCCGCCATCGCGCCGCGCCGGCGCGCGCCGAGATCGTCCGCATCGAGGGCGACGAGATCGAGCTCGCGCTCGACGAGCCGGTGTCGGCGATCGCCCCCGGACAGTCGATGGTGCTGTACCGCGGAGATCTCGTACTCGGCGGCGGGGTGATCGAAGCCGCGCGCCGCGCGCTCCCGGTGCTGGCGGCGTAGAAAGTCCGCGCCCGCCGCGTTACGGCAAACACTCGCCGGCTGGCCGCGCGATCGGGACACCCGCCGTGACCGGCACCCAGAAGTTCGGTGACCCGTCGGCATTCCAGGTGAACTGCTGCTCGCGGATGTCGCGGTCCCACCCCGGCGACGTCGCGCGCTTCGCGTGGTAGACGATCCAGTGCTCGCGGCCATCGGGCGACGTCGTGAAGCTGGCGTGTCCGACGCCGAAGACGGTCGGTGTCCCGGCGAACACCGGCCCCGTTTTCACGACCATTGCCGGGTTCATCGGATCGGTGAGCGGCGCCCTGAGCTCGAGCTGCCCGAGCTTGTAGGTGGTGAGCCACGATTCACCGGTCGAGTAGATGACGAACACCTTACCGTTTCGCTCGAGAAATTCAGGGCCCTCGTTGAGCGAGAGTCCGTCAGCGCTGCTCTGCAGCTCCCAGCTCTCGGTCGGGGAGCTGATCTTCACGCGATTCGTGGCGATCGTCCGCGGATCCGACATGCGGGCCATGAACAGGTGCTGTTGCGTGCGATCCGTCGTCGCACTGTCGATCCATCCCGACCAGACGGCGAAGAGCTGGCCGCCTAACGTGTGCACGGTGAGGTCGATCGCCCAGCGATTGGCTCGCCCGCTGGCGATGCTGTCGCCGGTGTAGAGGATGCCGCGATCGAGGTAGCCCGGTTGCTGCGGATCGGTGCCGATCGACTCGAGCACTCCGGCGTGCTGGTGGACGAATGGCGGCCCGCTCGATCCCGCGGCGTAATAGATGAACCAACGGCCAGCGACGAAGTGGAGCTCCGGCGCCCAGACGTTGGTGCTGTTCCATCCGCTCGCTGGCGGTGTCCAGACGACCACGCCGTTCTGGCGCGGGTCGGTCAGCGTCGCCGACTTGTAGACGGTGATCCCCGCCTTCTCCGATGCCACCAGGTAGTAGTAGCCATCGTGCCTGACGATCCACGGATCCGCGCCCGGCGCGACCGGATTGGTGAACGTGCAGCGCGACGCGCCGGCGGGCCCCGGCGCCGCGGTCGGGCGCATGCCCGTGCATGCAGCGAGGAGGACAGACAATGCGAGTGTCGCTTTCATCCGGGCGTCGTCGGTGGGAGAATCGGGAAGTCCGCGAACGAGCTGAGGGTGTCCGTGCCTGAGCTACGACTCCCCGCGGCGACTGTCAAGCGCAACTGCCGCCACGCACGCTCGACGCGTGTCGACCGCCTGGAGGCGCAGGGAATCCGCTGGAGGTCAATGACGCGTGACTTGACACTCCCCGCGGCGGAGCGTAGCTGAGGGGTAGTCAACTGCTCTCACGCCTCGCAGCCACGAATCGTCGCGATCATGCATCAGTGTCTCCATCGTCCATGACAGCAGCTGCCAACTCCGGTGTCGCACCGGCGCTGCTCGAGATGACGGGGATCGTCAAGCGCTTCGCCGGCGTCACGGCACTCAACGGGGTCGACTTCGCCCTGCGCGCCGGTGAAGTGCACGCGCTCGTCGGTGAGAATGGCGCCGGCAAGTCGACGCTGATCAAGATCATGACCGGCGCCTATCGGCGCGACGATGGCTCGATGCGACTGCAGGGCGCGGAGGTCGACTTCGCGACGCCGGCCGATGCGCAGGCCGCCGGCGTCAGCGCGGTCCATCAGGAGATCCACCTCCTCGGCTATCGCAGCGTCGCTGAAAACATCTTCCTCGGCCGCGAGCCGCGGCGGTTCGGGCTGGTGGACGCGACGCGGATGAACCGCGAGGCGGGCGACGCCCTGGCCGGCATCGGCGTCGAGATCGATCCGCGGCAGACGTTAGGCACGCTGAGCACGGCACGGCAGCAGATGGTCGCGATCGCCCGCGGCCTGTCGCTCGGCGCGCGGGTGCTCGTCCTCGACGAGCCAACCAGCTCGCTCGCCGATCGCGAAGTCGCGATCCTCTTCGACCTCGTGCGGCGCTTGCAGGCGAAGGGCACTGGCATCGTCTACATCAGCCATCGCTTCGACGAGCTGTACGCCATCTGCGGTCAGGTCACGGTCCTCCGTGACGGGGCGCTGGTCGGAGCGCGCCCAATCGCTGGGCTCGACCGCATCGACCTCGTCTGCATGATGCTCGGCAAGTCACGCGATGAGTTGCGCACAGGCGTCACCGGCTTCCATTCGAAGGACGTCGCGTCGAGCGCGGGGCCACCGCTGCTGCGGGTCGACGCTGTCGCGCGGCGGCCGAAGCTGAACGGCGTCACCCTCGAGGTGCGGACGGGCGAGATCGTCGGACTCGCTGGCCTGCTCGGATCGGGCCGCACCGAGACGGCGCGCGTGGTCTTCGGCGTCGAGCCGGCCGAATCGGGCACTGTCTATCGCGACGCCTCGGTGCTCGACGCACAGAGCCCGACCGATGCCATCGACGCCGGGATCGCGTTTCTCTCCGAGGATCGCAAGGCCGAGGGGATCATTCCCGACCTCAGCGTGCGCGAAAACCTGACGCTCGCTGCACTGCCGATGCTCACTCGCTTCGGCGTCGTCGATCGCGCGAAGCAGGACGAGATCGTTGCGCGGTTCATGGCACGGCTCGGCATCAAGGCCTCGAGCGCCGAGCAGAAGATCCGCGACCTGAGCGGCGGGAACCAGCAGAAGGTGCTGCTCGCGCGCTGGCTCTGCACGAAGCCCGCGCTGCTCATCCTCGACGAGCCGACGCGGGGGATCGACATCGGTGCCAAGGCGGAAATTCAGTCACTGATCAACGAACTGGCCGCCGACGGTCTCGGCGTGCTCATGATCTCCTCCGAGCTCGAGGAGCTGGTCGAAGGGAGCACGCGCGTCGTCGTCCTCCGCGACGGCCGCACCGTCGCCGAGCTCCGCGGCAGCGCCATCTCCCAGTCATCGATCATCCAGGCGATGGCCGGTGATTAGCGGTAAATGGCTAATGGCTAACGGCTAATAGCTCGCAGTCCCTCAGTACTTCATCCCCCCCGCCTCGGCGAATTCCTTCATCGCCTTCTCCTGCTCGGGGGTCAGCGACTCCGGCACCGTGACGTCGGCCTCGACAATCAGGTCGCCCTGGGTGCCATCGCGACCGATCCCCTGCCCGCGAACCCGGAACCGCTTGCCGTTAGGCGTCCCCGGCGGGATGCGGATCGCCACCTTCTTGCCGTCGAGCGTCTTCACGCTGACTCGGCTCCCTAACGTTGCCTGGGCGATGTTGATCGGGACGTGGGCGATCAGGTCGAGCCCTTCGCGCTTGAAGAAGCGGTCTTCCTGGACGTTGAAGGTCACCACGATGTCGCCGGGCGCTCCGCCGTTCCCGCCCCGCCCGCCTTGGCCGCGCAGCCTGACCCGCGTACCGGTGTCGGCGCCGGCCGGCACCTTGATCTCGACCGTCTTCCGGACGCGCAGGTCGCCCGCCCCGTTGCACGTCGGGCAGCGCTGCGTCGGAACCTGCCCCTTGCCGAGGCAGTTCGGACATGGCCGGTTGACCGCGAACCCGCCCTGGCCGAATGACACCGTCCCGCGGCCCTGGCACTCGGGGCAGGTCTGCATCTTCGAGCCCGGCGCGCCACCGGTGCCATGACAGGTGGCGCAGGCCTCGGTGACCTCCAGCTGCACGGGAACCGTCCCGCCTAACGCTGCCGTCCGGAAGGGGATTTCGAGCGTCGCCTCGACGTCCTGCCCCCGCTCGGGACCGCGCGAACGCGACCGCTGCCCCGCCCCGCCGCCGAACATCGACCCGAACAGGTCGCCCAGCCCACCGAGGCCACCGATGTCGATGTCCTCCATGTTGATCCCGCCAGCCGACCCACCCATCGGGCCGCCCGGCCGCGACGTCCCGCCGGGACGCGCGCCACCGAAACCGCCGAACGCGCCGAGCTGCCGCATCTGGTCGTACTGTTTCCGCTTCTCGGCGTGGCCGATCGTCTGGTACGCCTCGGAAATCTCCTTGAAGCGGTCGGCCGCCTTCGGATCGTTCGAATTAGTATCCGGATGATACTTTTTCGCCATCTTCCGGTACTGCTTCTTGATCTCGTCGGCGGTGGCGGTCGCCGACACGCCGAGGACATTGTAGTAGTCCTTGGGCTGCGCCATCGGTCAGCGCCTCGTCGCGGTGCACGCGGACGCGGTCAACCGTTCCACTGCTTGACGACGACGCGTGCCGGGCGCAGGAGCTGTGTGCCGAACCGGTAGCCCGACTGGTAGACGCGCGACACGACATGGTCGTCCTCGGGCGACAGCGCGGGCTCGGTGGCCACCGCTTCGTGCAGCGCCGGGTCGAATGGCTCGTCCTCCGGATGAATGAGCGAGAGGCCGGCCGCCGTCAGCGCCTTGAGCAACTTCTTCTCGACCATGTCGGCGCCCTGCACCACCGTCGCTGCGTCCACCGTGGACGGATCGACGTGGGCGAAGCGCGCGAGATCGTCCAGCGCGTCAACGAGCTGCTTCACCAAGTCGGCTTGCCCACGCTGCCCCGCTTCCTGTCGCTCGCGCGTCGCGCGCTTGCGGAAGTTGTCATACTCGGCGGCCAGCCGGAGGTATTTGTCGCGCTGCTCGGCGAGATCGCGATCGATGGAACCGCGGTCGTCGCTGGACGCAGCGGTCGTGCCGTCGTCGGTCGCAGTCGGGTCGGACTGCGCATTCGCGTCGCGGGAGTCGTCCACACGGTCAAAGTTGGCGGCGGCGTCGCTGCGGATATCGGGTCGTTCGCTCATGGTCCCTGTAATACGAAGTGCGCCGTCGAGTCAGGCGCGGCGCTGGCGATGTTCGATGAATGTTCGCTTGACGCCTCAAAGGGTGCAACGGCCGTGCCCTCCGGTGCCTGCCGTGGCGGCGGGATCAGCGACTGGCCCGCGCCGCGCTGGCCTACCCCGGGATGCCGATTCGCTGAATTGGCGCGAACGGTCTGCGGCCGCCCGTGCTCAAGCGGGGCCGCCCTGCAGCGCGCGCAACGTCAACGCCAGCGCGCCCTGCGCCGCGCGCCGCCTATGCTCGTCCCGGTCGCCGACGGTCTGGATCCGCTTCGCCGTCACCACTCCCTCGATGTCCACGGCCAGCCAGATCGTGCCGACCGGTTTATCCGCGGTGCCGCCGCCCGGACCGGCGATTCCGGTGATCGCGATTCCGACGCCGACATCGAGCCTTGCCCGTGCAGCGCTCGCCATCTCGCGTACCGTCGCTTCACTCACCGCGCCATGCGCATTGAGGGTCTGCTGCTGCACGCCCAGCTGCGCGACCTTCACCGCATTGCCGTAGGCGATGATCCCGCCCACGACCACGTCGCTCGACCCGGCGATCGCCGTTAGGCGGGCGCCGAGCATCCCGCCGGTGCAGCTCTCGGCGACCGCGATCCTCAGGGTGCGGGCGCGGCAGGCGTCGAGCACCATCTCGGCGAGGTCGGTCGTCCCCTCCCCATAGCTCCACCGCGCGATCTTCGAGCGGAGGATCGCCGCCGCACCCGCCAGCGCGGCGTCGGCCGCCGCGGCCGGCATCCCGCGCGCCGTTAGGCGGAGGTCCGTCCCCTCCCAGCCGGGGAGGTAGGCGAGCGGCACCCCGCCAGGCAGCCGCGCCAGATCGCCGAGCAGGTCGGCCAGCGCCGATTCGCCGATGCCGGTCGTGCGCAGGGTGCGCGACCGCACGACGTGCGCCTCGCCGCCGCTCGCCGCCGCGCGGGCGATCACCAGAGGGAGCAGCGTGTCGGCGAGCATCCCCCGCATCTCGCGGGGGACGCCGGGCAGCATCGCCACCCAGCGCCCGCGCTCGTCCTCGAGCCAGATGCCCGGGGCCGAGCCGTGATTGTTGGCGAGGATGCGCGCGCCGACCGGTATCATCGCCTGCTGCGCGTTCGACGGTGGAAATTCGCCCGGAAACCGCTTCTGCCAGCCCGCCTTCAGTGCGGCGAGAATTTCCTCATCGAGCCGCATTTCGCGTCCGAAGATCGCGGCGATGCTCGGCTTGGTGAGGTCGTCGCTGGTCGGACCGAGGCCACCGGTGGTGATCACCGCCCCGCTCCGCGCCAGCGCGTCGCGGACCGCGGCCGCGATCTCGGCCGGGCCGTCGCCGACGGTGGTCCGGCGGACGATCTCGACGCCGGTGGCCGCCAGCTCGCGGGCGAGGTGCGCGGCGTTGGTGTCGAGCGTGTAGCCGAGCAGCAGCTCGTCGCCGATCGTGACGACTTCGACCTGCATCTGCCTAACGCGCGATCGCGGTGCCCGGTCGCAGCAGGTACCCGTAGCGAAGCAGGTACAGCCAGAGCGACCAGAGCGTCAACGCGACCGCGACGACCATCGAGATCGCCGCCACGATGCCGTTGAAGTAGGCGAAGTCGAGCGCGTAGCGGTACGACGCACCGGTCGCTGGCGTCCACCCGCTGTCGAGGAACCAGGTGGCGTAGGCAAACCAGAAATAGGTCGCGCCGACCCAGGTGTACTGGAACCCCGCCTTCCACTTGGCCGGCCCGATCGCGCCGATGACGACCCCGCGCCGCGCCGCGATCTGCCGGAACACCGTCATCAGCAGCTCGCGGCCGAGGACGGCGAGCACGACCCAGAGCGGCAGGCCGACCGCGCCTAACGGCGTGAGGAACGGGAAGTCGCGGCCCGGGCCGGGTCCGTTCGGGTCGAGGCTGAAGGCGCCCTGCCCGGTGAACGGCGACCAGGCCGCCGTCCCGCCGCCGAGGAGGTACATCGGGATGAAGGTGCCGAGCAGCAGCAGCTTGTCGGCGAGCGGGTCGAGCAGCTTGCCGAGATCGGTCACCAGGCCGCGAGTCCGCGCCAGCTTCCCGTCCCAGTAGTCGCTGATCGCCGTCACGATGTAGATGACGAACGCCAGCGCCCGCAGCGGCCACGAGTTCACGAACGGCAGCAACGCGATCAAGGGCGTGACGGCGATGCGGCCGACCGTGATCGCGTTGGGAAGATTCATTGCCGTGCGGAGATTTCTATGCGAGCGCCTTGAGGACCAGCTTGGAGACTGCCTTCAATGTATCGAAGACACCATCGCCCGTCACGGCGACTGCCTCGAAATAGGTCGCCCGCTCGACCCACTCGCCGGTCGGCAGCTGCTCGACAAGGTTCTCGCCGGCATGGTAGGCGTCAGGCATCACCCGCTGCTTGCTCGGGTCGACGACTTCCCAGCCGGGGTTGAGCGCCGCTTGCAGCTCCTTGACCGGTGCCGCGTTAGGCAGGTCGCGCTTGTTGTACTGGATGATGAACGGCATCCGGGTCAGGTCGTACCCGTACTCCGCCATGTTGTCGTAGAGGTTCTGCATCGCTTCCTGATTCGCTTCCATCCGCTCGATCTGCGAGTCGGCAACGAAGACGATCCCGTCGACGCCCTTGAGGATCAGCTTCCGGCTGGCGTTGTAGTACACCTGGCCGGGAACGGTGTAGAGATGGAATCGCGTCTTGAAGCCGCGGATCGTCCCGAGATCCACCGGAAGAAAGTCGAAGAAGAGGGTGCGCTCGGTTTCCGTCGCCAGCGAAATAAGCTTGCCGCGGGTGTCCGGCTGCACCTTGCCGTAGACGTGCTCGAGGTTCGTCGTCTTGCCGCCGAGCCCGGGACCGTAGTACACGATCTTGCAGTTGATCTCGCGCGACGCGTAGTTGATCATCGACATGGCTGTCGTCTCCTCTACTGGAACAGCTTGTCGATTTCATCTTCGGCACCGGAGAGGAGACCCCCTCCTTCGCCATGCCCGGTCTGCGGGCGCTCGAACACCTGCTGGAAGATCGCCGTCAGTTCATCGACCGATTGCTTCATCTTCAGTCGCACCAGTCCAAGGGTCGTCCGGTTGTCGAAGAGGACGACGAGGATCACGCGGCGGGCGACATCTGCGAGATACATCGACTCTTTCTCGCCCTGATGGAAGAGCGAGTTGAAGTCGGTCTCCCCGATCAGGCGCGCGAGCTGGTCGTTGGCGCTGAAGTCGGCGGCGGTGAGCGTCGCGAACGCGGTCGGATCAAACTTCGGCTGTTCGCCGACGGTCGCGACGAGTTGCCCTGTCCGGTCGACGAGCAGTGCGCAGCGCGCATTGCTCTCGTAGAGGAACCGCTGCAGCGACTGCGTGATCGCGCCGAAGTCGTCCTCGGTGAACGACCAGCTGCTTGCACCGGATGACATGACTTTCCTTGAGCTTATCCGAGGTGGGTTTCCATGCGCCGCAGGAGCGCTGCCGCGCGGCGCCGGAGCGCAGGGCGAGTCTCCCACGCGGTAAAATCGCGCAGAAGCCTCGCGTTCTCGACGCTCGGACGAGCCCCGACGTAACCGAGCGCGGCCAGCCGATTGACCGCTCGGCGGTGGAACAGATCGCGCTTCGCATCGCCCATCTGACGGCTCCACAACAGCATGCCCGTGGTCGCGCCGGCAAAGGCGGCGACCAACCCCCACACGAGATATTCCCGCCTCATCGCATCTCCCGGCGCGCCGACAGTGCCTGCGCGATCGTGACACCGTCCGCATACTCGAGGTCTCCGCCAACCGGCAGCCCGCGCGCGATGCGCGAGATCGTCACGCCGAGTGGCGCGAGCTGCCGTTGCACGTACAGCGCCGTCGCCTCGCCCTCCAGGCTCGGATTCGTTGCGACGATCACTTCGGTCACCGCATTGGCGCGAACGCGCTCCACGAGGTCGTTGATTCGCAGGTCTTCCGGTCCGATCCCATCGAGCGGCGAGATGCGGCCGCCGAGCACGTGGTAGCTTCCGCGAAATTCCCCCGCCCGCTCGATGGCACCGATATCCGACGCCTCCTCGACTGCGCAGATGATCGATACGTCTCGCCGCGCGTCGCGGCAGATGTCGCAGAGTTCCTGCTCGGTGAGGTTGTAGCAACGCGCGCACGGATGCACGCGCTCGCCGAGCACGACGAGTGCGTCGGCCAGCCGGCGCGTCTGGTCGGACGACTGCTTCAGCAGGTGGTAGGTCAGCCGCAGCGCCGTCTTCCGGCCGATGCCCGGCAGCCGCGCCAGCTCGGTGGCGAGGTCGTCGATCGCCGACACGTCGCCTAGAAGGGAAGCTTGAAGGGGAGGTCGAGACCGCCGGCGACCTGCTGCATCTGCGCCTGCTGCAGCCCCTGTGCCTTACGCTGCGCCTCGCCGACCGCGACGGAGATGAGGTCCTCGAGCATCTCGACGTCCTGCGGGTTCACGACCGACGGATCGATCTTCACACGCTTGACCGTTCCCTTGCCGTCCGCCTCGACGGTGACCATCCCGCCGCCGGCCGATCCCGTCACGCTCTTGGATTCGAGCTCTTTCTGGATCGATTCGAAGCGACCCTGCATGTCCTTCACCTGCTGCAGGATCTTCATGAAGTCAGCCATGCGCGAAATTTACTCCGGGGCCAGCGGCGTTGCCACCCATTCACTCGACCAGATCGAGATCGAGCGCGTCCACCGCCGCGCCGAGCACGGGGTCCTTCTTGCGCAGTGCGGTGACGCGATCGGCGCGCACCGATTCGTCGGTGATTCGCTTCACCGGGGCGACCGGCTTCGCGTTCGCGTTCGTGCGGATGTTGACACGTTCGGCGCCGCTGAAGAAGCCTCGGATCACCTCGAGAATTTCGCCCTTCCCCGATTCCAGCGCCTGCGACTTGAGTTCGTCGGGCACGTCGAGCTGGAGGGTGATCGCGCCTGACGCGCTGACCGCGACGGGCACGGTCTCGGCCAGCGCGGTCGCCAGCATGTTGCGCCCCTGCGATCGCAGCTGTGCGACGATCTCGTCCCATCGCTCGGTGAGGAGGTTGGCGTCGATCGCGCGCAGCTTCGCCGGGAGCGGGGCGATCGCGTGCGCGCTCTCGGCCACCGCGCGTATCGGCGGGTTCGATGCGCTCGGCTTCACGGGCGCCGGCGCCTCGCGCGCCACACTCGCGCTGCTGCCGCCACCCCCGCCGAAGCCGCGCAGCACTTCCTCGAGCGCGACGGTGCGGTCCATCAGCGCCAGCCTGACGAGCAGTGTTTCGAGGAGCAGCTGCTGCTGCCCGCTCTTCCGGAAGCGCTGCTCGAGCTCGGCCAGCGCGTTGAGCATGCGCAGCAGGTCGGCTGGCGTTAGGCGGTTGCGCCGGGCGGCCAGCGCGGCACGCATGCCGTCGGAGACGTCGGGCGCGTCGCCACCCAGCTCGACGGCGAGCAGTCCGCGGAGCGCGTCGGCGAAGCCGGTGAGCAGCCCGCCGAAGTCGATTCCCGCGTCGGCCAGGCGTCCGACGGTCGCGAAGACGTCGCCCGCGCGCCGCTCGGCGACGAGGTCGAGCAGCGCGATGTATTCGTCCTCGGGCACCAGGCCTAACGCTTCGCGCACGCGCTGCGCCGTAAGGCACCCCTCGCCCATCGCCAGCGCCTGGTCGGTGAGTGACAGCGCGTCGCGCATCGAGCCGTCGGCAGCGCGGGCGATCATCCCTAGCGCGTCACCCTCGGCTTCGACCCCCTCGGCGGCCAGCACGGTCACCAGGCGCGCGCGGATGTCGCTCGCGCCGATGCGCTTGAGGTCGAAGCGCTGCAACCGGCTGAGCACCGGCGCGGCGGCCTGGGCGATTTTCTGCGGCTCGGTGGTCGCGAAGACGAACACCACCCGCGGCGGCGGCTCCTCGAGCACCTTGAGCAACGCGTTCCACGCCTCACGCGTGAGCATGTGCGCTTCGTCGACTATGTAGACCTTGTAACGGTCGTCGCCTGACGGCGCGTACATCGCCCGCTCGCGCAGGTCGCGTGCGTCGTCGACGCCGCGATTGGACGCCGCGTCGATCTCGACGACGTCGAGCGACGCATCGCCGCGCCAGATGCGCGAACAGCTCTGGCAGACGCCGCAAGGCTCTCCGAGCCTTGCGGCGTCTGCGACGCTTTCATTATTAGCGTCGCTGGCGGTGCCAGCGGCGCCCGTGGCGGTGCCGGCGACGCCGCGCGCACGCGGGCGATTTTCGCAGTTCAGCGCCATCGCGAGCACGCGGGCGAGCGTGGTCTTTCCCGTACCGCGGGGTCCGCAGAGCAGGTAGCCATGTGCGACGCGCCCGCGGGCGATCGCGCCCTTCAGCGTGTTCGAGACATGGGACTGTACCGCGACGGACGCGAAGTCCTTTGGGCGGTATTTGCGGGCAAGAGCGAGCAATGGCGCGGGGACGATGGTGGGACGTGAAGTATAGCTTCGCGCCGGGCGATGCCGGGAGACGTCGGTCGCACCACGCGCGAGCCAGTCATGTTATGCTGCGGAAACTTCCCCGACACAACAACGACACCCCGTGGCACCCCTCTGAGGCCATGAGTCAGGTCCTCGCGCACGCGGACCCGCTTGGCCGCGTGCTGCTCGCTCTGGCGGTCGTGTTGCTGTTCGCCAAGCTCGGTGGCTATTTCGCCGAGCGGGTCGGACAGCCCTCCGTGCTCGGCGAGCTCGTGATCGGGGTGGTGCTCGGCAACCTCGGGTTGGGTGGCATCCACTCGCTCCAGTGGATCAAGGACGATGCGACGCTGAGCCTCCTCGCCAATCTCGGCGCAGTCATCTCTTCGCGAACATCGGGCTCGGGCTGGTCGTGCACGGCGAGCACATCGTCGACGAGAAGATCTACTCAGCTGTCGTCATCGCGGTGATGGTGACGACGCTGGTCACGCCGCCCGCGCTGAAGTGGCGACTGTCGCGGACCGCGCGCGCCGCGGCGCTGCCGGAATGACGAAGCGCACCGCGCGGCGGACGTGCTGTCCGCGCGTGGTGCGCCTGCCCGACGTCTGCCTGACGATTGCCTGACGGTTGTTCTAGTAGACAAAAATCAGGTTGGTCGAGATCGTCGTCTGCTTGTCACTGTGGCCGGAGTTCTTCACGAAGAGCGGCGAGTTCGCGCTGTCGAAGCGCACGTCGCTCCGCACGAGGAACCGGTCGCTCAGCTTGTACGTTGGAGTGACCGTAAACTCTCCGACGGTGCCGGGCGTGGTGAGTCCGAGCCGCGTGCCGCCTTCGTCGTGGAAGGTCTCGGCGCGGAGCGCCATCGCGAATCGGCTGGTCACGTCGAGCCGCGTGTAGCCGGCAATGCCCTTCCAGATGGCGTCCGCTCCCGGGGTCAGCAGGCTCGCGCCGGTTTCCTTGCCGTAGTCAGCGTTGACGCCGACCGAGAGGTTGCTGAGCACCTTCCAGTTGGCAACCAGGTCGTACATGTTGCGGACATACGCATTGGTGTCGGCCTTTTCGGGGCCGCCGATGTAGTTCAGGTAGACGGTCAGCGGTGCAACCGGAACGAGCACGACCTGCGCGCCGACCGATTTGCTCCGGTTGTTGTCCTTTGCGTTGTCCCACCCATTGACGACCATCACCATCGCCGAGACCGCACTGTTGAGGGCGTAGCTCGCCTTGACGCCGGTGTGCGTGAATGGAATCGCGTAGTTGAAGAGAAACGACCGGGTATAGTTGTCATTGAACCCGTCGTAGCCTTCGATCACCTCCGTCCCCATGTGGGTCACGAACTTTCCGAAGTCGAGGCGCATCCCGCTGCCTAACGGCGCGATGTAACTGAGGAACGCCTGCTGCAGGTCGGCGCTCCGACCGACGGAGAGCCCGTAGGATTGTTCCTTTTCGGGGATCGCGCCGCCGACCTCGAGGTCGACGCGAAACCCGGCGTCGCCCGGCTTGGCGATCGGCTTCTGCACGACAAGTTCCGCGACATCGACGTTGAAAGTGTTGTCGTCCGAGTCGAACACGCGATAGCTGCTCAAGCGGCTCGTCGGTGTGTTGGTGTTGTAGTTGTAGCCGAACGACGCGAAGGTGTTGACCTGCAGGTCGGTGAGGAAGCTTGGCGGTGTGGCTGCCGCGGCCGCCGTTCCGGGCTTGGCGGCGGTGTCTGGCGCGGTGGCTGCCTTCGCCGTCGTATCAGCAGCGCTCGCGACCTTCACCGGCGGGGTCGCGGTGCTCGCATTGGTCGCCTGGGCGAGTGCCCGTCCGGCGGCGAGGGTCGTGCAAAGCGTCCCGACGACGAGCGAGGATCGACGATACTTCATGATGCCTCCGATGTACGAGCGGTGTGTTGCATGTCTGCCGTCACTCGCCCTTGCGACGCGGGCGCGGCCGGCGCGGCGGCCTGGGCGTACGCGATGACCGGCGCCGCCAGCAAGACGGCGCTTGCGACTGCCCCGCATGTGAGGGCGGTTCGCACGGGTCGAGCGATACTCGACTTGCTCCACGGTGTCATTCCTTCCTCGTCGAAAATGGTTGAGGTCAACTGCTCCGGACCATCGGTGCGGCGTATTGCGCGTTCGGTCGACTTTGCGGCCGGTCAGTCATGGTGGGGACCGCTCGCCTCGCGGCGGATGTGCGACGCCCCCGTGTTCGCGAGGCGGATCACGGGGGCGTCGGGGCATTGTGCTTTCGTTCTGCTGGGTGCTTCACCAGCCGAAACCCCGTCGTCGCCCGTTCGCCCCGAGTCGCGTCTTCGCCCGATTCTCGAGGCGATTTCGCTGATTGGGCGCGCCGAGAATCGCGAGACGTGCGAGTACGAGCACGTCAGCGTTGAGCAGGGGGAGCCGGTCGTTGGCGACCGCCTGGCGGGGGCAGCGGAGTGTCGTCACGAGATGCGATATACAGCATCCCGAACGCGATGTCAAGCTAAATGTGCATTCTATGCAAATAAAGCTCTGTTAGAAGGCAAATAAGGGCATAAAATTGTCAAAATGCGTACGTTGCTTTGCGCTTTTTGCAAAGCGCGGGAACCTGGAAGGAGTGGGGCTGCGCGGGGTCGTGAGGCGTGCTGCGCCCGGCGGGCCGGGCCGGAACGCGCGCTCGGGCGCACTCGGCACTGGGAGGGCAGGCGGTGGCGACGCAAAGACTCGGCATCGCTGCGCAACGCGCGACAGCTCCTGAAACGACAATCGCGCGGTGCCGCCGCTCGTTTGAGCGTTCAGCTACCGCGCGAATACTCCAGGCCTGACGAAGCGACGCAAGACACCACGTATCGCTGCTGCCTGCGGGGCCCTGACGAGATTGGCGGGCTCGTGCCCTTCGGGACCTGGAGCACCAGCAAGATACTCCCCCGCCCCACTCAGTTCAACCGCCGAGCACCGCAGCGAGTACCTCGCCGGCCCGCCGAACCCCGGCCTTGTCCACGTCGAGATGCGTCACCGCGCGAACGCGCGAGGCATTCCATGCCGAGATCCTGACGCCCTGCTCGGCGCACCGCGCGACCACGTCGGCCGCCACCACCCCCGCCGGGAGATCGATCATCACGATGTTCGTATCCGGCGCAACGACTCGCGCGCCCCCGGCCCCGTTCACCGCGGCGGCGAGCTCGCGCGCGCGCTCATGGTCATCGTGCATGCGCGGCCAGTGATGCTCGATCCCGTGCAGCGCCCCTGCGGCGAGAATCCCCGATTGACGCATTCCGCCGCCGAATCGCTTGCGCGTCTGCCACGCGTCACGCATCGCGGACGCCGACCCGGCAAGCGCCGCCCCGACCGGGGCGCCCAGTCCCTTCGAGAACGACACCATCACGGTGTCGGCACATGCCGCAAAATCAGCCAGCGACGTTCCGGTCGCGACGCTCGCATTCCAGAGCCGCGCGCCGTCCATGTGCACCGGCCACCCGTGCTGCTGCGCGACGTCGCGGATCTCCTGAAGCGCGGCCAGCGATGTCACCTTGCCTCCGGCACCATTGTGCGTGTTCTCGACGCAGACGAGACTCGCTTGCGGCGCGTGCGGCGACGGTGGCCGGATGTGCGCGCGGAGCGCCGCTGCGTCGAACACCGGGCCAGCGCCGCGCACGGGGCGCGGCTGTACCCCACACAGCGCCGCGAGCCCGGCTATCTCCCAGTGAATCAGGTGGGCTTCGGCGTCAAGAAAGATCTCGGTCCCGCGCCTTGCGAGCAGCCAGACGCCGGTCTGATTGGCCATCGTCCCGCTCGGAAAGAACAGTGCGCGTTCCTTGCCGAGCAATTCGGCCACCCGCCCCTCGAGCGCACGCACCGTGGGATCGCCGTCGAGCACATCGTCCCCGACCTCGGCGTCTGCCATCGCTCGACGCATCGCCGGCGTGGGGCGGGTGACGGTATCGCTGCGGAGATCTACGATCGGTGGCGTCATGTCGGGGACGGGCTGTAAGCGGTACGCGAAGCATTCCGCGACGGCGGAACTGCATCAGCAAACATAAAACGCGCGAGAGGGCGAGCGTGAATTTCACGCTCGCCCTCTCGCCCGGCAAACCGCGGTTCGCTGACTGCTTGTTGCTACCCGCTTACCGCTGTGGTTACGGCTTGTGGACCGTGACTTTCGGCGTGATGATGCGCGTCGTGTCCGTCTTCACCTGCACCTTCGGCGTCACCACCGTGTGCGTGTCGGTGCCGACCGAAACCGTCGGGGTGTGCACCGTGTCGGTCGTCGTGCCGATCACCGGACGCTGAACTTCGTACGTTCCGTCGCCGGTCTTCTTGCACGCGGCGAGTGTTGCAAGCGTCGCGAAGGCGACGGCGATTGCGATTTTCTGCATGAATTCCTCCAAGGGGTATGGGCGCTCGCTAGAGCTGTCGCAACCTTCGGGCCAGCTTGGCCCTGGGTTTCGCCGCGCAATTGCCGGTGACGCGGCTATTCGGTAAATACTTCACGCTGCATGCGCCGCACGCGTCGCAGCTCGAACACCTGACCGACCTCGCCGCCGAGAATGAAAATGAGCGACGCGTAGTAGACCCAGACGACGATGACCACGATCGCCGTTAGGGCACCGGTGTACAGCGAGCCGGGATTGAACGAACGGACGTACGCGCTGAACACATTTCGCGCGATCTCGAACATCGAGCTGGTGAACACCGCGGAGACGAGCGCGGTCTTCCAGCGGATGCGGCGGTTTGGGAGGAACTTGTAGAGCGAAAAGAACATCGTCGTGATGAACACCATTGCCAGCAGCCGGCCGAGGACGTACTCGACGCCGCCCATCACCTCCGTCCGGACGCCGTAGTCGGTCAGCACCCGGAATCCCCGCGTCGTCGCCACCGCAAGGTAGGCGTTGAGCGCGGTGTACCCGACGAGCAGCAGTGTGGCGATGATCGTGATCTTGATGTCGAACAGCTTGCCGTCGATGATCCCGCGATCCTGCTCGATGTCGAACACTTCGGCGAGCACGCTTCGCAGCGACCCGAACAGCCGCGTCGAGAACCAGATGAAGCCGATCGCGCTATACAGCCTGATCGCGCCCCGCGCCTTGATGATGTCGTTGAGGACTCCGTGAATCGGCGAGTCCGCCGACTCGGGATGCGGCGGCATCACCTTGTCGAGCAGCGCGTTGATCTCGGCTGACGACGCCGACGTCGGCTGGTGGAGGATCGTCGCCATTCCCGCGACGATCAGCAGGAGAAAGGGGACCGCGGCCAACAGGAGGTTGAACGCGATCCCGCCGGCGAGGAAGAAGACGTCGTCTTCGCCGCTATTGTCCCAGACGCGCTTCGCGTAGTCGCGGCTCGTCCAGTAGAATCGGGTGTAGAGGCGGCGCTTGGCCATGCGGGGGCGATTCTACCCCAGTGCGCGCGGGCCCGCCATCCTCCCGGAAATCCTCAGATCTCGTCCGGTGCCTCATCGCGCGCCGACGCGGTGCCGCTGCGCGCGCTCCGTGCCCGGCGTGTCCGCGCTGAACGCGCCGCCGCCCGCGCTGCGCGGTCTTCGTGCGCTTCACGCGCCACTTCCTCGCCGGCGTGATATGCCGCCTTGGTTGACGCCAGCTTCGCCTCGAGGTCCACCCGCGCGTCGCGAGCCGCTTCGCGCCCGGCATCCATCGCCATGGTGACCTGGCTGCGTTTCAGCTCGATCGCGTTGCGCGCCGCATCGATCCGCTCCTCGACCTGACGGCGCGCCTCCTGGAAAGTGTCGTTCACGCGCGACACCGCGTCGCTCGCCGCGTCCTGCGCCGCGTTGCGAACGCGCCGCGCGCTGCGCTGGATCTCGCGCCTCGTTTCCTTCCCCGTCCGCGGTGCCATCAGCAGTGCCATCCCGGCGCCGATCGCCGCTCCGATCAGGAATGACCCGATCCCTGCGGACTGGCGCTCGATCACCACGAAAGCGTCGTCGTCGTCGAACTCGTAATCGTCGCGCATCCTGCTTCTCCTGAGGTATCGGTAGTGCCAGCGCTGCCGGGCCTGATCCAGTGCAACGGCCGCGCCGAGCTGCTCGGGTCCTGTCCTGCCTAGCGCTTCTTCCCCTTGGCGGGCGCGGTCCTGGATTTCGCCGCCGGTGGAGGTGCGGGCACAGCCCCGCTCTTCCTTGCCGGAGCACGCTCCGCGCCACCGCCGCCCTGGGCTGGACTGTCATGCGCTGCCGCCACGTGCGGCGCCGCACCATTCCCGCCCAGCAGACCCGATAGCTCGGCGATGACCTCCGCGACCTCGAGGCCGAGAACCTTCGCCGTTCGCACCATGTCGCCGCCAGTCGTCGCCAGCGTCCGCAGCACGAGCTGCTTCTTCGCCTCGGCGACCGTGGTACTCCCCACTGCGATGGTCAGCGCCGGCATCTCCGCGGACTTGAGCAGATGCCGCGGCACGATGTCCGACGGTCCGATGATATCCCCGCGCGCCATGATCACCGCCCGCTCGAGTGCGTTCTTCAGCTCGCGGACGTTACCCGGCCAGTGGTAGGTGAGGATCCAGTTCCACGCCTGATCATCGAAACTGCTCACCTGCTTCCCGTTCTCCTGCGCGAACCGGACAAGGAATTCCTTCGCGAGCAGCTGGATATCGCCGGCACGCTCGCGCAGTGGCGGGAGGAAGATCTCGACCACCGCCAGTCGGTAGTAGAGATCCTCGCGCAGCTCGCCGTCGGCCAGCGCCTTCTGGAGGTTCTTGTTGGTCGCGGCAACGATGCGGATGTCGACGCTGATCTCCTTCTTGCCGCCGAGGCGCCGGACCTGGCGCGTTTCGAGGGCGCGGAGGAGCTTGACCTGGATATCGGTGGACATCTCGGCCACTTCATCGAGGAAGATCGTCCCGCCGCTCGCCATCTCAAAGGCGCCCGGCTTCTCGTTGGTGCTGCCGGTGAACGCGCCCTTCTCGTGACCGAACAGTTCGTTCTCGAGGATTTCCTTCGGGAGTGCGGCGCAGTTGAGCGCGAAGAACGGTCCCTTCACCCGCTCGCTCTTCGAATGCAGCGCGCGGGCGACGAGCTCCTTGCCGGTGCCGCTCTCACCGAGGATGAGCACACTGGCTGTCGATGGAGCCACCGCGTCGATCACCTGGTAGACGCTGCGCATCGACTCCGACTGGCCGGTCAGCTCGCCGTAGTGCGTCAGCCCTTCGAGCTTGCTCGACAGCTCGCGGTTCTTCTGCTGCACCGCGAACTTCTCGAGCGCCTTCGGGATCAGCGCCTTGAGGCGATTGAGCTTCTCGGCGTTGAGCGGCTTCTCGATGTAGTCGTACGCACCCTCGCGCATCGCCTGCACCGCCGAGTCGACGGTTGCCTGGCCGGTGACGATGATGCACTCGGTCGGGATGTCGCGCTTCTGCAGCTCCTTGAGGATGGCCAGCCCGTCGAGCTTGGGCATTTTCAGGTCGGCGAGAACGACGCCGAAGGCGTCCGCCGTTAGGCGGTCGAGGGCCCGCTGGCCGTCGGCGCACACCTCGACGTCGTAGCCCTCGTCCGAAAGAATCGCGCTGAGACCGGTGGTGATCGTGGTCTCGTCGTCGGCGATGAGGATCTTGTACTGCTTCGCTGTTGCCATGTCCCAGCCCGCGTTACGCGGGAAACGTCAATGTGATGCTGCTCTCCGCCGGAACCACGCCGACGCCGTACGACTTCGCCAGCTGCCACACGCTTTCATCGAGCAGTGGTGTCCGGCGCATCGCGCCGTCCACCGCCAGCTCACCACCCCCGCCCCCGGCTGGGCGTACCCGGCAGCGCAATGCCCCGCCCCGCGCCGACCCGGCCGCGCCGTCCAGCGTGGCGGCGACCGCCGCTCGCAGCGTGGCCGCGACGAACAGCCGCGCTGCTTCGGCGGGAATACGCGTATTGCCTTCACCTTCGACGATCACGTCCAGCGAGCCACCGGTCGCCGCCAGCGGCGGCCTGACCAGCGCGGCCACCAGGTCGGCAGTCCGCCCGATCACTGCCGGATCATGCGGCGGCCGGCTCAGCGTCATCAGCGCGTCGGTCATCTGGATGACCGCCTCCAGCTGGTCCGACGCCGAGCTGGCAAAGCTGCCTAACGCGCTGGCCGCCACGCCATCGCGCCCCGATCGCGACCGCACCACTTCGAGGTTCACCGCGACGCCGTTGAGTGCATTGCGCAGCTCGTGGGCGACACTGTCGGCGAGTTGCTGGAGGACCACCAGCCAGACGCGCTCGACGTCGCCGTGTCGTCGCCCGCTGCCCGCGGCGGGCGTGCCGGCGGTACCCGCCCCCTCCACTCAGTCGCTCAGGTCCGCGTCATCGGGCGCGGCGATCGCCCCCGGTCCCGCCTCGTGCGGCGGCTTGCGGTGGATCTTCTGCACCGGCACGTGCGCGGCGACGTATTTCGCCGTCCCGCCGACCGCCAGTTGCGTGAAGAGGAAGGTGAATTTCTCCTCGTAGACCTTGGCCAGCTTCTGGCTGACGCCGGCAGGCAGCTCCCAGAGCTTCTTCTTGAACGGCCCGATCGCCTTCTTCCGCGACTTGTAGAAGAACTGCTGGTCGGTATCGCTCGCCTTTCGCTCGTCCTTCGCGTTCTCGCGCAGCCAGTCGTACATCTCGTCGCGCAACGCGCCCGGGATGTTGTCGTACATCATCGTCTGGAAGTTCGTCGCCAGGTGGATCTCGGCGGTCTCGATGCGCGGGAAGTTGTTGAACGCACCGTCAGGCAGCGTCGAGGCGCCATGCTGCACCGCGCCGGCCAGCCCGTACTCCTCGCGAGCGACCTTCGACAGCGTGCCTAACGTGTTGAGGTCGATCTTGACGTCGGCGATCGACCCGTCGGCGAGCACCACCCCGCCGTGCGACGTTCCCGACTGGACGCTGATCTTGCTCAGCCCCTCGGCGTCAGGCGCCTGCTTCTTGCGCGTCCGCTCGAAGCCGTCCATGAACGCACGCAGCTCCTCGACCGTCGAGTTCTCGGTGCCGACCTCGCCGATCTCCCCGCCGAGCGAGATGGTCACGCCCGCCGGTTCGGCCGCGCGCACATGCTTCAGGATGTCGATCGCGACTTCGTAATTGAGACGCTGCTGCTCCTCGTGCCCCGTCTTCGACAAGTCGACCAGTGTCGACGTATCGATGTCGACGTTGTAGAAGCCGGCCGAAACTGCCTCGGTCACCAGCGCCTTCACTGCGTCGACTTCGGTCTTCGGATCGACCGCGAACTTCTTGTGGTTGACCTGGAAGTGGTCGCCCTGGATGAACACCGGGCCGCGGAACCCCTCGCGCAACGCGGCGGCGAGGATCACCGCGACATACTCAGCGGGCCGCTGGTCGGTGTAGGCGATCTCGGACCGCGCAATCTCGAAGATGAAAGCGCCGGCTTCCATCTTGATCGCCGTCCGGAAGATCGCCCGCGCGGTGTCGTACGTCATCGCGCGGATGTTGACCGCCGGGACCGTGAAGCCGCTGATCTTCCCCTGGCCGCGGGCGAGGTAAAGATCGTGGATCGACGATGGACGGACGCCTACCGCCTGACCGAGCTCCCAGATCAGCCAGCGTGCGTCATCCTTCGCGATGGCGTCGCCGAACACCGCCGTCCGCACCAGGGCATCCATCTTCAGCGACGCGAGCGCCGCTTCACGCTTGACGGTGACGCGTCCCCCATCGACGAGCACGTCGCTGCCGAAAACGCTGGCCACCGTGTCGAGATTTGCCTGCATTCGTTCTCCAGAACGGAAATTTCCGGCGGGTGGCGAGAACCGCGCACCAGGCCGCGAGGTGTGGACGTGCTATTGCAAACTGACCGCGGGCAGCCAGCGCGGCAAGCGCTGAAAGTCAGCCTAGACGGTCCACCGCGGGTCGGCCTTCGGCAATTTATCCCATTCCTGGCGCGCCCGCTCGGCGTCGGCGCGGCCGAGCATCGCGTAGGTGAACTGCTTGCCCAGCTCGACGCCCGGCTGATCCAGTGGATTCACGTCGTAAAGCGCACCGGCGTAGATCGTCGCGATCTCGAGGAGCATGATCAGGCTCCCGACGTGCCACGCATCAACGCGGTCGAGCGCGATGCTCATGTTCGGCCGCCCGCGTGCGGCGAGTGCACCCGCCGTCGCGCGGCGTTCGATGTCGAGCAGCTCACCGAGGCGGTGTCCGCCGAGGTACGCGAGCTCGGGGATGTCCTGGTGCCGCGTCGGGATCGCGACATCGATGCCGGCGTCCTTCACCGCGATGAAGGTCACCGTCTTGTCGGCGGGACCCTCCATGAACAGCTGCACCTGCGCATGCTGGTCGGTCGCGCCGAGCGCGGCGATCGGCGTGGGGCCGACGTGCGCGCCATCGGCGCGTCGCGCCTTGCCCAGCGACTCGGCCCAGAGCTGCACGAACCAGGCGGCGAAGTCGCGCATCGCGTCGCTGTACGGCATCAGGACATTGATATGCTTTCCGAGCGTGGTATCGGCGAGGAACTGGGCCATCGCGAAGACGCCGGCCGGGTTCGTGGCGAGGCCGGCGCCAGCGCAGCGCTGGCGCATGTCGCCGGCGCCGGCGAGGATCTGGCCGATGTCGATCCCGCTGAGGGCCGCCGGGAGGAGGCCGACCGCGGTGAGGACGCTGAACCGACCGCCAACGTTAGGCGGGATGTCGAGGACGCGGATCCGCTCGGCGCGGGCGATCGCCCGCAACGCCCCCTTCTCCGGGTCGGTGACGAGGACGATGCCGTCCTTCGCCTTCTCCCCGCCTAACGCGCGCTCGAGCCGGTCGCGCACGACGAGGTACTGGGCCATCGTCTCGGCGGTGCCCCCCGACTTCGAGGTAACGATGAACAGCGACCGGGCAAGATCGAGCCGGTCGAGCAGCGCAGCGATGGTGACCGGGTCGACGTTGTCGAGGACGTGCAGCCGCGGGTTGCCGGCGCGGGCCGCGTCGGAGAGCATGTTCCACCCCGACGGCCGGAGCGCCGTGCGAAGCGCAATCGGCCCGAGCGCCGAGCCGCCGATCCCGAGCACGACGACATCGCTGTAGCGCCCCGTCGTGTCGCGGGCGAACTGGGTGGTCTGTGCCGCGAGCGCCGTGTTGCCCGGCAAGTCGAGAAAGCCGAGCACCCCGTCGGCGTACTGGCGGCCGAGCGCCGCGTGCGCCTCGCGGAATTTCGCGGCGGCCGCGGTCCAGACAGATTCCGGAATGGCCGCGCCGCTGGCGGTGCCGGAGGCGGCGATCATGTTCGAGAAGTCGAGCGTCAGCATCGCAACGTTAGGCAGTAGACGGGTGAGGGCGCTGGTCGCGCCCGATCTGGTCGGCGAGCATCCGAGCACAATCTAATCAACCACAGAGAACGGCCGCGAAGTCGAGGGTCGGGACGCCAGGCCGGAACGGCTTTTGGGGCAAGCGGGGCGGGAACATCCTGCCTAACGCCAAAATCAACGGCCAGGATGCCAGCGACCGCGAGCCATCGAATGCCACGGCCGTGCTCTGTGGTTCACTTCGAGCGAACGTCGCGAGAGGCACCGAGCCGCCAACGCTGCGCCGTCACTCCACTTTCACCGTCAGCCCGTCGAACGCCGGTGCGATTCCCCGTGGTAACTCGGCCTCGAGGTCGGCGTGCAGGTTGTCGTGCGTGAGGTGCGTCAGGTACGTGCGCTCGGCGCCGATTTCCTTCGCAACGCGTACCGCTTCGGGCACGCTCAGGTGCGTCGGGTGCTCGGTCCGGAAGAGCGCGTTCAGCACGAGAACCTTTGCCCCGCGCATCAGCGCGATCGCTTCGGGCGGGACGGTCTTCGCGTCGGTGATGTATGCCAGGCCGCCGATGCGATAGCCGTATACCGTGATCATCCCGTGCGGAAGCGCTGCCGCGATCACCGCCGCGTCGCCGATCGTCGTGACCACGCCGGGGGCGATTGGGTAAAGCTTCCCCTCCGGCTTCGACGTGCCGGGGAGTGGCCGCATGTTCTCGTCGAAGATGTAGGGAAATTTCTTCGTGATCCGCTGCAGCGCGTCAGGCGGACCGTACATCGGCAGCGCGCCCTCGCGCCGCACGTTGATCGCGCGCAGGTCGTCGATCCCGTGCAGGTGGTCGGCGTGATCGTGGGTGAAGAGCACCGCGTCGACACGGTCGATCCCCGCGGCGACGAGCTGCAGCCGGAGCTCGGGGGGCGTGTCGAGCAGGATCCGGGTGCCGCCGCGGGTCTCGAGGTAGGCGCCCACCCGCGTGCGCTTGTCGCGCGGGTCGGGCGAGCGGCACACTGCGCAATGACAGCCGATCTGCGGCACACCGAAGCTGGTGCCGGTGCCGAGGAAGGTCAGCCGCACGACTCGCTCACGAACTGCCGCGCCTGACGCGCGCCGGCATCAGACCTTCTCGACCTTCAGCAGGTTCGTCGCGCCCGGCGTGTCGAAGGGAACGCCGGCGGTGACGATTACGCGGTCGCCCTTCTGGCCGAGTCCGCGACGCCGAACCGCGTCGAGCGCGTAGTGCACCATCTCGTCGTAGGTGTCGCAGTGCGGCACCAGCTCGGGGACGACACCCCAGACCAGTGCGAGCTGCCGGTACGTCCGCTCGACGTCGGTGAGGGCGAGAATCGGCACACTCGGCCGGAAGGAGCTGACGATGTTCGCCGTGAATCCGCTCTTGGTGAAGACGACGACGCACGGCGCGCCGATCATGCTGGCTGCCGCTGCGGTCGCCGCGGCGATCGCGTCCTCGGTCTTCGCCGGTGCGCCCTTGCGGATCTCGTCGGCGATCGCGTGGTCAGGTCTCGCCGCGGCGCTCGGGCGGGTGTGGGTCTCGACCTCGTGGATGATCCGGTTCATCGCCTCCACTGCGAGCCGCGGAAACGCACCGGCCGCGGTCTCCGCCGACAGCATGACCGCATCGGTCCCGTCGAGGATTGCGTTGGCGACGTCGCTCGCTTCGGCGCGCGTCGGGCGCGGGTGCGTCACCATTGACTCGAGCATCTGCGTCGCCGTTATGACCGGCTTGCCGAGGCGATTCGCGACCTGGATGATCTTCTTCTGCGCGAGTGGCACTTCCTCGAACGGCAGCTCGACGCCGAGATCGCCGCGGGCGACCATCACGCCATCGGTCGCCGCGACCAGCGTTTCGATGTTGCGGAGCGCGACGTCCAGTTCGACCTTGGCGATCACCAGCATGTCGCGCGGCACGAGCTTGCGCAGCCCGACGATGTCTTCCGCGCGACGGACGAAGCTCAGCGCGAGATACTCGAGGCCCTGCTCCACCGCGAATCGGATGTCCGCTTCATCCTTCTCGGTGATTGACGGCGCGCTGACGTTGATGCCGGGCAGATTCATCCCCTTGTGGCTCTTCAGCACGCCGCCGTGTACGACCCGGCTGCTCACGCGGCCGTCCTTCACTTCGAGGACCATCAGCTCGAGCAACCCGTCGTCGAGAAGAATGCGATCCCCGACATGGACGTCGCCGGCCAGCCCTTCGTAGGTCACCGGAATGTCACCCGCTCGCGTGCGGTCCTCGTGAACGAGCACGACATCGGCGCCCTCGCGAAGTGTCACCGGGGCCGAGAGGTCGCCCACCCGGATCCGCGGCCCCTGCAAATCGCCAAGAATCGCGATTGGGGAGTTCATTTCTCTCGCCACATCGCGCACGGTCTCGATCACCGTGAGATGCTGCTCGTGCGTCCCGTGCGAAAAGTTCAGGCGGGCCACGTTCAGCCCTGCTTCGATCAGTCCATGGAGCTGCTCGCGGGTGTTCGACGCCGGGCCGAGCGTGCAGACGATCTTGGTGCGACGGGTGTGGCGGTTGGACACAGGTTCGATATGTTGGACTGGCAGTCGGTGCGGCCGGGAAGCGAATATGTACCCGGAGGGAATTTTCAGGGCAAGCCGTGCGCAGCGTCACGGGAAACGGACCGCTCCCCGATGGATCTTAACGCCCGCGCCGGCTTGGCGTCCCATGGCCACACATGTTGGGCAGACCACGATTTCCGGAGAGACGACCATGATGTACAGGAACTCGACTCGACTGCTGGTTGCGGCGCTGGTGGCCGGCGTTGCCGCCTGTGCCGATTCCACTGCGCCGTCGCGCACGCTTTCCGATGCGCTGTTGACCCGCGACGCGGCCACCGACGCAGCCGACGCGACGTCGCAGGACCTCTCGCAGATGCTCGGCGGCGAGCTGCTGGCCGGGCTGCCGATGACCGCCTCCGGACAGTCGTCGCCCGATCGCGGGGGCTGTAGTTACTCGCCATCGGTCGGCCGTTTCCTCTGCCCAGCGATCACGAATCTCGACGGTCTGACGGTCGAGCGGTCGTTCGCGGTGTACGCCGGCGGTGTCGCCCAGTCGAGCTACAGCGCAGCGGCGACCGATTCGATGAACTTTCAGACTTCGCTCACCGGCACCATTTCGCGCGATGGGCGCACGGCGTGGCTCAACACCGCACGGACGATGACGGTGAGCGGGCTCGCCGGTGCCGAAACGCAGCGGTCGTGGAGCGGTGTCGGCACGCGGTTCGACAGCGTGCACGTCACCAACGACGGCGTCGCGCGGCGCACCCGGATTCGGTCGATCGACCGCATCGCCTCGGTGGTGTATGCGCTGCCGCGCACCGAGAATCCCTTTCCCAAGTCGGGGACGATCACCCACGACGTCGCGATCACCTCGGTCCGGGACGACGCGACCGGCAGTTCGACGCGGTCGGTCACCCGTCATGTGGTCGTGACCTTCAACGGGACGCAGATCGCGACGGTGCTCGTCGGCACCACGCCCTGCACGCTCGACCTCTCGACCCGCAAGCTTACCTGCAAGTGATCGCCTAACGGCGGCCGGCCGGAACCTTTTGTTCAAGGTTGGCAAGCAGTCCGTCGAAGCTCTTCTGGAAGCTGGCGATGCCGTCCTTGAGGAGCTTCGCCGTGACCTCGGCGAGCGAGATCCCGGCCGCCTCGAGGGACGCAATCATCCGGCGCGCACCGTCGACATCCCGGTCGACGGTGCGCGTCACCTCGCCGTGATCGCGGAACGCGTCGAGAGTCGCCGGGGGAAGCGTGTTCACCGTGTGCGGTCCGACCAGCTGCTCGACGTACATGACATCGCGGTAGGCCGGGTTCTTCGTGCTGGTGCTCGCCCAGAGCGGGCGCTGGACGCGGGCACCCTTGGCGGCGAGCGAATCCCATCGCTGTCCGGTGAACTTCTGCTGGAACAGCGCGTAGGCCAGCTTCGCATTGGCGATCGCCGCCTTCCCCTTCAACGGCTGCAGCGCCGCCGACTTCGACGGATCGCTCGCGATCATCGCGTCGATCCGCTTGTCGATCTCTGCATCCACACGGCTGACGAAAAAGCTGGCCACCGACGACACCCGCCCGATCGGCTTGTTCGCCTTCGCCCGCTCCTCGAGACCGGCGATGTAGGCGTCGATGATTCGCTCATGTGCCTCGACGGCGAAGAGCAACGTCACGTTGACGTTGATCCCGTCGGCGATCAGGCGACGGCAGGCGTCGGCGCCCTCGGCGGTGCCCGGTACCTTGATCATGACGTTAGGCCTGTCAACCGTCTTCCAGAGCCGGTGCGCCTCGGCCACGGTGGCGGTTGCGTTGTTGGCGGAGCCTGGCGAGACCTCGATCGAGACGTAGCCATCTTCGCCATTGGTCGCGTCGTAGACCGGGCGGAAGATGTCACAGGCATTCCGGACGTCGGTCGTCTCGACGAGCTCGAACCGTTCCCAGGGCGTCAGCGACGACGGGGCGCCCGCGAGCTGCTCGTCGTACGCCGATCCTTCGCCGAGGGCCTTCTCGAAGATCGTCGGGTTCGACGTCATCCCGGTGAGCGCGTCCTCGCGAATGCGCCTAACGAGGTCGCCGTTGGCGAGCATCGTACGGTCGATGTAGTCGAGCCAGAGCGACTGGCCGGCGTCGTGGAGCTGCTGCAGGCGTGGGTGCGTCATGTCGGATGAGGCTTGAGTGATTCGTATGTGCGCTGTCAGCGCGCGGTGCGCCAGTGCGGGACTGCGTTCCAGGCACGCGGATCGAAGACGCCGTCGGCAAGCGGCGGATCGGCGCGAATTTCCTCGTACCGCTCGATGAAATTCGCCTTGCCATCGACGAGGAACACGACTTCGGGCGCGATCATCCCGCCACCCAGTCCGCGATAATTGTTGAAGCGGATCTCGCTCGTCTTCGTCGTGTCGCGATCCGGCTGGAGCATCCGCACGAAGACGAGGCGCTGGCGGTCGATCCAGAATTGGCGACGGTGCAAGTCGCCGGCGACCGCGCCGACGACGTACACGGGCCGTCCCTGCCAGACGTCCTCATGAAGCTTCCCGATGTCGAACCCGAGCGACTGGATGCGCGAGATCGTCCGCTCCGGCGCGTCGGCGTAGACGTCGAATCCGAGGACCATCAACGGGTGCACACTCGGGATGGCACGCGTCAGCTGCCCGCTCCCGATGATGAACTGCGAATCGCGCGCAAAGAGAATCCCGTTGTGCTGCGCCAGCGGCTCGATGTCCACGCGCAGCGAGCCAGGGACACGAAGGGCTTCGAGCCAGGTCGATGTGTCGGCCGCGCCGGATGCCAGGTAGCGCGTGTTTCGCTGCACGAACGTCGCGGTCTTGTACCATGACCCTGCATACTTGTCGTGCATCGCGCGGACGAGCGCGGGCGCTGACCTGATTGTCGCAGGCGACGGCGTCGTCGGTGACGAGCCGGCGCGACTCTTTCCGCAGCCGGCGGCCAGCGCCGTAGCGGCGAGAAAAGCGATAACGCGAACAGAAGCTTTCATGGATGCGTGTGAGTCGGAGACTAATGAAAAAGATCGCTGGGACCGCCGACGAGCAAGCGCGAAGCCACGCCTGCTGGGGCGCGCTGCGCCGTGCGCATGGCGCGCGGTGCGCGCCAGATTAGACTTCCCGAATGCAATTGCCCCCCGACGCGCTCGTCAGTGGCGGCGACGTCCTCTCGATGCTCGCGGCGACCGGCGCCTTCCGGAAGACAGCGGAGCAGCTGCTCGCCGAACACGGGATCGCCGGCGTGACGCAGGGCGAATGGTATTCCCTGCCGGGCTATGCTGCGTCACTGCACGAACTCGAGCGCCGCGTCGGGCCGAACGCCGTCTTCCGGATCGGCAAGGAAATTCCCAATCACATCGAGCTGCCGCCGTCGCTCGATACGTTCGAGGCGGTCGCGGCCGCATTCGGTCCGGCGTTCAAGCTCAACCACCGCAACGCCGGATCCGGTCGCATCGATTATGAGATCACCGGGCCGGAGAGCGCGACGATCGTCTCGGGCACTCCCTATCCCTGCGAGTTCGACCGCGGCGTGATCATGGGCTTTTTCCAGAAGCTGCTGCACGTCACCCCGCATTATCAGCATGACAACCTGCTCTGCAAGCGCAAGGGTTCCGCGGTCTGCGTTCACTACGTCTCACGCTACCCCGGCTGAACCGCCGGAGCGTTAGGCGCGACTGGCCCGGCGGTCGGCGATCGCGCGGCTGATCGCGCCGGTCACCACCGCGGCGCTCCAGGCGAGGAGCGCGGGGACCGCGAGCGTGAAGAGGACGAACACCCAGCCGGGCACGCGGAATATCTCGCCGAGCAGCGCGAGCAGCTTGCCAGTGCCGCCCGCCGATGATGTCCAGGCGAGCAGCAGCGCCCATGACGCCGCCGCAGCGACCGCGAGCCGCAGCTCGCGCCGTTGCTCGGCGCTCGCCAGCGTCGACCACACCGCCGCGGTCACCGGCACGGCCAGCCAGCCGCCGGTCGCGGTGACCAGCGCGAAGCCGGTGGTTCGCACCAGGAACAACACCCAGTCGCGGGCCTTCATCGCTGTGGCAGCACGGTGAGCGACGAGATGACGCGCGTCCCCGGGAGCTCCTGCACCCGATGCGGAAACCGCAGCGTGTCGAGCGTGCCCGCAGCCCAGCTGGCGAGGCGATCCTGGTAACGATTGCTCAGCGGGTTGCCAGACTGTCCGCCGGGATACGTGCCCCACCCGCGCGTTTCGGGTCCGAGCTCGACCACCATCCGCCAACTCGCGCCGAACGTCGCACTGGTCGAGGGATTGAGCGTCCCCGGGCCGCCCTGCACCGCGATGCCGCGCGCCGACAGCGCCGGAATGCGCAGCAAGTGCATCACGTTCGCCGACGCGGCGCGATCCCACCGCCAGCGCACATCGTCAGGCTGCCCGAAGCGCTGCGTCGTCGATGCCAGCGCGGACTCGAGCGCATTGCAGACGAGGTCGTCGCGATGCTCGACGGCCAGCGTGTGCCGATCGTCCCACCACGCGCTGGCGCTGTCGCTCGCCAGCTCGACCAGGATCTGGTCGGCGGGGTGATCGCCGGGATTCGCGCCCAACTCGTCCCACGTCTGCGCATCGAGCTCGCGCATCGCTGCCTCGAACAGCACGGCGCGCGTGTTGTCGCGCGTGTACAGCCGCGACCACCCGCCTAGCAGCGCGGCTCCGGCGGCGCATTCGGCGCGCGCTGGCCGACGCTGTGCCGCGGTGAGAAAAATCGGAACGAACAGGTTGGCCCGCTCGCTCCCCGGGTCCGTCTGCATCTTCGCCATCAGCTCGGGGGTCATCGGCGGCGCAGCACGCAGCAGCGTGTTGATGCGCAGCGCGCGCCAGGGCGAGAACCACGCGGTCCCGAGATAGGCCGGCTCGACGTTAGGGTCGACTGGCTGCTGGTTCGCGCTGGCGAGAAACCCCTGCGGCGGGTCGACCGCACCCGGATAGCGGCTGAGTGGCCAGTCACCCTGCCAGTCGTTCGACGCGCGCGACCCATCGCGAATGACATCCCCCCGACCATCGCCCCCCCGGACGGGGAACCGCCCGGTGGACCGGACGCCGATGTGCCCCCCGCGATCGGCGACCAGCATGTTCTGCGCGGGCGCAGCGTAAACGTTGGTCGCCCGGCGGAATTCCTCGACGCTCTTCGCCTTGGCCAGCTCGCCGAACGCGCCTAACGTTGCGGGGGTCTCGAGCACTGTCCAGCGGAGCGAGAGCCAGCGCGTGCCGCTGTGCCGCAGGGGACCGCGATGCGTGTACCGCACCGTGTCGACGGCCAGCGTCGTTCCCCGCGGGCCGCGGTACGTCTCGGTACGGAGCTCGAGCGGCTTCCATTGTCCGTCGACCATGTACCGTGACGGGTGGATGCTGTCATCGACGGTCTCGGCGAAGTAGTCGATGACATCCGTCTGCGAGTTGGTGAACGTCCACGCGATGTCGCGATTGAAGCCGATGATGATTCCCGGCGCGCCGGGGATCGTCACCCCGTAGACATCGAGCACGCCGGGGACGGTGATCTGCACCTCGTACCAGATCGATGGCAACGTCAGGTCGAGATGCGGGTCGCCCGCAAGCAGCGCAGCTCCGGCCGCCGTTCGCCGGCCAGCCACTGCCCAGTTGTTGCTGCCGAGCGCGTCGCCGGCGCGCGCCGCATCGCCCCGGGTTCGATGCGGCGTCACGTCACCAAGCAGCGCGAGCAGCGCCGCCGCCGCACTGTCCGGCGCGCCGGGCGGTGGCAACGGCGCGAAGTCGAAGCGTGGCCGCGTCTGACCGTTAGGCTGGATCGGCTCCTGAATCGGGCTCCGCGCCGGAAAGAGGGCGTCGGCCGCGGCCGCGCCGGCGCGGGCCCGGGTGGCCACCCGCTCGAGGTCGTCCTCGTAAGCGAGGGTGCGGCCCATCCGGTTGAGCAGGTGGAGTGTGTTGATCGGTGCCCACCGCTCCGGCCTGATGCCGAGCAGCCGGAATTCGAGCGGGAGCTCGGCCGGCGACATCGAATCGATGTAGGCGTTGACGCCATCGGAAAACGCATCGGCCGCGTCGCGCGCCGGCGTCCCGACCGGCATCGCCGCCAGCGACTGCTCGGCGGCGCGCGGCATCCCGAGCTGCCGAGTCTCGCGATCGGCAGCGAGCAGCCGGCGCCCCCCGATCTCGCCGAGCCGCCCGGAGGCGGCCAGGGTCTGCGCCTCGAGCTGGAACAGCCGGTCCCGCGCGACCACGTAGCCTAACGCGCGATAGGCATCGCCCTCGCTTTCGGCGAAGATGTGCGGCACGGCGCGATCGTCGTAGAGCACGGTCACCGGCGCACGTGTCCCGGCGATGCGCACCTCCGTCGATCGCGGGAGCTCGGCAACGCCCGGCAGCGCCCAGACGCCGGTGGATGGATCGATCAGCGGCCCGAGCGGCGGCACCGGACCGATCCCGCGTCCGCACAACCAGATCATCATCGCGAGGACGAACGCCGCTGCGCCCACTCGAATGACGGTGCCCCTCGCGCGCAGGCCGACCGGTCGGATGCCGCCAGCGGCGGTCATGATTTCGCGGCGGCGGGAGCGCCGGCGTCGCCGTGCGCGGCAGCAAGGGCGGCGAGCGCGTCACCGGTCATCCGGTTCGTCGTCCACTCAGTCATCGCGCGGGCGCCGATGCTCTCGTAGAAGCGGATGGCGTCCACGTTCCAATCGAGGACGCTCCACTCGAGCCGCCCGCAGCCGCGATCAACTGCAAGGCGAGCCAGGCGCGCGAGCAGCAATTTGCCGACACCGCGCCCGCGGTACGCGGGCAGGACGAAGAGGTCCTCGAGATAGATCCCTGGACGCGCGAGAAAGGTCGAGTAGCTGTGGAAGAAGAGCGCGAACCCTGCCGCGTCATCGTCATGAAACGCGAGGATGACCTCCGCGGCGGGACGCGACCCGAACAACGTTTCGCGCAGCAATGCCTCGGTCGCGACCAACTCGTGAGCCAGCTTCTCATACTCCGCGAGCCCGCGAATGCAGCAGAGGATCACCGGCACATCGTCGGGGGTGGCGGCGCGAAGGACGAATGGCGAAGCTAGTGACATCGGGGTGAGCGGCGGTGACGCATCCCCTTCGACGGTATCGGGGAAGCGCGCCCAACATCGATCCCCGCTCCACCGCTGTCAACGTTCGCGCTGTCGGCGCTTCCTCACACTCTCGTCTCATTCATGCGAACTCGTACACTCGTCCTCGTGCTACTGGCAGTGCTCTTTCCCCTCACGCTCCGGCCGCAAGCGCCAACGAAGCTCACCGCCATCGAGGCGAAACGCTTCATCGAGGACGCCGAATCACATCTTGCCGAGCTCGCGCTACGCGCCAACCAGGCGGCGTGGGTCGCCGCCACGTACATCACTGACGATACCGAAGCACTGAACGCGGAAGCCGCGAAGAACTTCGCGGTCACGCTGCAGAAGTTCGCCCTCGCGGCGCGCCGATTCGACAAGGTCGCGCTTCCCGCCGCGACGCGCCGCAAGTTCACGCTGCTGCGGCTCGGACTGAGCGCGCCGCCCCCGGGCAATCCGCCCGAAGCGACCGAGCTGACGAAGCTCACCACCGGGATGGAGGCCGACTATGGCAAGGGCAGCTATTGTCCAGCCGTAGGCGCGCCGACGGCAACCGGGAAGGCGGGCGAATGCCTGCAGATCTCCGAATTGAGCAAGGTGCTCGCCGACAGCCGCGATCCCGCGATGCTGCTCGACGCCTGGCAGGGCTGGCACCGCGTCGGCGCGCCGATGCGCCAGCGCTACGCGCGCTTCGCCGAGCTCTCGAACAAGGGGGCGCGCGAGCTCGGCTTCACCGACGCCGGCTCGATGTGGCGCTCGAACTACGACATGCCGCCGGCCGATTTCGAGAGGGAAGTCGACCGCCTCTGGGAGCAGGTCAAGCCGCTCTACGTCGCTCTCCATGCATACACCCGCGCCCAACTGGTCAAGCAATACGGCGCGCAGGTTGTCCCGCCTAACGGCATGCTCCCGGCCCACCTCCTCGGCAACATGTGGGCGCAGGAGTGGGGCAACATCTATCCGCTCGTCGTTCCGGCCGGTGGCGCGCAGACCGCCGATATCGGAGCGCTCCTCCGCGCGAAGAACACCGACGTGAAGGGGATGGTGAAATACGGCGAGAACTTCTTCGTCTCGCTGGGCTTCGCGCCGCTGCCCGCGACCTTCTGGGAGCGATCGCAGTTCACCAAGCCCCGCGACCGCGAAGTCGTCTGCCACGCCAGCGCGTGGGACATCGACGACAAGGACGACGTGCGCGTGAAGATGTGCCTCTCGATCACCGGCGAGGACTTCGTCACCGCGCATCATGAGCTGGGACACAACTTCTATCAGCGTGCCTACAAGAATCAGCCGTTCCTCTTCCGGAACGGTGCAAACGACGGATTCCATGAGGCAATCGGCGACGCGATCGCGCTGTCGATCACGCCAGGCTACCTGCAGCAGGTCGGCCTGCTGACGACACCACCGCCCGGCGCCGAAGCCGACATCCCGCTCCTGCTCCGTCAAGCGATGGACAAGGTCGCCTTCCTTCCCTTCGGCCTCCTCGTCGACAAGTGGCGGTGGCAGGTGTTCGACGGCCGGACCAAGCCGGCGACGTACAACGCGGACTGGTGGGCCCTTCGCGCCAAGTATCAGGGCGTCGCACCGCCAGTCGCGCGCACCGAATCGGATTTCGATCCTGGCGCGAAGTACCATGTGCCAGCGAACACGCCGTACATGCGATACTTCCTCGCCCGTGTGCTGCAGTTCCAGTTCTATCGGTCGCTCTGCCACGAAGCCGGATACACCGGCCCGCTGCACCGCTGTTCCTTCTACGACAGCAAGGCCGCCGGCGCAAAGCTCAACGCCATGCTCGCCTCCGGCCAGAGCGAGCCGTGGCCGGAGACTCTCTACAAGCTCACCGGGTCCCGCCAGCTGGACGCGAGCGCCATCACCGAATATTTCGCACCGCTGAAGACGTGGCTCGACCAGCAGAATCAGGGGAAGCCGGTTGGCTGGTAGCTGACGGCCACGCCTGCCACTGGACATGAGGCAGGGGGTACTGCCCTGCCTCCTGCCTCCCGTCTCCTGCCCCTGCCGCAGGCCTCGTGGCCGGGCCGTTCCCCTGCCTCTTGTAAGCTCAGCTCACCGTCGCCACTGCAATTTCCACAAAGCGGCTCAACGGTCGTCTCGCTGCGTCGCCGCCCGTCGCACCTGACTCATGATGCGGTCCAGGTCTGACTCCGCCTGCGCGCGGGCTTCCGCGTCGTCCGCGCCCTCGCGCGCGACCAGGCGGATCTGATCCATCATCTCATCGATCAGTGCGCGAAAGCGCGGACGCAGCCGCCGGTCGCGGTCGGACTGCTCTGACATGTTCGGCATCGAGATCTCCAATCGGAAGCTCGGCACAAAATTGCGCGATGAGCACCGTTCCGCCAGAGTCGTCTTTGGACTCAGAGCCGCAGCTCTGTGCGACCGCTCACAGCGAGTTGTGCCACCGCCCGGCCGCACAGGGCACCGACGACATTGCCCGTGCCATTGTACGCGCCCGTCGCCCACACGCCATCGCGCACTTCCTCCACCACCGGTAATCCATCGGTCGTGTACGCGACCAGCGCCGCCCACCGGTGCGTGATCGGCGCGCACGTCCGGACACGCTCGCGCAAACACTCCTCGAGCGCGCGTTGAACCGCCTCCGTCGGCCGGGCGTCATGCGTCCATTCACCCTCACCCCCGACGTCTCGGAACCCGCCCAGGGCGATGCGCCCGTCGGCCAGCTGCTGCCAGTAGTCGAGACCGTACCTCGAATACACCGGACGATCGTAGTGCACGTCGCTCGCCGGCGCCGTGCCGACCATCTGCAGACGAACGGTCCGCACCCGGTTGGCCAGCTCGGGGAGTGCGCGCTCCAACCCGCCGTCCACCGCGACGATCACGATCGGCGCGCGGACCGCGCCCCGCGGCGTCGTCACTTCACCGCGGCTGATCGCGACCGACGGTGTGTGCTCGTACAGCTGCGCGCCCGCCGCGATCGCCCGCCGCGCCAGCTCGCTGCACCGGAGCAGCGGCTGGAAGCTCGCGTCATGCGGAAAGAGCAGCCCTCGGCCTTCCCACCCGTCATAACGCTCCACCGGCAGGCCGTCCATCGTCATCGCTGCGAGCTGCGCCTCGCAGTCGGCCATCTCTTCGTCGTCGAACGCGATGCGCAACGTCCCCGTCCGACGCACCGCCGCTGGCGTCTCGGCTGCGATCCGTTCCAGCTCGGCCAGCGTTAGGCGCCAGGCCCGCGTTGCCCGGTCGCGGCCGTGCGAGTCCGAAGCCTCGTGGTGGAACGACGCGATTCCGGCGAGCAGGAAGCCCCCGTTCCGCCCGGCCGCCCCGCCCCCGACTGCACCCGCGTCGATCCCCACCACGCGCACGCCCAGCCGCTGCAGCTCGCCGATGCATGACAATCCGCTCCCGCCGAGGCCGATCACGCAGGCGTCGGTCTCGACGACCGCATCGAGCGGCGGCAGCGCGAGCACGGGCACGCCAACCGCCCACACCGGCACGCTCGACGAGGCGGTTACCGCGCCCGGAGAGCCGCCGCGCTCAGACACGGCGCGTCTTCCAGGCGCCGCGCCGGAACAGCCACCCGCCAGCGAACGCCATCAGCGAGAATGCCGCCGCCATTGCGATGAACGCGCCGCGCGGACCCATCCCGAAGTGGTTCGCCAGCAGCCACGCCAGCGGCAGCTCGAACAGCCAGAAACAGAACAGGTTCAACATCGTCGGCGACCGCGTGTCGCCGGCGCCATTGAACGATTGCGTGAACGTCATCCCGTAGCCGTAGAACAGGAAGCCCAACGCGATCGTCCGCAGGCACTGCGTCGCGTAGCGCGCGATGTTCGGGTCGTGGGTGAAGATTGACACGATGTGATCGGCCAGCAGCACGAACATCACGCCGATCGTCCCGAGGAACACCGTCGCGTAACCCCCGGCGATCCAGACCGCCCGCTCCGCCCGCTCCGGCTTCTTCGCGCCTAACGCCTGCCCGACCATCGTCGCCGCGGCGTTGGTGATCCCGAACGCCGGCAGCAGCGCGAAGATGATCACCCGCAGGCCGATCGTGTATCCGGCGACGGCGTCGCTCCCGAACGCCGAGATGATTCGCACCAGTCCGAGCCAGCTCGCCGTGCCGATGAACACCTGCACCGTCGCGCTCGACGACAGCTTCACGATCCGCCCGATCAGCGGCGGATCGAATCGCCAGTGAGGACGCTGCACCGCCAGTCGCCCCCGGCCGTTCAGCAATCGCGAGAGCGCGAACAGCACCCCGATCCCGCGACCGATCGTTGTCCCAACTGCCGCGCCGGTGACGCCCAGCTTCGGGAACGGGCCCAAGCCGAAGATGAGGCAGGGAGAGAGCACGATGTTGAGTGCATTCGCCAACCAGAGCACGCGCATCGCGATCACCGCGTCTCCCGCACCGCGAAACACCGCGTTCACGAGGAAGAGCAGCAGGATGCTCGCGTTCCCGGCGAACATCATTCGCGTGTATCCGCTTCCCGACAGCACCACCGATGGCGACGCACCCATCGTCGCCAGCAGCCGCGGCGCCAACACCGCGCCGACAATTCCGATCGCGATCGCCACACCGAGACCCAGCACCAGCGCCTGCGCTGCGGAATGTGCCGCGCCTTCACGGTCGCCTTCGCCGAACCGACGCGCCACCATCGCCGATGCGCCGATCGACAAGCCGATCGCGATCGCGTACACCACCGCCAGCATCGACTCGGTAATCCCGACCGTTGCCACCGCATCGGCGCCGAGCCGAGCGACGAAGAACACGTCGACCACCGCGAAGACGCTCTCCATCACCATCTCGAGCACCATCGGCACGGCGAGAATCAGGATCGCAGTCCCGAGTGGCCCCTCGGTGAAATCGCGATGTGACCCGCGCAGCGCTTCTCTTATCGCCGCGCCAAAACTCAGCGTGGCGTGTTCCAACGGCGCGTGTGAAGCTTCGCCGATCACCGATTCGCTCGCCGCCGCCGGCTGGAGGTCGTGGGAAGACATTCGCGCAATCTACGGCCATCGCCCCGCGCGCGCCCCTCTGCCCGTCCGCCATCCGCCTGACGGCGCGCTTCCCGCACCCCGCCGCGACGGCGACATTGCACGAGTGACCTCGCTCCCGATCGAACCTGTCCTCCCGCCGCTCGCCGCATCACTCGCCGCAGCGCGCGCTGCCGTCCTCGTCGCGCCACCCGGCGCCGGCAAGACGACACGAGTTCCCCTCGCGCTACTCGACGCATCGTGGCTCGACGGACGGAAGATCGTGATGCTCGAGCCCCGGCGCGTCGCCGCACGAGCCGCCGCAAATCGCATGGCATCCACCCTCGGCGAGCCGGTCGGACGCACGGTCGGCTTTCGCGTCCGCGCCGACACGCGCGTTAGTCGCGAGACGCGGATCGAAGTCGTCACCGAGGGTGTGCTCACCCGCATGCTGCAGAGCGACCCGACCCTCGACGATGTCGCGCTCGTGATCTTCGACGAGTTCCACGAGCGATCGCTCCACGCCGAGCTCGGACTCGCGCTGGTCATCCACGCGCGTACCCTCCTCCGCCCCGAGCTGCGCGTCCTCGTGATGTCAGCGACGATCGACGGTGCCGCCGTCGCCGCCCTGCTCGGCGACGCACCCGTCATCGTCAGCGATGGCCGCAGCTTCCCCGTCGAGACGCGCTGGCTCGCGCGCGCTGCCGACAATCGCATCGAAGCCCCAGTCGCCCGCGCGATTCGCGCTGCACTCGCCGCCGACGATGGCGACATCCTCACCTTCCTTCCCGGCGCGGGGGAGATTCGTCGCGTCGCCTCGATGCTAGGCGGTGACTCGCTCCCGCCTGACGTTGACGTTGTCCCCCTCTTCGGCGCGCTCTCCGGCGCGGATCAGGATCGTGCGCTCGCGCCACCACCGCACGGCCGCCGCAAGGTTGTTCTCGCAACGTCGATCGCCGAGACGAGCCTGACGATCGAGGGCGTTCGCATCGTCATCGACAGCGGACTTTCCCGGCTCCCCCGCTTCGATCCCGGCGCCGGCATGACGCGGCTCGACACGGTTCGCGTTTCGCGCGCATCCGCCGACCAGCGCCGCGGCCGCGCCGGACGTACCGCGCCCGGCGTCTGCTATCGCCTCTGGGCAGAGCACGAACACCACGGTCTGATCGCGCACTCACCACCGGAGATTCTTGCCGCTGATCTCACGGCGCTCGCGCTCGAGCTTGCGGTCGCCGGCATTGACGATCCCGCGGTGCTGCAGTGGCTCACGCCTCCGCCTGACGGCGCGCTCTCACAGGCTCGCGCGCTGCTGCGGCAACTCGGCGCGCTCGATCTCCACGACCGAGCCACCCCGCACGGGCGCGCAATGACGACCCTCGGCGTTCATCCCCGGCTCGCGCACATGCTGCTCCGCGCGGCGCATGCCGGCGCGGCCTCACGCGGCGCGCGGGTCGCCGCGCTCCTCGGCGACCGCGACATCGTTCGCTTCGACCGGGCCGGCGCGAACGCGGATCTCGGCATCCGGCTGGAGCTGCTGGCTGACGGAACTGCCGAGCGCGGATCGTTCGCCGACGCGCGGATGACCGTTGACCGCGACGGCCTCCGCCGCGTGCGCGAGGACGCTCGCCAGCTCGAGCAGCGGGTCGCCGCCGCGATCAGCGTGTCGGCCGCGCACGCCGCCGCTGCCGCCCGCAGGCCAACGTTAGGGAGCGATCTCTCGCTCGGCGCGCTCGTCGCCCTCGCCTATCCCGACCGCATTGCGCGCCGCCGCGAGGATCAACCCGGGCGCTACCTGATGCGTACGGGCTCCGGTGCCCAGCTCGCTGAGGCACAGGAGCTCACCGGCAGCGAATGGCTTGCCATCGCGGAACTCGACGGCCGCACCACCGACGCCCGCATCTTTCTCGCCGCGCCAGTCGATGCAGCCGAGGTCCGCCAACTCTTTGCCGACGACATCCGGCGCACCGAATTCGTCGAGTTCGACAGCGCCACCGAGGCGATCGTCGCCCGGCGGACCGAGATGCTCGGCGCCATTACCCTCTCGGACGTGGTCGTCGGAAACCCCGACCCAGCCGTCGTTGCCGCCGCCTTCGGCCTCGCGGTCGCCCGCCGCGGGATCGCCGCCCTCCCCTGGTCCGACGCTGCGGCGCGGCTGCGGAGCCGGCTCGCCTTCCTCCACGACATCTCGCCGGAATGGCCTGACGTTTCTGATCACGCGTTAGGCCAGACGCTCGATCAGTGGCTCGCCCCCGTGCTCGACGGTCTCCGGCGGCTTGACGAGCTGCGCCGCGTCGATCTCGGTGCGCTCCTCCTTGCGCGGCTCAGCTGGCAGCAGCGGGGTATTCTCGACGAGCTCGCGCCCTCACACTTTACCGTGCCCACTGGCTCGCGCATCGCGATCGATTACTCGGATCCCGCGGCGCCCGTGCTCGCCGTCAAGTTGCAGGAGATGTTCGGCCTCGCCGAGACGCCGTGCATTGGCGGAGGGCGGACCATGCTGACGCTCCACCTTCTGTCCCCCGCGCAGCGCCCCGTGCAGGTCACCCGCGATCTCGCTGGATTCTGGCGCACCAGCTACGCGGACGTCCGGAGGGAGTTGCGTGGCCGGTACCCGCGGCATCCCTGGCCGGAAAATCCGCTCGAGGCCAAGCCGACCCGCGGAGTGAAACGACGGCCGTGACCACCGCCGCGCCGAGCAGTGCAACCGGTGGGAACCGCCTCTCGTGGCCCCGAGTTAGTGACTTTCCGGTCACTAACCGCTTAGCTTGATCGCTGACGATCGCTCGTCCCGCCGCCGTCCTCCTGCTACCAATGAGCACCACCACTGAGCCCGTCCCCGCCGGCGGACCGCCGCGCCCGGCTGTACCCACGCCGCGAAACTCCGCCGCCATGCACGCCGCCGCGGCGCACGTCGACAAGCACCGCTGGCTGATCCTCCTCGGGCTGATCACCGCGGCGATCATGGAAGTGCTCGACACGACGATCATCAACGTCGCGCTCCCGCAAATGGCCGGCAATCTCGGCGCCACCCAGCAGGAAATCGGCTGGGTCAGCACCGGCTACATCCTCTCCAACGTCATCTTCCTGCCGATGACCGCGTTCTTCACTGAACGCTTCGGACGCCGCCGATACCTCACCGCGTCGATCATCCTCTTCGCGGTTGCGTCGTTCTTCTGCGGGACGTCGAACTCCCTCGTCGAACTGGTGTTCTGGCGCATCGTCCAGGGAGCTGGCGGGGCGGCGCTGCTCTCCACGGCCCAGGCCACCCTGCGGCAGATCTTCCCGCTCGAGGAGCAGGGACTCGTCCAGGCCGTGTTTCTGCTCGGCATCATCGTCGCGCCAACGTTAGGCCCGACGCTTGGCGGGTGGATTACCGACAACTACACTTGGAACTGGTGCTTCTTCATCAATGTCCCGATTGCCATCGCGGCGACTTTCCTTGTCAGCACCTTCCTCAAGGATTCGCCGGACCATGCGGCAAAGAAGGGGCAGATCGACTGGCTCGGGATCGGGTTGCTCACGGTCGGCGTCGGGTCGCTGCAGTACGTGCTCGAGGAGGGCAGCCAGAAGGACTGGTTCTCCGATGACCTTATCCTGCGGCTGGCGATCGTCGCTGGGGTCGCTCTCGTCACGATGGTCTGGTGGGAGCTCTCACCCCGCAACAAGCAGCCGGTCGTCAATTTTCGCGTGCTGCAAAACCGTCAGCTCGCGGCCTCGATCTTTCTCTTCGTATCACTCGGTTTCGGGCTCTATGGCGGCGTGTTCATCTTTCCGCTGTTCGCCCAGAGCATTCTCCACTTCAGTCCGACCGAGACCGGCCTGGCGATGCTGCCAGGCGGACTCGCCACCGGCGCATCGGCTCTCTTCTGCGGCTTCCTGCTCAACGGCAAGAAGCCGAAGGCCGACGCACGCGTCCTCATCGCCATCGGCATCTCGCTGTTCCTCATTTCGATGTTCAAGCTCGGCCACCTCACCACCCAGGCGGGAGAGAGTGACGTCCGCGCCGCGCTCATCGTTCGCGGCTTCGGGCTTGGCTTCCTCTTCGCGCCGATCAACAACGTCGCGTATGGGAGCCTGAAGCCGCACGAAGCGCAGCAGGCGTCAGGGCTCATCAACCTGTCGCGTCAGCTCGGCGGCGCATTCGGCATCGCGATTCTCGCGACCTACGTGACTACTCACACACAGATCCACCGCGTGGACCTGGTGAGTAGCGTCGTGGCCGGCAGTCCGATCACCGACCAGCGCATCCAGATGCTCACCAGCGGATTCGTCGCACGAGGCATGGATGCTCTCACCGCGAAGACCGCCGCGCTCGCCGCAATCAATGGCCAAGTGATGCAGCAGGCCGCCATGCGCAGCTACAACGACGCGTGGATGCTCCTGCTCATCGCCTTCCTTTGCGTCTCTCCCTCGGTGCTGCTCCTCAAGCGTCCAACGCCCGGCGTCGCCGCCGTCGACGCGCACTGAGCGGCGGCGGCGCACGAGCAACGACGTCTGCTACGATCCGAGCCCGGCAGCGTACTACGTAACCGCTACGTCACACCACGTATGGGCGCGCACTGACAACGCCCGTACACTGCTCTCCATCCTCTCTGGAGAGCATCCATGCGCCGCTTTGCATTCATCATTCCTGTCGCCCTTCTCGCCGCCACGACCGGCTGCATCCCCTACACCGTCGGCAGCACCGCGCGAACCGTTCCGGCTGGTGAGCGCGTTCGCACCACGACGGCGTTCATCATCCCTAACGGTGTCGAGAACAAGGGCGACTCGGTCGCCGCGACGATCCCCGGCCTCGACTCCGAAGTTCGTTTCGGAATCGACGACCGTTCCGATTGGGGCGTTCGCGTCCCCTCGTGGAGCGGCGTCGTCCTCAACTACAAGCGGCGCCTTGACACGGTCGGCGCCACCCCGGCCGCCGACACTGGCCTCGCCGTCTCGCTGATGGCAGGAGGCGGCTTCATCAACTGGGGACAGCACGCGCACGTCGAGTTGTCGCTCATCGCATCGGGGCGCGAAGACCGGAAGGCCGTACCGTACGGCGGCATTCGCGTCATGCAGGTGGCGCCGATGTCGAGCAGCGCACCGAGCGACCGCCCGACCGCCGGCGCCTTTCTCGGTTGGCGAATCGGCTCGCGAAACCTCGGCATTGCCCCGGAAATCGGCGTCTTCTACGACCACTCCGCGTTGCACCTGCGCAGCAGCGACCTGGTCGTCGTTCCGAGCATCACCTTTTACGGCAACGCGCTCTCGTCGATCTTCCACTGAATCGACGATCGCCGAAAAGAGCGAGGGGGCGCCTAACGGCGCCCCCTCGTTTCCTTCGTCAGCGAGGTTTAGTACTCGCGGCGGCCACGGCCGCCACCACCACCGCCGCCACCACCACCGCCGTATCCACAACCGCCACCCGAGCCACTGCTCGAGCCACCGCTCGCGCCGCCGCCCATCTTGGTGACGTTCTCGGCGGCAGGGCCCTTCTGCCCCTGCACGACGTCAAACTCGACCTTTTCTCCCTCGGCGAGCGACTTGAAGCCGCTGCCCTGGATGGCCGAGTGGTGCACGAACAAATCCTTTCCACCATCCTCCGGCGTGATGAAGCCGAAGCCCTTCGCGTCATTGAACCACTTTACTGTCCCGGTCGTGCGCATCGTACTTGTCTCCGTGCAAGAGCGTTGGCGTACTGCTGTGATCATCCTACCGCGCTGCGTCGTCTGGCCTGCTCAGGCCTGGTGACCCGGCGCAACGGCCGGCAAATGCGGGTCGGCCCGGTGTATCAATGCAGCTTTCGATCCAGACCCGATGGCATAGGGCCGACGCCCGTGCTCTGCGAGAATAGAGCCCTGCTGCCGTTCGCAACATAGCGACTTTCTTGCCGCCGCGCAGTACCCGAACGATTCGACCCCCATCCGATCGCCTCTCGCGGGCACCGACGCGCCCAAAAGCGACTGATTCTTCCCCTGTCTCGCCGGCTATCTCAGCCGCATTCCGAGAACCCACAGACATGGCACTTCACGCACCCTTCCGCATACTCCATCGAGCTCCCGCAGTCGGGGCACGTTCCCATGAATCCCTGCTGCCCGCCGTCCACCTCGAACCCGGCCATCGCCTGCGCGCCACCCTGCGCCGCAACCGGGACGCTCGGCGCGACGACCGCGCGAGCGGGCGCGCTCGAACCGGGGCTCGCCAGCAGTTCCTGCTGGACACCCTGCTTGTCCTGCCACCACTCGTACAGCGCGATGCCGATCGCGTCAGGCACCGACAGCACCTTGCTCGGTCCGAGGCCGACCGCACGATCGGACGAGATGCCGCGCAGCTGCTTGTGCACTTCCATCATCGGGATCCCCGACCGCAGCGCCAGCGAGATGAGCCGGCCCATCGCTTCGGAGTCGGCCATCGCACTGCCCCCCGCCTTGCCTAACGTCACGAACACCTCGAACGGCTGGCCGCGGTCGTCCTCGGTGATGTTCACGAACATCGTGCCTAACGGAGTCTCCTTGCGGATCGTCGTCCCGCGGAGGCGGTCCGGGCGCGCCCGCTTCGCGCGGCGCTGCAGGTTCTCCGCCTCGCTGTCGAACAACGCCTTCCGCAACCGTTCGATCTGGTTGTCCTTTTCGGCGATCGTCCCCGCCAGCTCGCCCAGCTGCCGCTTGTCCGACACCGTCCCGTCGCGCTGCGCCGCCGCCGTTGCCGTCGCACCCGTCGACAGCACCTGGTTGTCGCGCGAACCGTCGCGGTACACCGTGACGCCCTTGCACTTCAGTTCGTACGCGAGCTTGTAGATTGCCCGCACGTCCTCGACCGTCGCCGCATGCCCGAAATTCGTCGTCTTGCTGATCGCCGAGTCGCAGTGCTGCTGGAAGGCCGCCTGCATCCGCACGTGCCACTCGGCCGGGATCAGGTTCGCCGTCACGAACACGCGCTGCCATTTCACCGGCACCTCCGGGTGCTCGACGGTGCCCGTCTTCGCGATCCGTTCCATCAGCTCTTTGCTGTACCAGCCCTCACCCTTCGCGATCGCGACGAAGTCCTCGTTCACGTCCGGCATCATCACCCCCGCCTGATTCCGCATGAACGCGACCGCGAACAGCGGCTCGAGACCACTCGAGCACCCGGCGATGATGCTGATCGTGCCCGTTGGCGCGATCGTCGTCACGTTGCAGTTGCGAAGCATCTGCATCGGGCGGATGCGCTTGCCGTCGGCGTCGCGCGCGCACGTCTCGTCAGGGCCCCAGATGCTGCGCGCCCACTCGGGGAACGCACCGCGCTCCTTCGCCAGGCGCTCGCTCTCCTTCTTGCTCTCGACGTCGAGAAACTCCATCACCCGGCGGCCCATCTCGACCCCCTCGGCCGAATCGTATGGAATGCCTAGCCGCACGAGCATGTCGGCGAACCCCATCAGCCCGAGTCCGATCCGGCGGATCCGCTTCGACAGCGAATCGATCTCGGGCAGCGGGTACTTGTTGACGTCGATGATGTTGTCGAGAAGGTGCGTGCTGAGCTGGATGTCGCGACGGAACGCGTCCCAGTCCATCACATGCGTGTTCCCGGGGCCGTCCTGCACGTACAACCCGACGTTGATGCTCCCCAGGTTGCACACGTCGTACGGAAGCAGCGGCTGCTCGCCGCACGGATTGGTCGCTTCGTACGCCCCGAGGTGCGGGACGGGGTTGTAGCGGTTGGCCTCGTCGATGTAGAAGCAGCCCGGCTCACCGGTCCGCCACGCGCCGAGGATCATCTTGTCCCACACCATGTTCGCGTCGAGCCGGCCGACTTCCTTGCCCGTCTTCGCGTCGCGCAGGGGGTAGTCGCCCCGCGCCTTCACCGCGTCCATGAATTCGGTCGTCACGGCGACCGAGATGTTGAAGTTGGTGATCTGCGTCAGGTCTTCTTTGCAGGCGATGAACGCCAGGATGTCCGGATGATCGACGCGGAGAATCCCCATGTTCGCACCGCGCCGTGTGCCGCCCTGCTTCACCGCGTCGGTGCTCGCGTCGTACAGCTTCATGAACGAGATGGGACCACTGGCGACGCCGGTCGTCGAGCGCACCATCGCTCCATTCTGGCGCAGCCGCGAGAACGAGAACCCGGTGCCGCCCCCACTCTGGTGGATGATCGCCATCGAACGCAGCGTGTCGTAAATGCCGTTCTGCCCGTTCGACAGCGAATCCTCGACCGGAAGGACGAAGCACGCCGAGAGCTGGCCTAACGGCCGGCCCGCATTCATCAGCGTCGGCGAGTTCGGCTCGAAGCGGCGCTGTGTCATCAGCCCATAGAACTCTTCCGCCACCGCATCCACCGCCTCACCGGCCGCCCCGTACCGACGATCCGCCTCGGCGACCACGGTCGCCACGCGCCAGAACAGGTCCTCCGGACTCTCCACCGGCTTCCCCGTCTCGTCCTTCACCAGATATCGCTTCGCAAGCACGGTGCGCGCGTTCTGGCTCAGGGTGACGGGACCGCTCGGCGGGGTGGTGGGCAGGGGCATCTGTGCAACCTCGTACGGTGAAACGATGAAAAATGACAGCAGCCGGGGGGGGCTACAGGTGGGGCTCGTTCAATTTGCCTCGATCAACGCCTACCGCCAATTCGCTCGTGCAGAAAGAGCGGCGATCTGGTCGGGGCGGGCAGTCTAGCGGGGTTCGTGTTTCCGCGCCAGTGTTCCCGTATGTTAATATGTAGCTTCGACTTACGATATCAACATCACGAATGTCCATTTGGTCCCGTCTTTCCACCGCAGCGCTTGTGACTTTGGTGACAACCCCACCTGGTCAGACCCAGCACGTCGAAAGCGCCCGTGACCCAACGCGGTCGGAGCTGGTAACTACCTGCAAGCTATGGCGTTGAAAAAAGCGCGGCGCAATTCGTCGCGGCCGGCGGCGCCGCTGACATCGTCCGATGACGACGCGGGACGCGCCGCGTCACGGCGACGACTTGCCCGCAAACACGTGAGGCAACGAGCTCAGCTCTCCAGCGCGGCTCATGCACCGAGCGGTACGCAAAGCGATCCGGCGACCGGCCCGCATCACCGCGCCTTCCGTAGTCACCCAACCTACCACATCCCGGTGCAAAAGGCGATCAGCGACGGCCACGAAATCGATTGCGAATACGACGCAGTTGCGTCCGTGCCGCCGGCATCGCGGGCCCACCGTTAGGCATCAGAACGAGTGCCCCGCCGAGACGTACACGCCGGCCGCTGCTGCCCCGGTGCCGCGCAGCCGGCCGACCGGCTCCGCGACGCCGATTGCCAGCGAGAGCGGAGCGTCGTAGAACACCGCCAGATCGAGCACCACCTCGGCTCCGACGGACGCGATCGGCGTTCCCATTGTGCCGCTCGAGACGCAGTTCCCCGCGATCCGCGCTGGTCCCCTGCACCACGCTGTCGCCGCGTCACCGAATATGGCCAGCGACGTCCGATCGAAGTAGAGAACGCCGAGCCCGCGCGATGGGCGGATCAGCGGCGCCCTGTACTCGAGAGACGCGGCCAACGCGCGCGTCCCCGAGAGCGCACCGGAGACGTAGCCCCGCACCGGAAACTCGCGCGTACCGCCGACCGACAGCCCGCTCGGTCCAAGCGGGTCGGCCGCCAGCCCGCCCACCGACAGGTCTGCGCCGTCTTCGGAGTCGGTCCAGCCGCCAGCCATTCGCAGCGCGAGGACATGGTGCGCGAACCCCGGCAGGTCGAACGATCGGTACCCGGCGAGACTTCCGATCGCCCGGGTGTGACCGCCGCTGCGCTCATCGGCGTCCCAGAGCCGCTCGCCGCTCGCTCGCGCCGTCATCCCATCCTCCAGCGAGATGCTCCGCCCGGGTGATTGGACATTCGAGCCGACGAGCCCGGCGAACACAAAAGGCCGCCGATGGGTCGTCTCGAAGTAGTTGCCACTCAGCCCCGCCAATAGCGGGCGGGGATCGGTCGCGTAGTCGCGCAGTTCCAATCCTCCGGCGACGCTCGCCGCGAGAAACGTCCGCGTCCGTGGCCGGGTCGACGACAGGCCGCCTTCGAGCACCTGTGTCCGGCGGCGGAGCACCCCCGCCAGATCGCCGTTAGGCCGGACGATCGTGCCGGCACCGTCCCAGCCCTGGGCCGCCGCCAGTTGCAGCACCGGCCGCCCGAGCCCGGCCCAGGCGTAGCTCAACTCACCGCCCTGCTCGTTGCGGCGCGTCGACGTCTCGACGCTCGCCACCAGCGAATGCCGTCCGACCACGTCGTTCGCCGAAGTCACGGCCCCGAGAATCAAGCCTCCGTCGGTGGTCCGGATCGTCGGCAGCCAGTAGCGCGGCACCAGCTGGCGCGCCGCGCGGTACGGACCCGCCGGGGCGTCATCGCGACGCGGGGGCGCCGCGGCGAGTGACTCGGGCGCCAGCGCGGGCGCCGGCCCGCTGCTGTCGGCGATTGCGCCGCCCCTGCCTAACGTCATCCCGTCGGCGCCGAGCAGCACCGCCACCAGTGGCCCGCGCCCGGCGCTCGGCGCCGGCTCCGGATCGCTCAGCGCCGTCACCGCTCGGCTGGCGCGGACGGCAGGGGGAAGGACGCCGCCACGCTCGCTCACCGACGCGGCGTAGACCTCGCGCGTTCCGCTTCGGTCGCTGGTGAACCACAGGGTAAGGCCGTCACCGCTCCACGACGGCGACGCACTGACCGAGCTCGCTTCGTCGGCGACGAGCAGCTGCACCGCCCCCAGCGTGTCGAGCACGACGATCTGCGACCGGCCGCCGTGAATCAGGCGGACGGCAGCGATCGCGTCGCCGGTCGGCGACCAGCGCGGCTGTGCCCACTGCGTGTCGAGCGCGGCCGGCATCATCGGCCAGCTGCGCCGGCCGTCCGCCGAGACGCGCGCCAGCGTCGTCGTCCCGGGGGTGCCCTGCACGGCGACGATTTCGCCGTCGCGTCGCGCGTCTGGTGAGGTCAACCGGCCGCCATGCGTCAAGCGATGCAGCCGCCGCCCGCGCTGCACGTACAGGTCGGAGCGGATTTCGTGCGGCCCCACAAACTCGAGCTGCGCCGTCAGCAATGAGCCATCGGCCAGCGGAACGTTAGGCTCCTCGCCGACGCGCCGGCCGAGGCGCCGCAACCGTCCGCTCGGCGCAACCTCGTAGGCGCCAGCTGTCTCCCGCCCGAGGTCACCAGCGAATACCAGCATGCTGTCACGCCAGCGCGGCGAACGGATCCGTTCGAAGCCCGTCGTCAGGGCGCGCCACCCGGCGAGCGGCTCGACGCCGAACGAGCCCCGCCTCGCCCGGAGCGACGTATCGCGCACCGCTCGCAAGAGGTCGGCAAAGCTCTCGCCAAATTGCTTCCGCGCAAGCCGGTTGTAGAAATACGGGAGCGCCGCGCTGCTTCGCTCGATGAAGCGCGGGACCGCGTGCACGCCCTCCTCGCGCGCCAGCTCGTCGAACACCAACGATCCGTAGATGTAGACGCTCTCGCCGCCAGGAAAGCTGGTCCGCGAGGTGCTCAGCGCGCCGAGCGCCGGCAGCTGGCCGGCGAGCGCCGCCGCGCGGGCGAGCGCCCGATGTTCCGTTCCGACGATTCGGCCGCTGCCGGTGATCCGCGATTCATAGTAGACCGCGATTCCCTCGGTCATCCAGCGCGGCTCGTACGCCGCGGGAAAGGTGTATGGGTTGCGACCGAACACGTGCTGCAACGCCGACCAGAAACCGCGCGTTCGGTCGAGATGGAAGACGTGCGTCAGTTCGTGCGTGACCACCAGCGTCATCCAGTCGCTGTAGTTGCGGAGCGAGCTGACGTCCACCGGCGGCTGCGCGTACACGACGATCCGGTTCGTCGGAAACGTCGTCGTCGAGCCGTTCGAGAAATCGACGTCGTCACTGACCACGAGCTCGATCGTGCCGCGCGGCGGCACCAGCTCGCGGGAGAGCGCCGCATACGCCCACTCGGCGCTGGCCGCGGCGCGCCGGGCGATCTCCTCGCTCTCCGGCGCGAAGTGCACCCGGAAGTGCGGCGTCGCGATCGTCCGCCAGTGCGCGTCGGGCCGTTGCGCGCGCGCCGTCCCGGCGAGCGCGAACAACGCGCTGATGCCGGCGGCGAGCCGCCTAACGATCAGCCGGCAGGCCACGCAGGTACTCCTCGATTCCGTCGGCGATTCCCCGCGCATAGGCGTCCTCGAACTGCGGCGTGCGGAGCGCCGCTTCCTGGTCGGGCATCATCATGAATGCGCCTTCGCAGAGGATCGCCGGCATCCAGGTCGGGCGCGTCAACGCCAGGTTGTCGTAGAAGACCCCGAGATCGGGGAGCGCCATCCGGGCGACCAGCCCACGCTGGACCGCCCGTGCCAGCGCCTCGGCGTGCGGCTGGAAGAAGTAGGTGCCGGTTCCCTGCACCTTGAATGGGTTGATGCCATCGGGCAGCGCGTTCAGGTGAATCGACACCAGCAAATGCGCGCCACCCCGCCGAGCGATCGTCGGGCGGTCGCCTAACGCGACGGCGTCCATCGTCGTTCGGGTCATCAGGACCGTCGCCCCGCGTTCGCGCAGCATTGTGGCCAGTCGCTCGCCGACCCAGAGCGTGGCCTGCGCCTCCCACAGCCCCGTCGGACCGGTCGCCCCGATCGGCGGATGTCCCGGATCGACGGCGATCGTCAGCCCGCCGAGCGGGCGCTGCGAATCGACCTGCGGACGGTGCCGAAGGCGCAGCACCAACGTGCCGTTCTGCCAGAGGACGAGATACCCGAACGGACGCTCGCGAAGGTGGACAGTGAAGCGAGCCCGGTCGGCACCCTCCTGCATCCACTCGACGGTGCGGACGAGCGCATCGTTAGGCCGATAGGCAACGACGTCGGTAGTCGCCCGCGTTCCGTGGAGCGTCAGGATCACGTCGCGACCGCTTTCCTCCACCGAGTAGGCCGGTCGCCCGCCAATGGGCAGCGCGAGATCGGTATATTCGTCGCCGGGGACGACGCGCAGGTTCCCGACCACGCGTAATGGCGGCATTGCGCCGGCGGGCAACGCCACGGCGTCCGTGGCCGCGACCCAGATGTCGAGCGCGTCGTCGAGGCGGACCCTGACGAATTCCCCGTCACGTCCGGTCTGCCGCAGCACCGTACCGGGGAGGAGAAACCACTTGTACGTGCCGGCCGGCACTGGTCGGCCGATGATGACGCGATCGGTGTCAGCCGTGACGGAGTCCGGCAGGGTCCCGAGCGCGACGTAGGTGAGCGCGGTATCGCTCGCCGTTAGGCGATGGGCGACGGTGTCGCGCGCGGCCACCGTCAGCGGCGCCTTGCCGCCCCGGCGCGACGAGTTGTGCACACTGTCGGCGTGCATGCTGTCGGCGCGCGCCCGCGCAATGCGCAGGCTGTCGGCGACAAGCGAATCGACGTGCGCGCTGTCGGACGTCGTCGGCAGCGGTGGCAGCAGCCGGATCGGATGCGACAGCCGGGCGGTGTCCCCTCCGACTGATGCGACGAGATCGTAGCGCGGAGCATCGGCTCCCGGCACAAGCAGGAACCCCAGGTAAGCGCCGTTCGGCCAGACGTGAACCGGCGTGCCATTGATCGTCAGCAATGCGTTTCCGTTGCCGGTCGATCCAAAAATGAAGTTGGAATCCCGCGACTGGATTAGCGCATTGCTCGCCGGATAGACGACTTTCAGAGCAAGCGCACCGACGACGAGCGGAACGCGCGGCAGCAGCGGCGACGACGGGGCGCCCGCGGCCAGCGCTTGCGGCGTCGGCGGCGGCGAAGCCGGGGCCGGGGCGGGCGCGGTTGTCGCTGGGGGTCGCGGACCGGCACAGGCAAGGGTGACCAGCGCGACACCGAACAAGGGAAAACGCATGGCGGAAGGTAACTTCGTTCGCGACCCCCGCCACCCGGAGCGGCAGTACCCCCACGTGCTCCACCCTTTGCGCTCGGGGCAGAACGTTCCATAGTGAGGGCGTAAATCGTCCCCGTATGTCCCGGCGTCCGCCGGTGACCACCGCCGTTGTTCGGAGTGCACGTGAGCGCTACCAAGATCTGCCCGCAGTGCACCACCCAATACGACGACGAGCAGCGCTTCTGCCCCCTGGACGGGTCGACGCTGAAGTCACTGTCCGCCGCCGCTGATCTCGTCGGCTCGGTGATCGCCGACCGTTATCACGTCATCAGGAAGCTCGGCGAAGGAGGGATGGGTCAGGTCTATCTCGCCGAACATGTTCGAATGGGACGGAAAAGCGCTGTGAAGGTAATGAATCCCGGCATGGTGCACGACGCTGATGCAATCAGCCGCTTCAATCGCGAAGCGGCGAATGCGTCGCGAATCACTCATCCCAACGTTGCCGCGATCTATGATTTCGGCGAAACCAGCGATGGGTTGATCTACCTCGCGATGGAATTCGTCGAGGGCGAACCGCTGACGAACATCATCGCCACCGCCGGGGCCCTCCCGCCCGCGCGCGCCGCCAGCATCGTAAGGCAGACCGGCGACGCGCTCGCCGTCGCGCACGAGTTCGGGATCGTGCACCGCGACCTCAAGCCCGACAACATCATGATCGCGCGCAATCGTGATGGGTCCGACTGCGTGAAAGTGGTCGACTTCGGCATCGCGAAGGCGGCGAACGTCGAGGCGCAGAAAGTCACGCGAACGGGCCTGATTGTTGGCACGCCCGAGTACATGAGCCCGGAGCAGCTCGCCGGAGACTCGCTTGACGGGCGCAGCGACATCTATTCGCTCGCCCTGGTTGGTTTTGCGGCGCTCACCGGACAGTTGCCCTTCCCGAGCGAGACCGCGCAGGAAGCGATGATCATGCGCCTCACGGACCGGCCACGGTCGCTCGCCGAAATGAAGCCAGACATGGCCTGGCCAGCCGAACTCCAGGCGGTCATGGATCGCGCGCTCGCCCGCGACGCGGCCTCGAGGTACCCAAGCGCGTCGCAATTCGGACGCGACTTTGCGACGGCCATCGAGCAGATGCCGGAGAACGTCGCGCGCAACGCACATACGAGCATTGTCGACGCACCAGCACTTCCTCGAACGAAGGTCGCACCCGCGCCAACGCTGTTGCCGGGAGCGATCGCCGCTGGCGGAGGGCGCGAATCCAGCGGAGCGAGTCGCCGAACGATCGTTGCGATCGTCGCCACTGGGGTGGCGGCCGCGGTCATCGTGTTCGCGGTGGCGCGAAATCATGGAACGACGGACGTCGCCGGCACCGGCGCTACCACCAGCACCGCAGCGCGGCCGCTTACCGACGCATCCGCCGCGATTCCGAGCGGCGGCGCCGGCGCTGCGGTCGCCCTGCCTAACGCAACGGTCGGAGCGAACACTGTGCTGGGCGACGGCCGTCGGACCGCTGGCCGGCCAATCGCGCCGACGCCGATCGGGTCCCCCCGGGATGGCCCCGGCGCCAAGTCAGCACTGTCGCCGCCGGCGATTCGCACCGAGATTGATTCGATCCGTCATCTCGCGCTCGACAATGCGACCGCCGCCGAGGCCGTGCGCCGCACGATGGCTATCCTTCCCCGTCTTCATGACGGAAACGACAGTGCCGAAGTGCTGCTCTACCAATCCGATGCGTACCTGATCCAGGACGACAGCAGCCGGAGCTGCGACGCCCTGAAAAAGATCCACAGTCGTGGAAACTCGATCGTCCGCCAATCCGTCAAGCTGGTAATCTCGAAGTGCTGATCAACGTGACCGAGCCGCGCCGTCCTCCCCATTTCCCTCCTGCATGACCGGCCCCCGATCGCCTAACGGCGGCGTGATCGTCAATGTCTTCGCCCGCACCGACGTCGGGCGGACTCGCGAGCACAACGAGGACGCCTTCCTCGTCGCCGAGCTGGCGACCGGACACGCCTCGCTTGACGACCGGCTGGAGCAGCACGTCGCTACCGACCATGGCACGCTGTTCATGGTCGCCGACGGGATGGGTGGTGCCGCTGCCGGTGAGATCGCCAGCGCGATGGCCGTGGAGACGATTCTCGACGAGTTGCGGACGCGCTGGGTCGCCAGCGACCGCACGGACCCGGAAACCTTTGCCGCAGCCCTCAAGATCGCGACCGACGTCGCGAACGCGCGGATCCACCGGATGTCGGCAGAGCAGCCCGAATATCGCGGGATGGGAACGACCGCCACGATCGCCGGACTGCTCGGTGACACGCTGTATGTCGCGCAGGTCGGTGATTCGCGCGCGTACCTCATCCGCGACGGGAAGGCCCGCCAGATCACCAAGGACCAGTCGCTCATGCAGCGGCTGATCGACGCCGGCGAGATCACCGAGGAAGAGGCCGAGCACAGCGAGCGCCGCAACATCATCCTCCAGGCACTGGGTCCGGAACCGTCGGTGCGCACCGAGATCACCCATCAGCAGATCCGCAAGGGTGACACCCTCGTGCTCTGCAGCGACGGACTCTCGGGGCTCGTCCGCCCCGACGAGATCGCCCGTGTCGTCACCGAGGAGCGCGACCTGAAGATGGCGTGCAAGCGGCTGATCGATCGCGCCAATCATAACGGTGGGCCTGACAACATCACGGTCGTGATCGCGCGGTTCGACGGCGAGGCGCTCTCCAGCGCCGCCGCTGGCGACGCCGTCGGTCACCAGGTATTCGGCAGTCCGGGAGACGCCACACCGACGATCCCGATGGAGCCGTTCCGCCGGCACTCGGGAACCCCGCCGGCAACGAACGGCATCCTCTCTGGCGAACGGATGGCCATCAGGCCGCCAACCACCGCCGAGGTCGCGGCACTTCGGAAACAACGGCGCAGCCTCGCCTTTCTCCTGGTCATCGCCGCGCTGGCCGCGGCGGCCTGGGTCTTCCGCGACCGCCTGACGCTCGGTCCGTGAATCCGCGGCTGGTGATCCTCACCGGGACGCTCGCTGGTCAGGTGCGCGCCCTCGGGCCGGCGCGCCTGACGCTGGGTCGCGACGCCAGCTCCGACATCCGCTTCGACCCTGACCGCGACTCCGATGTCTCCGCCCGGCACGCTGAACTCAGCTTCCGTGCGGGCATCGCCAGCGTCCGCGATGCCAACAGCACGAACGGCGTGTACGTCAACGGTCGGCGCGTTCGCGACAACCAGACGCTTGCCGACGGCGATGTGCTGCGGCTCGGCGCAGACGGACCCCAAATACGCTACGAACAACTCGCGGCGGAGTCGAACGCGAAGGGCTCGACGACCGAGCGGCTCGCCGTCGCTGTCAGCCGGCAGATGCGCCTGCTCCGGATTGTGCTCGGCGCAGCGTTTCTCCTCGCAGCGGTCGCTGCGGTCGCCGTCTGGGAGTCCGGGCGCGCGGGCGCTGAACGCGATACGGAAATGGTGGCCCTGCGCCGCCGCAACGACTCGCTGAGCGTCGCCATCGATCGCGACATGCGCGCGATGACGGGTCGGCTCGCCGGGCTGGACGCCGCACTCGCCGGCGCCCGGCAGGAGAGTGACCGGCTTCGCACTCGGCTGGCTCAAGGAGCGCCAGCCGACAGCGTGACGCTTCTCGCCGAGCGCCTCGGCCACGCCGAGACTCGTCGCGGCGCGATTTCAGCAGCGGCGCAAATGGACTACGAGGCGATAGCACGAACCAGTGGACGGGCGGTCGTGATGATCGCCGTCCAGATGCCGGACGGTACGCTCTACTCCGGATCCGGCGTCGGGGTCAGCGCCGACGGGGTGATCCTGACGAACCGCCACCTGATCCGGGGGAACACGGACGATCCCCCACAGCGGATCGCGGTGATCTATGCCGATACCCGCGACTGGCTCCCGGCGCACGTCGAGCGCGTCGCCGCGGACGCGGATCTCGCGATGCTCCGGATCGACCGCCGCGGTCCCTTTCCGTTCATCGACCGTGTGGCGACCCGTGCTGCGGCGGTCGGAGCCCCGGTCGCGATCATCGGCTACCCGCTCGGCGCAGGCACTCCGATGGACGGAGGGCGCGACCGAATCATTGCCAGGAGCACGCTCGGCGTCGGCACGGTATCCAAGTCCATTCCTTCGGTGCTCCAGATCGATGCGTTCGCACTGGAAGGTTCGAGCGGAAGCCCGGTCTTCGCCGGCGACGGCTCCATAGCCGGACTGGTGTACGGCGGAGCACCCGCTGCTGCTGGACGAATCGTCTACGCCGTTCCCAGCGGCGGGATTCGGGCGCTTTTGAAGTAGCGGTGCCAACGGTTGCCGGCCAGAGGAACCGTCGGAGCATAGAACAGAGCGATTGTGCTCCCTCAAGTTGAGCGCGGTGTTCCCGAAATGCTCCGGGAAAAGCGCGGAGCATACGGACGGGTGTCGCTACCCGCGTTTCCTCGAGAGCCAGCGCGCTGCGGCTTCCTGCATCGATCGCTCGCCACTCCACGCCGTCACCAGGTTTTCCGCACAGAGAGAGTGGGCAAGGCGGGGGTGGCCGAACTGCACGACGACCGCGCGCCGGCCATCGGCGACGGCTTCCGCGACCGCCGCATTCGCCGCCGCGATCGTCGTAGGCGAGTAAGCGACGCGCCCCTTTCCCCCGAGCACGTCACCGAAGACGGCTATCACACGAGTCGCCCCTCCGGTCATCGGGCTCGGTTCGCGCACCACGAAACCCGCCGCGCGCAATGCTGGCGCCAGTATGTCGCGTTTCGACGCAGCATCGTTGCCCGCGTCGTCATCGATGACCAGCAGCTCGAGCGATCCACTCAACGCCGCGACCGATCCGCGAGCGACGGTGATGACCCGCTCCGACAACTCGTGGCCGCTCGCGACGTCGAACGTCGATGCCTTCCGCCAGTCGCTCGGCGGCGCGGCCCACTGCGCCCACTTGAGCCGCCGGCGCTGCGACCGAAGGAGCAGCTCCGCGTCGAGGGTTCCCGCGACGATCGCCTCCTCGAGCGCCGCGACTGTGGCCTCGAGGTCGGTGGGCATCAGCACGAGATCGCACCCGGCAAACAGCGCTGCCACAGCCGCATCCGCCTCGCTCACTGTCGACGTCAACCCTCGCATGTCGAGGGAGTCCGTCACCACGAGACCGTCGAAGCCGAGTCTCTCGCGCAGGAGCACCCGTACGATCGCCATCGACAGGGTGGCCGGAGGACCGGCCGGATCCAGCGAGGGAAAAGCGACGTGGGCGGTCATCACCGAGGCGACGCCGGCCTTGATCGCGGCGCGGAAAGGGACAAGGTCCCGTTCCATCAGCTCATGCCGTGTGACGCGCACCGACGGCCGTTCCAGATGCGAATCCGTCGCCGTGCGTCCATGTCCAGGGAAATGCTTGGCGCAGGCGAGCACGCCTTCCTGCTGACAGGCCTCGATCCAGGCGCTGCCAAGGCGGGCTACCAGCGCGGGGTCCGCGCCAAGGGATCGCGAGCCGACGATCGGGTTATCGGGGTTGCTGTCGAGGTCGAGCACCGGAGCGAGCGCCCAGGTGACACCGAGCGTGCGCGCCTCCCGCGCCGTTAGGCGTGCGGCCTTGCGGATCGCGTCGGGGTCGCCGAGCGATGCGAGGGCGGCGAGCGGGGGCAGGCCGGTAGCGCCGCGGACTGACTGCCCCGCGCCACGTTCCATCGTGGCCGCAATCAGCAGCGGTTGACGCGCCCGCGTGCGCAATTCCTTCGTGATGGCCCTGACGTCGTCCTGTGGCGCAGGTGCGAGGACGAATCCGCCGACCCCGAGCTCGAGGGCTCGCTCGCGAAGATGCCGTGAAGCATCGAATCCGCTTCCCTCGGTCCACTCGAGGCGCGGCACCACGTGTTGCGCTACGGCAGTTGTCGTCGACGGGCTGTGCATTGATCATGAAGATAGCGCATCATCCGACGCACAGACGCAGCGATCTCGCAGCGTGCGGCGCGTCACACCACGACGGTCCCGAGCAGCGAGCGCGAAGCTGCTAGGCGGGGGTACGCTTGCCGAGTATTCGCGGGCCGCGCGCTCCGGTCGCGCGGGGAACGTTGCCTGGTCGCCGCTGGTGATGGAGCCACCCGAGAAAGGCGAAGGCCACCGCCTCCTTTGCGTCGCCGTCGAAAAAGACGTCGCGGAACAACCGAACCTGGCGGTCGTGCAACTGCGCGCGGATTGCCGCGACGAGCGCCGGGTTGCGGGCGCCACCCCCCGAGAGCAGCACGTCGCTCGCCGGCTCCGGAAGGAAGCGCCGGTAGGAGTCGGCGATGCTGCGGGCGGTGAGCAGCGTGGCGGTGGCGACGATGTCCGCTGCGGTGACGCCGCGCCGGCTCGCCAGGCACCGCTCGGCGAGCGACGTCGCGTAGGTCGCGCTGAACAACTCGCGCCCAGTCGACTTGGGCGGCTCGGCGGCGAAATATGGCGCCGCCAGCAGGTCGTCAACGACATCGGTGCAGGCGTCTCCAGCGAGCGCCAGTTTTCCGTCGACATCGTAAGGCAGCGCGGGGTCGGCCCGCCGGGCGAGTGCGTCGATGAGCGCGACGCCCGGGCCGGTGTCGAAGGCGCGGACGGCGCGCAGGTCGCCGTTAGGCGGGACGACCGTGACGTTCCCGATCCCGCCGATGTTCTGCAGGGCGCGCCAGGCGTCGTCTGCCGCGAACAGCAGGGCGTCGGCAATCGGCACGAGCGGCGCGCCCTGCCCGCCGGCGGCGACGTCGCGGACACGAAAGTCGGCGACCACATCGATCCCCGTTCGCTCGGCGATGACGGCCGTTTCGCCAAGCTGCCAGGTCGAGTGCCCGGGTTCGTGCCACACGGTCTGACCGTGCGAGGCGATCAGGGCAATCTCGCTCCGCGCGACTCCTGCTTCGGCGATCGCGGCGATCGCCGCATCGGCGAGCCAGGCGCCGAGGTCGAAGTTGATGCGGCAGTAGGCGGCTGCCGTCGTGCCGGTGAGCGCCGCGCTGAGGGCGTCGCGTTGCGCGGCGCTGTAAGCATGCGTGAGCCAGCCGAGGAGATCGATGTGAACACGCGCGTCACGTTCGGTAAAGCGGACGACTGCAGCGGTGATGCCGTCGAGCGAGGTCCCGGACATAAGCCCGACGACGACATTCGCCTCGCTGCCTAACGGCCCGCTGCGGCTGTCGAGCGCGCCGTCAGGCTCGCGCGTGCTCACCGGATTGGCGGCGGCGAGCCCGGAATGACGCGCCGGACGACGCCCCCTCCCTCGGCGAGCGCTCGTTCAGCCGCTGCCCGGTCGGCGTGCAGTGCGTGCATGACGATCGCGACCTTCACGCTGTCGCCGGCCGCGGCCAGCAGGCGTTTTGCCTCGGATCGGTCGACACCGGCGACTTCCACGATGATCCGCTCGCTGCGATCGCGGAGCTTCGCGTTGGTTGCTCGGAGATCAACCATCAGGTTGCCATAGGTCTTTCCAATCCTGATCATCGCGCCAGTGCTGATCATGTTCAGCACCAGCTTGGTGGCGGTGCCGGCTTTCATCCGCGTCGATCCGGTGACCACCTCGGGCCCGGTGATCACAACGATTGCGATGTCGGCGACAGCGAGTACTTCCGCAGGCGGTGGGGTGCAGGCGACGATGGCGGTCCGCGCACCGCGCTGCCGGGCGCGAATGAGAGCGCCACGCACATACGGGGTCCCACCCGATGCCGCGATCCCAACGAGAAAGTCACGCGGGGACAGCTCGAGTGCATCGACATCCTTCGCCGCACCTTCCGGGCTGTCTTCGGCCCCTTCCTGCGCGCGAAGCAGGGCGTCGTAGCCGCCGGCGATCAACCCCCGCACCATGTCGAAGTCCACGCCGAAAGTCGGCGGACACTCCGACGCGTCGAGGACGCCGAGCCGGCCCGAAGTTCCGGCACCGGCATACACGAGGCGCCCGCCGCGGCGGAACGCATCCTCGGCGGCCGCCACCGCCTGGGCGATCTGCGTACTCTGAGTACGGACCGCATCGGCGACGGTGCGGTCCTCGGCGTTGATCAGCTCGACGATCTCGAGGGGCGACGCGAGATCGATGTCCGCGGAGCGCGGGTTGCGGTGTTCGGTGATCCGCGGATCGAGCACGTCGGGCGGGAGAGGGGCGATTGTCGTGACACCATGCAGGCTGGTGTGGTGTCGAGCCACCGGGGCGGCCGCTAAGTTACGGACTCCGGCCGCTGCTGGGCAAGTTACACCGTGGAGGAACTCGCGTGCGTCGTCTCGGTCTTCTCGCTCTCCTCGTTGTCTGCGCACCTCAGGCTCGCGCGCAGATCATCAATGTGCCGCAGGGCGCGCTGAAGCATGATCCAGCAGTGCTGGTCGGTTCCTCGGTCGGACTGCTCAATATCCAGAGCATTTTCGACGGGTCGACCCAGACCGCGTGGGATTTTTCGCAGACGCTCGAGTATGGGGGTTCGCTTGAAGTTGCGCTGAGCGGCGGGAGCGCGTTCGGGGTGACAGCGTCGTATGCGCACGTGCCCCTGCTCTACGTCGACAGCCTGCAGGCCTCGACGGGCGTCGTGACATCGTCGTGCTGCGACGCGCACGTCAACGCGTACACCGTTGGCGCACAGTTCAGCGTGGGTGCTGGCGGCGCACCGGGATTTCATCAGCTCGTGGTGGTGAACGCGGGCGTGATCGCGTTCGAGAATTTCACGAAAGACCGCGGGGGCCGGCGATTGCGGCCGGACCACAACATCGATCCGCGACTCGCCATCGGGTACGGCTTCGGGTATGGCTTCGGCGGGCACAGTGAGGTATTCGTCGTGCAGGAGTACGGCGTCTCATTGCACGAGAGCAAGGGGCTGAGCGGGAGCGATCGGCGACAATATCAGCAGCAGACTACGCGGCTCGGCATCCGATACGGAATCGGCGAGAAAGGCAAATAGCGCGCAGCACCGCGGCTCCGTCGCGACCGCTCTCGACGACACTACAACCACCGACCATGCGCCATCTTCGATTCACTCTCGCCGCACTCGCCGCACTCGCCGCTTGTCGTGCAACCGCGCCGACCCGCCCGCTCAGTGTCGACGGTCCGGCGATCCCGTCGCGCGTTGCGGCGGATTTTCCAGCCGCCTGGCCGTATCACGCTGGCACGAAGGCAACCTTCGGCGAGCACGGCATGGTGTCGTCGAATGAAGCGAAGGCAAGCACCGCGGGGGTGGAGATCATGCGCCGCGGCGGGAACGCCGTCGATGCGGCGGTCGCGGTGGGATTCGCATTGGCCGTCACCTATCCCGAGGCGGGCAACATCGGGGGCGGCGGTTACATGGTGATCCGCATGGCGGACGGACGCACCGCGGCGCTCGACTACCGCGAGACCGCGCCGCTGGCTGCGTCGCGGAACATGTACCTCGATGCGGCCGGAAAGCTCACCGACAAGAGCCTGATCGGCCATCTCGCGTCGGGGGTTCCGGGAGCCGTTGCCGGACTGGTCGCCGCGCAAAAGCGTTATGGCGTGCTGTCGCTCGCCGAAGTCATGGCGCCGGCGATCCGTCTGGCCGAGGATGGCTTCGTCGTCGATACGGCGATGACGAATGCGCTCACGAACAACGTGGACCTGATCGGCAAATTTTCCGGCGGGCCACTCTTCCTGCCGGGAGGCGCGCCGCTCCGTCCGGGAGCATCGGTCCGCCAGCCGGATCTCGCGCGCACACTGCGCGCGATCGCAGCGCACGGCGCGGACGGCTTCTACCGCGGTCCGGTCGCCGATTCAGTCGCCGCCGAGATGCGGCGCGGGGGTGGAATCATAACGGTCGCCGACCTGGCGCGCTATGCGCCGGTGTGGCGCGATGCGATCCACTCGACGTACCGGGGGTACACCCTGTTCACGATGCCGCCGTCGTCATCGGGGGGCGTGACGATCACCGAAACGCTGAACATTCTTGAGACGGTGCCGCGGCTGCCGCAGTTCGGGAGCGCGGCGTACCTGCATCTGCTCGGCTCGGCGTACCAGCGCGCGTTCGTCGACCGCAACGAGGCACTGGCCGATCCGGCATTCGCGCCGGTGCCGACGGCGAAGCTGACGAGCAAGGCGTACGCGGCCTCGGTTGCGGCGACGATCGGCAACGGGCGCGCGACGCCGACCGCGGTGATCGAGTCCAAGCTCCGCACGTTGCGCGAGGGCAACCAGACGACGCACTACTCAGTCGTGGATGGCAGGGGTAACGCCGTCGCGACGACGACGACGATCAATGGGTTGTTCGGAAGCGGAGTCTGGGTGCGCGGCGCGGGCTTTTTCCTCAACAACGAGATGGACGATTTCGCCGCGCAGCCCGGGATGCCGAACCAGTTTGGGCTGGTCCAGGGCGAGGCGAATGCAGTACAGCCCGGCAAGCGACCGTTGAGCGCGATGTCGCCGACGATCGTGCTTGACCCGGCGGGCGAGTTGCTGCTGGTAGTCGGCGCGCGGGGAGGGCCGAGAATCATAACGGCAACCTCGCAGATCATCCTCAACGTGATCGATCATCGAATGACGCTGGCCGACGCGATGAGCGCGCCGCGCGTTCATCACCAGGCACTGCCCGATTCGCTGCGCTACGAGCGCCGCGGGCTGTCCCAGTCGACGCTCGACTCGCTGACCGCGATGGGGTACGGGATGGAGCCGGTGGGAAGCGTCGCCCAGGCGCACGGGGTGATGCGAGTGCGGGGCGGGTGGGACGGATTTCCCGATCCCCGCGCCGAGGGGGGCGCGGTCGGATACTGAATGAGCCGTTAGCGATGAGCCATTAGCGTAACGCGACGGCGCATACAACTACAAATGGCGGTGGAGCTGCGAAGCTCCACCGCCATTTGCCTAACGTTACCGCTGACAGCTGATGGCTGGCGCCTAACGGCCGCGGTTCAGATCTTGATCGACGCCGGAGCGGTGGTGGTCACGCTGAGCGCGCCGCCACTCGGGAGGCAACCTTCGTAGTTCGCGGTCGCGACTGCGGCTGCAGTACCAGCTGCCGCACCAGCGGCGGCACCGATGATCGTGCCCTTGGTGTTCTTGCCGATGATCTGGCCGGCAATGCCGCCGAGGACCGCGCCCGTCGCGACCTTCTGGACGTCTTTGCCACGGGACTCGTTACGCACCTTCTCGATCGAGCTGGACGCCGACACGGTGCCGTCGAGCGGGTACGACGTGCCACGGACCATGACCGAGACGACGCGGAAACCCATGACGATGTTGTCATTCGAGTTCTCGCTGCGCTTGAGCGACGTGACTTCGAGCTTGACCTGCGAACCGGCCGGAACGGTCACGCCACCGGAGGTCACCGCGTTGTTCAGCGTGCCGGTGAAAATGTCGCCGACTTTGTTCGTGTTCGTGCAGACGCGCGCGTTCGACGTCAGGTACAGCGTCGTGCCGCTCGGCAGCGTTCCAACGGCTCCGCCAGATCCGGTCGATCCGGAGGTGACGCGATTGCCGCTCGAGGTCGTGGACGGGGTGGTCGACCGCGGGGCGGTCGTCGTGGTCGTGCGCGTGGTGGTGGTGCGCGTTGCCGTGTTGCCCGAGCTCGTGCCGGTGCGCGTCGGCGCAGCGGCCATCCCGCTCGGGACGTCCTTCAGCTGCGGCTGCGCCGCGCTGTCGCGGTTCGCGAGCGCAAGGTCACGGTTGAGCGACGTGTCGACGGCGAGCGAATCGCTCGCCTTATCCTTCGTCGCGCAGGCACCCGCCGTGATGGCGAGGGCGAGCATCGGGATGAAGGAGCGGATATACTTGGTGGTCATTGTCATTCCTCGGAGAAAAAAACGTGGAGCCTGCGCTGAACTGTGCACTCCATCGGTAGCACTTGAATATGGGGTTCAACCCCTCTTAAAGCGCAAGCCATGTGCCACCGATGAAGGTCCTTAATCGCCTCATTCCCTACTTCCGGCCGTACCGGGCGTCCTTGGCGTTCGGCCTTTTTCTCGTCATTTTTTCAACTGCCTTGACCAGCTTGGTTCCGCGGCTGCTTGGGAACGCGATCGAACTGATGCGGCAGGGCGAACCGATCGGCCGCGTCTGGGCACTCGGGTGGTGGATGATGGGCCTGGCGCTCATTGGCGGTGCGGCCAGATACGGGATGCGCGAGCTGATGAATGGCGTCAGCCGGTGGGTCGAATACGACCTGCGCAATGACCTCTACAAACAGCTCGAGCGGCTCGATTCGGGGTTCTACGCCAGCATGCGTACGGGCGAGATCATGGCCCGCCTGACGAACGACCTGAGCGCCGTACGGATGGCCGCGGGCCCCGCGATCATGTACCTCGCGAACACGATTTTCGGTGGGGCATTCGCACTGTACTACATGCTGCGAATCAATCACCGGCTCACCTTCCTCGCGCTGCTCCCGATGATCGTGCTGCCTGTGCTTACCCTCAAGCTCGGCAACATGATCCACGATCGGTTCGAGGCGGTGCAGTCACACTTCGGCAAGGTGACGACCCTCACCCAGGAGAACCTGTCAGGGGTTCGTGTCGTCCGCGCATATGGGCAGGAGGCGGCCGAGATCGGGCGCTTTCGCGCGATGAGCGCTGAATACATGGAGCGAAATCTCGGACTTGCTCGGCTCTATGGAGCGATGCAGCCATCATACGGGCTGCTCGCCGGCCTGGGCACGCTGATCGTGCTCGGATTCGGCGGCATGCTCGCCGCGCGTGGGACGATTTCGGTGGGGTCGTTCGTCGCATTCGGGCTCTATCTCTCTCTGCTGACCTGGCCGCTCATCGCGCTCGGTTGGGTGACGAACCTCTTTCAGCGCGGGGCGACGTCGCTCGACCGGCTGCTCGAGATTCTGGACGCGGTGCCTAACGTGACGACGCCGGCGCTGCCGGTCGCGCTACCCGCATCCGGGGCGGGCCGCGGGATCGAGTTCCGCAGCGTCGGCTTCCACTATCCGGTGTCCGCTGGCGCCGAACCGCGCTGGGTGCTTCGCGACGCCACATTCACCATTGCCCCCGGTGCGACGGTCGGAATCGTCGGAGCGACGGGAAGCGGGAAGAGTGCGCTGATGGACCTGATCCCGCGCTTTCACGATCCGCAGGAAGGCGAGATTCTGATCGACGGGATTTCAACGCGGCAGGTCGCCCTCGATGCGTTGCGCGCGGAGATCGGCTACGTGCCGCAAGAGTCACTGCTCTTCAGCGATACGATCGCGTCGAACGTATCGTACGGCCTCGCATCGCACGCGCTTCCCGCCGGCGTGAAGGCCGAAGCCGAGACCGAGATCGTGCCGGACGATGCGAAGTTTGCGGCAACGGTCGCGCAACTCGAGACCACGATTGCCGGTTTCCCAAAGGCGTGGGGGACAATGCTCGGAGAGAGGGGAATCAACTTGTCCGGCGGGCAGAAGCAGCGCGCGGCGCTGGCGCGTGCGCTCGCCCGGCGGCCGCGGATCGTGCTGCTCGACGATGCGCTGTCGGCGGTCGACTCGCACACCGAGGCCGAGATCCTGGCGTCGCTGCGCACGGCGCTCGCCGGCCGAACCGCGGTGATCGCGTCGCACCGAATCAGCGCGTTGCGCGATGCGTCGTGGATCATCGTGCTCGACGACGGGCGGGTGGTCGAACAGGGTCTGCACACGGCGTTGATGCAGGCTCGCGGGCGCTACTGGCGACTGCTGCGGCGGCAGGAGCTGGAGGATTCGATCGCCCGTGGGGGCGACGCCGATCGTGACGAGCAGGACGCACCATTGGCAGAGCCGGCAAGCACCCATATGTTTGCTCCATGACCTCCCGCGCCGATTCGGCCACCCCCGGTTCGCTCAGCCTCGCACCATCGACTGAGGCGCGCCTCGCGGCGCTCGAGGGCGCGTATCAGGCCGCGCTCCGCGAGATCGCCGAGCTGAATGGCCGCGACACGCTGAAGACGCAGTTCCTCGCGAACATCTCGCACGACCTGCGCACTCCCCTGACGGCGATCATCACGCACGCGGAGATTCTCCGCGAGGGCATTCTCGGTCCGCTCAGCGGGCGCCAGCAGGACAGCATCGGCGGGATCATCGGCGGGGGCCGCCGATTGCTGGAGATGGTCGGCGAGATCCTGACGTACGCGCGAGGCGCGGCCCACCAGCTGGAGCTCGTTCCGTCGGAGGTCGCGATCGGCGACGTGATTGACCAGGTGCGTCGCCTGAATGATTCGCTCGTCGCGCGGAAGCAGCTCAACCTCGATGTGCAGATTGGCGCCGAGACACCGCCGGTGATCGCCGACCGGGAGAAGCTCGCGCACGTCCTTGGCAACTTGTTAGGCAACGCGATCGACTTCACGCCACCCGGAGGACACGTCTGGGTTCATGCCTGCAGGTACTACGAGGACAGTGCGACGATCCTCGTCGAAGTCGGCGATAGCGGAATCGGTATCGCAGCCGATCATCACGACCTCGTGTTCCAGGAATTTGCGCAAGTCGACGCCTCGGCCTCACGGCAACATCACGGCACGGGGCTCGGCCTGACGATCGCGCGCAAGCTCGTCGAACTGCACGGTGGACGCATCTGGGTCGACAGTGAACTTGGCCGTGGCAGCCGATTCTTCTTCACGGTGCCGACTCGGCCGCAATCGCCGTGACCGCGGGGGACCGCCGGCCGCTGGTGCTGATCGTCGACGACAGCGCGCACGTCACCGGTCCGCTGCAGATCCTGTTCGAGGAGACTGGACGGCGGGTTGCCATCGCCGACTCGGTTGACGCGGCGGTGCGCGCCTGCGAACTCGAACGCCCCGATCTCATGCTGCTCGACATCACGCTGCCTGACGGCGATGGCCTCAGCGTGCTCGCGCGGTTGTTCGGGCGGCCCGGGCTTCCTCTGATAACCGTCGCGCTCACCGGCCACGACGATCCGCTGACCGTGGAACGGTGCCGAGCGGCGGGGTGTCGCGACGTACTGCTCAAGCCGGTGCCCGTCCGCGACCTGCTTCGCCGCAGTGCGGAATGGCTGGCAGCCCCGGTCAGCGACGCCTGACGTCAGGCCTAACGGCGAGCGGACGGCGCGCCGTTACAGCCGGCCGCGGAGGGCGGCTGGCGTCAGACGCTGGAGCCAGGTGGCGAGCATGGTGAACCACCCGCTGGCGAGCAGCAGGCCAACGACGATCAGCAGTGCGCCGGAGATGCGCGACACCCACACCAACCCACGCCGCATTCGCGCGAACAGCGCGAGAAACTTGTCGATCGCCAGTGCGGCAAGCAGGAACGGCACGGCCAGCCCCGCCGAATACGCGAGGAGCAACGCGACGCCGCGCCAGACGCTCCCGGTCGCCGACGCGAGCGACAGGATGCCGCCGAGCACCGGGCCGATGCACGGCGTCCAACCGGCACCGAACGCGAGGCCGACGAGCACGCTGCCCAGATATCCGACCGGCTTGTCCGCAAGGTAGATTCGACGATCGCGGGAGAGCGCCGGAATTCGAACGACTTCGAGCAGGATGAGGCCGAAGATCACGAGCAGGACACCGCCGATGCGGCTGATCCAGTCCCGGTAGGCGGCGAGCACGACGCCGAGTGCGGTTGCGCCGGCACCGAGTGCAACGAAGATCGCGGTGAACCCGCAGACGAACAGGAGCGAATGAACCAGCGCGACACGGCGGGCACGCGACACGTCCTCGAGCGAAAGCCCCGTCACGAAGGTGACGTAGCTGGGCACGAGTGGCAGGACGCATGGCGAGAGGAAGCTGAGAATCCCCGCCGTGAACGCGATCACGACGCCAAGCGCCGCCGAGTCCTCCATGTCGTCTCCTGACCTCCCCGCGGGCGGTATGCGCCAGGGCAGTGGCGGCACCGTCGAAAAGCCGCCGGTCCGCTCGCTGCTCGGCTGGTATTATCGCTTCAAGTACTCACTGTTTCGCCACGAGCGACGCGATCCGGCACGGCGCGGCCTGATCGTACTGCAGATCGATGCGCTGAGCCATGCCGATCTCCGGCGCGCCCTCGATCTCGGCTATTGCCCGACGATCGCGCGGCTGTTGCGCGACGGCGGTTACTCGGTGCGTCACTGGTTCTGCGGCCTGCCAAGCGCGACTCCGTATTGCCAGGCCGGCATCATGTACGGTGAGAATGCGCGCATCCCCGCCTTCCGGTTCTACGACAAGCAAGCGCGTCGCGTGATCACGTGCAACGCGCCGCAGGGCGTACAGTACGTGCGCGACCGGATCGGCGCGCCTGGTGCGCTGTACGGTGGATCGAGCTACGTGAACCTGCTCGACGGCGACGCGCGCACCGTCGCCTTCACGGTCGCCACCCGGGAGCGACTGTCCGTGTACCGCCGGCTCGGCGGAACGCGGATGGCGATCCTCATGCTCATCCACCCGATTCGCATGCTGCGCATGGCGCTGCAGGCGGTGCTCGAATGGCTGCGTGAAGAGTGGGAGCGAAACATCGGCGAGCTGGCCCGGCGCCGCACGCACGCGGAAGGAATTTTTCCCTTCGTGCGGATCCTGACCAACGTCATCGTCCGCGAGCTGCAGACGATGGCGATCGTGCTCGATGTCTATCTCGGCGTCCCGATAATCTACAGCACGTTCATGCAGTACGATGAGCTGGCGCACCACTTCGGGCCGTCGAGCAAGGCAGCGCTGCGCGACCTGCGGCGCACCGATGCCCGCATCGCCGAGATCCTGCGCATGATCCGCGGGCGGCCGGGCCGGGCCTACGATCTGGTGATCCTCTCCGATCACGGGATGACGCCGTCGGCGAGCTATCGCGTGGAGTACGGCGAGTCGCTCGGCACCACCGTGCAGCGCATCCTCGATCGGTATGCGGCGAAGCAGAAGCGTGAGGCACAGTCCGCGTTGGCCAGCTTCGCCGAACAGAGCGAATACGCCGACGTCGGCGCGCGTGCGTTCGACACGGTCGCCGGCGCCTCGCCACCCAGTGCGCGGCTCTTCCGTCGCTCCCTGGTGCGAGCGGGTCGCTGGGTGCGACAGCAGTACGGTCTGCGCGAGATCATCATGCCGGAAAAATATCGCGTCGAGTCGAAGCACGAGATCGTCGTGACCTACAGTTCCTCGCTCGCACTGGTCTATTTCGCCGACGAGGAGCGCGCGCTCGAGGCGGTCGACATCAGCGCTGACGTGCGTCGCGATGCGCTACGCCAGGCGCTGGTCGACCATCCGGGGATCGGCGTCGTGTTGTCGCGCGATCGCGGCGACGTCGTGGCGACCGGGAAGGCGGGGCGCGCATGGATTCACGATGGCCGGGTGATGCGCGTCGAGGGGCAGGACCCGCTGGTGGTCTATGGCACCGAGCGGCATGTGCTCCGCTCGATCGAGTCGCTGGTGCAGCAGCCGAACGCGGGCGACCTGGTGCTGTTCGGCGCCTACGATGGCTACGAGATTGTCTCGTTCGACGACCAGGTCGGGGCGCACGGGTCCGCTGGTGGCGACCAGGTGCGTCCCTTCCTGATCACCCCGCAGGGGCTCGAGGTGGCGAACGAGACGATCGAGGATGCGCGCGACCTCCATCGCCTGATCACCTCACGCTATGCGCTGCCGCGGGACCAGCGCCCGAACGGGATCGAGCGCCGGCAGCGTTAGGCGACGTTCATGCCGGCTCGCCCGGCGATGGCGGCGCCGCGGAATCGGTCGTCTCGGGTGGAGCGTAGTGGGCGAGATCGGAGGCGGTCAGTCGCTCGAGCTCCATCTCGTCCCCGCTCCGCCGCTGGACGCCGCGGACGACTGCGCCAACGGTGAGCAGTGGCGCGTCCCCTTCGGCATGCATCGTCGCTTCCCACTTGCCACGTTCGAGACCCTTGAGGGCAAGCCGGTAGGTCGCCGTGTAGATCGTCTGGCGGGTCGATGACTCATCGTCGCCAGCGAGTGCGACGACGGCGACGCCGGTTTCGACACCGCCCTGACGCATCGGGGGGAACATGTACAGTTCAGTGACCCGCGTCGCCGGCACGCGAGCGGCGATTTCGCGGAGGAACCGTGTCCGCGGATCGGGACCCGGCGCCGCGAGCGGCGCCGGCATCTTCGGCACTGCGGTCACCGCGCGGCGACCGTGCTCTTCGGCCGGGCCGCCTCGTTCCGAACGCCGAGCTCCCGCTCGACATACAATCGCAGGATGTGCATGAAGTCCTGCGCATTGGTGACGACGCCGAACGCCTGATGCGTGCCACGGTCCTTCAACTTGCTGACCACGAACTCGGAGGAATCGACGCAGATCGTCGCCAGTTCGCGGAGGCTGCCATCCGCCTCGGTGACGAAGGCGGGGAGCATGTTGCCGGTGGCGATCGCGTGCAGCGCGGTGGCGATGAGGATGGCCATCGTCGCCTTGATCGCGTGTCGTCGCATGGCGTCCTGTGCGACGAGCGCGTCGGTGATCACGTCGGGCAACGGGCCGTCATCGCGGATCGATCCGGTGAGCACGAAGGGCACCTTCTTCGTCACGCAGGCATACATGATCCCGTCGGTGATGATCCCCTGCTCCACCGCCTTGGCGATCGACCCCGCCGCGCGGACCTTGTTGATCGCCCGCATATGCAGCCCGTGCCCGCCAGTCGTCGCCTCACCGCTGGCTGTCATGCCTAACGTCGTCTTGAAGACCGATGCCTCGATGTCGTGCACGGCGACCGCGTTGCCGGCGAGCATCGCGCCGACGAACCCGTTCTCGATGAACCAGGCCATGTCGGCGCGAGCGCGCGAATGGACGAGCGCCGGTCCGGTGACCCACACCGGATACCCGCCGCGTTCGCGCTCCTCGACGAGGATGCGGGCCATCAGCGCATAGTCGATCGGCTTCTCGCGCGACACCTCGCTGGTCATGAACTTGAATTCGCCCTCGACCGTGTCGCCGAGGAAGGCGGAGAGGTGGACGTAGATCCCGTCGCTGCCGTCCTCCTTGTGCCCGACGGCGACCATGTCGCCCTTGCACACCCGCCGGCCCTCGCGGATCCAGAGCTCGCCACCGTTGTCGAGGGTGAGGATCGAATCCATCCGCGGCTCCTTCGGCATCCTCCACTTGCCCTGCACCTTGACGTAGGTCGGGAGGTTGGTGGTCGAGAAGAAATCCTCGGGGAGGACGCCATCGGCCTGGGCGGGCACGAAGCGGGCATCGGGCGCGCGCGAGAATTTCTCGGCGCTGAAGTCGGGATGGTTGAAGTTGCTCACGGGGGAAAGATGGCCTTGGGGGGGCCTGCTGTTCAAGGGTGTTGCGTGCGCGAAGCGGCCGGCGCTAGAGCAGCGAGACAGGATCGCGGTCGATCGCCACCCGCATCTGTGCAACGTTAGGCACGTCGAAGCGTTCAGCGAAGTAGCGGAGGATTCGCGTCATTTCGCTGGCCTGCGCCGACTTGAGCACGAGGTGCCAGCGCCACCGGTTCTTGATCCGCTCGACCGGACAGGGCGCCGGCCCGAGCACCGTCACGCGGACCGGGTGCTCCTTCATGATCGACTTGAACCATTCGCTGCCGCGTTCGGCGAGGTCGGCAGTCGCGCGCTCGGTGACGCCGCTGAAGATGATGTTGGCCAGCCGCACGTTAGGCGGATAAGCCGGATCGCGACGGCCGGCCAGCTCCTGCTGCACGAACGTGTGGTAGTCGTGGGTGACGGCGCTGCGGACCGCGTGATGAGTGGGCAAGCGCGTCTGGATGAGGACGCGCCCGCCCTTCGGGCCGCGGCCGGCGCGACCAGCGACCTGGCTGAGAAGCTGAAAGCAGCGTTCCGAGGCACGGAAGTCGGGGAGGTTGATGCCGACGTCGGCGTCGACCACGCCGACGAGGGTGACGTTCGGAAAGTCGAGGCCCTTGGCGATCATCTGGGTACCGAGCAGGATGTCGATCTCGCCGCGTCCGACGCGATCGAGGATCGTCGCATGCGCCCATTTCGCGCTCGTGGTATCGACGTCCATCCGCGCGATTCGCGCGTCGGGGAAACGCTCGGCGATGATACGCTCCACCTGCTGTGTGCCGAGGCCGCGCTGGTGCAGCGTCTGTCCATTGCAGCGGCTGCAGCGTTCCGGCACGGGCTCCTGGTGCAGGCAGTAGTGGCAGACGAGTCGTTCCGGCGCGCGGTGATAGGTGAGCGTGATCGAGCAGAAGGGGCACGACTCGACGTTGCCACAATCATCGCAGATGATGAACGAGGCATACCCGCGGCGATTGAGCAGGAGGATGCTCTGCTCGCGTCGATCGAGCGTGCGGCGGAGCGCAGCGTCGAGCGGTTCGCTGAGGACGGAGCGAGTGGCGCGCGAGGCGGCGCGCTCAGTGACGCGAGAGGAATTGGCGGCGGGGGCGGGGGTTGGGTGAAGTGTGGCCGGCTGGCGCGCGGTATCGTGAAGTTCGGGGGGGGCCCCCCGACGCAGGTCGACGACCTCCACCTCCGGCAGCCGCCCGCCGCCCGTCCGCTCGGGCAGCTGCAGCAGTGTGTACTTCCCGGCCGTCGCATTCACCCAGCTCTCGAGGCTCGGCGTTGCCGAGCCGAGGACGGTGATCGCGCCCTCGAGCCTGGCGCGCATGATCGCTGCCTCGCGCGCATGGTAGCGTGGTGATTCACCCTGCTTGTAGCTCGACTCGTGCTCCTCGTCGACGACCACCGCCCCGAGGTCGTGGACGGGCGCGAAGATGGCAGACCGTGCGCCGACCGCGATCCGCTTCTCCCCGCGCTGGAGGGCCCGCCACTCATCGAGCCGCTCACCGTCGCTCAACGCGCTGTGAAGGACCGCGATCCGGTTGCCGAACGCAGCGCGGAAGCGGTCGACCGTCTGCGGCGTCAGTGCGATCTCGGGGACGAGGACGATCGCCGACTTGCCTAACGTCTCAACGACGTGGCGGAGCAGCTCGACATAGACGAGCGTCTTGCCGCTGCCGGTGATCCCGTGCAGCAGAAACACCTCGCCGGGTGCGCCGGCGCTGAGCCGCTCGATCGCCACCTGCTGCGCGGGAGTCGGGACGTGGAGCGACGCCGCGCCGGCCGGTCGTGATGCAAAGGGATCACGAGCGACGACTTCGCCGCTGATCGCGAGCAACCCCTTCTCGGCGAGCGCGGTGATCACCCCCGGCGAGACGCCGAGCTGCTCGACCAGGTGCTCGACCGGCGCACGGCCGCCTAACGCTTCGAGCAGCTCGTAGACCTCCCGCTGCTTCCGGGCCCGGCCAAAGGTCCTGTCCCGCTCGACCAGCGTCGGCAGCTCCCGGCTGACGCGGGCGACGCGGCGGGTCTTCTGCGGCGGGATCGGAACGGCGGCGCCGGTCAACGGCGCCGGGAGCATGGACCGCAGCACGACCCCGAGTGGGACGACATAGTATTCCGAGATCCACCGTCCAAGCGCCAGCATGGCGGGACCGAGTACGGGCTCGGCGTCAGGGACGTCGAGCACCGATTTCGGGCGCACTCCCTCGGGCGGTGCGTCGGCCAGTCCAACACAGAGGCCGATCGCCCGCTTGTTTCGCAATGGCACGACGACTCGCGAACCGGCGACGACTGGATGGCGCGGCGTTCCGTCCACCCGGTAGGTGAACGTCTGGAAGAGCGGGAGCGGGAGGGCGACGTCCACGAACATCAGAGAAGGCTACCGACCGGTCCGCCGCCGCGGGAGCGGTTGCAATCGCGCGGGCCATGCAGCCAATGGCTGCCGGCGCAACGCGGATTTGGCCAGTCGTTCGCGCCGGGACCGATCGAACCACAGAGCACGGCCGTGAGGGATGGGCTCGGGATGCCGGGCCGCACGGCTTGGGGGCAAGCGGGAGAGATGGTACCGCCCGACGCGACTGTTCAGATCCAGGGGGCCCCGGCTCCGGCGCTTCACTCGACAGGTCAGCGCGCGACCATCTCGCCTAACGGCCAATGACAAATAGCCGGCGCGCTACCGCAATCCTCCAATCGCCACGGCGGTTCTCTGTGGCTCAAAATCGAAGTCAGCGCCGCGACACGCCGAGCCCCGGCCCGTTCGACAGCGCGATCCGTCCGCCATCGATCGACACGCCGGTGAACGGGTCATCCTTCAGCAGCGCGGCGCCATCGAGGTCCGCACAGTCGAGCAGCGGGGCAAAATGCGCCGCGGCGGCGATGCCTAACGTTGTCTCGATCATGCAACCGCACATCACCAGCATTCCGTGGGCGCGCGCCGTCGCGATCATCTTCAACGCCTCGCGCAGGCCGCCGCACTTCGACAGCTTGATGTTGATGCCATCGACGACACCGGCCAGCTTCGGGATGTCGCTGGCCACGATGCAGCTCTCGTCGGCCACGATCGGCAGGGGCGAGCGATCGCGGACGAACCGGAGCCCCTCGATGTCGTGCGCTGGCAGCGGCTGCTCGACGAATTCCACGCCGTAGTCGAGGCAGAGCTCGATCATTCGCAGCGCATGCTTCGGCGTCCACGCAGCGTTCGCGTCCACCCGCAGAATCTTGTCCGGCGCCGCAAGCCGAACCGTGCGCACGATCGCCGCGTCGCGATCGGTGCCCAACTTTACCTTGAGGATCGGGTACTGCGCCGCGCCCTCGACGCGGGCTCGGAGCGTCGCATCGTCAGGCGCGATCGCGATGGTGAAGCTCGATGCCGGCGCGGAGGCGGGATCGAGCCCCCACATCTTCCAGAGCGGAACACCCAGCCGCTTTGCGGCGAGATCGTGCAGCGCGGCGCTGACCGCACTCTTCGCCGACCCGTTCCGGCCGATCGCCCGGTTCATCTCGGCTTCGATCGCATCGAGTGACCAGGCGCTCGATTTCTCGATCGCCGGGGCGATCCTCCCTAACGCGGCGACGACCGTCTCCGGGGTCTCGCCATAAAAGCGGCTCGGCGCGGCTTCTCCCCAACCCTCCTGCCCGTCGCCATCCGTGACCTTGACCCAGACCGTCCTGTATTCGCTCTGGCCGCCGCGCGCTATGACGAATGGATGGGTGGTCTGAACGGTGACGATCTCGTGCCACAGCTTCATACTTTCGTCGGCGCCATTCCGGGTCGTCGGGCGAGCCACGCCGCGCGGTGCTCGGGCGATCCGTCGGCCGACGCGTTGAGATACGCCACCAGCGCATCGGCAAGGTCATAACCGCGCTGGAACCGGTCGGCCGGATTCTTCTGCAGGCACTTCATCGTGATCTCGGCGAGTGCGGGCGGCGTCCGCGAGTCGACGACTTCCGGCGACACCGGCTGCTCGTGCACATGCTTGTAGCCGACCGAGTACGAATCCGCGCCGTCGAATGGCGGGAAGCCGAGCATCATCTCGTAGAGCATCACCCCGACGGCGTACAGGTCGCTGCGGCCGTCGACCATCTTGCCCATCGCCTGCTCTGGAGACATGTAGTGCGGCGTCCCCATCGCGCGGCCGGTGCCAGTCAGCTTGCTGTGAAAGCGCGCGGTGGCGATCCCGAAGTCGGTGATCACCGCATTGCGGTCTTCATCGAACAGGATGTTGTCCGGCTTCACGTCGCGATGCACCACACCGCGGCGGTGCGCATAGTCGAGCGCGCAGGCGACCTGCACCGCGATCGATGCCGATTCCGCGCCGCTGAGGGTGCGCTCGCGGCCGATCATGTCGGCGAGCGAGCCGCCACCGAAGTAGGGCATTACGAGAAAGACGGAACCGTCAACGTCGCCGTAGTCGAGCATCGCGCAGATGTGCGGATGCGCGAGCCGGCAGGCCGCCTCCGCCTCACGGCGAAAGCGCTCACGCATCTCCTCGTCGCGAGCAAGGTGCGCGTGCAGCACCTTGAGCACGACCGGGCGATCGAGCATCGCGTGCTCGGCGTAGTAGACGTGAGCCATCCCGCCGCTTCCGAGCCGGCGGTGCACACGATAGCGGCCGCCGGTGTTCGCGCGAAGCTGCGTGAGCTCTGCGTCGGGCTTTTCCGACGGGGTGCCCGGCATCTCTGGGAGTGCGTCATCACAGCGCGTACAACGCGCTGCGCTCGCTCGATTCCAGGTGCCGCAGTCCGGGCAGAACACGCGCGTCAGCCTCCGAGGTCCAGCCTCACGAAATCGTACGGGGGCCACGGCCCCGTCATGCGGATGTCGAGGTCGGCGTGGGCCGAACCCGCGCCGCCGACTGCACCGCTGAACGCGCCCCACTTTTCCCGCTCGACGAGGAACGCGCCACTGAGCACGATCCCCGTCAGCTGCTCAGGCTTCAGCGGCACCATCGCCGCGGCCTGCACCCGCAAGTTCTTCAGCACGTCCCCGGCGCGCGCAGCCAGTGCCGCGCCGTCAATCGTGCTCGATGGATCACGCTTGACGATGTGAACTCGCGCCACCGTGCGCCCATCGAGATAGGCGAGCGATTCGTGCAAGGCGTGGTAGTGCAGCTCGAGCCAGCGGACGAGTGCTGCACGGTCGCGAAACACTGTCCCGACGGGCGCTGGCGCGACCGCCTGGCGTTCCGCCACTGTACCGAGGACTATCCCATGACGCTCGAGGTCACGGTCGTCGGGGTCCTGTCGCTGATATTCGGCGGGGGCGGTGATTGCCCCGAGGTCGCGGACCGTAACCAGCGAAGTGTCCGCGGCCAACGAGTTGGATTCGACGCCGTCAAGCAAGGCGACGCCGTACAGCAGTAATCCGTCGCTCACATCAATCTCCATTTGCGCAGCCCGAGCACGAGCCCGATCCCGAGTCCGATCTGCAGCGCGAGCATCCACCAGAATCCGTTGTGCGCGCTCGAAAAAGGGATATGCTCGAAGTTCATTCCCCACATCCCGCTGATCACCACGAACGGGATGCTCATCGTCGCGACCACCGACAGTCCGAGCGTGATCTTCCCGAGGCGATTCGAGACCTGCGAGAGATAGCTGTCGAGCGTGCTGCTGAGAAGCTCCCGGTACGTTTCGAGCGAGTCGTTGATCCGCAGCACGTGGTCGTAGACGTCACGGAAGTAAACCTGGATCTCCGGCGGGATGTACGGGCTTGGCCGGTTGGTGAAGACGTTGAACACCTCGCGCTGCGGCGAGAGATGCCGGCGCAGCCCGAGGACGAGCCGCTTCACCGCGAAGATGTCGCGCAGCGCGCCCTCTTCGAAGTTGGCGAAGACGCGCTCCTCGAGCCCGTCGATGAACTCGTCGATCTGGTCGAGGATGGGGAAGTATGCGTCCACCTCGGCATCCATCAGCGAGTGCATCAGCCGCGCCGGATGGGGATTGGTCAACTCCGGATTTCGCTCCAGCCGGCTGGTCACCTGCGTGATGCTCGGCGATGGCTCAGCATGCACCGTCACCAGGTAATTTTTTCCGAGGAAGAAATACTGGTTGAACGTCGAGATATCATACGGGTCATCGGTCTCGGCGAGAAACCGAACGCCGCGTACGATGGCGAAGAGGTAGCCATCGTACTCCTCGAGCTTGACGCGTGACGATGGACTGAGCGTGTCCTCGATCGCCAGCGGGTGAAAATGAAAGATCTTTTCGAGGAACGCGTGCTGGTGCCGGTTGGTACTGTCGATGTCGACCCATAGCGCGCCGACACCGCTGCGCACGACCTCATCGAGCTCGCGGGGCCCGAGATCGCGCTCGGATGCGCCGTCGGCTCCGCGGTAGAAGCTGCGCGGAATGTTCTGGGCGCGTCGCTGGACCGCCGACTCACCGCTGACTTCGAGCCGCGTCGCGTCAGGCGGCGTCGCGTTAGGCGCTGCCGCGGGCGCGGCCGGCGGCGAGGTCAGCCGGTCTTCGGATGAGGCCATTTGACCCCCTTGAGGAGCTGAAACCCGATTGCCCGCTCGCGTGACAGCTCACGGAGGAGCGTAGTCTCACGCTCGACCGCGGTCCGCGCCTCGCGCCACCCCCAGCGGCGCCACGCCCGCCCGACGATGGACGCCTTCTGTTGCCACGTCAGCTCGGAGGTGTCCACCGTCTTCATCGTCCCCGAGGGACGAGCCGGACCCCCGCTCGTCCAGTCCTGCACCTGCAGCTCGACGATGCCGGCCTCGCGCATCATCTGCTTCCACTCAACGAGCAGCCGCGGACGGAGACCGAGTCGCTCGACGAGCATCTCGCGCGCCGGACCCTTGATGTCGGAACTCCAGGTGGGCTGCAGGAGCACGATCACGCCTAACGGTTTGGTGACACGGGCCAGCTCGGCGATGGCGCGCTCGGGTTCGGCGAGCGCGGCGATGCTTGGCTCGCCGACGGTCGCGTCGAAGACGGCGGTCTCGTACGGCAGGTCCTCGAGGGGCGCGACCTGGTAGCCGAGCGTCGCGCCGCGCAACGATTCACGAGCGCGGCGTTCGGCGCCCTCGATCCGCGCGCCATCCGGGTCGACACCGGTGACGGTGGCTCCAGTCCGCACCGCGAGCCACTCCGCCGTCACGCCATCGCCGGAACCCGAAACGAGCAGCTCACGGCCGGGCGCCGCCTCGGTGAGATGGGCCACCTCCCGATACAGCTCCTCCCCGGTCGCCCGCCAACGCCCGAGCACCGCCATCTGGACGAGACGAAGCACCGCGGGCGCTGGAGGGACGCGTCCAGCCTCGGTCATCGAACGACCGCCACGGAGGTGGGGAGCGAACGCATCGTCAAAACATACCAGCGGTGTGGCCCCGTCATAAGCTCAAAGTCGAGTGCTCAGCGCAGGGCGCCAAGGTGCGCAACGGCGGCGACTCCGAGCCGATCGGGCGCGTAGCCGCCCTCGAGCGAGCTGACGAGGCGCCCCCGGCACCAGCTCTCCGCCCGCTCGACGAGGAACCGCGTCAGCCCGACGAGGTCGTCGACTTCGAGCGTGAAACCGCCTAGCGGGTCGCCCGCCAATGAATCGAACCCCGCCGAAATGATGACGATGTCAGGCGTCCACCCGGTCGTCGCCGCATCGATTCCTCGCTGGAGCGCGGTGACGTATTCGGCGCGCGGCCTCGCGGCCGGCATCGGGACATTCCAGACCGAGCGGTGCGGGCCGCGATCATCCGCGGCACCGGTGCCCGGGTACCACGGCCACTGATGCATCGAGACGAAGTGGATCGCCGGATCATCTTCGACCAACGCCTGGGTACCGTTGCCGTGATGGACGTCCCAGTCGACGATCAACACCCGTTCTGCGCCGTGTTTCCTCCGCGCGTAGTGCGCGGCGACGGACACGTTGCCGAACAGGCAGAAGCCCATCGCGCGATCGTGCAGCGCGTGGTGGCCCGGGGGCCGCACCGCACAGAAGCTGCGCACATTCTCGGTGAAGGCGAGATCGACCGCGTCGAGGGCGCAACCGGCGCCGGCACGCGCAGCGTCCCACGACCCATCGCTGACGACCGTATCGTTGTCGAACCGTCCGCCACCTGACTGCGCGGTGTCGCGAACGAGCGCGATGTAGCCCGGGTCGTGGGCGAGTGAGAGTTCCTCGACGGTGGCGTGCCGCCCCTCGAGGTGCCTAACGGCGAGGAAGAGGTCAGGCTCCTCGCGCAGGGCGCGGGGAATTGCCCGCAGGCGGCCGACGTGCTCGGGATGTCCCCAGCCGGTGTCGTGCCGCCCGCAGTCCGAGTGGGAGATGAAGGCGACGTCGCTCAGGCGCGTCGCCTCAGCGCACGGGGCGGCGGCGGCGGTACGTCGCGAGGAAGATCGAACCGTCGATCGCGCCGGACTCGGCGAGCGAGACGTCTCCGTTCAGCACCTCGAAGCCACGGAGCTTCAGCACGAAATCGTCGTCGACTGCCTTCGCGCCGAAGAGCGCGATGATCGCCGCGCGCTTCAACTCGGCGACGCGGGCCGACGGTGCGGCTTCGACGATGACCACATCCCAGACTTCGGGCGCCTCGACACGCAGCGTCATCGACGGTGCGCCGTGGCCGATGCGCAACGCACCGTCACGCGTGCGCAGCTCGGTGACGAAGGGGCGGGCAGTCATGCCGCGCCCGCCCCGCTGGGCGACGGCATCTCCATCGCTTCCGAGGACGGCAGCGTCGTGAAGAAGCGCGCGACCTGCGCATCGAAGAGGTAGGTCGAGCCGGTGACCCGCGTACCGTTAGGCACGGTCGCCGTGCCGATGATCAGCTCCTCCCCGCCCTGGCCGCGGAAGCTGGCGTACCCAGGACCTTCGCGCTCGAGAAAGGCGGCGTAGATGCCGATGTGCCGGGCGAAGAACGCCTTGGCCATGGTGATCACATCCGCCGGAGCGAGTGGGGTCGTGTGCTCCTGCAGCGTTGCGACTGTCGTTTTCATCAGGAAGGGTTCGGCTAGCGTGCGCGCGGCATCGTGCCGCGGGTTTCGACGTCGAGGGGAAGCTCGACGGTAAATGTAGAGCCTTCGCCGGCAATCGAGGCGAGATCGATCTCGCCGCCAAGAATCCGCGCCATCCCCCGGGCCAGCGCAAGGCCGAGGCCGGAGCCGCCATACCGGCGAGTCATCGAGCCATCGCCCTGACGGAACTCGTCGAAGATGATCCCCTGCGTCTCAACGGGGATGCCGATACCCGTGTCCTGGATCACGTAGACGACGCGACCGCTGCGGACGTCCACCGAGATCCGGACTTCACCCTGGTGCGTGAACTTGTAGGCGTTGGCGAGGAGCGACGTCAGGATCTTCACGACCTTGCGCCGGTCACTCCGCATCTCGGGGAGAAGTAGCCCGGGCTCGCTCACCTTCAGCTCGACGCCGGCGGGGCGACCCCCGGTCGCGAGCACCGCTTCGTTCATCGGGTCGCGCGGATCAAAGTGGTCGACGGTCGGCGACGAATCGCCACGCTTCAGCTGCGTGAGGTCGAGCAGGTTGTCGATCAGCTCGAGCAACCGCTCGCTTGCCCCCTTCACCTGTCGCAGCGTCGTCTGCTGCTCGACGGTGACCGGACCGGCGAGCCCTTCCTCCATGATCGAGGTGTAGCCGATCACCGCGGTGAGCGGAGTACGGAGTTCGTGGCTGACGTTGGCAAGGAACTCGTCCTTCACGCGTCGCGCTTCGAGCGCCTGCAGATACTGACCTTCGAGCTCGGAGTTTGTGTCGACGAGCGCGGCGTTCGCGCGGCGCAGCTCCTCGATCAGCGCGGCCTTTTCCGCGGTCGCGGCCATCTGGTCGGCGACGAGGCGGAGGAGGCTCCGCGTCTCACCGGTGAACCCGCCCGACGCGGTGAAGTAGAAGGTGACCGCGCCTAACGTCTTGTTGGCCGCCTGCAGCGGAAGCGCGACGATGGCGCGGAATCCCATTTCCGAGGCGACTTCCTGCCAGTCCTCGAGCGTGGGATCGGCGAAAACGTCAGGCACCTCGATGACGCGCCGTTCGCTCGCCGCCTCGCCACTCGGCCCGAAGCCAAGCCGCACTTTCATCTCGCCGAGGAATGGACGCAGCCGCTCGGGCCAGTTGTACGCGGCGACGAGGGGCATCAACTCCGAGGCGCCATCGACGAGATAAACGCTGGCGAAGTGCGCGCCGACGAGCGGGCTTACGCGCTCGAGCGCGAACTGGTAGACGTCCTGCGGCCGATCGGCGGTGAGGAAGGCGTGCACGATTTCGCGCACCGCCAGCAGCTCACGGACCGCCGAGTCGGATGCGCCCTGCGCCGAATTCCCCATGACACCCTTGACCGTGCGGATGCTGGTCATGCGCCAAATGTACAGGCGAGCCGGGCGGGAGGCCAGTAATTCGTTTGGCGGCTACATGTTAGGCGCGGCGTCGCTACCGCGCCACTCGCGCGATCGCGCCGTAAATCACCTTCGTCCCGAATGCCAGCGACTCGAGCGGGATGCGCTCGTCGTTGCCGTGCATGCGATCCTCGTCGTTCTGGTCCATCGGGAATGGAAGAATCCCGTACGCCTGCATCCCGAGCTGTCGGAGCCGCGCGCTGTCAGTCGCGCCGGTGCTGAGATACGGGACGACAACCATCTTCGGATTCAGCGCACGCGTTGCGTCGGCAATCGCCGTGAACATCGCCGAGGTGAAGTCCGACGCCGGCGCATCCTCGCCGCGATCGATCACGTTGAACGCGATCTTCGGATCGTTGACGAGCCGGCGCAACCGACCGATCGCGCTGTCGAGCGAAGCGCCGGGCAGGGTACGCAGGTTGAGCGTCGCCTTGGCTTCGACGGGAATGACGTTCGAGCGAATTCCCCCCGCAACGATCGTCGCCGAGATGCCGTTATGAAGAACGGCATCGAAGACGGGGATGCTCCCGAGGACGCGCGCGCCGCGCTGCTGCCGGGCAGGTGCGCGGGATGCGACATCGGCCATCGCCTGACGCTGCGTACGTTCCGGCCAAACCTTCGACAGCTCGAGGAAGAACTCGCGCGTGGTCGGCTTCACGTCGAGTGGTTCGCGGTGCTGGCCGATCTTTGCGACCGCGCGGCCGAGTCGGAAGATCGCGTTGTCCGCGAGGGGCACCGACGCGTGGCCGCCGGCGCCCGATGCGACGACCTCGACGACATGTGACACCTTTTCGGTGTTCTGGATCGCCAGATACAGCGGTCTGCCCTGCACGATACGGGTGCGGCCGCCCTCGTTGAGCGCGAACTCGGCCTTCACGAGCTCGGGATGATTCTTGATCAGCCATCCCATCCCCCAGTCGCCGCCGGCCTCCTCATCAGAGTTGGCGACGAAGACGACATCCCGCGAGAGCGAAGCGCCCTTGTCGAGCACGTTCCGCTTCAGGAGAAGCAGCGTCTCCAGATTTGCGGCGAGCATTCCCTTGTCGTCGATTGCGCCGCGTCCGTACAGGTACCCGTCCTTGATCACGGCACCAAACGGATCGACCGACCACTTGTCGTGCTCGACGCCGACGACATCCATGTGCGCCATCAGCAGGACCGGCTGCTTCGCGCCGGTCCCCTTGAGCCGCGCAACGAGCGCCGCGCGCCCTGGCGCCGGCTCGAAGAAATGGGTCTCGATACCGTCGGCCTTGAGGGTACTGTCGAGATAGCGAGCGACCGGCATCTCGTTCCCCGGCGGATTCGACGTGTTGACCCGGATCATCGCCTGCAGATGCGCAATCGTCTCCTGCTGCGCCGCGGCCCAGTCAGGCTCTTGCGCCGGGGAAACGTTAGGCATGGCAGCTGTCATGATGGCAAGGATGAGCAATCGCATGATGCGTGCACGGGGACGTGTGGGAGGTCATGCATCAGCTTTCGATCAGGCGTTCGATAGCGACGATCAGCGGCGCGAAGCTCAGCGCTCCGCCGGCGACGCGTAGCGCGAGCTCGCCGGCGGTCTCGCGCTGGCCCTCGGCGAATAGCCCGTCGCGGAGCCATGGGCCGGCCTCCGGGTTACGCCACCAGTCCTCGTTGAACTGCTCCGTGAGAGTGTCAGCGAGCACCGCCTGCAGTTGCCACGCCTGCAGATACCGTCCAGCGTAGAATCGCGGATCGACATCGGCATATGCGTCATCGGCGCTGTAGCGAAACCCGGTCGCATCGGTCAACCGCTCCGCATAGCGATCGGGAATCTGCGATGGTGCAATCTCGTCGCCATGCAGGTCGAGCTCGTAGAGGAGCTTTGCGCAGTAGCGGCGTATCATGCGCAGCTCGGTGCCGGCGGTGCGGCGGCGGAAGCGCGCGATGTCGGCGCCGCGCAGGCCGCTGTAGCGGCGCAGCCAGCCAGCGTCCTGCATCCGGTGATCGAACAGCATGGCATAGCCTTCGGTCACCGAGTTGTCGCCGAGCCATCGATGCTCGAACGGCAAGACGCTGCTCATGTTGGCGAAATGGAGCGCGTGTCCCGCCTCGTGCAGAAGGGTGGACCAGTCGGTCGCTCCTCCATGCGGACGGAGTACGAGATACACCTCGTCGGGAATCCGCACGGGTGCGCAGAAGGCGCGCGAACGCTTGCCGTCGCGTTCCGCCGTGTCGTAGATGATGCGTCCGTCCGCCTCGGAGTCGAGTCCCATCTCGGCGATCTGCCGTCGGATAGCGGGCTCGAGGTCGGAGGGCGGAAAGGCACCATCGAACTGCGGCGAGCGCGCGAGCGCAAGCCCATCGGAGCGCTGCGCGTCATCGGCGTCGACGCCAAGCTCCCGCTTCAGCGTGTGGGCGAGCAGGTCGCGCGACATGTCGCGCGTGTCGCGGAGGAACGTCTCGCACTGCGCGGCCAGTGCGCGCAGCGGGAGCGCGGATACCGCTTCGATCGCGGCGATGTACGATGGCGCAACATCGAGTTCGGCGACTACTTCGCGCTCGCGATCGAATCGCTCGCGGCGGATCGGGGCGAGCTCCCGCGCGACGAGCGCCGATCGCTTGCGGTCGAGCATCAATCGCTCACGACGGTCGGTGGCGTTGGCGATCTCGATCGCCGCGCGCTGGTATGGCAGCCGGCGTCCGTCATCCAGCGCGATGACGGCCGAGGTCTCCCACTCCAATTCCCGCTCCTCCAGCTCGGCGGTCGCGCGCGACGCCTGAGCCTCGACCTGCCAGTCGAGGAGGGATCGCGCTGACCGTTGCTCCTCGCTTCCGGCCGCCGCCGCGCGATAGGCCTCACGCGCGGCGTCGAGTGAATCGCTGCTCAGCGCCTCGGCGTGCTGCGCATAGATCCCGCGGAGGTCGATGCTGCTGGCGTAGCCGGCGCCGACCATCCACTGCGCTCGCGAGAGGTCCTGCATGAACGGCTCACCGAGCCGCCGCAGCCGCGCGAGCACATCACTCACCCGCCAAGCCGCTCGAAGAGAAACGCGGCGAGCTTGTCGGCCGACACACGGTCCTGCTTCAGGGTGTCGCGATCGCGGACCGTGACGGTGCCATCGCTCGTCGACTCGGTGTCGATCGTGACGCAGAACGGCGTTCCCACCTCATCCTGGCGCCGATAGCGCTTGCCGATGCTGCCCGTCTCGTCGTAATCCACCGTGAACTTCGACCGCAGCGCGCTCTCGACCCGGTGCGCCATCTCGGGCTGCCCATCCTTCTTTGTCAGCGGGAAGATCGCGACCTTGATCGGCGCGATTGCCGGGTCGAGGCCGAGCACGACGCGTCCTTCGCTTTCGCCCTCGACGGTTTCCTCGCGGTAGCCGTTGACGAGCACCGCGAGCGTGGTGCGATCGCAGCCCACCGACGTCTCGATGACGTAAGGCAGGAAGCGATCGTTGTTCGGCTGGTCGAAGTACTCGAGCTTCTTGCCGGAGAATGTCTGGTGCTGCATGAGGTCGAAGTCGCCACGATTGTGGACGCCTTCGATCTCCTGGAAGCCTAACGTTCCTCCGAAGTCGAACTGGACGTCAAACGCCGCACGGGCATAGTGGGCCAGTTCCTCCTTCGTATGCTGGTGGAACTCGAGCCGGTCAGGCGCGAGGCCGATGCCAAGGTGCCACTTCATGCGCTCGGCCTTCCAGTACTCGAACCACTCCATGTCCGAGCCGGGCTTGACGAAGAATTGCATCTCCATCTGCTCGAACTCGCGCGTGCGGAAGATGAAGTTGCCGGGAGTGATCTCGTTGCGGAACGCCTTGCCGATCTGGGCGATACCGAAGGGGATTTTCTGCCGCGTGCTCTGCTGGACGTTGAGGAAGTTGACGTAGATGCCCTGCGCCGTTTCCGGGCGCAGGTAAACGACTGATGCGCTCTCCTCGACGGGACCCATGAACGTCCTGAACATCAGGTTGAACATCCGCGGCGCCGACAGCGTCCCCTTGTTCCCGCAGGCGGGACAGGTGACGTCGGGAGTGCCTGGCGTGCCCTTGATCTTCGGGTCGTCGGCGCGAAAACGCTTCTTGCACTGCCGACAGTCGACGAGCGGGTCGGTGAAGCCGGCGACGTGGCCGCTCGCCTCCCAGACGCGCGGATGCATCAGGATGGCGGCGTCGAGACCCTCGATGTCATCGCGCGAACGGACCATCGAGTTCCACCAGCGGTCCTTGATGTTCCGCTTGAGTTCCACGCCTAACGGCCCGTAGTCCCAGACGGAGCCCGTGCCGCCGTAGATTTCCGACGACTGGAAGATGTACCCGCGCCGCTTGGCGAGCGACACGAGCTTGTCCATGACATCGGGGTACTTCTGGGGGGCTGACATGCGAGCAGGGGTTAGGTGCGGGTCGATCCAATATAACCGGACTGCCATGAGGCATGAGACAGGGGAACGGCCCGGCCATGAGGCATGCGGCAGGGGCAGGAGGCACGAGACACAAGACAGGAGCCAGGAGACAGGAGACAGGAGACAGGGGAGCCAGTCACAATTTCGGGAGCTCCATTCCCTCGCGCTCAACGCTCGATCGGTGCCTCGCTCATCTCTCGTCGCTATGCCGTGGCCAGACTCGCCACGATGAGCTCTCCGTGTCCGCGGCCGTTCTCGATGAAGGTCTTGTTCGCGTCGTAGCCTGATGCAAGTACGCCGGCGATGAAGACGCCGGGCACCGATGTTTCCATCGTCGCGGGGTCGTGCGACGGAATACCGGTATCGGGATCGAGTGGGACGCCGAGTTGTTCGAGCAGCCCCGTCTCGGGCATGTAGCCGATCATCGTGTAGACGCGCTCGGCGGCGATGCGCGCTTCGCCGAACGGACCGTGCACCACGACGGCGTGCGGCTCGATCGCGACCACCTGTGCGTCCCACTTCGTCGCAATGCTCCCTTCGGCGATACGCGCGCTAACGTCAGGCAGGACCCATGGCTTGATGTTGCGGTCGAAGCTCGGGCCAAAGTGTACCATCGTCACCCGCGCACCGGCGCGATACAGCTCCATCGTCGCTTCGACGGCCGAGTTGCCGCCGCCAACCACGACGACGTCGCGATCGAAGTCGTCGTGCCCTTCGCGAAAGCGATGGGTCACGTGCGAGAGTTGTTCGCCGGGAACACCGAGCCGATTGGGGCGGCCGAAGTAGCCGGTTGCAATGACAACGGCGATGGCGCGCGTCGCTTGCGGTTCACCACTCTGCGATCGCGAGTGCAGGATGAACGGCGCCTCGCCGGTGAGCGCTTGCTCGACGCGCTCGACGCGCTCGACCGGCTCGTATTGCCGCACCGTCAGGCCGAAGTGCGTGACCAGTGTGCGGTAGTAGGCCAGCGCATCGCGCCGCGTCGGCTTGTCGCTGGCGACGATGAACGGCACGCCGCCGATCGACAGGCGCTCCGCGGTGGAGAAAAACGTCATGTACGTCGGATAACCGGCAATCCCGCTGACGACGCACGAGCGGTCGAACAGCACCGACGAGAGCCCGGCCTGTGCCGCCGCGATCCCGGCCGCCAGGCCGCACGGACCCGCGCCGACGATCGCGAGATCGACGATATCGGCGTCGCCGGCAATCCGCGCGGTAGTGGTCACCGGCGCGCGCCTCGTGCGTTCGACGTCGCTCATCGCCGCTCAGACGTGGGCGTGCAGGCCGATGATCTGGTCGCGCCTCGTGCCGACGCTGACGTAGGAGATCGGCGTCTCGCAGAGCTCTTCGATCCGGTCGAGGTACGCCCGCGCGGCGGCCGGGAGAGCGCCTAACGTGCGCGCATCCTGCGTCGGCACCTTCCACCCCGGCATCCACTCGTAGCGCGGCACCAGCTTCTCGAGCGCGGCGATGTCGCCGGGAAACTCGGTGTGCAGATCGCCGTCCACGTCGTAACCAGTGCAGATCGCCAACTGGTCGAGCGTGTCGAGAACATCCATCTTCGTGACCGCCAGCCCGGTCAACCCGTTCACCCGTGCCGCGTAGCGGACGACCACGGCATCGAACCATCCACAGCGCCGCGGGCGACCGGTCGTTGCGCCGAACTCGTTGCCGAGCCGGCGGACATTCTCGCCTAACGCTCCCTCCATCTCGGTCGGCAGCGGGCCGTTGCCAACGCGGGTGGTATACGCCTTGACGACGCCGAGCACCGCATCGATCGACATCGGGGCGATTCCGGCGCCGACGGCGGCGCCACCCGACGTCGTGTTGCTCGACGTCACGAAGGGATAGGTCCCGTGATCGACATCGAGCAGCGATCCCTGCGCGCCCTCGAGCAGGATCGCCGCGCCCTGCTGCTGTGCGCGATAGACCATCAGGCCGACATCTTCCGACAGCCCGAGCAGCCGCGGTGCGAGCCGGGCGAGCAGGTCGAGCGTCTGTTCGACATCGACCCGCTTCTTGCTTCCCGAATGCGACAGGCGGGCATTGGCATGCTCGACCCCGCGCTCGACCAGCTGCCTGACGCGCGCCGGGTGGCGGAGGTCGAGCACCCGCACGCCGCGACGCGCCACCTTGTCCTCGTACGCTGGCCCGATGCCGCGGCCGGTCGTCCCGATCTCCTTGCTCGCTGAGCTCTCGCCGTCGAGCAGCTTGTGATAGGGGAGCACCAGGTGCGCGCGGTCGCTCACATAGAGCCGGCCCTCGACGTCCACCCCATCCTCGACGAGTTCGTCGATCTCAACCGCCAGCGTATCCGGGTCGAGCACGACGCCGTTCCCGATCGCGCATCTCACGCCCGGGTGAAGGATGCCGCTCGGAATCTGGTGGAGGACGAAGCTCTTCTCGCCGATGTGCACGGTGTGGCCGGCATTGGCGCCGCCCTGGTAGCGCACCACCCAATCGGCGCGCTCGGCCATGACATCGACCAGCTTCCCCTTCCCTTCATCGCCCCACTGCGCCCCGACGACGACGACGGTGCGATTGTCGCTATCGAACATGATTCTCCGGAGCCGCGCACCGCTGGTGTGCGGTGTGGGGCGGATGTGCTGCACTGGTGAACCGGCTGAAAAAACGAAACGCCCCGGGTGGCGGGGCGTTGTTGAAATGTACGGAGAGCGAGGGTGAAGTCAACCGAGCGCGCCGTCGCCGGTCCGCTAGACGATCGCCGCGCCGATCACCCAGGCCGCCATCACGAAGCCGATGCCGACCTTCATCGCTGCGGCAACGACACGCCCGAGCAGCGCACCCGTCGCGACCTTGGTCGCGGCACCGGCCCGCGCGCCGCCCGCCAGCTCGAACAGCAGCGCACCGGCGAATGCTCCGAGAAACGCGCCGACCATCGACCCGACGATCGGGATCGGAATTCCGGCGAACGCCCCGACGGTCCCGCCGATGATCGCCCCCCACTCGGCGCGTTTTGACCCGCCGTACTTCCGCGCGTAACGACCAGACAGCATGAACTCGAGCACTTCGCCGATGATCGCCATCACGCCAATGATGATGATGTTCACCCACCCGATGCTCTCGTGCGTCAACGCCGCGTAACCCACGGCGACGCCGAGTATCAGCCACGTCCCCGGCAAGCCGAGCGGGATGATCATGATGCAGCAAAAAAGCAGAAACGCGAGGAGAAGTATTCCCATGCCGTTCACTGGTTGGCGTGCGCTGGCCCGAACACTACGCGGTATAGCGGGAACTGTTCCCTCCGCGCACGGTCAGGCGATCTCCCGGGCGGCGCTCGCTACCAGGCGCGCCATTTCGTGGATGCCGCGCCCATCGATGTGAGACGCGCTATCGGCTGCGCGATGAATACGCCAGAGCGTGCGCAGCCCGCCGCGACTGAGCGTGACCGCGCTCCAGCCGGCCTCGGCGAGCACGACACCGTCGGTGAGCAGGCCGGGAATCGTCCTCCGCTCATCGACGCGCATCCCGATCGCCCGCGCCGCGCGCGCCAGCCCGACGCGCACGCGGGCGGCACGGCCGTGCCGCATGCAGATCGTTGCTCCGCGATCGTCCACGCCGTCGACGTTGATCGCCATTGCGGCGGCGTGCGTTGCCGCGAACGCCCGTGCACCCGCCATCCCCAACTCCTCCGCGCTCGTCAGCAGTACACCGATCGGCATGTCGCGCGGCAGCATATCGGCGGCGAGCAGCACGGCCACGACACCCGATCCATTGTCGAGCGCCCCTGGCGACACGTCGCCGATAACGCTGGCGATAACGGGCAGCAAGGCGACGATCGCCAGCACGCCGAGGAGCATCCAGAGCATCGGCGGGATCGAGACACCGCGGGCGGCGACCAGCGCCAACGCGGCGATCGCGATCAGCGTCGCGCTGCCGATGACCATGCCGGCAATTCGCACCAGCATCGCAACCGGCTGCGACTTGCTGTCGAGGTGGGCGACCAGCCACACGCGCGGCGTTCCTCGCATGGCGACAAGGTTCACGCTGGAGCTGCGCATCCACGGCAGCGTATTGACGCGCTGCGCAATGGCCCGACCGCCAACGATCAGCAGCGCGACGGCGGCGGCGATGACGCCTAACGCTGCCACCGCCCGGCCGTCGCGGCCGAGCATCGACGCGCTCGTCGCCGCGCTGGCCGCGACGACGCCGGCCAATGGCGTCGCCCAACGGCCGGGCCACGCGGAGTAATCGAACCTTTCGTCGGCGACGGTGAACCTCGCCTGGCTCAGCCGCGTGCGACAGGTCTCACGGGCGCGCGCTTCGGCTTCTCCCCCAGCTGGGCGCGGCTCGGCTGCGATGCTCGCCAGGAGCGTACGAGCCGCGGCGTCGCCGCCGTTGCGGGGAGGGAGACCGGGTGGCGTCAGCGGCGACCGTTAGGCTCGGGTCAGGCGGCGAGATGCGGATCGGCTCGGCGAAGCAGGTCCCCCACTCGCGCCTCATCGGCGGACGACAGCGGAAGCAGCGGCGACCGCAGCGGGCCGCCGCGCCGACCAACCTGGTCGAGCGCCGCCTTGATGCCGGCGACGCCGAGTCCGTTGACGATCTGCGCCGCCAGCGGCGTGAGTTGATCCTGTGCGCGGCGCGCCGTTGCCCCGTCTCCGCGACCGGTGCCAACCGCGCTCTCGAAGACGCGCGTCGCGATCGGCCCGGCAAACAGTGCGACGCCGAGGATGCCCCCGCGCGCGCCGCGCTGCAGCGCCGGATGGAAGGTCGTGCCGCTGCCGGTGAGCACGGTGAATGTCTCCGACTGCGCGAGGTCGATGTATTTCCCGAGCAGCTCGAGATCTCCGGAGCTGTCCTTGATCCCGATGATGTTCGCGTGTTGCCCCAACTCGGCGACGAGCGCGGGCTCGAGCGTCAGGTGCGCGTATTTCGGGATGTTGTAAAGGATGACGGGCAGCGGGCTCTCGTCGGCCACGCGGCGAAAATGCGCCAGCAGGGCATCGCGCGTCATTGCCGCGAGGTAGTAGTGCGGCGACACGACGAGGATCGCATCCGCGCCGCGCCGGGCGGCCTCACGCGCGCGCTTCACCACGATGCGAGTGGACTCGCCGCCGCACCCGGTGACCAGCCAGCGGTCGCCGGGAACCGCGTCACGCGCCCAGCTGACGAGATCGCCCCGCTCATCCTCGTCGAGCAGTGCCGCTTCCCCGGATGACCCGCAGACGACCACTCCGTGCACCCCGTCCGCGAGGTGTGCCCGCACGTTGGTGAGAAATGCGTCGCGGTCGATCGTCTCGTCACCGCGGAAAGTGGTGACGACCGGACAGAGGACACCGCCTAACGTTCGCTGCAAATCTTGTTCAATCACGGTCACTCACGGATCGAGAAAATCCAGCCCGCTGCCGAAGCCATTGTCCGCCGGTGCTGTCGCGGTCTGTGCGGCGGCCGGCCGCGCGGTACCGGTCGCACCAGCCTGCGCGCTGCCGCCACCGCTTCCCGCGCCAGCCGCGCCACCCTTGACCGAGTTCTTCGCCATCCCCCCGAACGTTCGCATCTGCAGCTCGAAATCGCTCGGCTTCGATGCGTTCGCGTGCGCGACCTCGTAGGAAACTTCGCCCGACAGCACCAGCTCCGTCAGGTGCTGGTCGAAAGTCTGCATCCCGTATTGCTCGCGGCCATCGGTCATGTAATCGCGGATCTCGGGGAGGTTTCCCCCGTCGACGATCAGATCGCGGATCGTCGGCGTGACGACGAGGATCTCGGCCGCCGCAATGCGCCCCTTGCCATCGGCGCGCGGCAACAGTCGCTGCGAGATGACCGCATGCAGCGACTCGGCGAGCCGGATGCGCACCACTGCCTGCTCCTGCGGAGGAAACATGGCCATGATCCGCATGATCGTCGAGATGGCGTCCGGCGTGTGCAGCGTCGAGATCAGCAGGTGCCCGGTCTCGGCGGCCTTGATCGCCGTATCGATCGTCTCGGCGTCGCGCATCTCGCCGATCATGATCACGTCGGGATCCTGCCGCAGCGCGGCCCGCAGTCCCATCTTGAAGCTCTCGGTATCGGCGCCAATCTCGCGCTGCGTCAACGACGACTTCACGTCGCGATGAAGGAACTCGATCGGGTTCTCGAGCGTGATGATGTGCCGGTTCTCGGTGGTGTTGATGAAATTGACGAGCGCTGCCATCGTCGTGCTCTTCCCCGATCCGGTCACGCCGGTGACCAGCACCATTCCCCGCTCCGCCTGGGCGATTTTTGTGAGCACTGGCGGCAGCTTGAGCTGTTCGACCGTCGGCACCTCGAACGGGATGACCCGCATCACGATCGCGAAGCTGCCGCGCTGCCGAAGGATGTTGACGCGGAATCGGCCGATACCCTGCGCGCCCCAGCCACAGTCGTAGTCGGTGATCGTGTCGATGCGCTTGCGATCTTCCTCATTGCGAATGAGGTCAAGCGCGATCGCGCGTGTTTGCTCCGGCGTCAGCGCCTGACGCGTTAGCGGAACGAGCTCGCCATTGATCCGCGCGCGGAAGACGTCGCCCGCCTTGATGTGCACATCCGACGCGCCGCGGTCGACCGCCGCCTTGATGATCCGTTGCATCTATCCCTTGATTTGCCGTGGTTTCCTGCTGTGCCCGCAGTCGGAATCGTCGCCGCAGTGTAGCTCGCTCATCTCTCATCGCGGTGTCACAAGCTCGCCCGCCACTAATAACCTTCGTGCTTGTCCACCACGTTCCTCAGGGACCTGCCTGCGGCATAGTTCAGCCAGTTCTCGAGGAACAGGTCGAGCTGGCGTTGCCAGTACCGCATCGGCGAAACGCCCGAAACGTGAGGCGTCAGCAGCACGTTGCGAAGCCGCCAGAGAGCACTCGACTCCGCAAGCGGTTCGTCATTGAACACATCGAGTACTGCGCCGCGAACGCGGTCGTCTTGCAGCGCCGCGACCAGCGCGGATTCGTCGAGCAGCGACCCACGCCCCACGTTCACCACGATCGCGTCCCGCTTCAACCGTGCGATACGCGCCGCGTCGAGCAGCGTCCGCGTCGCCGCGGTCGCCGGTGTCGAGAGCACCACGACGTCTGCTCCGGACAATTCTTCGTCGATCGCGTCAGGGCCGACAATGCGCGCGAATCCGGGCGGTATCGGCCGATCAGGATGCCGCCGCACGCCGACGCAGCGCGCGCCGAGTCCCGAGAGCGCCTCGCCAATCGCCGCCCCGAGACCGCCGGCTCCGATGATCAGAACCTGGCAATCGCCGACTTCGCGCACGCGTGACTCGTCGCCGACGAACGGTTCCTTGTCCCAGATGCCCGCTCGCTGCCGGTCGATCGCGATGTCGAACGACCGCAGGAAGTGAAGCACACCGCCGACGACATGCTCCGCGATCGGGCGCCCATAGACGCCGGCCGAGTTGGTGAGCACGATATCGCTCGCAACCATCGCTGGAAACAGCACGGAACCCACACCGGCCGCCGCCGAGTGGACCCAGCGTAGCGACTTTCCGGCGTCGAACACCGCGTGCGACAATCCAAATCCGAAATACGCTTCCGCGTGCGTAACGCGATCGAGCGCCTCGGTGCTCGGGGGCGCGCCACCATCGCCATCCGAGAAGGCGGGCGCGTCGACGAAGTGGACGCGCCAGCCGTTCGGTGTTGCCGCAGCGATCCTTTCGCGGCCTGTCCGGGTCAACGACCAGTTCCGCGAGGTCGCACTGAGGTCGACGACGAGCAGCCGCCCGGCGGTCGCGCCGTTAGGCATGGCGTTCACCGGGTGCTCGTCAGTCGAACTGCGCGCTGAGCACATCGCTGCGTCGCATCAGCGCAGCGGAAATGATGTCGTACTGCCGCGCCGGTCCCATCAGCTTCAGTTCGTATGTGCGATCGTCGCTGTGCTCGTACACGGTCTTCTGCAGCACCTGGATCCCGCCCGAGTTGAAGATCTGTTCGAGCTCGTCGAATGGCGTGCGCGGAAGGACGCGCAACGTCCCGCCAATCACCCGGCGCGTCTGCAGCAACCGCTTCTCTACTCGGCCGAGTCCATAGAGCACACTGGCGACGAGGAGCGTCGCCCCTGCCGCTTCGATGAAGCTTCCTGCGCCAATCGTGAGCCCGATCGCGGCGACTACCCAGATCGTCGCCGCCGTGGTCAGCCCAACCACCGTGCCCCGCGCCTGCAGGATCGTTCCGGCGCCGAGAAAGCCAATGCCGGAGATCACCTGCGCCGCGAGCCGCGCCGGATCGCCCACTCGCACTCCGCCCTCAGTGACACCGATACGGATTGACAGGTCCATCAGCATCGCCGATCCGACGCAGATGAGGATGTTAGTCCGCAACCCGGCTGGCTTCCCCGACAGCTCGCGCTCGAGTCCGACCGCACCGCCGAGGAGCACGGCCATCGCCAGCTTGGCGAGCAGGTCGAGCCGGAGGACGGTGACCATCAGTCCGGCCGTCGGCATGTCTGGTGCGGCGAGCGTTGCGATCACGAATGCGCCTGGGACAAACGGTGTGACCGCCCCCCTCAGGCGTCCGCACGCCACCGCCGGACGCGAGACGCGTCAGCGGTGATCGTCAGCGGTTACCCAGATCGCGAACGTCGTCGGCCGTCGAATCCGGCGATGCATCGCCGTACGACATGCTCCGCGCCTGTTCCTCGAGCTGGGCGATGGTCGCCTCGTCGGGCTGGGTCGGGGTGGCGAACTGGCGGAAGACGCTGCTCCCGCACTTGGTACACTTGATAGACGACGGAACGCTCTGATCGAAAAACTGCTCGGCGCCGCAGGTGATGCAGACCATCGTTACGAGGCCACGGGGTCCTGATCCAGCCATGTCTCCTCCCGGTTGGGGCTACCGGGGCGACTAGGCAAGACCCATGCGCTCCTTCACCTCGCCCATCGTCTCGCGTGCGATCGCCCGGCAGCTCGCCGCGCCCGTTGCCAGCGCGTCATCGACGATCTGCGGATTCGCTTCGATCTCGGCGGCGCGCCGCCGGATCGGCGTCAGCTCGGCGTCCATCGACTGGTGAAGAACCTTTTTGCAATCAATGCACCCCCACCCCGCCGTGGTGCAGTTGATCTCCACCTGCCGCACCGTGCTCTCGTCGCTGAACGCCTTGTGCAGGTGATAGATGTTGCAGACTTCGGGCGTGCCCGGGTCGGTGCGCTTCATCCGCGCCGGATCGGTCATCGCGGGACGCAGCTTCGCCCAGATCTGCTCACTCGTTTCGAGGAGGCCGATGTAGTTGTTCAGCGACTTCGACATCTTCGCCTGATTGTCGAGTCCCATCACGCGGCGCGTCGGCGTGAGCAGCGCCTGCGGCTCGGGGAAATAGTCGCTCCCGCGGCCGAACGCGGCGTTCCACCGGCGAGCGATCACGCGCGACAGCTCGAGATGCTGGACCTGGTCCTCGCCGACCGGCACCTGGTCGGCACGATAGAGCAGGATATCCGCGGCCTGCAGCACGGGATAGGTAAGCAGTCCGACGACTACACTCTCCTGTCGCTGCGCCTTTTCCTTGAACTGCGTCTGGCGCTCGAGCTCTCCGAGCGGCGTCACGCCATTGAAGATCCACGCCAGCTCGGTATGTTCCGGCACCTGCGACTGCAGGAAGATCGACGCCTTCGCCGGATCGATCCCCGCGGCAAGCAACGATACGGTCATTTCGCGGCGGCGGCGGTGCAGCATCTCGGGCTCGTACGCGACGGTGATCGCGTGATAGTCCACGACGCAATAGATCGCCTCGTGCATCTCCTGCAATCGTATCCAGTTCTTCACCGCACCGAGGTAGTTGCCGATGTGCAACTCCCCCGATGGTTGAATTCCGCTGAAGATCCGTGGCATCACGCGAAACTAGAAGCGCGCCGGAGGGAGAGCAACCCGTGAATCTGCCTGCGCCTGCGAATGCGGACGGTTCTCCAACCCCTGCGCGCGCTGCCGAAGGGCGCCATGACGCGACCCTCCTTGCGACCGCCGTTGCCGCGGCACGCGCTGCAGCTGCAGTCATCCGCGCGTACGAGCCCGAACTCGCGACGCTCCGCTGGGAGACGAAAAGCCCGTCCGACTTCGTCAGCCTGGTGGATCGCGCCGCCGAAATGAGTATTGCCACCGCAATCGCCGCCCGCCTGCCTGACGCGCGGCTCCTCGGCGAAGAGGGCTCGCCCGATCTGGCGCGAATCAACGAAGGCGTGGTCTTCGTCGCCGATCCACTCGACGGCACGACGAACTTTCTTCACGGATTCCCGGCGTACGCGGTGTCGATCGCCGCGCTCGTCGATGGCGAGCTGCGCGCCGCCGCGATCCTCGACGTTCCGCGCAACGAGCTGTTCACCGCAACTCGCGGCGGCGGTGCTGAGCGCGACGGCAAGGCTATTAGGGTCTCGACGATCACCGACCCGGCGCGAGCGCTGCTCGGCACCGGTTTCCCCTTCAACGTTCACGAGCACGTCGCGCCGTACCTCGCCCCGCTCCCGGGGATCATGACATCGACTGCGGGAATCAGGCGGCCCGGCGCAGCGGCTCTCGACCTCGCGGCCGTCGCCTGCGGACGTTTCGATGCCTTCTGGGAGCTCACGCTCGCACCATGGGACGTCGCCGCTGGTATGCTGCTCGTGCGCGAAGCCGGTGGCGTCGTGACTGACCTCGCCGGCATCGACTCGCGCGTCGCGCATGCCGGCGTCGTCTGTGGCAACCCCGTGATGCACCGCTGGCTGCTCGACCAACTTACCAATCCTCGGTCCTGACTGATGAAGCTCGTCGAATGCGTTCCGAATTTTTCCGAGGGTCGTCGCCCGGACGTCATCACGGCGATTCGCGACGCGATCGCCGCCATCGACGGCGCGTCCGTCCTCGACGTGTCCTCCGACGCATCGCACAACCGCACCGTTATGACGTTGGTCGTTCCGCTCGAGCACGCAGTCGATGCGGCGTTTGCTGGCATCGCCAAGGCCCTCGAGCTGATCGACCTCAATGCGCACACCGGTGAACATCCGCGCATGGGCGCCGCTGACGTCGTGCCCTTCATTCCGCTCGAGGGTGCGACGATGGACGACTGCATCGTCCTCGCGCGGACGTTGGCGAAGCGTGTCGGCCGCGACCTGCAGATTCCGGTGTTCCTCTATGAGCGCGCCGCAACGATGCCCGCGCGCGAAAATCTCGCCGATGTCAGGCGCGGCGAGTTCGAGGGGCTGCGCAGCGAGATCGGCAGCAATCCGGCACGAAAGCCGGACTTCGGTCCGGAGAGGATTCATCCGACGTTCGGCGCTGTCGCGATCGGCGCCCGACCATTTCTCGTCGCCTACAATGTCTACCTTGGGCCGGCGACGAACATGGAAGTCGCGAAGCGCGTCGCCAAGGCGGTACGCGGGTCGTCGGGGGGACTCAAAGGCGTGAAGGCGCTCGCCCTCGAGGTCGACGGTCAGGCGCAGGTGTCGATCAACCTCGTCGACACCGAGCGCACGCCGCTGCATCGCGCCTTCGACATGGTCCGGATGGAAGCCGAAGCGTGGGGCGTTACCCCGACGTGGAGCGAGATCGTCGGCCTCGTTCCCGAACGCGTGCTCTTCGACGCCGCCATTCGCCACGTCCGCCTCGACAAGTTCAGCGTCGAGCAGGTGCTCGAGCGGAAGGTGCGCGAGACCGTGGCCGGCGGCGAGTCGCTGAGCGGATTCATCGCCTCGGTCGCCTCGCCAGCCCCGGTACCCGGCGGTGGAAGCGTGGCCGCACTCGCTGGAGCGTTAGGCGCGGCGCTCGCCCAGATGGTCGCCGGCCTGACCATCGGCAAAAAGAAGTACGTCGCCGTCGAGAGCGAGATGAAAGACGCTGCCCTCGCGGGCGCCGCGCTCGTCAACGAGCTCTCGGCGTTGGTCGCCCGCGACGCCGCCGCCTTCAGTGCGGTCGCCGCCGCCTACAAGCTCCCGAAGGAGCCGGAATCCGCGACGGCGGCGCGGCGGGCCGCGATCACCGCCGCGCTCCTCGAGGCGGCCGCCGTCCCGCTGGACACAGCCCGCGCCTGTGCCCGTGTCGCCGAGCTGGCCGCGGTCGTCGCCGAACGTGGCAACACCAACGCCGCATCCGACGCCGCCGTCGCCGCCCTCCTCGCCGAAGCCGGAGCGAAGGGCGCGTCGTACAACGTGCGCATCAACGTCGCCTCACTCGACGACAAGTCGCAGGGCGCAGCACTGCTCGAGGAGATCGCGCGCGCGGTGAGCGCGGCGAGCGCACATGCAGCGCGGGCGACGTCCGCGGTGGAGAAAGCCATTAGCCTTTAGCCGCTAGCGTTGAGCGACGGCGCACTGGCACAGCGACCGGCAAGCCGCTGTTTCTCTCTGCTAACGGCTAATGGCCAACGGCTTCAGTTCAGCCTTCAGTTCACGCCGCCCGCGTCAGCACCCGCGGGCCCTCGGCGGTCACCGCCACGGTATGCTCGAAATGCGCCGAGCGCGAACCGTCCTGCGTCACCACCGTCCACTTGTCGCCTAACGTTCGCGTGGCCGGTCCGCCGATGTTGACCATCGGCTCGATCGCGATGCAGAGCCCGGGCATCAGCGGCTGGCCGCGCTTGGCCTTTCCGTGGTTGGGCACCTGCGGTTCCTCGTGCGGCTCGACACCGATCCCGTGGCCGACGAGCGTCCGCACCACACTGAACCCCGCCGCCTCGACCACGCGCTGGACCGCGGCGCCGATGTCGCCGATGTGATTCCCCGGCTGCGCCGCAGCGATGCCGACGTCAAGCGAGCGCGCAGTCACCTCGAGGAGCTTCGCCGTTCGCGCATCCACGGCGCCCACCGGCACCGTCGCCGCCATGTCCGTGTAGTAGCCCTTGTACTTCACGCCGACATCGACCGACACGATGTCTCCATCGCGCAGCACGCGGGAGCGCGACGGAATTCCGTGCACGATTTCGTTGTTGACCGAGGTGCAGAGCGTCGCTGGAAATCCGTAGAGCCCCTTGAACGCCGGCACCGCGCCCTCGTGGCTGCGGATGAACTCCTCGGCTAGTGCATCGAGCTCGCCAGTCGAAATGCCGACGCGCACCGACGCGCGAACCGTCTCCAGCGTCGCCGCCAGGATCCGGCCGCCCTCGGCCATCATGTCGATCTCGCGCGACGATTTCAGCTGGATCATTTCCCGATTGCCTTGAGCGCGCGCGCGGTCACTTCGTCCTGTGTTCCCACCGCATCGATCGACGATACCTTCGCGCCGTGCGTGCGATACCAATCGAGAACCGGTGCCGTTTGTTTCCCGTAGACCGCGAGTCGGTTGCGGATCGCGTCGGGATCGTCGTCCTTGCGCCGGATCAACGTCCCGCCGCACTTGTCGCATTTGCTCCCCGGCTCGCGTCCGGTGTACGGTGTCTGGCAGTGCTCGCACACAGTGCGACCCCCGAGACGCTGAACAAGCTCCGCGTCGGCGACCTCGAAGAACAGCACTGCGTCCACCTTGCGGCCGAGCTCCTTCAACACCCGGTTGAGTCCTTCCGCTTGGGGAAGAGTGCGGACCACACCGTCGAGAATGGAGCCCTTGCGCGCGTCGTCGTGCGACAGTGCCTCCTTCATGATCGCGAGAATCACCTCGTCGGGGACGAGGTCGCCGCGATCCATGTAGGCCTTCGCCTCGAGACCGCGGGGCGTGCCCTGACGCAGCGCGGCGCGCAGCACGTCGCCGGTCGCGATCTGCGGAATTCCCAGCTTGGCCGCGAGGCGTTGCGCCTGCGTGCCCTTCCCCGCACCTGGGGGTCCGAGCAGTACGATGTCCATGAGTCTGAAAAAGCTGAGCGCGACGCTCGAGCTTCGCAAGCGGAGCAACCACACTGCTCCGCCCGCGCGCCTCGCGTCGCGCTCGGTCCGAGTGAGACCTTCGCCTGACTGCTAGAAGCTTCCGCCCGTCGCCTGGCGCCCGCGGAACCGGACGCGCCCCTTCTTCATGAAACCGTCATACTTGCGCAGCAGCAGGTGTTGGTTGACCTGCGCCAGCGTGTCGAGCGCGACGCCGACGACGATCAGCAGCGACGTTCCGCCGAACGTGAACGGGATGCCGAACGAGTCGATCAGCGCGATCGGAAGCAGCGCGATGACCGTCAGGAACAGTGCGCCCGGCAGCGTGATCCGCGATAGCACGGTATCGATGTACTCGGCCGTCTTCGCCCCCGGCTTCACGCCGGGAACGAATCCACCCTGCTTCTTCAGGTTCTCCGCGACGTCGACCGGATTGAAGATGATCGACGTGTAGAAGTACGTGAAGAACATGATCAGGAACCCCGACAGCAGGAAGTAGGCGATCGTTCCCGGCGCGAACAGGTCGGAGATCGCCCGCGCCTTTTCGTTGTTCGTGAACTGCGCGATCGCACCGGGCACGACGATCACCGACTGCGCGAAGACAATCGGCATGACGCCCGACGCATTCAATCGCAGCGGAATGAAGCTGCGCGACGCTTCTCGCTGTCGCCCCTTGGCCATCGTGCGTTGCGGGATCTGGATCGCGATCCGCCGCGCCGCCATCGTCACCAGCACGACACCGGCGACCACCGCGATCATGATCACGACGAGCACCAGCAGGCTGAACGCGCCTAACGCCCCGGTGCTGACGAAGCGGAAGGTCTGGAAGATCCCGCCCCACAGCCGCTCGACGATCGAGAAGAAGATCAGCAGCGACGCGCCGTTGCCGAGGCCGCGTTCGGTGATCATCTCGCCGAGCCACATCACGAAGATCGCGCCGGTCGTCAGCACGAACATCATCTGCAGCTTGAAGCCGAGCGTCGGCGACGCGACCGCGCCGGGCAGGGATTCGACGAAGATCGCGAATCCCCACGCCTGCACCGCCGCCAGCGCGACCGTGATGTAGCGGGTCCACTGGTTGATCTTCTTCCTGCCCTCTTCGTCCTTCTGCATCTTGTCGACCTGCGGGACGACTGCCGCGCCGATCTGCAGGAAGATGCTGGCCGAGATGTAGGGCATGATGCCTAACGCGAACACCGTCGCCCGCGACAGCCCGCCGCCGACGAACAGGTCGTAGAGGCCGAGCAGCCCGGCGCCGCCGCCCTTCTGCTGCGCGAAGTAATCCGTCAGCGCCAGCACGTCGACGCCCGGTGCGGTGATGTGTGCACCGATCCGGTAGATCGCCAGGCAGAGGAACGTGAACGTGATCTTCTCCCAGAGCTCGGGAGTGCGGACCACATCACGCACCGCTGAAGCCGGATTCATGTCCGCCATGCTAGTCCTCGACGCGGCCTCCGGCCGCGACAATCTTGTCACGCGCAGCCTGACTCAGCTTGATGCCGCGCACCGTCAGCGCCTTGGTCAGCTCGCCGTTGGCCAGCAGCTTCGCCGGACCCTTGCGGGTGCGGATCAGCCCTGCCTCGACGAGCGATTCGCGCGTCACCTCGCCACTCATCTCGGCGATGTCGGCGAGCGAGACCACCTGATGCTCAACCTTGAACGGGTTGGTGAACCCGCGTTTCGGCAGGCGGCGCGTCAGCGGCATCTGTCCGCCTTCGAACTGCGGCTTGCCGCCGCCCGGACCGTGGTGGCCCGAGCGCGCCTTGATGCCCTTGTGACCCTTGCCTGACGTCTTGCCGGTACCAGAGCCCGGGCCGCGACCGAGCCGCTTGCGCGGCTTGTTCGAGCCTGGGGCCGGCATCAGGTTGTGCAGGCCGATCTTCTTTTCGTTGTCCACTGGGGTCACTCCTTTACCGGCGTCACTTCAATGAGATGACGCACCTGCTTGATCTGTCCGCGCAGCGACTCGGAATCCTGCTTGACGACAGACGCCTGATGATGCCTCAGCCCCATCGCCTCGAGCGTGCGGCGGATCCGCCACGAATGGCCGATCCCGCTCCTCACCTGCTTGATCTGCACCTGACCGTCCGTCGCCGGCTGATCCTTCGCCGTGTGCTTCGGGCCGCGTGTCCGGTGCCAGACGAATGTCCGTGGCATGTTACACCGCCTCCCTTACTTTGGCTCGCGACCGGTAGCCTAACGACGAGACCTCGACCCCGCGCTCGCGCGCGATCTGTTCGACGGTCGTCAGCTGCATCAGCCCGTCGAGCGCTGCCAGTACCATGTTGTGCGGGTTCGTCGAGCCGAGGCTCTTCGTCAGGATGTCGCTGATGCCAGCGCATTCCATGATCGCGCGAACCGCTCCACCTGCAATCACGCCGGCGCCCGGTGCCGCGGGCTTCATCAACACCCGCCCGGCCCCGTGCTTGCCGACGATCTCGTGCGGGATCGTCGATCCGGTGCGCGGCACCTGCACCATGTTGCGACGCGCGCCGTCGACCGCCTTGCGGACAGCCTCGGACACTTCGTTCGCCTTGCCGGTCGAGAAGCCGACCTTGCCCTGACCATCGCCCACCGCGACAAGCGCATTGAACGAGAAACGCCGTCCACCCTTCACGACCTTCGCGACACGATTGATCGCAATCACGTTCTCGACGAGATCGCCGCCCTCGCGATTCCGCTCGTCACCGCGACCACGCCCGCCGTCACGACCGCCGCCGCCACGTCCCTCGCCACCCGGACGGCCACCCTCGCCACCCGGACGACCACCGCGACCCGCGCCACCGCCCGGACCGCCGCGACCAGCGCCGCCACCGGGACCGCCGCGGCCACCGGGGCCGCCGCTACGCCCGCCGCCGCCGCCGGCGCCACGTCCGC